>NZ_WAAT01000038.1 GCF_008806375.1 Pseudotamlana haliotis | reverse complement strand
TCCGTAAGAAATTCAATTAATTTAGGCATAAAAAAATGGCTTAGCGAACACTAAACCGTTAAACCTCAATTCTTTAAGTTTGTAGCGAGAGCGGGGCACGATCCCGCGACCTCCGGGTTATGAAACAATAATTGTTTTAGCAGTTTGTTTATAACTACCTTTATTTCAGAACTATACAGTTTATATGAAAATCAAATTTGTGTTCGATTTTGTGTTCGTGTGTTATACAAATGAATTCCAAATATAAATAAAAAAAGAATATGAAATAGCTTCCTTGTAAGGTTGCATATTATGATATATAAACATGAGAGCATACATAGGTTTAGACCTAGTTCTGAATATCAATAAAAAGTATAGTAAATTTTGGAAAAGTAAGGTGGAAGAAATAGTATAAAAAATGTGATTGACTCAATTTCTCATCCACTCCAATTGCGGTAGGTTCAAGCCAATCACATTGTAAAATTATAAAAAAGTGAATTTTACCAATATAAAAGGGATGAAGACTTGCCAGTTGATATTGTCTTGTCTTGTCTTGTCTTGTCTTGTCTTGTCTTGTCGTTTTGCGGGTTTTGTCTTGTTTTAGCCAGTTTGTCTTTTAATACAACTGGCAATTATTGTGTTCTTACTCATTTTAAATAGTCGATACAAGATAAGCATGTTAGTTTTTACATATTGTTTTTAATCAATTTAATTAGATAACTGTCCATTCATTAACTGAATGAACCTAGTGCTTTTTCATTTGCAGTATAAGACTTTTCTTTATATTACTATAGAGGTGTGCTAAGTGTTCCTTTTCTTTTTTATTTTACTAATCGGAAACCTCTGTAAACATAAAGAAAGGCAGAGATAAGGGAGAATATATTATTTATAACAGTTTATATTATTAGTTAATTCTTATATTAACAGATTTTAAAACTTAAAATGTTTTTTTGAGTATTTATTGTAAAAGTTATACGATTAAATAAAGCTCTTAGGGAGTTAAATATTTCTTTAGAAAGGGCGGTGGGGTTTTTATCTGAAAATGGTATAGAAATAGAACATCGTCCAACTACAAAATTAAATGAATTAGAATATTTTATTTTATTGAAAGAGTTTAAAAAGGATGCTTTTAAAAGGATGGCAACGAAAGATGTGATGGGTGAACTAATAAAAAGTCGAAAATTAAACCAATTAGAAAAGGAGAAGCATAAGTTATTAAAAAAGGGAGCTGTTCTGGAAGAACACACAAAGAATCAAGTTGTTGAACTTAATAAAGCACAAAATAAAAAAATGATAAATTATGAAGAGCAAATAATTAATGATTATAAAGCATTAATAGTATCAAGTGGAAATGATTCTGGTAATCCAGATAAAGGGTACCCTAAACCACAATGTGTATTTGTGAATGAATATGAGGTTATTAGACTTAATAAAACATTACGTGATGAATACTTTCCTAATAGTGGTCACCTTATTGCTTTAACTAATTATACAAGGGATATAAAAGAAAGGTTTGAGTCAACAGAATTTTTTAAATTAAAATATCAAAATTCTAAAAACTTCTTCGCTGAGGATTATTATAGTGTTAAGTACGAGGTTGTAAGTCAGAGTGTGGAAAAGCTTTCATTGTTAATTGATAAAAATATAGATGTTGTTTTAGCCAAAGGAGAACTTGAATTACCCTATAAATATCATTCTTCTGTATATGTGAAAACAAATTCAAAAATATATGGGCCAATTGCTATAGTAGATGTGACCGAAGAGGATGTGTTGTTAGAGGATGAAATGACCTACAAATATAAAGTTCAATCATTATTGACTAGTAGTTTGGGATTAGATAAGGATTATGAAGATGTGATACATGTATTTGAGGAATCAGGTGTGGAGAAATATATTATTAATAATAGTTATGGTAAGAATGATTCTGAGGAATTTTATATTACTAATACAGTTGAGTTGTTAAAAAATATTGATCCAATTGAATTAATTTTAAATGAAACACTAGATACTACAATAAAAATTATTGAAGAAAAACATCTACCTGAAAAAGAAAACGATGTCGTAGTCGCCGATTTAAATGAAGCAAATAAAATTAGATTTGAAAAGTATTTAGAATCGAAAGCAAAATCTGATAAATGGTTAAGTTTTCTAGAAAATAAGATATTAAGTAAATATTTAAAAACAAATGAGGGTAAACAATTTGTTGAAAATTACGTAGAGAATCATCGGGAGCAAATTATTGAATCAAAAATAAAGGAATTAAATAATGTAGCTGAAGAAAAGGTAAAAGAAGGAATCTCTAATTTAGAATTGGAAAAGGAAAATATTATTGATTCTATAAATGCTTCTAAAAAAGAGAAGGGGAATTTAGAATTGGAAATAAAAAAACTTTCTAATGAAAGGGAGAGTATAATTTTAAAAAGTGATGATTTAGAAAAATTAATTAATGAAATTGAATCTAAAACTAAAGAATTAGATCTTCTAAATGATTATGAAGCTATTTATAATTCTGTAGAGGAAAAGGAGGCAAGAGAAAAAGAATTAGATATTATAATTAATAATGCTCAGAATAAATTAAAAAATTTTGAACACCAAGAAAAGGAAATAAAGACAGAGTTAGCTAAGACATCGGAAGATTTAATTATAAAACGAATTGGTGAAATTCAACCATATTTTGAGTTAATGAACGGTTCCTACACCAAGCATAAGGAAAATGGTGATATTTTTCCATTAGAGTTGAATGGTGTTGTGTTTAAGGATAGTGAAACAAGTTTGTCGAAATTGATAGAAGACTTGGATAATTTTCTTCAAGCCAACGGTAGAAGATATAGGCAAGAAGAAATTTTAAATATAATTACATTATATTTTCAAAACTTTTTGGTTATTTTTTCAGGTTTACCAGGTATTGGGAAAACTTCATTATGTAATTTAATTTCTCAGTTTTTCACACCTAAAAAATGTTTTTTAGAATTAGCTGTGTCTAAAGGGTGGAATTCTAGGAAAGTATTACTAGGCTACAATAATCCTATTAATAATATTTATCAGTTTGATGAATTTGGATTTGTGAAAACATTAATAAAATACAATAAATTGAATCCAAACGTTCCATTAAATATTTTGTTAGATGAAGCGAACCTTAGCCCAATTGAATATTACTGGTCTGATTTTATATCTATTTACGATAAGAGTAGCCTTGAAAGGAGTATAAAGCTAGAATTAAAAGGATATGAGGAATTGAATGTGCCAAATAATTTAAGATTTATGGCGACAATTAATAATGATCATACCACAGAACGATTGTCTCCTAGATTAATAGATAGAGCTCCAATAATAACTTTAGATAGCGATAATTTAAGAGTTTTTGATACTCCAAATTCTGTTGATTATACTTTAGAAGGATATTATGATTTTAGTGAAATTGAGAAATTAATGAATCCTTTAGTGTATAGTCTTTTGTCAAAAGAAGAAGAAATATTAAAAGAGATATTTAAAATATTAAAAGATGAAGGGGCTATTGTTATAAGTCTAAGAAAAGTAAATTCAATAAAAAAGTATTGTAGTGTTTCTAGAGAGTTAATGTTGAAATATACTTCTAATCAATATTCGCATATAGATTATGCTATTACTCAATTTGTATTGCCTCAATTGCATGGTCAAGGAAAAGCATTTGAATCAATGTTAAATGAATTGATTGAGGTGTTTAAAAAATATCAGCTGTCTAAATCTTCAAAAACTATAAAAAAAATAAAAGAAAAAGGAGCAGGTTTTCAAGTGTTCTCATTTTTTAATTAATGAAAGTTTTATTTTATATAGCTAATTTCGAGTACGGGAGTTATTCAGGGGCTTCTATGTTGTACGATTTACGTGACAGTAATAATATTGTAGTAAATGAGCTCGACATGGTTCATTTTGTGATAGAAAGCGAGGAGCTTATAAGTGTAGACAGTTTTCAGTTTATTTTAGGTGTGAATAGTTTTTTGTTAGATGAAAGTTATTATGTGTTTAATGATTTATATTATTATGGGTTAATCATAGATTCAACTATTTATAATTTATCAAAAAAATCTATTGAGGCAAAAAATTATTGTACTAAATTCTCGCAACTTTTTTTAAATAATTTGGGCTATGTAAAGCCTGAGGTTATTTACAAGGAAAACATAAGTTTTTTTAATCAAATTCAAGTTAGAACAAACAAAATATCTGATGCAAATTTTGATATTATTATTAAATATTTAATGTTTAATAATTATTTTGATGAAGCTGTTATTTATAAGACAAATTTACCAACGGATTTTTCTGATTTAAAAAACTCACTGTTAGAATCTCTCAAGTTTTTACATAGGAAGGTAGAAACGATAGTAGATGAAATTTCAGCATTTAAATATAATTCTGTTAAACAATATAATACACAAAATGAGGTTTTACCTTATACTTCAACTTCTTTTGTTGATAATGAGTCTTTTAATTGGTTGTTCCAGAACTTAGATGCTATTCAACATGTAGGAGTTGGTGCTTATGATTTAAAAATAAACTCAAAAGCATGTCGTATAAATGATATAAGTCAAGTAGTAAGCAGTTACAGTTTTAATTCTTACGAAAATAGAGTAATCTTAGGTTATACGAAATTATATGTGTTAATTTTAGCGGATTTTAAAAAAAACCTTGATAAAAATATTATACTAAGGTCAAGAGATGTAGGGAATTTCTATGAATATTTAGTTTCTAAATATTATGAAATAGTAGAATTGTATATAGATGAGGTTTTGAAAGGGTTTAACATTATATATAATTATTTTGTTACTGTATTAAAAGTTGAACTTCCTTTGGTTGAATTTCCCAAGGATACTTATATGTTTGTTTCATTTCCACACTATAAGAATTGGTTTGAATTAATTTTATTATATAATAATCTTTTTTCGAAGGAAATTAAAAATGATTCTATTAAAAGTAATTTGGAAATAGAGTCTTTTGATAGGCTTTTTGAAGTTTATCTTTTATACTTAATTAAGGATTTAATCCTGATTAATTTTGATGCTGTTTGCACATATTATAAAGTTGATAATAATAAAAATAAAATTGCAGGGTGTTATAGGTTTAAAAGTAGGTCAGAAGATGATATAACGATAACTTTGTACTATGAAGATTTACCGAAAGATATTCATTTACTTACTGTTTTTACAAATAAGCAAAACATTTATAATCCAGATTATGTAATAGGGTTTGAGAAAGATGGTTTTCAGGAATTTTTAATTCTTGATGCAAAATACAAAACCTATAATAGATTGGAAGATTATAAAAATGACGTCCGTGATTTATCCTTTAAATATTTACATGGCTTAGGAGTTATTTCTAAAAAAAGTAAAGTTGCTGGGCTCTATTTGATAAATATTAATGAACAACAGGGGTATAAAAAAGTATTTAAGAATCAATTTGATATTTTAACGTCTGAAAGCCCTGTCATTCCTTCGATAGGAGGTATAAGTATAGATCCCAAAGATTTTAATTTAAAGGAAAATCTACTTTTAGACATAATTTTAAAACATAAAATCATTTTCGAAAATAGGATCCTTGAAATAAGTAAGGTAACAAAGAGTGTGACTAAATAATATGATTTAAATATTAAATCATAAAAACATTAAAAAAGAAATTTGTTTTCATCAATCAGTGGAACCACAAGAGAATTATAACTAGTTAATCATAAAATTAACTTAAAAGTAAAATAAATTTGTAAATTAACTTATAAGTGAATAATTTTGCACATATAAAACCAATAGCACAATACAAAAAAGTAGGCTACTATTCAGTATGTATTAATGATGGAGAACACTCTTTATTTGAAGAATTTATCAAAGAGCATACGAAAAAGAATGAAAAAAAGTTAGATCATATACTTAATTGGCTAAAAGTTATAGGAAACGAACATGGTGCACAAACATACCACTTTAGACCAGAAGGAGAAACGGCTGACACTTCTGCACTCCCACCCAAGGGAGTTGACCGTAAACCTCAATACACAGAGTATGGTAAAAGGAAAGCAAACAATCTGCGATTATATTGCTTAAGAGCAAATGAACACGTTGTTTTCTTATTTAGTGGAGACATTAAAATAACTAGAAAAGCGCAACATTGCCCAAATGTTAAAAGTCATTTTAAATTAGCAAATCAAATTACCAAAGAAATTGATAACGCTTTTATAGAAAAAGATATCGCTTGGAACGATGATTATACACAAATAGAATGTAATGAAGATTTTAAAATCTATTTCTAAAAAACACACTATGAAATTCCCACAAAACAACATAATTGATGATTGGCTAAACGAGAATGGTAACCCTGAAGTTGCTAGGTTAGTAGAAAAAAATCTAGCATTAACAGAAAAGATTAATTCCATTTTAAAAGAACGTGGTATTAAAAAAGGCGAATTTGCTAAAATGTTAGGAAAAAAACCTTCTGAAGTATCAAAATGGTTGTCTGGTGCTCATAATTTAACGTTGAAGAGCATTAATAAAATGGAGTTTGTTTTAGGTGTTGATTTAATTAATATTGAGCCAATAAAGGAAATAGAATATGTTTATCTAGGCTCTATTCAAGGTGGTATGGAAGATGCTATCAACGATTATGAAGATACCAACTATAGCGCAGCAAGTTAATGAATAAGGAGGTTAAAATAGAACCAGAAAAAATACACCTATTTCATGTCAATATAGTGGAAAGTGCTATTAAAGATGTTACTCAAAAAGAAGATAACAACTTTACAATTAATATTGCTCAAACCACAATGCATAATTTAAAGGATGAAAGAGTTAAAATAGGGTTGTTTGTAGATTTAATAGACGATAATGTGTCTTCTGATGCTAAAGCGCATTTTGTTTTCGATTTTCATTTTAAAATAGACGAATTGAGTAGTTACTATGAGTTAAAAGAAGATAATTCCCCAATCTTTGCAGGAACACTTATAGCAACGCTTTTAGGTATTAGTTTCTCAACGGCAAGAGGTATTATTTTTGAAAGACTTTCTAACACCAATATGCAAGGAATGATTCTGCCTGTGGTATCACCTCAAAAAATGTTAGCACTTCAAAAGAGAGAAAACACTTAGTGTTTTAGCTTATGAAGATTTTCTTAACGACTTTGTAATAAAAGAGGTAGGCTGTAATAAAAGATTCTGTATTAATATCTTATATCAATACAATTACCACCTTCATCAGTTAACTCAAAAGTTTTAATAAGGGTTTTTATGGAACTATTCTTTGTATAAAGGTTTTGAGCTTGTATTTCGGTTGTGGAGCGTTTAATTTTATTTGTTGTTGATTGTTCTATATCAAAGTAAATGTCTGCCAAATCATAGCCTTGTTTTAAGGCGTTTTGTTCTACAAATTGGCTACAAGTAATTTTGAAGCCAGTTGCTTTGAGTGTTTCACATTTTTTGTTCCAATCGGGAAACTCACCATAATCAGGGTAAGCAATAATTTCAAAAGGCTTTAAAGGGGTTAGTAGTGATTCATTTAAGTTTTGTTTACTGCCAGTTGCTAACCATGTGTATTCTGGTAAGAGGAGCTTCATGGTAATTGCTGTCTTTTCACTTTCAACCAAACCAATTAGTCTTGTTTTGTTATTAGCTAAATGTAATCCAAAAAGACATTGCTTTAAATTAAAATCAGTTATTTTAAGAGCTTTATGTGCCCAACTTATATGATTGTATGGTTTTTTTACCCTGTTACCAGTTGCAGTATCATAAAGCATGATTTTGCCAGTTCTAAAATTAGAATATTGATCTAATTGCCAAAAAACAGTTGAGCCATTCCATTTTTTAGAAGTACCAATTTTATATGTCTTAAAAGTTTGTTCTACCTGTTGGCTTTTAAAGTGTTTAGATAAAAATAAAAAGAGGTTATTCCTATGATAGTTTTTAATTGTAGCTAAAGCAATGGATTCGCGTATGGTATTAACTGCTTTTGGGGGTTGTTGGATAAACTTTGAAGCCGATAATACAAGGCTGTCATTAGGTTTTTTAAAATACCCACATGAGCTTTCTCGATCACATCTACCATAAGTATAGTCTAAATAGTTATTAGTTTCAATGTCAATATAGCGAACATACTTTTTTTTATTGCAGTTCGGGCAAATATGCTTTTTACTCCCTTTTTCTAAAGAGTGTAGGTATTGTATCATGGCTGGACATTTTTTAATATTCGTAATATTCGTAAGAGACTAGGGGCTACGATTGTTACGATTATTACGATTTTTTTAATTTCACATTAAATAAGCTCTCTAAAAGATGGTTTCTACAAGCTTCATCTGAAATAATTTTGGGCTTGGTTCTACGAGGTTTTTTCTTATTTTGAATAGGAGCAACGTCTTTGCTAATAAGCGTATACAGCCTTATTTGCTCTTCCGTTGGAAGGGCTTTAAAGATGGTATGTACCGTATTAGCGTCCACTTATAATGTATTAACTATTTTGTTTTTTTAATACATTTCTAACTGTGCCTTCTGAAACCTTGAGCATTTCAGCAATCGCAACATTGGTGTGACCTTCCTTTTTTAAGCTTAAAATTTCTTCATTTCGAGTATCAGTATCGTTAATGCTGCTTACTTTAAGGTGGTTTAGTTCATTGTCGTAATCATTAAATTTAAAATGCAGATAATTAACATCTTTTACAATGGAACAGGTGATGACGTTTTCTGTGCCATAAATTTCCTCCACGACACGTTGCTTAATTTGTTTTAAGTAACGAACGCCAGTTGCATTAAAACTTTGACCAATTGCAAACGAACTATCACAAAAGTTCATTAGAGATTTACTACCTGAAAGATCGTTTTTTGAAAGTGGTTTTGAGTAATCCCTTTTTGGCGTATGGGCAAGCACTAAAATGGAAAGATTATGCGCTTTCTTTAATTCATTTAGAAAAATCATTAAAGTAGTAGCTTCTGAGGCCTTTTCAGTACCGTTTTTTAGATAAGAGATATTATCTATAATTAAAACTTTAGCAGACCGACTAAGTACTGTATTTTTTATGCTTTCGCATAAGTACGCTTCAAACGATTCAAATGTAGAAGGGATTTTTGTTGCGGTCTCAATTTCTGCTCTAAAAAAATTAGGATTAAAATTGAAGTGATTTTTATAGTTTTCAGAATATCGGCATTCGAATTGTTTGTCTGAAAGTTCAAAGTCCAGATAAATAACGGGTTGTTGCTCTGCTTCTAGCTGCAAACCGCAAGTTGGATAGCCAGAAGAAATACTATTAGCGATTTGAACTGCTAATATGGATTTACCAAGGTTGGTATCGGCAAATAGAATGCATAGTTCGCTTTCAAACCAAAATTCCCCAAAAAGCATTTTAGGAATTGGTCTTTTATTAGCTTCTTCAAGCCATTCATTAGCGGGTTTAATTTGAAATAGGGAAGGAGCTGTATTTTGCTCCAAATCCTTAGCGAGGTCTTCTGTTAAATTGTAAGTGTTGTTCATTTGATTGTCCTTGTATAATAGACTTCAAATTTATTTCACTCAAATTTTAAGATGTTGACATTTGTTGAGATTTGTTCACATTTGTTGACATTTGTTGACATTTGTTGATATTTTTTGAGAGTTAAATCCTGCCTATGATGTCATGTCGTACTATTAGTCTTACTAATTTGTTTTTTTATTCACCAATATTTCTCAATTTTTTTTAGGGATAAGTCACCCTGAAAAGCGAGGTTGAAATGTTTTATCTTGTTTGCTTATTTTAAAAAATCAGAATAATCTTCTGGAAGTTCAGCATCAATATCACGTAAATATTTTTGCAGCGCATCCATTGTAGAGTGCCCTGTGATTAATATTAATTTACTTTTAGCTTCAAAAGAGGAAGAGTCTTTGACTAATTCGCGATATAGCTTGGTTATAAAGGTGAGT
>NZ_WAAT01000037.1 GCF_008806375.1 Pseudotamlana haliotis | reverse complement strand
TTTGTCGAATTTTAAGGTGTCCTAAAAAAGGGAAGCCTACAAAACTACCTAAACTATGTGAAGTATGTATTAATAGTTGGAAGCTTCATTGTCCAGGTTTTGAAATATTTATATTAAATCTAAACAACTTTCAAAATCATATTAATAGAACCATTCCTAAAGAGTTTGATAAATTGACTATTCAAAAAAAGACAAATTGGATTAGATGTGTACTAATTTATGAAAACGGAGGGATATGGATGGATGCAAGTATTTTGTTAACTCAAAATATAACTAATTGGTTTAAATACGAATATGATTTTATAGCCGTACGAGATGGTAAAAGAATTGAAAATTGGTTTTTTGCTGCAACAAAAAAATCTCCTTTACTACTGGAATGGATTCGAGAATATGAGTACGCTATGTCCATAGGAGCCAAGAAATATGAGGAAGATACTATGAAATTAGTAGAATGGAAAGAATGGACATACCTCTATCATCAACTATGTTTTTTAAGAGCATGCCAAAAATTGTCTATTAACATTTTTGATGCAAAAAATCCTAATCACTATATCTTAAATATTAGAGTAATTGGCTATCCAAAAGCGGATACAAAATTTAATTTTAAAAATGATTGGGCTAATGAATATAAACACAATGCCGTTAGATTAGGGATGAAAAGTAATAATATAATTGCGCTTTATAAACTTCCCAATTTCATCCGAAAATGGGCTAAAAAGGCATTACAATCTAAAATACAAATTGGGTCACCATTAGATTTAGCAGGCTATTCAAACAAACGTAATAGCTTAAATAAGATACACTACTCTACTATTAGAATATATTGTTATACTTTTCTAAAAACCATTTATAAAAAAACCTATTTTTTGTTGAGCTCTAATTTTTCAGCAAAATAATCACAAAAGTCTTTCATAGTAGCACTCATTTTTTCGTCTTGAGTGGCACGATAAAAGGTATCACTCATAGAAACTAAGGTTTGATGAAAAAACACTTTCATATCATCTACAGGCATATCTTTAGTCCATAAATCAATACGTAAAGCTTCTTTAGTCTTGGCATCCCATACAGCAAGCATCATCGCTTTAGCTTCCTCATTAGAAATTCCACCGTCTTCAGCTGTCCAATGTAGGGTTTCAGGAACACGATTTTCATCGAGTTCTACATTAAGTTCTATTTTAGATTGGTGTGTATTTGCCATTATTTTCGAGGTTTAAACTTTGAATTATTAAAAATGTCTTCACTGCTTTTTATAAGCATATCTTTTAAAGGAACATCATCATTGTGTTCCATATAAGAACGTACAATTTGCCAGCCCATATATTGTCCTATCCTTCCTGGGGAATTGCCATCAATACCTTCTAGATAAAATTTTGAAAAAGGTGCAGGGTTTATAAATCGTGTAGGTAATTTTGAATCGGTACTATACAAAAGTTCATTCTCTATAAAGTAACGCCAAATCATGCTTTCATTAGCTTCAGCCCAGCCAAGTTCCTGTTGACTATACCCCATGCGTTCTGCTTCCGATTTAAACGGAATCATAAGATCTTTAAAGTAAAGTTGCTTTCCGAAGTAAATCATTTCATCAAGTAGAGATTTACGTTTGGCTTGAAAAATGTACTTTTCAGAATATGCTGTGGCCAAATCAACTACAATGTGTTCTTTTTTTAAATCAGCCCTCAAATACATAGGAATGTTAGAGTAAAACCTATGGTCACTTCCCAAATAAGCATCTAGGGCAATGAGATCAATAGTATCGGTAACTATGACACGATTGCGGTAATCCACATCATTGGTAACCGTTATAACTCTTGGTGTATGAAAATCGGGAAAGTAATGTTTCAGGTGATTGTAAAGAGATTCTATTTCAAATTCAGTAGGTTCAAAATTTTTAAAGCTTCGATCCACTTCTCTGAACAGTACTTGTTGTAGGGAATCAGATTTTTTTTCCAACCAAAAGTCATCAGGATATTGGTTCGAAAACATAAAAGGATAGTTTTTTTTCACCCCTCCTAAAGTTTCAGGAGTCACTTCTGCAAATAACTTATCAAAACGTTCTACCTTAATGTCTGTGTTATTTTTAGCAATTTGATCTGCTAAGCGGTCTTCAGTTTTACAAGAAACCACTGGTGCTATTACAAACAGCAGGCATAATTTCATTAAAAACTTAAACGCCATAAATTTTTATAAATTAAGTGTTTGGGTTACTTTTGTTTGCAAAGGTACTATTCTTATACCAGTTTTTATTTGAAATTATTGTAAAAGAAAATAATGATCTTTCCCTTTATATAAAGAAGAAAAATAAAGCATAGCCTAAGCTACGGTTTCTTTTTATTCTGAAATAGAAAGGAAAAAAGAGTGTTTTATTACGGTAATTTCAAATAAAAAATGGTGTTCGACTTAAATTCATTTAAAAATGCAAACAGAAAAAGTAATTGATCACATCGTAAATTGGCTAAAAGATTACGCAACTAAAGCTGGAGTAAACGGTTTTGTAGTAGGGATTTCTGGCGGAATTGATTCTGCAGTAACTTCAACCCTATGTGCTAAGACAGGGCTCAATGTATTATGTATTGAAATGCCTATTCACCAAGCTGAAAGTCACGTGAATCGCGCACAAGAACATATAGCCCAACTCAAAGCCCGCTTTGACAATGTAAGCGAAACGCGTACTGATCTAACCCCTGTTTTTGAAGCCTTTAAAACTGAAGTATTTTTTGATGGAGAACAAGCCACTATAGACATGGCTCTAGCAAACACCAGAGCTCGTTTACGTATGACAACTTTATACTACTACGCTGGGTTGTATGGCTTACTCGTTGCAGGCACTGGAAATAAAGTTGAAGATTTTGGTGTTGGCTTTTATACTAAATACGGTGATGGCGGTGTTGATTTAAGTCCGATTGCCGACTTATTAAAATCTGACGTTTTCGCCTTAGCCAAGGATTTAGACGTACCAGAATCTATTTTAAATGCAACACCTAGTGATGGTTTATTTGGAGATGCCCGAAGTGATGAAGACCAAATTGGTGCCACCTACCCAGAGCTAGAATGGGCCATGCAAATGGAAGCTCAAGGCAAGGAATTAAACGATTTTTCCGACAGAAAACAAGAGGTTTTTGCGATTTACAAACGTTTAAACAATGCCAACAAACACAAAATGATTCCTATACCAATCTGTAAAATACCTATAAATTTATCATAAGAATTTTGATTAATGTAAAAAATCATTACTTTTGCAGTAGGCTTAATCTCTCAATATAACTTGCTCTCTAATTAGTTATATTTAAAACAAGCTATCTTAATTATGATAAATTTATTAATAGCAGACAATCATCCAATTACGAGAAAGGGACTCGAAGTACTTTTTTCAGCATCACCTAACATTAATGTTGTAGGTAGCGTAGACGATGGCGACGCCATCCTTGAATTTGTAAAGAAAAACCCAGTAGACATTATTCTAACTGAAACAGATTTTCCTAAATTAAACGGATTAACTGTTTTACGTTATTTAAAAAATGACTACCCAGACATCAAAACAATTATTTTTAGTGCCCAACCAGAGGAAGTTTATGCCATTAACGCCATTAAAGCTGGCGCTGCAGGTTACTTAAACAAATCGGTTAATGTCATTACCATTAATGAGGCCATTTTAAAAGTAAGCGATGGTGGTATTTATTTAAGTAATGATTTAACGCAACAATTAGCGTTTGGATCTCGTGTAAATAAAGGCGGAGCTTTTTACAAAAAGCTTTCTACCAGAGAGTCTGAAGTATTAAAACTTCTAACTATTGGTAAGAAAAACAAAGAAATATCAAAAGAATTAGATATTAACGAAAAAACAGTTAGTACTTATAAAGCACGTTTAATGCGTAAATTAAAAGTAACTAACCTAGTAGACTTAGTAAACCAAGCAAAACTTACACAAGAGTTATAAAACTCGATTAAGTTTTCTTGATAACAACATTTTTAGACTCGAATAGTCTTTTACTTCTTCAAGTATATTTCTATTCGTGTCTATTTTATTTTGCAAGGTTTCCTGTTGGAAGCCTTTTACTTTTTGGTCTATTAAGAAACAGCGTAAGCTTAAAATGGTTTCACTAACGATTTGCGCAATAGTATCTTCTTTTTCTTTAGGGAAGATGTCCATACGCTTCCAGTCGTCTAGCGTATAACGCTCATCTTCCATTAAAATCGTCGTAATTTCATTAGCCATATCTTGATCTACAGAATTCACGAAACTCTTTAGATCAAACTCAGCCTCTTGATTCAAGCGATCAATAATGGTATAGTAAAGCATTTTAAACTGCGAATTACTAAATTCCATTTCATCATCCTGCAGGTCTAAAAATATCTTTTCAAAAACCTTGGCTTGCTGAATTACGGGCTCTAACTCCAATTCTCCTGATTCGTTTTCTTTAAAAACCAAATCTTCAAAATCCTTGGTTTTATTTCCGTAAAGCAACAACAACTCTATGATTTTACGCTCTAAAAGATATTGAACATCAACCTTTTCAGGTGGCGTTTCATGTCTTATAACATCAAATGCCTTTTTTTCGGTTTGAGCCTTTTTATTTTCTTCTTGAGACTCCTTCTTATTAAGTTGGGCTAAAGTCGTAAACAGAACCTCTTCACTAATATCCATTATACGGGCACACTCTTGGATATAGATTTCCTTTTTAATACGATCAGGAATTTTAGAAATACTATTGATTATATCTCTAACCGTTTCCGCCTTTTTTATCGGGTCATTTTTAGACTCTTCAAATAATACTGAAGCCTTGAACTGAATAAAGTCTTTTGCGTTTTCAGTTAAGTAAGTTTCTAATTCTTCAAGCGTATTTTTTCGAGCAAAACTATCTGGATCTTCTCCTTCTGGAAACGTACATACTCTCACATTCATGCCTTGTTCCAAAATCAAATCAATCCCACGAAGTGAGGCACGCATTCCGGCAGCATCACCATCAAAAAGCACGGTAATATTTTTTGTTAACCTGTTGATTAACCGAATTTGTTCTGAAGTTAAAGCAGTTCCTGAAGATGACACCACATTATGAATGCCCGTTTGGTGAAACTGAATGACATCGGTATACCCTTCAACTAAAAAACAGTTATCTTCTTTGGCAATGCTTTGTTTCGCCAAATGAATACCATATAAAACTTTGCTTTTATAATAAATTTCACTCTCTGGTGAGTTTACATATTTCGCCGCCTTTTTATCGGTTATCAGTATGCGTCCGCCAAAGCCCAAAACACGTCCGCTCATACTTTTAATAGGAAACATAACCCGACCTTTAAATCGGTCGAAACGTTTATCTTCCTTAACTATGGTCAATCCTGTTTTGGCTAGGTAATCAATATTATAACCTTTTTTCAAGGCTTCATCCGTAAAAGCTTGCCATTCATTTAAAGAATATCCTAGGTCGAATTTTTTTATCGTCTCTTCAGTGAAACCACGTTCTTTGAAGTAGCTTAGGCCGATAGACTTCCCTTGATCGGTTTTATGTAATACGTTTTTAAAATAATCGCTTGCAAACTCACTAACCAGATACAAACTTTCTTTTTCGTTTGCTTTTTCCTTTTGCGCGTCGGATTGAACGGTTTCTTCAATTTCGATATTATACTTTTTCGCTAAATACCTTAAGGCTTCTGGATAAGTAAAATGCTCATGTTCCATTAAAAATGAAACTGCTGTCCCTCCTTTTCCTGTTGAAAAATCTTTCCATATTTGCTTAACAGGTGACACCATAAAACTTGGAGAGCGTTCATCACTAAAAGGACTTAATCCTTTAAAATTACTTCCTGCTTTTTTTAATTGCACAAAGTCGCCAATAACTTCCTCTACACGAGCAGTTTCAAAAATTTGGTCTATGGAAGAAGGTGATATCAAGGTTTGATTTTATGAATTAAATGCAATATTAAAGAATTCCAATTGCAAAATTAAGCATAAACTAAGTTCATTCATAATAACTATTTCAGCTAAAAAACCACCATAGCAAATACATTATTCATAAAATAAAAAGCCAAAAACATTAATAAGCAATATTATTTTTAATGTTTTTAAATATTTACAGATTAATTATTTATCAATGTTGTAATTTATTGCATTTAATTCAAAATTAAGTATCTTTAAAAAAAGTGAAGCTGATGACTAACAAACATTTATTTTCTTCATACCAATTACTTCCAAACACTTGGGATGAAATGTACAGCGAGACATCTAACATTCGCTCTCAATACGAAATCATTAATGATTACCTAAAAAGCACTTCTGCTAAGGTATTATACAAAAAGGAAGAGTTGTCTAGGCACTTATTTATGAGCCAGGGTGTTACATTTACCGTTTATAATGATAAAGAAGGTGTTGAGAAAATATTTCCTTTTGATATTGTTCCTAGAATTATAAAAGCTTCCGAGTAGGAACATATCGACATAGGTATCAAGCAACGCTTAAAAGCCTTAAACTTATTTATTAAAGATATTTACCATGATCAATTTATAATTAAAGATGGTATAATTCCTGCGGAACTCATTTATTCCTGCCCTTATTTTCTTCGTGAAATGAAAGGTGTAAAAGTGCCTCACGATATTTATGTTCATATTGCTGGCGTAGATTTAATACGAGGTGGTGATGGTGAATTTTACGTACTGGAAGATAATTTACGAACCCCTTCAGGCGTAAGTTATATGCTTGAAAATAGAGAGATTTCAAAACGTATTTTTCCAGGTATATTACCTAAAAATAACATTAGACCAGTATCAGACTACCCTAATTTATTATACAAGAAACTTAAAGCATTATCTAACCAAAGCGACCCAAAAGTTGTGCTTTTAACTCCAGGAATTTACAATTCTGCATACTATGAGCATACCACTTTGGCGAGACTTATGGGTATAGAACTGGTAGAAGGCAGTGATTTGGTTGTTCAAGATCACGTGGTTTATATGAAGATGACTAGCGGACTAGAACGTGTGGATGTTATTTACCGCCGCGTTGATGATGATTTCCTAGATCCTTTAGAGTTTAACACATCAAGCACATTAGGTGTAGCTGGTATTATGGCGGCCTATAGAAAAGGCAATGTTAATATAGTGAATGCGCCAGGAACCGGTATTGCAGACGATAAAGCCATTTATATTTATGTGCCTGAGATGATTCGTTACTATTTGAATGAAGAACCGATTTTAAAAAGTATAAAAACGTATCAATTAGCCAATCCAGAAGATTACAGTTATGTTGTAGAAAACATTAAAAAAATGGTTTTGAAAAAAACAGATGGTAGCGGAGGTTATGGCATGCTCATGGGGCACGAAGCATCGGACGAAGAAATAGAAGATTACCTCAACACCGTTAATAAAAAACCTGAAAATTTTATTGCACAACCTATTTTAAACCTATCTACTGCACCATGCTGTATTAACGGCATATTATCACCTAGATGCATCGATTTACGACCCTTTGCATTAACAGGTCCAGATGGTATAGACATTACCCCTGGTGGCCTAACAAGAGTCGCCTTAAAAGAAGGTTCATTGGTTGTTAATAGTTCTCAAGGAGGCGGCAGTAAAGACACATGGGTTATTCAATAATAAAAACATAACATATGCTTAGCAGAGTAGCAAATAATTTAATTTGGTTAGAACGATACATGGAGCGCGGCAATGGCATATTGAGTTTACTCAAAGTAAATTTTTATGCCAATCAAGACTCACCTGAGCTTTTCCCGTGGACACCAATTATTAAAAACTACACCAATTACAACAATACTTTTTACACTGAAAACACGGTAGAATGTTTAGATTTCATGATTTTCAATACCGATAATGCCAATTCAATTCTAAACATTGTTACCAGAGCCAGAGAGAATGCTAGAAGTGTTCAAGAGCATATTTCAAGAGAGTTATGGATTTGTATAAACAACTATTACCTTTTTTTAACTAAAAAGGGCTTGCGTAAAAAACTTAAAAATGAAGATCCTATTGAGTTTCTTGACAGCCTAAAAAGCTATCATTTGATGTTTTATGGGATTATGGATATTACTCAAGAACGCGGCGCGCCTTATTATTTTCTCAATTTAGGAAAGTTTCTGGAGCGTATGATTTTAGTTTCAGATTTCACAGCAATGAAACTTACTAAAATTGAAAATACCTCAGACAAACTCGAACAAAGTTTTTATTGGAAAAACTTACTGCTTTCTATGGGCGGTTACCAGTTGTATTTAAAGAAATACAAATCTGCCTTTAAAGGTGAGCATATCATATCTATGGTTTTTCAAGAAAAGCTTTTCCCAAGGTCACTATACTACTGCGTTAATAAATTAAACCTTAGCATAGGAAAACTCATTGAAGCTGGTCAACTCAACAACAATCAAATTGAATTTGCTTTAGGAAAACTTGAAAGCGACATCAAATACGCCACCATAGAAAGCATTAACAAACAAGGCTTAGACCATTTTATTAATGAAATAAAGGAAGACATTCTAGAAATTTCATACAGCATAAACACGATATATTTATCAGAAACAAGCTAAGACTATGCCAACATTTTACATCAAACATACAACAGAATACAATTATAGCGATTTGGTTTACGATGCAGCAAGTCAAATGATGCTTCACCCTATTCAAGATGAATACCAAAATATTGCGTCCCACACTTTAAGCATTACTAATAATCCAAATATTGAATCGCGTAAAGACTTTTTTGGTAATCGAGTGGCAACATTCATGATTATAGAACCGCATAACCAACTCGCCATCATTTCTGAAATTGAAGCCGTTACTTTTGAAAAACCATTGCCAGAGGACCAAGCACCATTAGCACAACAATGGGATACTTACCACCAACTCCAGTACAACCCCTTGTTTATGGATTTTTTATCACATAAACCCTTTGATGGCTCTTTTGAAATTTCAGCTTTCATCAATTCAAACAACTTACGAAGCCTGACACCTTATAGAGCAGCCCTTGCACTTTGTGATTATGTTTATAACAATTTTAAATACATTCAAGGGGTTACCGATGTAGACTCTAACCTCAATGACATTTGGAGTTTAAAAGCCGGAGTTTGCCAAGATTTCACCATATTACTCATTCAAATGTTAAGAATGTTAGGGATTCCAGCCCGTTACGTGAGCGGTTATATTTGTCCGCATAACGAAAACTCCAGAGGAGAAGGGGCCACACATGCATGGGTAGAAGCCTACATCCCTTTTTATGGTTGGTTAGGACTTGATCCTACGAATAATATTATTGCCAATCAATATCATGTACGACTGGCTGTTGGGCGGCATTTTAAAGACTGTACCCCTGTAAAAGGTGTTTATACCGGTCAAGCCGAAGAAGACCTGTTTGTTAAAGTTGAAATTAATAACTCAAAAACCATGCCTAGCGGACCAGTTTTTCCATATAGCCATGGTGAACATGTACATCATAGAAACAGCTACAGACAAAGTCTTCAAAACATACCCAACCAACAGCAACAATAAAGCTTTATTTATTTTTTTATAAAGTGGCTTTCTTTAAAATGTTAAGATCATCCGCTATGTTTATGGATGCTTCTGCCCTATTCAAAGCATATTTTGCATGTTTTTTTGAAGCAGATTTAATTTCGGGGTTGTTTATAGTTTCCAACGCTGAAAAAGTCTTTTGCATACGCAGTATCACTTCTATAAAACCAGCACCATCTCTAGCAATTGGTTTAAACGCATCATCAAAGAAATCACTCATTTCAATTTGTGGAACTTCTATATTATTATATACCACCTTATTTTCTTCTTTTTCTCGATTCTTATCATTCCATAAAAAAAAGAGTCTTTCGTGGCTTCCAATGATATGAATTGCTGTTCCAGGATCGTTAACACCAGGAGATAAAGCCCTGCTCGCGATTTCGGTTAGGGTAATTAATCCGAACCGCGGGTCTTCATTAAACAACCGGGTATGACCAATTTGGAGCGCATTATTTATCCTTTTTGACACCTCTGTGAGATCTAATGTATTGTTTGAACTAACATAGGCAATTTCTAAATTCTCATTAACAAACTTTCCAGGCAAACTATTCAGTCGAACTCTTAAGTCATACTCTTCTGCCAGTTCCTGTAAATCACTCATATTTATTTGCTGTAAATAGCCCGTATTTTGTGCAAAGATGGGTTTTCCGTTTTCAAAATCATGGATTACAGGAACACCTTGACGTAGAGGATTTTTAATATAATTAGACAAAGATTTTGCAGCAACTTCTTCAACTTGTAAAATGGTGTGTTCTAATCTTCCTAAACGTGAAATACGGTCTACCCATCTTAGAAAGATAAGAATAACAGCCGTAAAAAATATTAAAGTTATGAGAAAGAGAATAAACTTCCCAGCCTTATTATAGTAACCGTTCCCTAAGGCTACGGTAGCCACTATACTAAATATAAATGCCCCTATAAAAGTTGAAAGTGCATATTGAGAGACATCATCGGTAATTACAATTCTAAATGATCTTGGTGTTGCGGTTCTACCGGCAGCAGAATAAGCTGAAAGCATTGAACCTACAGCAAATATGGCAATAACCAACATGCTTGCAGACAATATATCCAATAGGTTTTCTAAGGAATCTGTTTGAATTTCAGGAACCAAATCATTAAGCGGCGTTTCATCGGCTTGGTGTGAAAATAAAGCAGCTGCTACCGACAAAAGACAAAACAACAACGGCCTAAACCACAAATGCTCTCGAATTCTTTGAATAAAGTTAATGAATTTGTATTTCATATATTTTGAAACAGAATTAGTTACTAGGGTTCACAAAAAAAGTATTATAAACTTACACATTTTATGATTAAGATAAGAGCAAGAACTATTTCTTCCTATCAATCACATAGTTAACCATAAGTTCTAATGAAGATTTAAATTGAGAACTCGGATAAGTATTTAATAATTGAAGGGCTTCACTTTGAAAAGCTTTCATTTTTTCAACGGCATAATCTAAACCACCGTGAGCTTTCACATAAGCAATCACTTCTTTAACACGTTTGGTGTCTTTATTATGGTTTTTGATGGAGTTAATCAGCCATTTTTTATCGGCTTTAGAAGCTTGATTTAGCACATAAATTAAAGGCAAGGTCATTTTTTGCTCCTTAATATCGATACCTGTTGGCTTACCTATTTTGTCGTCACCGTAATCAAATAAATCATCTTTAATTTGAAAAGCCATACCAATAAGTTCTCCAAATTTACGCATGGTTTCAACATGCGTGGATTCTGGTTTAACCGAAGCTGCACCTAAACTACAACAAGCAGCAATTAAGGTTGCTGTTTTCTGACGAATAATTTCATAGTAAATAGCTTCTGTAATATCAAGTTTTCGTGCTTTTTCAATTTGAAGCAACTCCCCTTCGCTCATTTCACGAACAGCAATTGAGATGATTTTCAATAAGTCAAAATCATTATTATCAATAGAAAGCAACAAGCCTTTAGAAAGTAGAAAATCACCAATTAAAACGGCAATTTTATTTTTCCAAAGCGCATTAACAGAGAAGAATCCACGACGACGGTTACTATCATCAACCACATCGTCATGAACTAAAGTAGCGGTATGAATGAGTTCAATCACCGAAGCCCCGCGATAGGTACGCTCACTCACTTCACCATTTGACACCATTTTAGCCACCAGAAACACAAACATTGGGCGCATTTGTTTCCCTTTTCGGTTTACAATGTAGGTGGTAATTCGGTTAAGTAAAGCCACTTTACTAGACATTGACAACAGGAACTTTTGCTCGAAAAGGTCCATTTCAAAGGCTATAGGTTGTTTAATTTGCTCTACTATTTTCAAATGATGGAATTATGAATATTCAAAGATAAGGGATAGAAAATAATTTTTTAAGATTTATTGGCTAATTGTCCGCATGCCGCATCAATATCTTTTCCGCGACTGCGACGTACATTAACAACAATACGATTTTTTTCTAAAGTTGAAATATAATTTTCTAAGGCCTCGTTACTGGCTTGTTGGAATTCACCATCATCAATAGGGTTATACTCAATGATATTTACCTTACAAGGCACGTATTTACAGAACTTCACAAAAGCATCAATATCGGCTTGAGTATCATTAATACCTCGCCAAACCACATACTCGTAACTTATTTTACGCTTGGTTTTTAGGTACCAATATTCTAAAGCTTCTCTTAAATCTATTAAAGGGAAAGTTTCATTAAAAGGCATAATACGCGTTCGCACCTCATCAATAGCCGAATGCAGAGACACTGCTAAATTAAATTTCACTTCATCATCAGCCATTTTCCTAATCATCTTTGGCACACCAGAAGTTGACACCGTAATGCGTTTAGGGGACATGCCCAAACCTTCTTCCGAAGTAATTTTATCAATGGCTTTAATCACATTGTTGTAATTCATGAGGGGTTCACCCATGCCCATGAAAACAATATTACTTAAAGGGCGATTATGATATAAGCGACTCTCATTGTCAATAGCGACTACCTGATCGTAAATCTCATCTGGATTGAGGTTACGCATACGTTTTAAACGTGCGGTAGCACAAAATTTACAGTCTAAACTGCATCCCACCTGGCTGGACACACAGGCCGTGGTACGTGTAGGCGTTGGAATTAAAACCGACTCTACAATTAAGCCATCATGCAATCTTACCGCATTTTTCACAGTACCATCGTTACTACGTTGCATGGTATCGACTTCAATATGATTGATAACGAAATTCGCCTCAAGCATCTCTCTTGTCGCTTTTGAAAGATTCGTCATATCTTCAAAAGTATGTGCCGATTTCTGCCATAACCACTCGTAAACTTGATTGCCACGAAAGGCTTTATCTCCTTCTTTTACAAAGAAATCACGAAGTTGTTCTTTCGTTAATGCGCGTATGTCTTTTTTTCCTGTTGCCATAAGAGTTGCAAAAATAGTGAAAGCAAATTAGAATACAGATTTGAAATGAATACATTCATCTCAAGCCAAAAAAAAAGAGCCTCTAAAAAGAAGCTCTTATTTTTAATATGTCATCTACAGTTTCTCTAGGTGACCCTGAATCGCGTTCAGAGTGACAAAACCTAGATAGTAACCCGAGTGATTTAGATGATTAACATCGCATCACCGTAACTGTAGAATTTGTATCCTTCTTTTACAGCTTCATCATAAGCACGTTTCATAAAATCGTGACCAACAAAAGCAGAAACCATCATCAATAAAGTTGATTTTGGTGTGTGGAAGTTTGTAACCATACTATTAGCAATGCTGAATTCATAAGGCGGGAAAATAAACTTGTTGGTCCATCCTTCAAATTCATTTAATCGACCACTAGAAGACACCGCACTTTCAATAGCACGCATAGCAGTAGTACCAACCGCACAAACACGACGTTTTTCTTCAATACCTTTATTTACGATACTTACAGCCTTTTCATTAATCTTAAGCTCTTCACTATCCATTTTGTGTTTCGATAAATCTTCAACCTCAACAGGATTAAACGTACCTAAACCAACGTGTAAAGTGACTTCAGCAAAATTGATTCCTTTAATTTCTAAACGCTTTAATAAGTGTTTTGAAAAGTGAAGTCCAGCCGTTGGTGCTGCTACAGCCCCTTCGTTTTTAGCGAAAATCGTTTGGTAACGCTCTTCATCTTCTGGTTGTACATCTCTTTTGATATATTTAGGAAGTGGTGTTTCACCAAGCTCATTTAATTTTAAACGGAATTCTCTATAAGACCCGTCATATAAGAAACGTAAAGTACGTCCTCTAGAAGTGGTGTTATCAATAACCTCAGCGACTAAAGTATCATCATCACCAAAATAAAGTTTATTTCCAATTCTTATTTTACGCGCAGGATCTACTAAAACATCCCAAAGGCGTTGTTCTTCGTTTAATTCTCTTAATAAGAACACCTCGATTCTCGCTCCAGTTTTTTCTTTGTTTCCGTATAAACGTGCAGGAAAAACTTTTGTGTTATTTAAAATTAAAACATCATCCTCATTAAAATAGTCGATCAAATCTTTGAACATTTTATGCTCAATCGTTTGTTCTTTTCTATTTAAAACCATTAAACGAGATTCATCTCTGTTTTCTGCTGGAAATTCAGCTAATAATTCCTCAGGTAATTCGAAACCGAAGTTAGATAATTTCATAGGTGTTGTTATTATTTTTTATAGGAAAGCTGCAAATATACAATCTGCGCATAGGCCTTGTCAAGTAATTACATGATTATTATTTAGTTATTTCAAAACCTAAAGTTTCTAAATCTTCCCAAAACGTTGGGTATGATTTTGAAACTACCATAGCGTCTTCAATAACAATAGGTACTTTAAGTGCTAAAGGCGCAAAAGCCATAGCCATTCTGTGGTCGTTATAAGTCGCTATAGACACTAAAGGTTTTGGTTCACACGACCCTTTTAAATGTAGAGAATCATCAGTAATTCTAACTTCACCGCCTAATTTTTCAATTTCGGTTTTTAAGGCTACCAACCTATCGGTTTCCTTAATTTTTAAAGTATGCAAACCTGTTAAATAACAAGGCATACCTAAGGCAAAGCATGACACTGCAATGGTTTGAGCAATATCTGGTGCATTTCTTAAATCTAAATGCAAGCGCCCTTCATCTTCGCGTTCCTTCTTTATGGTTAATGCATTTCCGTTGAAAGTGGCTGAAACCCCAAAGTTTTTATAAATTTCGATTAAAGCCGAATCGCCTTGTAAAGAATTTTCTTTGTACGAAGAAATAGTCACTTCGGTACCAATATCGCTTAGAGCGACAATGCTGAAATAATAAGAAGCCGAAGACCAATCAGATTCTACAGTTAAGGTTTTAGGGGTTAGTTTTTCAGTATTTGGTTGTACTGTTATCACATGCCCTTCAAAAGTTGAGTCTACGCCAATTTCATCTAGCAAAGCTAAAGTCATTTTAATGTATGGCACAGAGGTGATCTCACCTTCTAAAGTTAATTCTATACCATTTTCAAGTTTAGAAGCAATTAATAGCAAAGCTGAAATATACTGACTACTCACATTGGCATTTAAAGACACCTTGTTTTTAAGCAGTTTTTTTCCTTTAATTTTAATTGGCGGAAAACCTTCATTTTCAACATAGCTTATTTCAGCACCCAAAGCTTGAAGCGCTTCAACTAATATTTTAATTGGGCGTTCCTTCATACGTTTTGAACCGGTAAGCACCGTTTCACGCCCTTCTTGAATAGAAAAATAAGCAGTTAAAAAACGCATAGCTGTTCCGGCGTGATGAATATCTACAACCGTTTCAGACGAACTTAATGCGTTTGTCATTAAATTACTATCATCTGAATTTGAAACATTTTCCAGTTTAAAATCTGGATATAAAGCTTGAAGCAATAACAATCGATTTGATTCACTTTTAGAACCTGTAATTTGAATAGAAGATTGTTTAGCTATGTTAGATTTTTGAAGTGTAAAGTGCATAATTGAAAAATTTCTTTTTTACAGAAGCGGTAAATTTACTTTAATTTTTCGTTATTATGATGCCTATCATGGTCTCGTTTTCCTTTCTTATACATTCTTTTATCAAATGCTTGTTGCAAATCAACCCCTGTTTGATTGGCCAAACAAAGCACGACAAACAATACATCGGCTAATTCTTCGCCTAAATCTTTATCCTTATCACTTTCTTTTTCGCTTTGTTCGCCGTAGCGTCTTGCTATAATACGTGCCACTTCACCAACTTCTTCGGTAAGCTGTGCCATATTGGTTAATTCATTAAAGTAACGAACACCGTGCTCGTTAATCCATTCGTCTACTGCTAATTGTGCATTTTTTATATCCATTATGTTTTGCTTAAAACGATTTGTTCACCTTGTTTCTCTACGAGTTGGCTAAAATACGCTTTTAAAGCGGCATAATACTCTGGGGTAATCACAGATTGATTCACGTGCGCCTCAACAGCCAATTGCACATTTTTACCTTGAGCTAAGATATTATATTTAAACACCCCTAAGTCATCTGGCAGCATAAGGGCCACTGGCTCTGGAACACTCTCTATTTGATAGCCTTCTGGAATGGTAATAATAATTTTATAATTGGTTTCAGAAGGGTATGCAAAATCAACGGGATAGGCACGATTTTCTAGTTTAAAAGGATTTTCTGAACTACGTAAAAAGAACATAGGCGAAAAATATATTTTATCACCAATAACATCGGCTTGACTTTCTTTTACGAATTTGTAAGACTCACTTACAGGTTTAGATAAATCTAAATCGTTGACCACTTTATAGTCTGAAATTTCCATACCGTCATAACTATTCTCTAAACGCTCTAGATAATCATCTAAGTTTACGCCTATATAGCTGTCTCTAAAATCTAGGGCATTGTGATTGGTTTTCATGCTTCTATATCCACCTTTAAGAACACCGTCTTCTTGTAGATTGGCCATCATAAAAATATTGTTTTTAGATTTTTCACTAGGGTATAAATCAATTAATGTTGACCCCCCGTGTTCTGAAATCATTCGTCCCTGCCAGTTTAAAGTTTTTGTTGGTAAGATATTTGGCATAGCATATTTACTAGTCGCATCTAGAAGCATATCACCTTCCGGAAACCGAACACAACTTACTACATAATTATAGCCTTCTCTTGTTGGAAACAGTGGTACACCATGACTTCTAGTACTCACTAATACAGGGTAAGCTCTTAGCCCTGCATAGCGTAGCATTGAAGTTAGCATTAAATTAATTTCAGCCACATTACCCACATGATCTTTATAGGCGCCCTTAACCCCTTTATTGGTATAAACCGAATGATAGTTATTCCATGTCATTCTAGACTTTACATAATCAAATATTAAGTAAGCTCTTTTAACAGGATCTGAAACTGAACCTATAAGTGCTTCAACATCCTTTTTAAAATAACTGGTATTATCCAGTTCACCTCCAAAATTTGAGCTATCATATATGCTTTTAACCACATCTTCCCAAGTTGTAGAATAATAGTCTACTGTGCTATTAGGATATTGCGTATATGATAGTTCATATTTCACACCGGATCTATAATTATCAATATTATTAACATAAGGTTCTTCTTTTAATGCAGGAATATCACTAAGCTCATAGGCGTCTTTGTTTGTTACAAAATTTATTTCTTTTGTATATCGCTCTCTATCCCTAGCGGTTATAGCGTCATTATTAGTCACCCCATGGTAAATAAATTTGTCATTTTTCCGTTCAGTTTGTGGTGTAACATTTAAATAACCCTTTATATTTTTCTTATAAACAAAATACTCAGGCGCTTCAAAAATAGCTTCAAGCTTTTTAATAGGAATATCTTCTTGAAAAACATATTCATCGATATTAGATATAAAAGGAGATACTATTTTATATCGATATTCTATAACACAGCCGTTTTTAATGTTTGGCATGGTGAACTTTTCTTCATTCCTATATTTGGATGCTTCGGTATTAAAAACCGCTTTTTTATCAAGTTTATCTTCAATAATTTTACCATCAATAAGATTATAGGTATAGGCTTTTAGTCCGTTTACTTCCTCTTCATTATTTCTACTTTTATAAAGCAAAATTTGCTTTGTAGCATACTCAAATCCTTCTTGGTTATAAATTTTAATACGTTCATGAACTTCGGTTATCGCTTTAAAACCATCCTGAGGAAAATATTCGAAATGTGTTCTTCTATTTTTATACAGAAATGCAGCAGAAGCCGATGAATCTATTGGGTGTATCGCTTCTTGTAATTCTTCTTTAGATACTTTGCCAAATTTATAATCTTGCGAAAATCCTGTTATTGTAAGTAATAAAGTTAAACAGGTAATAAAAATTCTCATTATGGTGTCGTTTTAATTAATGCTATTTTTGAATTATCTAGTTGTGCCACTTTTTTATGAAAATCCCGAAAAGCGCTGTAATCTTCCTTTGGAAATTCTCCATCAACAATGGTAAATTCTCGTTTGTAAACCAATGTTTTTTCATCTTTGGTTTCTAATAAAGCTTTATAGCTTCCAAACTTATTTTCAATAAGTATATTTTCAGGCTTAGCTTCTATTTGATAGCCTTCAGGTAGTTTTATTTCAATTTCATCAACATCTTTAAAACCTCTACTTACTTTAAGTGGCCATTTTCGGTTTCTATACCTATCTGGTATATATGTATTTCTATTAACAGCATTTAAAGTGAGTAGCATACGGTCTCCAATTTTTTTAGCGTAACCTCCCGCTTGAAAACTGATGGCTTCAATAAATTCAATATCGGTTTTGTTATTTTCAATATGTATGTTTTCAATAGCCAAACGGTTAATGTAGCTCCAGCGCTCTTTATAGGCTTTATCTAACTCCCGTTGGGTTTCAACTTCTAGACTATATTTATCGTCATATTGAATGCCCTTTGAAACCACTTTTAGTTGGGCTTGTATCCCGCCATCACTTAAAACTTCGTATTGTGCCTTAATGGTTTGCAGATTCTCTTCAACTGTATATTTTTTGGTACGTTTAATTTGAGCGCCTTCAGAAGTAATCACTAAAACATCTCTATCATCAGTAAAATCACCAATAAAACCAAAAGGCAGTTTTTGGCTCGTGCATTCTAACCAAACATCTTCACCTTCCATGGGTATATTAAGAATGGCATGATTACCTTGCATAGAAGCAAAATCATGTTCAAAATTTCGTTGTGATGACTTTGCGTAAACCACAGTATAATTTGATTTAATCCCCACAGCATCTAAAAGGGCTAAGGTATAATTTGTGAGCCCCTTACAATCGCCGTAGCCCAAAGCATCAACTTCTGAAGCATTAAATGGTTTCCAGCCACCAATACCCACTTGTACGCCAATATATCTGGTTTTGTTTTGAACATACTCATATATTTTTTTGGCTTTAGCTCGGTCATTGGGTTCGTCCTTCACCAATTCACGAATTTTGTTTTTGGTAGCCTCCGGCAAATCATGGGTATCTTTAATTAAATCATGATACATCCATTTTCCGAAATCATTCCAATTTTCAACTTTAGTCTGCACACCTTCCAATTGAAATTCAGTAGAACGCACCAACACCATCGGTGCGATATCGAAAAGCCCAGGACTGAAGTCCTCGTATTTAAAGGCCTTAATATTTTTCGCTTCAAAATGAATTTCACCAGGCTTCTCTTCTTTTTCTAAAGAAATCCCATCAAAATTCTTAGCTTTTGTTTTAATGTTTAAGTCACTCGGATAAGTAATGGTATAACGACACGTTTCTGCACTCAGCAAATAGCTGTTTACGGGTACAAACGACTTGATAAAAGCCGTATTTTCGTCAACAACATCATAAGTAAACTCTATGGTGTAAGGGTATTTAATCGCTGTGTACTCTAAATATTTTACTCTCGAATCTGAATATAAGGTTCCGCCTTCAACAGCACTAACATCTTTAAAATCATTTTCTTTGATTTTGTCAATGAGATTTCCACGCGCATCAAAAACAGACACCTTTAAATCTTTTATTTTGGTGTTAGGATCGTAGGGAACATTGGCGCCAATATGACGTTCACCCGCACTATTCATAACGGTAATAATACGCCTACCTTGAATATGCATTTCTGTTTCAGACTCTATAATGATCGAAACTTCATTCAATCGAATTACAGCATTTGCATCTGCTTTAAGACCACTAGGAATGGTTAACGAAGTGTATAGGTTTTCCTGACCGAAAACCAAAAGGGTTGTGAATAAAACACAGATATTCACACAGTATTTTAAGTTCATTTTTGGGCGCTAGTTGGCTGAAGTAACAAATGGTTGGTTTATTACTACGATATGGTTAAAAAAATTAATACTACGTTCTTGAGAGAAGTGTTTTTTATTATTTTTCTTGCGAGAAAGATATGAAAACCTCAGAAAACAGAAGGTTAAATTTGTTAAATTATTATATTATTCGAAAAATTTAGCTACGTATTTGTAGAAAAACAACGTCAGTTTTCTTCATCAACAAACACATAACCTACTATATTTCAATCGATATAATACAATCAAAAGAATTATTAAACTCTGTTTTTAGAATCAATGATAATAGTCACAGGACCATCGTTAAGAAGTTCAACTTTCATATCTGCACCAAACTGCCCAGTTTGCACAGGTTTTTCTAAATCGGTTTCGAGCTGCTTTACAAATGCTTCGTATAACGGAATAGCAATTTCTGGTTTTGCTGCCTTGATATAACTTGGTCTGTTACCTTTTTTTGTAGCGGCATGTAAAGTAAACTGACTCACCACAATGGCATCACCTTCAATAGCTTTTAGAGACTCATTCATCACCCCTTGTTCGTCTTCAAAAACACGTAGATTAACAATTTTATTTGTTAGCCATTTAATATCTTCTGAAGTATCATCAGGAACAATACCCAATAAAATAAGGAGACCTTGCTTTATATTCGCTACTTTTTCGCCTTCAATAGTGACGCTAGCTCTAGAAACACGCTGAATAACTATTTTCATTCTTTATCCCAAATATCTGTTCTGTAATGTTCATCTTCACCTTCAATAATCTGTAAATAACTGCGGTAACGCGAATATTGAATTTCATCATTTTCCAAGGCTTCTTTTACAGCACAATGTGGTTCTTTAACGTGAAGGCAATTGTTAAACTTGCAGTCTTGTTTTAACTTAAAAATTTCTGGAAAGTAATCACCAACCTCCTCTTTGTCCATATCAACAACACCAAAACCTTTGATGCCTGGCGTGTCTATAATTTTGGCTCCGAATTCTAAATCGAACATTTCAGCAAACGTCGTAGTATGCTGCCCTTGCATGTGTTGTGTTGAAATCGCTTTAGTTTTGATATTTAAGCTAGGCTCAATAGCATTTACAAGGGTAGATTTTCCAACGCCAGAATGCCCAGAGAACATGCTCACCTTATCTTTCATAAGCGCTTTAACCTTGTCGATATTTTTACCCGTTACCGCTGAAACACCAATACATTCATAACCAATTTCACGATAAACATGGGCTAAATAACGTACCTCATCAAGGGTGTCTTTATCATAAACATCAATTTTATTGAATAATAAAACTGTTTTGATAGAGTAAGCTTCTGCAGTAACCAAAAAACGATCAATAAAACTGGTTAATGTAGGTGGATTATTAATGGTAATCATTAAAAAAACCTGATCTAAATTAGCAGCAATAATATGCGTTTGTTTAGAAAGGTTCACTGATTTTCGAACAATATAATTTGATCTGTCGTGTATATTATGAATGACACCAGATTCCTGGTTATTATCAGTTTCCAATTCGAAATCCACAACATCACCAACAGCAATCGGATTAGTACTTTTTATGCCTTTTAAGCGAAATTTTCCTTTAATACGGCATTCATAGGTATGTCCTAATTCAGTTTTAACCGTGTACCAACTTCCTGTAGATTTATATACTTGTCCTGTCATTAATTCATGCTAATACTGCAAATTAACAACTTTTATACTTAAGAGTGAATAATAATCTTTTCATATCTAGCCTGAACAAAAAACCTCAAGACTAGGTCTCGAGGTTTCTTAAATTGATTTCTGCTTTCTAAAAAATCATTTTATTCGTAATATCTAGGTTTCTCTTCGGCATTATATGCTACACCCATTAAGTTTCCGTAACGGTGGTAATTATGCGAATAACTCTGTTCAATTAAGTAATTAAGCAACTCAATACGCCCACTATTTCTAGGTTCATCTTTATAAACATGAATGGCGTTTTGGTGACATCTAATTAAGAAATGATCAGATAACACCCCTAAAGTTCTTACACATGTAAAATCTTTTGGATGGTGTTTTAAAGCATTACCACAAGTATCCTTAACTAAAGGAATATTTAAAAACTCAGCAATGTATTCAATTTTATCAATATGCTTCTGTGGTGTGTGCACATCGTAAAACAACAGAATTTCTTTATAGGTATTGTAGCTACAAATATTAGATTGTCCGCGTAAGTTAACATAGTCAATTTTCTTACTAAACAATTCATCATACCATTTTTGGTAATCTGCTTTCCAATCAGTTACCTTAGAATTTATATTTGTAAACTGAAGCACGTAGTTAATGCCTCCTGCTTTCATTCCGAAGCCAAAGCAAGATGCTTTAATACCACCAAAGGGCTGTCTTTGCACAATGGCACCGGTAGTTGATCGGTTAACATATTTATTCCCCGCCTCAATATGATTATTCCAATACTCTATTTCGTTATCATCTAGTGATTCTATACCGGCGGTTAATCCATAATCGACGCTGTTAGCGATTTCAACAGCATCTTCTAGATTTTTCGCTTTCATCACTGATAAAATTGGTCCGAACAACTCATTTTGATACGAATAGTCATCGGTAGTTACGTCCCAAACAATCCCAGGAGTAAGCATGTGATTTCCGTTTAATTTTGGTTTAACCAACCATTGGTCGTCAGGTGTGTTTCTAATCACATGTTTTAACTTCTCGGTTAACGGTACCGCTAGAGGTCCGATTTCAGTTGAATAATCCCAAGGGTTCCCAAAGGTTTTACTCTTTGCAGCATCTTTTAATAGCGCTTTAAACTCTTTATCGGTAAACACATCTTCGGTTAAAATAAGTAAAGAAGTTGCTGAACATTTTTGCCCCGCATTACCAAATGCAGACTGTACGATATTAACAGCTGCCTGCTCTTTATCTGCTAAGCTTGTAACAATGGTACTATTTTTACCTCCGGTTTCAGCATATAAATTTAATTGCGGATTTCTTTCTAATAAGAAATGTGCCGTATCTGTACCACCAGTTAAAATGACTGCATCAAAAACATTTCCTGTCGTTAAAAAGTCATCAAGAATCGCTTCCTCACAAGGCAAGAAATACAAGGCATCTTTAGGGATACCCGCTTCCCATAAACACTTACAAACTAAATATGAACATGCTGATGCATTGGTTGAAGGTTTTAAAATCACCTTTTTACCTGCAGCTAATGAGGCCAATGCCCCACCAATAGGAATCGCAATTGGGAAATTCCATGGTGATAACACCAAGTTAATGCCCTCATCATCACTGGTAAATTCTTTTGCGATATCTATAGCACTTTCTGCATAAAAATTGGCAAAATCGATAGCTTCTGAAACCTCAACATCAACTTCTTTAACAGTTTTACCAAGCTCAGCTACAGCAACACCGATTAAATCAGCTCTACTTTTTTCTATTTCTACAGCAGCTTTTTTCAATAATTCCACACGCTTTGCAACCGAATAATCTTGCCATTCACTCGGAGCATCAATTGCCTTTTGATAATCTTCCTTGATTGACATTTCATAATCCCAAGGCGGTGTTCCAGACCAGTTATTAACTTTTACCGTATAGCGTTCATTATCATCTAAATTGCCTACAACAGGAATGGTTTTTCCAATAATATTCTCAGGCGTTTCCCAGTCGGTTTTAATTTTTTGTGCCCATTCAATATTTTGCGGCAAATTCCAATCGGTATTTGGCACATTATGAAAGCCTTCCATAACTTTTGGAACTTGGGTGTTCCGGTCTTGCTTTCGATTTGGAGTTGTATCTAAATTCTCCATCAACGACAGTGAATGAAGAAATTCATCTTTTAATTCATGCCATTTTTCAGAGCCTACCTCTAAACCATAACCTTCTTTTAAGAAGTTGCCAGGTTGTGTACCTTCATCAAGCCTTCTTACCAAATAAGCGATAGCCGCGTTATACTGGTTTTCTTTAACCGTAGGCGTATATAATAGTAAGTGTACCTTTTCAGCCAATAAATTATCAACCGTCTCGTTAGACATGCCTTCAAGCATTTCAAAATCAACACAGTCTTCTAACTCATTTTCCTTTACTAAATTTAATGCATAAGCGATGTCAAAAACATTATGTGATGCTACCCCTACGTTCACTACTCTGGCGGAGTCGGTAGTTAACATTTCCGATAATATTTTTTTGTAATTAGCATCAGTTTCTGGTTTGGTACTATAAGTTGCTAATGGCCAATCTTCAATGGATGATTCAGTCATTTCCATTTCCATATTAGCTCCCTTTACCAATCTTACTTTTACACAAGACCCTCCATTATTCACTCTTTTTTGAGCCCAAGTATAGAGTTCACGGTAATAGTGAATCATTTCAGGAATATAAGCCTGCAATACGATACCAGCTCTAATATTTTTATAGGCAGGTAAAGACAAGGTTTTCATAAACACATCGAAAGTGATTTGTAAATCCTTGTACTCTTCCATATCTAGGTTTACAAACTTCTGTACACCAGTTTCCTTTTCAATTTTTAAGATTTCATCATAAAACATAGCCAACCTAATAGATAGTTTTTCAACAGTATCTTCGTGAGCTAGTGATGAAATTTGTGAAAATATGGTAGAGATTTTAATAGAAATATAGTTAACGTCCTTTCTATTGAGTAACGCCAGGTAGCCTAAAATTCTTTTTTGGGCTTCGTCTTCCCCAATTAATGCTTCTCCAATAAGGTTCACATTAAGCGTAATGTTTTGCTCTTTTCTTTTCTGAGCGTGTTTTTTAAACTTTTTACTATTGATAAAAAACACCACATCACTGGAGGTGGCTTGGATTTTTTTGAGCATGATAGACACACTAAGCGAAGGCACGGCTTTACCAACTAAAGCAAAAGATTTCAGCATCGCATTCTCCACGGGTGTGAACAAGGATTCGTAATTCTTTTTTGTGTTTAACAAGTAAATCACATGTCCGGCAACTTTCTTATAGTTTTTAGACCTAAAAGCCACATCCATCATTTGGATTAAAAAATGTTTACTCTCGGGTTCTGCTATAATCGTTTTAAGTCGATCGGCAAAAGGATTTTTCTTAGTTGAAGTGTGATTAGCTTGTAGTTTCTCTGCAAGTTTTAGCGTGTTTTCAGTAGCTCTATCCATATAATTAATCCATTTAAAAAATAGGCCACAAAGCCTATTATACTGTTGGTTATTAGAATAAGGTTCTTAGATTTTATAAAGTACATATCCTATATGACAAACCTAAGCTCTCAGACCGCAAATAAATAACTTTTACGATTAAGATATTAACCCGAAAAAAAATATTAACAAAAATTTAAATATACTAATTAATATGAAATCAGAAAGCACAATTACCATTCATTATTAAAACATAATAAGCGCAAAAACACATTAATTAATAACATGTTTTAAATTGGTTTTTTAATAGGAAATTAATCGTAGTCAAGATCTAATTTTTAGCCTCTCAAAAGCTCTCATCTGAGCCGGTCAGCAGGTAGGCAAGCTCAAACCGATAGTCGTTCTCATTTTTAACGGGATAGTAGCTTTAAAACTTCTTCCCTACGCCAACACTAAGATTCCATGTACCATATTCTTCTTTAAAATCATAGTTAAATGAAGGTAATAGCAACCATGATTCACCTAGATCTATTTTATATTCAGTGGCTAAACGGAAAACAAATAAATCTTTATGATCTTCAAACTCTATGGCAGGACCCGCCATAATGCCCCAGTGTTCTGAAAGTTCGTAGCCTGCTATAACCCCTACTAAAAAAGCATTTTCTCGAGGAAGATGGTCTCCATTAAATTCTAATGCATAATCAGTCAACTCTAAATCCATAACAAGGCCTAAAACCCATTTTTCGTTCAATTCTCTAAAATAATCGATACCTATTGTAGGCACAAAAACAGGATCTTCTTCTCTACCATCTTCAAAAGCACGGGGAATATGAGTGTAACCAATTACAAAATTGATTTGATTTTTGGTTTCACTTCTTTCGGCTTCATTAGATTCTTGAGCACTTAGCCCTATTATAAAAACAAAAAATACTAATAAAGAGAGGGATAACTTTTGCATAGTAACTGATTTTTCAAATTGCCTCATCTAAATTAATCATAAAAAATAAGCTTTAGTATAAAAAAAAGGCCTTCCGCTATGGAAGGCCTTTTACAATTTTAATTCCTTTAATTATGATTGAAGGATTTTTTCTTGATGATTAATCGATTCTTGATGAATCGCTTTAAACATTTTTAAAATGAACTCTTCACTTAAACCAAATTGCTGACCTTCCATGACCATTTTACCTAAAATCTCATTCCAACGTTTCGATTGTAGTACGGCTACGTTTTTATCTTTTTTCAACTGACCAATACCATCAGCGGCTTTCATACGTTTTCCTAATAATTCGATGATTTGATTATCAACAACGTCGATTTGTGCTCTTAAATTCTCTAAGGCATTATTGTAATCTGCTTCAGCATTTGTTTCTTTTCTAATTTTCAAATCTCTCATAATTTGAACCAATGTAGAAGGCGTCACTTGCTGTGCAGCATCACTCCATGCGTTTTCAGGATCGTAATGTGTTTCAATCATTAACCCGTCGAAATTTAAATCTAAGGCTGATTGTGACACATCAAAAATCATATCTCTTTTCCCTGTAATATGCGAAGGATCGTTAATTAAAGGAATGTCAGGGAATTTATTTTGAAATTCAATAGCCAATTGCCATTCTGGGTTATTTCTGTATTTGGTTTTTTCATAAGTTGAGAAACCTCTATGAATCGCTCCAATGTTTTTAACACCAGAAGCATAAATTCTTTCAATACCTCCTAACCATAAGGCTAAATCTGGATTTACTGGATTCTTTATCAATACTGGCTTATCAGTACCTTCTAAAGCATCTGCAATTTCTTGCATGATAAAAGGACTTACGGTAGAACGTGCTCCAATCCATAATAAATCAACATCGTGTTCTAAGGCTAATTTTACGTGGGCTGCGTTAGCAACTTCCGTACAAATTTTCATACCTGTTTCAGCCTTTACTTTTTGTAACCATTTTAAGCCTAAAGCACCAACTCCCTCAAACATTCCAGGACGCGTTCTTGGTTTCCAGATTCCAGCTCTAAAATAAGTCACATCAGTATCTTTTAACTCATGTGCAATTTTTAAAACCTGCTCTTCTGTTTCAGCACTACAAGGCCCTGCGATTACTAGTGGATGATCTAAATTTAAATCATCTAACCACTTTCTCATTTCTTTGTTGTTTTCCATAATTTTAAGCTTAACTAATTCCTTTTAAAATATCTTTAATATAATTGGTACTTTCCATCTCACTGTAAATAGCATCGAAATCATCCTTTTGCATGAATTCTTTAAATTGAGTGAGGTTGTTAATATATTCTTCTAATGTTTCAATAACATTAGTTTTATTCTGTTTAAATATAGGTGTCCACATTTCTGGCGAACTCTTTGCCAAACGAACCGTTGAAGCAAATCCACTGCCCGCCATGTCAAAAATATCACGTTCGTTGCGCTCCTTTTCAATCACAGTTTTACCTAACATGAACGAACTGATGTGCGATAAATGCGACACATAGGCAATGTGTTTATCGTGTGCCTCTGGATTCATATAACGGATACGCATCCCGATATCAGCAAATAACTTCAAAGCTTTCTCTTGCAGTTTAAAAGTCGTTTTTTCAACTTCACAAACAATATTAGTTTTCCCAACAAACAACCCTGATAAAGCGGCTGTTGGCCCAGAATGCTCTGTACCTGCAATCGGGTGCATGGCTAGAAAATTTCTACGTCTTGGGTGATCTTCTACCGATTTACAAATATCAACTTTTGTTGAACCTGCATCAACCACCAAAGTATCGTCTGATATTTTATCTAAAATTGTTGGCAATAATTTTACCGTAGCATCAACTGGAATTGAAATAATCACCAAATCGGCATGTTCAAGATCGTCTAAAGTGGCTTTTTTGTCAATGATATTGAGCTCAAGGGCCTTTTCCAAGGTACCATCCTTCCTACTGATACCGTGAATAATCGCTTCTGGATTATTCTTTTTTATATCGATAGCGAGACTCCCCCCTATTAAACCAACACCTATTGCGTATATATTTTTCATGTCTTTTTACCCCAAAAACCCTAAAAGGGAACTCTTATCAAATGGGTTAAGAGTTTATTATTTATAGCAGCTTACAACAGCGTAAACAGCTTGTCTTTATTTTATTTCACTCGTGCTATGCATTCTCTAATAGCACTACTCGTTGCACATAACGAAAATCTTACGTAGCCTTCACCTTGCGTTCCAAATACAGTTCCTGGTGTGATAAAAATATCTTTTTCCATTAATATCTTATCTATAAAAGCTTCTGATTTTTCGCCTTCTGGTAATTTTGCCCAAATGAATAAGCCCGAAGCATTTTTATCATAAGTACAGTTTAATGCATCAGCCAGTTCCCATACTAATTTACGACGCACTTCATACACAGCATTCAATTCTGAATACCAAGATTTTGAACATTTCAAGGCTTCAATAGCACCCTTTTGTATGCCGTAAAACATACCAGAGTCCATATTACTTTTCACCTTTAAAATATTATTAATATGCTCGGTAGACCCCATCACCATTCCAACACGCCAACCGGCCATATTGAAGGTTTTACTCAAGGAATTCAATTCTAAACAAACTTCTTTAGCACCTTCAACTTCCAATAAACTTTTTGGTGCATCGTTTAATATGAAACTATACGGATTGTCATTAACAATTAAAATATCATGACGTTTTGCAAACGCTACTAAATCTTCAAATATAGATTTGGTTGGTTTTGCTCCCGTAGGCATGTGCGGATAGTTTACCCACATCAACTTTACTTTACTTAAATCAAGCTTTTCTAAAGCTTCAAAATCTGGCATCCAATTATTTTCAGCATCCAAATTATATAATATGCCTTTAGCGCCTACCAAATTAGTAACTGATTGGTAAGTTGGGTAACCTGGGTTTGGAATTAAAACCGAATCGCCTTCATTTAGGTAAGCCATTGATATGTGCATAATCCCTTCCTTGCTTCCCATTAAAGGTAAAATTTCTGAAGCAGGGTCTAAGTTTACAGAAAACTGTGTTTTATAAAACTCAGCCATCGCTTCACGCAATTCTGGAAGCCCTTGATAGCTCTGATATTTATGAGCACTCGGACTTTTAAAACTTTCAGAAATGGCTTCTAACACCTTTGCTGGAGGCGCCAAATCTGGACTCCCAATTCCTAAACTGATAATCGGTTTACCGCTTGCCATAAGCGCGCCTACTTCTCTTAATTTCTTTGAAAAGTAGTATTCTTCAACCGTTTGTAACCGATTTGCTACTTCAATCATAACTTCGCATTTTTATATTCACCTAACACTTTAAACCCATCGCCCATAATATCAATTAGAGCTTTAGCTTTTTTGAAATCTTCGTAACTATCAAAAGTAACATCCACGAAAAAAGCATATTTCCATGGGGTTTCAATAATTGGCAACGATTGAATTTTGGTTAAACTCAACTTGCAATCACTCATTACGTTTAAAATAGCGGCGAGGCTTCCGCGTTTATGGTTGGCTTCAAATTTTACTGAAGCTTTATTTATTTCTTGTTCCGGCACGGCAGAATTCTTACGATTAACAATAACAAAACGGGTTTCATTATTTTTTATCGTTTGAATGCTTTCTGCTAGAATATCCAATTCAAAAATTTCGGCTGCAGCCACACTTGCAATGGCTCCTACACCTTTAAGTTGTTTTTCTTGAATACGCTGCGCTACTTCGGCTGTATCCTTATCTTCAACCAACTTAATATGCGGGTATTGTCTGAAAAACTTTTTACACTGTAATAAAGCCATGGGATGTGAATATACTTCCTTAATGTCTTCAATACTTTGGCCTTTAAGCCCCATTAAATTATGCTGAATATCTAAATAATGTTCTCCAACAATATGTAACTCATTTTTATCAATAAGTGCATAATTAGGAATTATAGAACCCGCAATAGAATTCTCTAATGCCATAACTCCAGCATCACTTTCTTTGCTTAATAAAGAATCTACTACCCTATCAAATGTCATACACTCAATAGAATCTACAGGATTATCAAAAAATTGTTGGGTAACAATATGATGAAAAGACCCTTTAACGCCTTGTATGGCCACTGTTTTTATCAACGTTTTAACTTTTATTAATTTCTAAAACTTTAGTGCTCTTTTTTGTAATCCTTGAACAAAAAAAAGTCTCGATTTTCATCGAGACTCATATCAATAATTTATGTTTATAAATTATACATACAACGCCTCGTTTCTTTTGCTAAAAAAGAAATAGTTGTTAAAATATGTATAATATACTGTTGTTGTCATAATTACGTGGCTAAAGTAATTATTATTTTGAGAAATCAAAACACAATGAAATATTTTTTCAAGTTTCAAGAAAAGTTTTAAAGATTTTACAGCAAAACTTCCTTTACATTAGATATTCATTTATTTTTGAATAAATAAATTTAATTATGTCAATTGAAGTTATCGGTGTTTCAAAACTTTACGAAAATCAGAAAGCCCTCAACAACATTTCATTTCAAGTAGGTAAGCCCGAAATTGTTGGTTTTCTTGGCCCAAACGGCGCTGGAAAATCCACTTTAATGAAAATATTAACCACCTATATCAAGTCTAATGACGGACAAGCTCTAGTCAATGGTTTTGATGTTGATGACAACCCCAAAGCGGTAAAGCAAAGTGTGGGTTACCTTCCTGAACACAATCCTTTATATTTAGAACAATATGTTAAAGAATACCTCGCATTTAACGCTCAAGTTTACAAAGTAAGCAAACAACGTATTGAAGATGTGATTGAACTCACTGGATTAACACCAGAGGCACATAAAAAAATCGGACAATTATCTAAAGGCTATCGTCAGCGTGTGGGCCTAGCAAATGCTTTGTTGCACGACCCCGACGTGCTTATTTTAGATGAACCCACTACAGGTTTAGACCCCAACCAATTGATTGACATTAGAAATCTCATTAAAACTATTGGTGAAACAAAAACGGTTTTTCTTTCTACGCATATTATGCAAGAAGTAGAAGCCATGTGCGACCGCGTTATCATTATTAATAAAGGCGAAATTGTAGCTGATAAAAACTTAAACGCCCTTAGAAATGATGCCGAACAAATCGTTATAGTTGAATTTGATTATCGTGTTGAAAATGCCTTTCTACAGCGATTACCTAAAGTAGAACGCGTAGTAAATACATACGATTTTGTATACGAAATCACCTTTAACACCACACAAGACATGCGCTCCCATGTTTTTGATTTTGCTCATGACAACGAATTGAAGATTCTTCAACTTAATCAAAAGAATGCCAGTTTAGAATCTCTTTTTAGGAATTTAACCACAAAATAGCTACCTTAAATTCCGATTATGACAAAAGTCATCTTTATCCAAACAACTACCTACTAATTTTGCGAGAGGAAAATAATCCTTTAGCAAGCTAAATTGTTCATTTAAATTAAAAAATCGAATAAATTAACTTTGTTAAATTAGAAAACAAACATCATGAGTAAAGGTATTTATGTAGCAACTATTGAACCTAACAGCGGAAAATCTGTTGTTGTACTTGGTTTAATGCGCATGCTATTAGGAAAAACAGCAAAAGTAGGATACTTCAGACCTATTATTGAAGATACTGAAGAAGGCGAAGTAGACAACCATATTGATACGGTTATGTCTTATTTTGAAATCGATATCAACTACAAAAAGACATTTGCTTTTAAGCGTAGTGAAGTTCTTGATTTATACAACAAAGGCAAAGCAGGTGATGTTATTGACGAAGTGATTAAACGTTACAAATATTTAGAAGAACGTTTTGATTTCATTTTAGTTGAAGGCACCGATTTTTCACATGAAAATTCAAGTATCGAGTTAGACATCAATTTACACCTTGCAAAAAACTTAAGCCTTCCTGTAATTCTAGTTTCTCGCGGTGATAATTTATCGAATTCAGAAATCACTGATAACGTACAATTGGCTTACGATACTTTTAAAGAAGAAGTTGATGTACTTTCTATCATGACCAACAAGGTAGCTCCTACCGAAGTTAATAGTCTTAAAAACCTTTTAAAAGAACGTATTGCTGGAAACACAGACATTACAGTGATTCCAAAAATTGACAGTTTAGCCAATCCAACCATCAAAGAAATCATCAAAAATGTTGATGGTGAAGCACTTCTTGGTAAAGACCAGCTAAACAATCAAGTTGATTCTGCCATATTAGGAACCATGCAATTGCGTAATTTCCTAAATCATATAAAAGAGGATTGCTTAATTATCACAGCTGGTGATAGAGCCGATATTATTTTAGGCGGTTTGCAAGCACATATTTCTAAAAATTACCCTAAAGTAGCCGGTATCGTTTTAACGGGAGGTTTAATTCCTGAAGACACGATTTTAAAGTTAATAGAAGGACTTACTAGTGTAGTTCCTATTATTAGTGCTAAAGAAGGGACTTTTGCTATCACTAATAAGATTGGTAAAATTAGAACTAAAATTTACGCCGATAATGTTGAGAAAATAGAAACCTCAATCGCCACTTTTGAAAAACATGTGGATACCGATAAATTGGCAAATGATTTAATCACCTTTAAATCTGGAATTTTCACACCAAGAATGTTCCAATACAACTTATTACAACGCGCCCTTAAAAACAAAAAACACATTGTTTTACCAGAAGGTTACGATGAGCGTGTATTAAGAGCCGCGGCACGATTAATTGATGCTCATGTGGTTGATTTAACCTTAATAGGTGAAAAAGACAAGATTCAAGAAATCATTACAAGACAAGACATTCCTTTAGATTTAAAAGATGTGAATGTGATTATGCCTCAGGAATCTGAATATTATGAAGATTACGCCAATACGTTTTACGAGTTAAGAAAACATAAAAACGTAAACCTTCAAATGGCTAAAGATACCATGTGTGATGTATCATACTTTGCCACCATGATGATTTACAAAGGTCATGCTGATGGTATGGTTTCAGGTGCCGTTCACACCACACAACACACATTAAGACCAGCGCTTCAGTTTATTAAAACGAAACCTGGTGTAAACATTGTGTCTTCTGTATTCTTTATGTGTTTAGAAGACCGTGTGTCTATTTTTGGTGATTGCGCCATTAACCCGAACCCAAATGCTGAACAACTAGCAGAAATCGCGATATCTTCAGCAAAAACGGCTCAAGATTTTGGTGTTGAACCAAAAGTAGCCTTATTATCTTATTCTTCTGGTTCTTCAGGAAAAGGAGAAGAAGTTGATAAAGTAAGAAAAGCTACTGAAATCGCTAAAGAAAAAGCGCCTAACATGAAAATTGAAGGGCCTATTCAATACGATGCTGCTGTAGATATGCGTATTGGTAAAAGCAAATTACCAGACTCTGAAGTGGCAGGACAAGCTAGTGTTTTAGTGTTCCCTGATTTAAATACAGGAAACAACACGTACAAAGCCGTTCAAAGAGAAACCGGTGCCTTAGCCATTGGCCCTATGTTACAAGGTTTAAACAAACCGGTTAACGATTTAAGTAGAGGTTGTACTGCAGATGATATTTACAGTACAGTAATAATAACAGCAATTCAAGCTCAAGATATATAAAAATGCAAGTACTTATTTTAAATTCAGGAAGTTCATCACTTAAATTTCAATTGTTTTCTATGCCAGGAGCCACTATTTTATGCTCTGGTTTAATAGAACGTATTGGTATGAATGATGCGAAATTCATTTACAAAACGGATAATGACAAAATTGAACTTGAAACACCTATTTTAAACCATAAAGAAGGTTTATCATTATTATCTGAACAACTTTTAGATGCTAAGACTGGAATTATCAAATCGGCAGACGATATTGATATTGTAGGTCACCGTGTGGTTCAAGGGGGTTCTCTTTTTGATAAAACAACTGAAATTACACCAGAAGTTAAAGAACAAATAAAAGGCCTTTTTAGTTTAGCACCGCTTCATAACCCTGCAAATTTTGAAGGTATAGAAGTTGCTGAAACTATTTTTTCTAAGGCGAAACAAGTGGCGGTATTTGATACAGCATTCCACCAAACCATTCCAGAGCAAGCGTATCGCTATGCGATTGCAAAAGAATTTGTTACCGAGCACAACATTCGTTTATACGGTTTCCACGGCACAAGTCACAAATACGTTTCTGAAAAAGCCATCGAATTCCTTGGTAAAAAAGAATCAAAAATCATCACCGTTCACTTAGGTAATGGTTGTAGTATGACCGCAATAAAAGACGGAAAAAGTATTGACCACTCTATGGGATTGACACCTTTAGATGGTTTAATCATGGGAACACGTTCGGGTGCTATTGACCCGTCTGTGGTTTTTCACTTAGCGTCTAAATTAGATTATAGCGTTGATGATATCAACACCCTTTTACAGAAAAAAAGTGGTATGCTAGGTTTAACAGGCTATAGTGATTTAAGAGATATTCAAGCTGAAGCTGCCAAAGGCAATAAAGAATGTCAGTTAGCTTTAGAAATGAATACTTACCGTATCAAAAAGTATATTGGTAGCTACGCAGCCGTTTTAAATGGCATTGATGCCATAGTATTTACAGCGGGAATTGGAGAGAACTCTGATTTAATTCGTGAGATGGTTTGTGAAGATATGGACTACTTCGGATTAGAATTAAACAAAGAAGAAAACAAAAAACGTTCTGACGATATTCGAGAGATTAGTTTACCGTCTTCTAAAATTAAAATTCTAATCATCCCAACCAATGAGGAATTAGAAATTGCGAAACAATCGGTTGATTTATTCAAAGATTAATTATCTCATCAAACTGATTTTACATCATTTTGTAACTTAGACATACCCTAAAGATAACAAACCCGCAGCTAAATTTTAGTTGTGGGTTTCTTTTTTGACTAAAGCTTAATTAAACCTATTTAGTAGTCTCCCCTAAAAGACAGTACAACTTCCACTTTCTTCTCACCATAAAAATGGCGAATTTCATTTTTTTCAGTGTCGTTACCGCGTTCAAAAACTCTATGGATAACTACTTTAAATTGTCTGCTCCAATCTATTTTAGAAATATCAGTATCCCCAAAATGCCCCTTTCTTAATTTGGACAAGTTGGGAGTATTAGAGTTATTTTTTTCTTTGTTAAAGCAATGTCATAAAAAGTTTGTAGCAGGGAGAAAGTACCTTCCTCTATACCTAACTTTTCTTCAATTTTTAATGCTAGGGGAAGATTTATACTTCTTTTTCCTTTTGTTATCGCATTAAGTGTTTGCGGGTGTTCATTTATAGATAAAGTAAATGGACGCTGACGAATCATACGTTTTTTTAATTCCCGATCAAGAATAAAACCTGGGTGAATGCCTTTGTATTTTTCTATAAACTTATCCATATTACAAATACAAACAAATTTGTTTATATTTTACAGTCCAATATCTGTCATTGAAAACTGATATTACATTCATTTTCTGCCACTTGTTGTCATTTCAAAAACAATACAAATAGCCTAGTCTTATAAACCACTAATACTCAGAGTATAAATTAAAAAAAGATTAAAAATTATGTAATATTCAAAAATAACCCAAAAAAAGATTAAAAATTACGAATACAATAATAAAAACATGACTTTAATCATAATATAACAATTGTAAAGTTTGGATATTTACATCATAATTTAAACACATTAACTCATGAATACGCAAAATATCATTAAAAGACTAGCAAGTTTAATCGTTGTAGCAGGTTTCACTTTGAATTGCTCTCAAGCACAAATATTACAGCTTGAAAATCAAGAATCACATGTCACCGTATTTGGAAGTTCTAATCTGCACGGTTGGAAAGTAGATGCAGACACTAAAAATGGTTCTATCGGTTTTAAGAATTTAGAATCTTGTGATATTACCCACTTATCACTTGCTGTATCAACCGAAAGTTTAAAGGGTGCAAAATCAGGTATCACTAAAACTGCAGCTGAAACCCTAAAATCTGATCAATACAAATACATTTTATTCACCTTAAGCGAAGTAACTCATGTTACACCTAAGGGTAATGGACAATTTGCTGTCCACGCCATGGGTGATTTTGTCATTGCAGGAACCAGAAAAACGGTACCCTTAGATTTTAATGTGAATATAAATCAAGGAGAGGTAACCCTTAAAGGAAACGCAAAATTAAAACTAACTAGTTTTGATCTGACACCACCAGTAGCACTGAAAGGAACTATTAAGGCTAAAGATGACATTGTTTTAAGGTTCGAAACGCACTTCAGTGAAGCCACCGTAATATAAACCCTAAAAAGCCTTTACTTCAGTTTTTTTTGAATTAGTCTATGAAGTAAAGGCTTTTTTATGTGTAAATTTAAAATTTACCCTCCTAAAAAATCTACTCAAAAATTAATCGCCCTTTGTAAACTTCTTCAACCTCCACAACAGGCGGTTTGTTAACAGAAATAATATCACCCGTACTCGAGATCTTTCCTTTAAGTTCTTGGTACGGGTTTATCATGATGTCATTCGAACTTCTATTATAAGCCCATACTTTTTGCGCGATTAAATCACGGCCTTCAAAACGTGAAGTTCCCGAAGCTAAAGTCACACTCAAATTTCCTGTATTTCCAGTAACGTAGGCATTAGATAGGCTATTAAATACAAACGTTAATCTTTCGTTATCCACTGCCAAATAAAAATCAGCATTAGTATAAGTACCTGGAGCACCGTAATCTTCAGATAAAATGGTTAATTCTGGATAAGTTAAAACACCATCCGATTTAATGTCTCGTTGGGTGGAACTTCGTATTTCTGTGATATTTGGAGCCGTGACATATACTCGTGTGGGTTCGTAATCACGAACCAGATTACAGCTGTTATGATCAGTTAAGGTCAACTTACCGTTTTCAACAGAAGCCGTGACATCAGGCATTAAATTCTCCCCTGTTTCTATAAGTACTTTTTGAAAAGGGCCTTCTTTTATAATGAGTTCAATATCTTTATTAACAAAAATAGTTTCAAAAACATCCAATTGAATTTCCTCTTGTATACGCGCTCCAGCCGTTTGAAAACAATCGTTTGCTGATTCGCTATCACATGCAAAAGTCAACACTAAAAATGCTATGTAAATGATTTTTTTCATATCCTAATTCCTAGTCCGAATTCAACAGCTTCTGCTTTAGCACCGTGTGATTTTATGCTTATTTTCCCGAACATACGTTTTCCAAAATATTGCTTCATACCCAATCTTAAATACACACGACCTTCGAAGTCGTAAGGATAATAGGCATAATAACCGAGTTGTCCTATAACAGACAACTTATTAATAAACAGTTCATGCCCTACAAACACACCAACTCGTTTATAGTCTTCATCACCAGCAACATCGGCTTCAGGATAAGCCACACTATAAAATGCTATAAGCTCCTTTATGGCCATGGTAAAAAACACTTCCGTTCCTAATTGAAACGCACTTTTTCGAGTGATACGCTTATCTACGGCTGCAGACAAGGTGTAAAACGGAAACTGACCGCTATCAACAACATCACTTTCTGTAATTCCTGAACTGAAGGTAAAATTAAAACGAAAAGGTTCGGTAAATTTTCTATCATTTTCAGCTAAAGTATGCTGATATTCTAATGGTACTTCATCGATATTATAGGTAACACCCACATTTAACAACACCGAATTGGTACTGGTGTTTGGTGATTTAAAGCTCCCGTTTGAATAGTGAATTAATGTTAATCCTGCTTGGAGTCCGAATCTATCAAAAATACGCTCTTTACGGTAATTAAGCATCAAAAAAGTACTGCTTAGGAGTTTCGAGCCGAAAGCAATATTCCTGTAATTGGTTTCTTTATCGTATGGGTTTTCGGTATAAGCGACACCCTGCCCTACGCGAAACATGAGATGACGTTTTAAAAAGTATAAGTTATAGTGCGCATACAAGGCAGCCAAACTTCCTAAATACTCATTTTTCATGTTCTGAAAGGCGTAAGTCACCCCAAAACCAGGGTAATTGTAACGCTGCTCCCAGTCTTCAAAACCATAAGTTTTTCGGTTCCAACTAAGCATAAACCCCTCGGGGTGCCCAGTAATTAAATGAGCCATACTGGGATTATGCTCGGCAATATTTCCGTAAAAATAGCTTAAATCTATTGTAGACGTATGTTTTTTCCCCTGTCCAAACCCAATGGCTCCGAGTAAACAACACAAGGAAAACAGACAATACTTCATTAACAACTTTATATTCGGCAAATGTAATTGAAATTAAAACAATGCCGATGCAATCGCCTGAACGTTGTCACTTTTCCCCATAGAATAATAATGTAGAAAAGGCACACCAGCTTCTTTCAGTTCTTTAGATTGCTGAATAGCAAACTCAATACCTACTTGGCGAACCGCTTTATTGTCTTTACAAGACTCTACAGCTTCAATAAGTGTTTCTGGTAAATCTATTTTAAATACTTGTGGTAAAATCTGTAAATGACGTTTTACGGCTAAAGGTTTAATACCTGGTATAATTGGAATGGTAATCCCAATTTCTCTTGCTTTAGCAACAAAGTCAAAATACTTCTGGTTATCAAAGAACATTTGAGTCACGACATAATCGGCTCCAGCATCAACTTTTGCTTTTAAGCGTTTTAAATCGGTGTTTAACGACGGTGATTCCATATGTTTTTCAGGGTATCCGGCAACACCCACACAAAAATCATAATTATGCTCCACCTTGATATCATCGTGAAGATACTGCCCTTTATTCAAGTTTGAAATTTGCTGAACCAATTCACTAGCATAAGCATTTCCATCTTTAGTAGGAATAAAATACGATTCGTCTTTACGGGCATCACCACGTAAAGCTACGACATTATCAATACCTAAATAATGACAATCTACCAACACGTATTCGGTTTCTTCTTTAGTAAAACCTCCACAAAGCAAATGTGGTATCGCATCGACTTTATACTTATGCATAATAGAAGCACAAATACCCACGGTACCCGGGCGCATACGTGTGATACGCTTTTCTAGAAGTCCGTTACCTTTATCCACATAAACATACTCTTCTCTTGAGGTCGTTACATCAATAAATGGCGGATTAAACTCCATTAACGGATCGATATTATTATATAAATCCTGAATATTTTTTCCTTTTTGAGGTGGAATAACTTCAAAAGAAAATAATGTTTTTCCGTTTGCTTTTTTTATGTGATCTGTTACTTTCATAAAAGGTCAGCCCCTTAATCCCCAAAGGGGAAACTCTTACTTGGGCGAAATAAGAATTTTTGGTTTGTTATTTCTATTTAATTTATTGGGCGTTACCAATCCCGATAGCTATCGGGAGGTCGCGCTTTACGTTGCAAGTCCGCACTCGTACCTCGCTGTGGGCTTTCCACTGCAATCCCTAACGCACGCTACTCCTGCAAAAGACCTTTAAGGTTTTAAAAACCTTAAAGGTCTAAAAAACTTATCTTATAGCAAAACCATTACAATAGTTAACACCATAAGTCTCACCTAATCCCTCCAAAGGAGGAAAACTGTTACGGGATATGTTTTTATTATTTTATACTTTTTTTTCATTCGAGTGTTCCTCCCCTACTGGGGAGGCTAGGTGGGGCTTCTACTCCGCTATATTCGCATGCAGCCACTTTCTAGCCTTATCCTTTGGAATACCTTTACGCTCACAGTAATCGGTAACTTGGTCATCGGTAATTTTACCTAAACCAAAATACTTGGCTTCTGGATTTCCAAAATAGTACCCTGAAACCGCTGCTGCTGGCCACATGGCTAAACTTTCGGTAAGCTTTACGCCTATTATTTTTTCAACATCTAAAAGCTCCCAAATGGTTTCTTTCTCTAAATGATCTGGACAAGCCGGATAACCTGGCGCCGGACGAATACCTTTATAACTTTCTTTGATTAAATCGTCGTTAGTTAAATCTTCATTTGAGGCATAACCCCAATGTTTCACACGAATTTGTTTGTGTAAATATTCGGCGAAAGCTTCAGCAAATCTATCAGCTATGGCCTGTGCCATAATCCCGTTATAATCATCATCTTTAGCTCTGTAACTATCGGCTAATTCTTGTGCACCAAAAATACCCACACAAAACGCCCCCATATAATCCTTTTTACCAGAATCTTTAGGAGCTATAAAATCAGCTAAGGCATGATTAGGTATGCCTTCACGTTTCTTTAATTGCTGACGCAAGGTTCTAAAAACAGCAATTTCTTCGCCTTTTTTCTGAATGGAAATATCATCATCATTAATAGAATTTGCTTCAAACAATCCAAAAACGGCTTTGGCCTTTAAAGACTGCTTCGCTATAATTTCCTTAATCATGGCTTGAGCCTCTTCATACATGATGGTTGCCTGTTCGCCAACAACCTTATCGGTTAAGATATCAGGAAATTTACCATGTAAATCCCAGCTTCTAAAAAACGGACTCCAATCAATAAATGGCACTAATTCTTTTAAACTAATTTGTTTCAGCATCTGAACCCCTAACTCATTAGGTTTTACTATTTCAGACGTTTCCCAATCAATTTTATATTTGCGTTTGCGGGCTTCTTCTATTGAAATATATGATTTTTCTTTGCCACGTTTTAAAAATTTGGTTCTAAAATCATCATAATCAGCCTTCATTTTAGCCACATATTCGTGTGATGATTTTTTATTTAATAAATCACCAACCACGGTAACCGCACGAGAGGCATCATTTACGTGAACTACTGCATTTTTATATTGGGTATCAATTTTAACGGCTGTATGTGCTTTTGAAGTTGTTGCCCCACCAATTAATAGTGGCAATTCAAAATTATTGCGTTGCATTTCTTTAGCCAAATACACCATTTCATCAAGTGATGGTGTTATTAATCCTGATAAGCCAATAGCATCAACACGCTCTTTAATGGCTGTTTCTATAATTTTTTCAGGCGGTACCATAACGCCCATATCTACAATTTCGTAGTTATTACAGGCTAAAACGACACTTACAATATTTTTACCAATATCGTGCACATCGCCCTTAACAGTAGCCATTAAAATTTTACCAACAGGCTCTTGCTTATCGGTTTTTTCAGCTTCAATAAACGGATTTAAATAACCAACGGCTTTCTTCATCACACGTGCTGATTTCACGACTTGAGGCAAGAACATTTTTCCGGCACCAAATAAATCACCAACCACGTTCATACCTATCATTAAATGTCCTTCAATAACATCAATAGGTTTTTCTGCTTCTTGTCTGGCTTGTTCAATATCTTCAATAATAAAAGCATCGATACCTTTTACAAGGGCATGGGTAATTCTGTCCTGTAACGGATTTTCACGCCATGATAAATCGACACCCTTTTCTACTTTAGATCCTTTTACGGTTTCAGCAAAATCTAGTAATCTTTCGGTCGCATCATCACGACGGTCGAGCATCACATCTTCGATGTGCTCTAATAAATCCTTCGGAATGTCATCATACACCTCTAAAAGTGCCGGATTTACAATCCCCATATTCATACCCGCTTGAATGGCGTAATATAAAAACACCGAATGCATGGCTTCACGAACTCCATCGTTTCCTCTAAATGAAAACGACACATTACTCACCCCACCACTTACACTCACATTTGGTAAGTTTTGACGAACCCAACGTGTGGCTTCAATAAAATCGATGGCATTTTTACGGTGCTCATCCATTCCTGTTGCTACAGGGAATATATTTAAATCGAAAATAATATCTTCGGAAGGAAAACCTACTTCATCAACCAAAATATCATACGAACGTTTGGCTATTTCAATACGGCGTTCGTAATTATCGGCTTGTCCAACTTCATCAAAAGCCATAACAATTACAGCTGCACCATAACGTTTTATAAGTTTTGCCTCGTGGATAAACTTGTCTTTCCCTTCTTTTAAAGAAATAGAATTCACGACGCATTTACCTTGTACGACTTGAAGTCCTGCTTCGATAATTTCCCACTTCGAACTATCAATCATGATAGGCACACGACAAATATCTGGTTCGGCAGCAATAAGATTAAGAAAACGAACCATGGCTTCTTTACCATCGATTAATCCGTCGTCAAAATTGATATCGATTATTTGTGCGCCTCCATCTACTTGATGACGTGCAATATCTAAAGCCTCATCGTACTTCTCTTCTTTAATTAATCGAAGAAATTTACGCGATCCAGCCACATTAGTACGTTCACCTACGTTTATAAAATTGCTATTTTCGTTTAAAACCAATGGTTCTAAACCAGACAATTTCATGTATTTAGATTGGTTGATGGTTACTCGTTTTTGGTTATTGGTTTCACTCATGCCGATAATTTCTTATAGTAATTGATAAATCCATTTAGTAACTTTTTACAAGTTTCTATCTGATTTATTACAACATTTAATTTTTCTTCTGAAATAAATTTCAGATCGTTAATCGTATTCTATTTTTGAAAACGACTCCTAAGAATCTTTATTTCTTTATAGCTTTCTCTTTTCAGACCCTTCAGGTTTTAAAAACCTGAAGGGTCTTTGCCGAGGACTAACAATTACTGCTCACCTTGGCTCCTACAGCTCTGCTTAATGTGATGCTGAAACAAGTTCAGCATGACGGCGTGGTTTATACTTCGCAGCCAAATTTGCAATAACACTGATATGTTCTGGCGATGTTCCGCAGCAACCACCAATAATATTTATTAAATTCTTCTTTAAATACTCTTCTATTTGTTCTCCCATTTCCTCAGGTGACTCGTCATACTCACCAAAAGCATTCGGTAAACCAGCATTTGGATGGGCAGAAATAGCAAAATCTGTTTTATTAGCAATCGCTTCTAAATGCGGTTGTAATAAATTTGCTCCTAAAGCACAGTTAAATCCAACAGATAATAACGGAATATGTGATACTGAAATCAAAAAAGCTTCGGCTGTTTGTCCTGAAAGGGTTCTTCCAGAAGCATCAGTAATCGTTCCACTCAACATGATAGGAATATCAATACCTCTTTCCTCCTTCACTTCTTCAATAGCAAATAAAGCGGCTTTAGCGTTTAACGTATCAAACACGGTTTCAACTAGCAATAAATCGGCACCTCCATCCATTAAAGCTTCCACTTGTTGTTTGTAGGCGACACGCAACTCATCAAAAGTTACAGCACGGTATCCAGGGTCGTTCACGTCTGGCGACATACTTGCCGTACGGTTTGTTGGCCCTATTGAACCCGCTACAAAACGTGGTTTGTGTGGTTCTTTAGCTGTAAATTCTTCTGCGACTTCTTTAGCAATTTTAGCCGATTCATAGTTTAATTCATAAACCAAATCTTCCATTTGATAATCGGCCATAGCGATGGTCGTTCCTGAAAAGGTATTGGTTTCTACAATATCTGCTCCGGCTTCAAAATATTTGGCATGAATGGTTTTGATGGCTTCAGGCTGCGTGATAGAAAGCAAATCATTATTACCCTGTAATGGTGTCGGGTAATCTTTAAAACGCTCACCACGAAAATCATCTTCAGTGAATTTATAGGCTTGTAGCATGGTACCCATCGCACCATCTAAAACCAAAATTCGCTCTTTTAAAGCCTGCTGTATGTTTGACATTTTTTGATATTATTTTTTAAGTATAATATCATCAAGAAAAGTAAAATCACTCTTCGTTATCTTTCCAATAATTTTTAATTATCAGTAGAACGTAGCACCTTCTTTACAAGATAAAGGGTTGCCAAGGTTTCACCGGGTCTAATCCCTCTACCTTTCTTGATAACATTAATACGTTAATGAACAAAAAATCAATAATTTAATATCTATTGATTTGGTGCGCAAAAATACTAACTATATTCCTTTATTCACAGTAATTTTATAAAAATTGCTGCCTTTACTCAAATAGGGTTGATGACAGATAACGATCACCTCTGTCGCAAATTACAGCGACAATAACCCCTTCTTCTAAAGTTTCGGCTATTTTTAAGGCACAAAATACTGAACCACCGCTACTCATTCCAGCAAATACGCCTTCTTCTTTAGCTAAATTAATGGTCGTTTGTTTGGCATCTTCTTCCGAGACATCGACAACAATATCCACTTTTTTAGGATCGAAAAATTTAGGCACGTATTCTGGTGACCATTTTCTAATCCCTGGAATTTTTGCACCATCGGCAGGTTGTGCACCAACAATAGTGATATTTTTATTTTGCTCTTTTAAAAATGTAGAAACCCCTGTTATGGTTCCTGTGGTTCCCATAGCCGATACAAAATGTGTGATTTTATGATTGGTGGCTTCCCAAATTTCTGGCCCAGTTGTTTGGTAATGCGCTTTCCAATTGTCTGGATTTTCAAACTGATTTAAAAGCATAAAGCCTTTTTCATGACGCAGTTTAAAAGCCAAATCGCGAGAACCTTCTATACCCACATCTGAAGGTGTTAAAATCACCTCAGCACCGTAAGCACGCATGGTCTTCACACGTTCCTCGGTAGAATTCTCAGGCATAATCAGCACCATATTTAAGCCCAACAACTTGGCAATAAAAGCTAAGGCAATACCTGTGTTTCCACTTGTGGCCTCTACTAAAGTGCCTCCTTTTTTAATGTCGCCTCGTTTTAAAGCTTCATTAATCATATGAAAGGCAGGACGATCCTTAACGCTTCCGCCAGGGTTATTCCCTTCTAGTTTTAAAAACAAACGCACCCCTTTTTTCGAGATGAGGTGTGTGGCTTCAACGAGTGGTGTGTTACCTATTTGACCAATAATGCTGTTTTTATATTCCATTCTTCTTAGGTCTAATTTTTATTTCGGTTTGATAAGTTACCAACGAATTTTCGGGAACCGATTCTGTAATCCAAACATTCGCTCCAATAATACTGTTTGCTCCAATGACAATATCACCTCCCAAAATAGTTGCATTTGCATAAATGCAAACATTATCCTCAATAGTAGGATGACGTTTTGTAGACGCTAAATTTTTTGACACAGAAATACCACCAAGTGTTACCCCTTGATAAATCTTTACATTTTCACCAATAATACTTGTTTCACCAATCACAATACCTGTACCGTGGTCAATATAAAAGGACTTTCCAATGGTTGCTCCTGGATGAATATCAACCCCTGTAATACCATGAATGTATTCACTCATCATTCGTGGTAAAATATGCACACCGAGTTCATAAAGCGCATGACTTAATCTATAAATTGAAATGGCATGAAACCCTGGATAAGCCATGTAAATTTCCTCTAAGCTATGTGAAGCTGGATCATTACTTTCAAAAGCAATAGCATCTAAATCTAATGTTTTTCGGATTTCAGGCAACTCAGCTTTAAATTTCTTCCAAATTTCCTCTCCATTTTCTACATCTAACTTAGATACAATTTTAAGGAATTTTTTCTCTAAATATTTACCATGTGCTTTTTCTTGTTCACAGTCAAATAAAGAATAAAACAATCTTTTAGTAAATGTTTTTGCGGTGTCTTTAAGGCAAACGTTATAACTTTTCATATAGGTTATATGCTTTATTAATTTTGATAATTTTAGATTATAAATGTAAAACTTATCCTTTTAAATCCCTCCTGTTTTAAACACTAAATCCTACAAGGTTTTTACAAACTTTGTAGGATTAGAATATTATTTTAACAGCCTTTTAAATTCAAATCTAAAAGGTTTCTAGTATGTTAATTAATAGCTTGTACAACTGCTTTTGGAGCCTCTTTACGAGAACCATCAAAACCATCAACACCAGAAACTGTAGTATACTTTAAAATGTTTTTCTTCCCTGGGTGTATAATTTTATATGCTGCTTGACACATGATCGTAGCCTCATGAAAACCACACAGTATTAATTTTAATTTTCCTGGATAGAAATTACCATCACCAATAGCAAATATCCCTGGAATATTCGTTTGATAATCTAAAGCATTATTAACCTTAATAGCATTTTTTTCAATTTCTAATCCCCAGTTAGCGATAGGTCCTAATTTAGGTGACAACCCAAATAAAGGTATAAAGTGATCTGTTTCTAAAGCAAAAGGCTCTTCTCCTTTTTTTGTAACTTCAATAGCTTCAACTTTACCATCTCCTAAGATATTTGTAACCTCAGCAGGTGTAATCAAATTAATTTTACCAGCATCTTTAAGTTCTTGAACTTTTTCAACAGAATCTAAATGTCCTCTAAATTCATTACGTCTATGTATAAGGGTCACACTTTTTGCTACATCAGCTAAAAATATAGACCAATCTAAAGCAGAATCTCCACCACCAGCAATGATTACGTTTTTATCACGATACACCTCTGGTTCTTTAATCATATACTCAACACCTTTGTCTTCATATTGAGCCAGGCTCTCTAGTTGTGGTTTTCTAGGCTCAAAACTACCTAAACCACTAGCAATAGCTACGACTTTAGCGTGATGTTGTGTCCCTTTATTTGTAGTCACTATAAAAGTACCGTCCTCTTGCTTTTCAACCGTATCTGCACGTTCACCTAAAGTGAAGCCAGGTTCAAATTGTTTTGCCTGCTCGAGTAAGTTTTTAGTTAAATCTCCAGCTAAAATTTCAGGAAATCCTGGAATATCATAAATTGGTTTTTTAGGATATAATTCTGAACACTGTCCACCTGGTTGAGGCAACGCATCAATTAAATAGCATTTCAGTTTTAATAATCCAGCTTCGAATACTGTAAATAGTCCTGTTGGCCCCGCGCCAATTATTAGTATATCTGTTTCAATCATTGTATGGTACTTTTACTTATTTTTCAATTAATCCTTTGGTGAATTCATTCAGTTTCTCAACTTTTTGTTCAAAATCACCTTTTATTGTTTTTCTATATTCATTTAGGTTCTGCACGAGGTCGTCTACATTTTCAGGAATCACATCCTCAAAAAACTGACGTAAACGCTTGGCTGTAGTTGGCGATTTTCCGTTTGTTGAAATCGCTACTTTCACGTTTCCTTTGGTTACAATACCCCCCATATAAAAATCGCAATACGGTGGATTATCGGCAACATTCACCAAAAGACTCCTCTTTCTACAGTGTTTATGAACTTTAATATTTACCTTAGGCTTATTGGTGGTTGCCACCACAATATGTTTGCCCTTTAAATATTTTTTCTTGTACTTATCTTCTATTAACGTAACATTTCCTGTTTTGGCTAAGGCTACGGTATCTTCTCTAAACATTTTAGAGACCATAGTCACATTGGCATTGGGACTTGATTTCAGAAGAAAGGTTAATTTCTCTTCGGCCACATAACCACCGCCAACTATAAGTATATTTAAACTTTTAGTTTTAAGGAAAATGGGATATAAATTATTTCTTTCCATACCCTATTCTTCTTGAACTTCAGAACAAATTGAACTTAAAACAGCACGTTCTTTAACCACATTACCAATCACAATAATAGCTGGAGATGACAGGCCTTTTTCAGCAACAACCTGGTGAATCGTTCCAATAGTTCCTATACCTACATTTTGATTGTCTCGTGTTCCGTTTTGAACAATAGCTATGGACATATCTTGTTTATTTTCAGCAGAAAAAATCTTTACAATCTCATCCAACTTACTCATACCCATTAAAATCACCACAGTAGCAGTTGACTTAGCCGCTAAGGCCACATCACCTGATATTTGATGTTTTTTGGTAGTCCCCGTAATCACCCAAAAGCTTTCTGAAGCCCCACGTTTTGTTAATGGAATTCCTTGATAAGCCGGAGCCGCTATAGAAGAAGATATACCTGGTACCACATAAGTTTCTAAACCAAATGGTCTCACATAATCAATCTCTTCAGCACCACGACCAAAAATAAAGGGGTCACCACCTTTTAAACGTACAACATGTCCTTTTTCCTTCGCTTTGGCAACAATCAAATCGTTTATTTGCTCTTGTTGAAATGCGTAACACCCCTTGCGCTTCCCTACAAAAATAAGTTCGGCATCTTTTGAAGCATACTTCAGTAAGGCTTCATTAATAAGTGCATCGTACAGGATAACATCGGCAGACTCAATCGCTTTAATTGCTTTAAGCGTGATTAAGTCTTCGTCGCCCGGACCAGCACCTACAACCGTTAATATGGGTGTTTTTATCTTCATTTATTAAATTTATATTGCTTTTAAACTATTAAGCAACGGTTTCTGATTCTCTGAATGCTCTTACCTTAGTTAAAAACGCGTTAGCATTTTCAATATATTTTGCAGCAAAATCTTCAGTTGGTGCAAATTTATTGATTTGGTAGATCAATTCAGAAAAAGTAGATCCTAAATTAATTTTTTCTGTTTCTACAAATAAGGCATCAAAATCTTTAATGATACCCGCATGTGTATTTGTTTTCTTGTTCTCAGCTAATAATAACGCTTTCGCTGAATTTACTAAAGACTGGTATGCGTAATAAATAGCCCCTGAATACACTTTGTTTTCAAATGATTCTTTCGCATTATCTATTTTCTCTTCACTTTCTAAGAATAAAGTTGCGATTAAATCAATCACTACACCAGCACACTCACCAACTCCAATTTCTTTAACATACTCTTCATTAGTTCCCCAGTCGATAAAATCTTCTGGTTTTAAATCACTAACATCTTGTAGATCTTGTAAGAAATCGTAGAAATACTTTTGTCCTTTTTCTTTATAATAATCTACATAAGATTTTCCACCTGCATTAGCCTCATAATCATCAAGCACACGTCTTAAAGCTTCTGGACCTCTTTTACTAGGTACTTTTACTACTTTATCGGCAAAAACACCGTTTCCATCACCTATGTTACCACCACCTAATAATACTTGTAAAGCAGGCGCTACTAATTTATCTGGCGTACGAACAGACATCCCTTGGAATCCAATATTGGCCATGTTGTGTTGTCCACAAGCATTCATACAACCACTAATCTTAATCACTAAATCTTCATTTTTAAGATATTGTGGATACTCTGCTTTAATCACACGTTCTAACTCGTCAGCTATTCCTGTACTACTTGCAATACCTAAATTACAAGTATCGGTTCCAGGACAAGCTGTAATATCTACGGCTTTATTATATCCCGCTTCCACGAAACCAAGTTTTTCTAATTCTTGGTAGAAAAGTGGTAATAATTCTTCCTTTACAAAAGGAATAACAATATTCTGACGTAACGTCAAGCGTACTTCTCCCGCAGCATATTTATCGACTAAATCAGCTAATAAACGTGCTTTATCCGTATAAAAATCACCTAATAAAACTTTGATTCCGATCGCTACATAACCTTCCTGTTTTTGAGGAATAAGGTTTGTAGATTTCCATAATTCAAAAGCTTCTTGATCTTTAATGCTTACTTCTGGCACTTCAACCGAAACAGGTTTTGAAGGTACATAAGCATCAGCATCAATAGCTACGCTTTTAAATTCGATGGCTTTTTGTTCTTCAGTAATTAATTCTTTAAAAGCTTCTAAACCAATATCTTTTAATAAGAATTTCATACGTGCTTTGGCACGACTTTTACGCTCACCATAACGATCAAAAATTCTTAAGATCCCTTCCATGATTGGAATGATTTTATCAGTTTCAACAAAATCATACAGCACATCAGCATGACGTGGCTGAGAACCTAATCCACCAGCTACAACAACTTTAAATCCACGTACGCCATTTTGTACTTTGGCGATATAACCGATATCATGTAAATAAGACAAGCCTGTATCTTCATCAGTTGAAGAGAAAGACACTTTAAATTTACGTCCCATTTCTTGACAAATTGGATTACGTAAAAAGAATTTATAAAGCGCATCGGCATAAGGTGATACATCAAAAGGTTCTTTAACATCGATTCCAGCCGTTTCAGAAGCCGTTACGTTTCTTACTACGTTACCACAAGCTTCACGAACCGTTACTTCATCTTTTTCAAGTTCAGCCCATAACTCTGGCGTTCTATTCAAATCTACATAGTGGATTTGAATATCCTGACGCGTAGTAATGTGTAAACGACCACGAGAATACTCATCGGAAACCTCAGAGATTCTTCTTAACTGATTCGTTTTAAGTTTCCCGTAAGGCACTTTAATACGAATCATTTGCACGCCTTCTTGACGCTGACCGTAAACCCCACGGGCTAAACGGAGACTTCTAAATTTTTCCTCATCAATTTTACCATTGTTAAAAAGCTCAATTTTATTGGCTAATTCAATGATATCCTTTTCTACAATTGGATTCTCTATTTCTGATCTAAATGTTTGCATGATATGCCCCTCCTAACCTCCCCGTGAGGGGAGGAATTCTTACTCGGGTAGTGCAAGAATATTGTTGTTAAATGCCCCTCCTAATCTCCCCATAATGGAGAAATAATTACTCTAGAGGAGCAAACTCGTTTTATTTTTCAACACTTTACAAAATTTAAATTTTTGTAAGGCTGTTTGGTTTTTTTCACAACCTAGTTAATTCCCCCTTCGGGGGCTAGGGGGCTTCCTTACTGGATAAATCCAGCACCCACCGTATTATTGGTTTGCGGATCGATTAAAATAAAAGAACCGTTCGTTCTGTGGTTTTTAAACTGATCGTAAAAAATTGGTTTGTTCAATTTAAAAGTTACCGAAGCAATATCATTTACGCCTAAAGACGTAGCACCTTCTTCGATTCCAGAATAATCAGGGTGAATTTTATGATTGATTTTATCAACCTTTGCTAATACTTTATTCACACCATGTTGTACTAAGTACTTTCCACCTGCTGTTAAGTTAGAAGCATCCATCCAACATACATTAGCAGTAAATTGCTTTTCAATAGTTGGAAGATCATCAGCCTTGACAATCATGTCTCCACGACTTACATTGATATCATTTTCTAAAGTAATGGTCACTGATGAACGTCTTGAAGCCGTTTCATACTTCTCATCGTAGAAATAGATATCTTTAATTTTCGATTTTGTTTGTGATGGTAAAACAACAATATCATCTCCAACACTTAGGTTTCCACCGTAAACTTTCCCGGCGTATCCTCTAAAATCGTGAAATTCTTCTGTTTTAGGACGAACCACATACTGTACAGGAAAACGTGGTGTACCAACATTAAAAATATCTGACTTATCTAACTCTTCTAAATGCTCTAATAAAGTTTGACCTTTATACCAAGACATTTTATCAGTCTTATTTACAACATTATCACCTTTTAAAGCACTAACAGGAATAAATGTGATGTTCTGATCTTGATAATCTCTCTTCCCCATTAATTCTGAAAAATCAGCTTTAATTTGGTTATAAGTTTCTTCAGAGTAATCAACTAAATCCATTTTGTTAATCGCGACAACAACATCTTTAATTCTTAATAAATTATTGATGAAAAAGTGACGGTTAGTTTGCTCAATCACTCCTTTTCTAGCATCAATTAAGATGATAGAAGCCTGTGATGTTGAAGCTCCCGTTACCATGTTACGTGTATATTCTACGTGACCAGGCGTATCGGCGATGATATAACTTTTCTTTTTAGTTGAGAAATAGATATGCGCCACATCAATGGTGATCCCTTGTTCTCTTTCTGCAACTAAACCATCAGTAGCTAATGAAAAATCTAAGTAATCATAACCACGTTGCTTACTTGTTTTTTCAATAGCCTCTAACTTATCTGTTGTCAATGATTTTGTATCGTAAAGAATACGTCCGATTAACGTACTTTTTCCATCATCTACACTTCCTGCTGTTGCAATTTTTAATACTTCCATAATGAAGCCCCTCCTAACCTCCCCTTGGGAAGGAATCCTTACTCGGGCGTAGTAAGAATATTGTTATTATTTTTTACTTAATATCGATACTTGTAATGGTATCAATTATAAGTTTTTTGTTTAATCTTTTTTATTCGCAAACTTGCTCATTCCCCCTTCGGGGGCTAGGGGGCTTCTTTCTAGAAATACCCTTGTTGTTTACGTTTTTCCATCGCTGCTTCTGATCGCTTATCATCGATACGAGCACCACGTTCTGAAATGGTTGAATCTCTAATTTCTTCTACAACTTTAGAAATGGTTGAAGCTTCAGATAAAACGGCTGCTGTACAACTCATATCACCCACGGTTCTAAAACGTACCATTTCTTCAATCACTTGCTCATGGTCATCTCTGTAAACCACCTCATCTTCTGCAGACCAAATCATACCGTCTCTTAAAAAGACTTTACGTTTGTGTGCAAAATAGATTGAAGGGATTTCAATATTTTCTTGTTCGATATACGACCACACGTCTAATTCTGTCCAGTTAGAAATAGGGAACACACGTACATTCTGACCGTGTTCAATATCACCATTCAACATATCAAACAACTCAGGACGTTGGTTCTTTTCATCCCATTGTCCGAAATCATCACGTACAGAAAAAATACGTTCTTTAGCTCTTGCTTTTTCTTCATCACGACGCGCGCCACCAATACATGCATCAAACTTGAATTCTTCAATAGCATCTAAAAGCGTGGTAGTTTGCAACATATTTCGACTTGCATAACGGCCAGACTCTTCTTTCACCTTTCCTTCATCAATAGAATCCTGAACGTTTCTTACAATCAACTCTAAACCTAACTCTTCACACAAACGATCTCTAAATTCTATCGTTTCTGGAAAGTTATGCCCCGTATCGATATGCATTAATGGAAAAGGTACTTTTGCAGGGTAAAATGCTTTAACCGCTAGACGTACTAGGGTGATCGAATCTTTTCCTCCTGAAAATAATAACACAGGTTTTTCAAACTGTGCCGCTACTTCTCTCATAATATATATCGCTTCGTTTTCTAGCGAGTTTATATTTGATGTGTCTTTTTTCATAATTAAAAGCCCCCTAACCCCCGAAGGGGGAACTCTTACTCGGGCGGGTTAAGAGTTTTGTTATTATTAATTTATTTTTTTACTAGCCAGTTCAACTGCAAACTGTGACTGTGACTGTGACTGAAAACTAAACTAGGCGTGTAAACCACACTCTCTATTTTCTAATGCTTTTGTAGGGTCGAAATATTTAAATTCGTTTGGCAAATTATTATCTTTTAAATAGCCATCTAATTTTTCATCAGACCAATAGTAAAACGGACTCACTTTTAAAACGCCATCTTTACTTAAACTAAAAATGCCGATACTATTTCTAAAGGCTGTTTGCCCCTGACGTAAATTTGTAAACCAAACCTTAGGTTTGTGTTCAGCCATAGCACGTGCAAACGGTTCTAACTTTACTTGCTCTGTAAATAATGCGTGTTCTGGCGCATTTACAGAAGGGATTCCCATAACCACATCACGATGTGCCGAAGTTTGTTTTGGCACATATAAAAACACGTTTAAAGCCAAATCTTTAATTACTTGTTCAGCATGTCTGTAAGTTTGTGGTGTATTATATCCTGTATCACACCAAACCACAGGAAGCTCAGACTTTACCGTACTTACCGCATGTAAAATAGCCGCTTCGTATGGTCTAAAATTAGTTGTAACTACCGCTTCATCATTAAGCGCTATGGCTTTTTTAATGATTTCTGCTGGCGCAGCATCTTTATATGCTTCGTTTAAGGCTTCTATTTGATTTTCTGTAAACATAATTCTTTCTTTATTTTCCCCATTTAATAGAATTCCATGCTCTTTCATGGAAAAAATACAATACCATTTTAGTTACTAATTCAATTCCTCCAATAGAAAAAGCTAAATCTAACTTCCCTGTTACTAAGTAAGAAATTACAATAGTATCTAAAGTACCTATAGTTCTCCAGCTAAGTGATTTCACAACACTTCTAATCGGCTTTTCACTAGTACTATCCTCTTTGTATGTAGACTTTTCTTTATTTTTAATTAACATCTGCGCAATCATTTGTTCATGTGTTATATTATTCCTATCAATTTAGTAGGGATTACAAAAGTAATACATTTTAGCACATAATAAAGTAATTTTCAAACTTTTTAGCATATCGGAATTTTTATAGAGATAAGCCTTAATTTTTATAAGGAAAAGGAAGATATATTAAGAATTTTTCACCCTTTTGGATGAGACAAATCGGCTAACGTCGTATTTCTGAACACATTAAGTGTACTATCACGCACTTGAAGCATCAATTTATTGACACTACAAAGTTCTTCATCCACACAGTCATCACACTTTTCGTAGTAATTTAAGCTCACACAAGGTACCATAGCAATAGGACCTTCCAAAACACGCATTACATCAGTCATTAAGATATCTTCTGGGGTTTCTCTTAAATAATAACCGCCGTGTTTTCCTTTCTTAGAGCCTAAAATACCCGCTTTACGAAGCGTTAATAAAATACTTTCTAAAAATTTTTGAGGAATTTGTTCTTGTTTGGCTATTTCAGCAACCTGCAGTGGCAAATCGCCTTCACTTCTGGCAATAAAGGTGAGTGCCTTTAATCCGTATTTTGTTTTCTTAGATAACATCCCGCTAAGATAGCCTTTTTATTAAAGTGCTAAAATGAAAAAACACCATAGAAAAGAATTCTACGGTGTTTTGTTATCTTAATGAATCGCTGTGACTCAGTAATTAATAGGTTGTATGTGATTTTTCTAATGCATAGAAAGTAGCTTGTACATAATCATCAGCATCACCTGAATTATTTTGATTATACACACCAGCTTTAAAATACATATACTGTCCAGAAACATTAAAACCACTATTTGTCATGTCTACGGTTTTTATCACATCAGCTTTGCCTTCTCTAGAGATAGTCACTGTTAATAAATCACCTTGCACATTAATGGTATAGCTAAATTTCTCACCTAGTGCGATACCATCGGTAGGGTTAGAAGCACTGTTACTTCTAGAACCGATCATCTCATGCCATTGCTCATCGCCATTACCATCGGTTGGTTCGTGCGCAAAATAAATAGATCCTAAGTCATTATTTTTTAATTTCCTGTAGTAGATACGCACAGGCTCATCATCATTAGCGTGAATCTGACCTACAATGACACGACCAATATGACTATTACTCCCAGTAGTTGATACATGGTTTACCGCTAATGTTGCAGTCATTTCACCGTCAAAACCAGCAGCTGCTTTTTTATCAGCTTCTGGCGCTGTACCAAACACCCAGTTGTTTTTGTTCACACCTTGTGTCTTTATACTAGTGTTCGTACCACGCAACATTTCACGAAGTTCCACACGGGTATATTTTGTGTTTTCAGAAGTTTTTGGCCCACTATTCGGACATTTAAAAACCATACCACCGTCATCGGCAGTATAGAAAAAGGCCGAAGTTTCAAAATCATCATTCAACGCAGCAACACCTACAGTAAGCGCGTTTCCTTCACCATTGTCTATAGGAATACTTAAATTCCAGGTTGATAAATCAAAATTTTCAGAAGGGGCTTTTGCTGGGTCCAGTTCGCCATCATTTTCAGGTTCCGGCTCTGGCTCTGGTTCAGGTTCAGGCTCTGGTTCAGGCTTAGGGTCAGTTGGTATTTCTTGCTCAACATCCTCCACATCATCGCTTGAACTGCAACTATAAGTTGTAAAACTTAGAAATAAAACAATAAATAAATATGGTAGTCTCTTCATAAATAGCGCTTTTTAAAATTAAATTAACGCGCTACAAAGATACTTATAACTGGTTAACCAGTTTCTCAATATTCTGTTAAATCTCAAAACTGAGCACCACTTAACCGATTTATCTTCAATAATAACGGTTAATATTTAAACAAATACTAGTTTTCTTAACTCAAGAAAGTAACATCATAAACCAAAAAAAAAATACCTTTACAAACCAATAGTAAAGGTATTTATAAGATTTAAAATAAACTTCAAACCTTTGGTTTAGCCGAACCTAAACCTGAATTAGTAACAAAAAACTAACAAATTAAAATTAATGCCTAGGCAGTCTCTCTTAAGAATTCTTCTTTTATTTGAGCAATCCATGTTGTTAAACGATCATCTGTAAGTTGCGATTCATTATCATGATCTAAAGCTAGTCCATAAAACAAATCCTTCTGCTCGTCAACGATAGCAACCGAATCGGTAAACCGATAGCCTTCAGTTGGCCAATACCCAACAACTTTTCCGCCTTTTTCTAAAACCACTTTCGCCAATAAGCCAATGCCATCAACAAAATATTCAGCATAACCAATTTGATCACCCAAACCGTAAATCGCCACAACTTTATTGCTAAAATCTATCGTTTGGAAATCATCGAAAAATTCCTCCCAATCACTTTGTAAGTCACCATCATACCAAGTGGATAAGCCAAATAACAGCATTTGATACTGCTCTAAATCATCAACCGTCGCATCACCAACTTCCATCACCTCCAAATTATCATCTGCCCAAAAGCTGATTAAATCTCGTGTAATATCATCTGTTACACCAGAGTCCGAACCGTAAAACACACCTATCTTATCATTCATACTTCACACTTTATAAAGATTTCTATTACAAAGTTAAATATTATTTTTATTTATTCTAAATAAAAATAATTAATATATTTGAAAAAATTAAATTCATGTACCTCCTAGAACCCCTCCACAGCAATTTTATAGGTCAAACTTTTGTGTTAAGAAGTTTGGAAAGAAAAACTAGAAAAATACAATTGCAAGTCGCAGACATTGCCATAATACTGAGTATACCCTAATTAAAAAACTTAATCGAGGTCATTTCATCCTACAAAACCAAAAATCATTGCGACTGTGAGAAATGCAACAACGAAGACCATTTACAACCTATAAAATGCACAACAACATACAGCGAAGTCGTATTCAGAATAAAAAAAGACCGCGTTAATCAATTTGAAGCCTTGTTAAGCGAAACCTTATTTAATTTTGAAACACACGATTTACTAGAAGTAAACAATATTAAAATATAGTGCAAAAAAAAGCCCTCACAAACCAGTTGTAAGGGCCAATACTACAGTATTATAATCTCTTAAATATTTTCTAGTGCTTGTTCAATATCAGCAATCACATCATCAACATGTTCTAAACCAACTGACACACGTACTAATCCATCTGTAATTCCTGCAGCAGCCTTCACTTCTGGCTCTACTTTAGCATGAGTTGTACTCGCTGGGTGGGTTACAATAGTTCTAGTATCTCCTAAGTTGGCAGACAACGAACACATTTTAATCGAGTCAAAAAAGGCTTGACCACCTTTAATTCCGCCTTCGACTTCAAAAGCGATAATATTTCCACCCAATTTCATTTGCTTTTTAGCCACTTCATATTGTGGATGCGATTTCAAGAAAGGATACTTCACCCAAGTCACTTTAGGGTGTCCTTCTAGAAAAGTTGCTAGTTTTAAAGCATTTTCACAGTGCTTATCGGTTCTTACCGCTAAAGTCTCTAAAGATTTAGATAACACCCAAGCATTAAAAGCACTCATTGCAGGCCCTGTAAGTCTCGAAAACAAGTAAATTTCACGAATCAATTCCTTATTACCAACCGTAACACCACCAAGCACACGGCCTTGACCGTCCATTAATTTGGTAGCCGAATGAATGACTAAATCGGCACCATGTTTAATTGGATTTTGTAAATACGGCGTCGCAAAGCAATTATCAATCACTAACAACAAACCGTGTTTTTTACAAATCGCGCTCAATAAATCTAAGTCTAAAACATCCACACCAGGGTTAGTAGGCGTTTCAGCATAAATAAACTTCGTATTTGGTTTGATTAAGCTTTCAATCTTATCAACTTCATTTACATTGAAATACGAATACTCAATATTCCATTTCGGAAAATATTTGGTAAACAAACCATGAGTTGCGCCAAAAACCGAACTACAAGACACCACATGGTCTCCGGCATCCAGCAAAGTTCCAAAAGTTGAAAACACCGCTGCCATACCACTCGCGAAGGCAAAACCTGCCTCTGCGCCTTCCATCAAGCACACCTTATCAACAAATTCATTGACATTCGGGTTGCTGTAACGGCTGTATAAATCGCGTTGCTTCTCTTCTGCAAACGAGGCTCTCATTTCCTCAGCATCGTCAAAAACAAAGCCTGATGTTAAGTACAAAGGCACTGAGTGTTCTGAGAATTGAGACGTTTCTGTCTGCGTTCTTACTGCTAAAGTTTCAAATTTCTTGTTATTGCTCATAGTTCATTATAATAATTCTTATTCTGGCATTCCCCTATCGGGTCGGGCTTTATGCTCTATCTGCCTGACGGCAGGCAGTTTTTTTTCGCCTTTTAAAGAGGCAAAAAAAGGATGCCGCTTCAATCCCTAATGCGCTTATCTACAAAGTTAGTTTTTTATAACCCAGCTTAATGTTTATCTAGTTAACCTTTGATATTTTCTAAACCTACTTTGGACTTATATTTTTTACACTTCTTGAGATTCCCGCCTTCTCGGGAATTTTAGTTTATATGTTTAGACAATCTTAATATATCACCAAATACACCTCTAGCCGTTACTTCGGCACCTGCTCCAGCACCCTGAATCACGATAGGCTGTTCGCCGTAAGATTCTGTGAAAATTTCAAAAATGGCATCAGAACCTTTAACATGTCCTAAAGTACTATCTTCTGGAATAGATACCAATTTCACTTCTAGTTTTCCTTTATCTTGAGACAAATCGCCCGATAAATCACCTACATAACGTAAAACGTGATCAGGTTTCTGATTGTCTTTCAACTTTTGGTATTCTTCATCTAAAACATCCAGTTGTTTTAAAAATTCTTCTACCGAAATATCACGATACTGCTCAGGAATTAAATTCTGAACTTCAACATCTTCAAACTCATTATGCAAATCTAACTCTCTTGCTAGAATTAACAATTTTCTAGCCACATCATTTCCTGAGAAATCCTCACGCGGATCTGGTTCTGTAAACCCTTTGTCAATCGTTTCCTGAATGATTTCGCTAAAAGGCTTGTCTTCCACAGAAAAATTATTAAATAAATAACTCAAAGTTCCAGAAAACACCCCACGAATTCTAGTGATATTCTCACCCGATTCATGTAATAATTTAATAGTATCAATTAAAGGTAAACCTGCCCCAACCGTAGTTTCGTATAAATATTGCTTATTGTTTTCATGCAACTCAACACGTAAGTCTTTGTAAAATTTATGTGATACGGTATTTGCTACTTTATTTGAAGACACCAGGTCGAAACCGGCTTCAACTAAAGGCACGTAATTTTCATAAAAATTCGGGCTTGCCGTATTATCAACTGCTATTAAATTCTCTAAATGATGTCTTTTCGCGAAAGCGATAATGTCTGGAAGCGAACTTGCATGATCGGTTGTTTTAATATCATCTTCCCAGGTTAATTCCACACCATCTTTATTTAACAATTGCTTTTTAGAATTGGCAATGGCAAAAATATTGAGGTTAATCCCTTTACGAGATTCAATATCACCTTTCGATTTTAAAATCTGATTGATTAAAGCACCACCAACACCACCATGACCAAAAACAGCAATGTTTATCTTTTTTGAAATCCCGAAAACCTCACCGTGAATCACGTTTACGGCTTTGTGAAGCTGGTCTTTTTTAACCACCAAACTCACATTCTTTCCAGTAACCGTATTGTTAAATAACAATGGTGTAATTTGGTTTTTAATAAGCGCGTTAAAGGGTTTATGGAATGAACTTAACTCAATTCCCACAATAGAAATCACTGTCACATCATCAACCACATCAATTTTATTCACATCTTGCGAATAGAAATCACCTTCAAACTCACGTTCTAAAGCAATCACCGCTTGTGTTGCTTGGTCTGAATCAATAATTAACCCAATACCACGTTCTGATGAACCTTGCGATACAATGCTCACACTAATGCCGTAATTACTTAATGCTTTAAATATTCTGGCATCCACACCAATTTTACCTAGCAACCCACGGCCTTCAAAATTTAAAAGCGCCACATTATCTAAAACCGATAAAGAGGTCACCTCTTTTGTGCTTGGTCTAGCCGTAATTAAAGTCCCTTCATCATCTGGATTAAAGGTATTTAATATACGAAGGCTGATATTTTTCTCCACTAAAGGAATAATGGTTTTAGCGTGTAAAACCGAGGTTCCAAAGTTAGCTAACTCATTCGCTTCACTAAAGGACAACTCTCTAATTTGCTGCGCATCAGCAACCATGTTTGGATCGGCCGTATAAATACCGTTCACATGCGTGTAATTCTGAAGCTCTTCAGCATCTAAAAAATTCGCGATTAAAGCGGCTGTATAGTTGCTTCCGTTTCTTCCTAAAGTCGTCGTTTCATTCTTTAAGTTGGAGGCTATAAAACCAGTAACCACATTTACGGTATCTTTATGCTTTTTGAAATAAGCCTGTGTGTTTTCTTTGGATAATTTCGATAAAGGCTGTGCATTTCCAAATACCTCATCGGTTTTAATAAGCTCACGAGAATCGGTGGCATTAGCCTTAATACCGCGCTCATTTAAAATACCAGTAATTAACTTCACCGAAATCAATTCGCCTTGCGCTAAAATATTATCCTTGGTTTTACTGCTGTAATCTCCCAACAAACTCACCCCTTCAAAAAGTTTGTCTAAGGTTGAAAACTCCTGGGTAAAATCAACGTCTTTAGAAGGCGCGCTTTGGTAAGCTTTAAAGGCTTCTAAATCTTCTTTATAAGGCTTCCCTTTTAAGGCTTTGTTTAAAATAACTTCTAAATCATCGGTCGCGGTGCCTCTTGCAGAAACCACTACACTAATGCGTTCGCCTGCAGCAACTTTATTTTCTATTATGGAAAGTACGGTATTTAAACCTTCTCCGTTTGCTAAAGATTTACCTCCAAATTTTAATACTTTCATTCTTTTTCTTTTAGAATTTGGCACAAAAATGCCTTCTATTATTTTTTCCAATTGGTCATACTCCATTAGAAAGGCATCATGACCGTGCACGGAATTAATTTCGTTATATGTGACATTATGATGTGTTAATGCCAGTTGTTTTTGAGTTTCTCTGTTTTCTTCAGCCGTAAAAAACAAATCAGAATCTACACCTATAATATGGATATTGGCTTCTATGTTTTCTAAAACATTAAAATTCTCAGTGCGCCCTTTGGTCACATCAATGGTTTTAAGCAGCTGATTCATCAATTTATAAGCCGAAAGCTGAAAACGTTCCTGCAGCTTATCGCCGTGATGTAGCAACCAACTTTCCACATTGAAAATCTCTAAATCGTCATTTTTAGAACGCTGAAAACGCTCTTTAAACGACTCTGGTGTACGGTAGCACAGCATGGCATGCATACGCGCATCGTGCACTGGGTGCTTAGAATTCAACAAAAACTGTTCTTGAATTTGGCAGTTGGCAATGAGCCAGTCTGTAGATTTCCAATCGGTTGCAACCACAACTAAATGTTCGGTCAAATCGGGCTTTATTACCGCCATTTCCCATGAAATACCGCCACCTAGCGAACCACCAACTACAGCAAATAATTTTCCTGTGTTTAATTCTTCTAGGCCTATTAAAAATATTCTAGCAATATCTCGCGCTACAAAATCTTTGTAATTATCAATCACAAAGCCATCGTAGCCATTCCCCGGAATGTTAAAAGCTAAAACGGTGTAAAGCTTGGTATCAATAACTTTATCGTCTCCAATTAAATCGCTCCACCAGCCGCCGTTTCCAGCCACATGACTATTCCCCGTAAGTGCATGATTAACCAAAACAACAGGGGCTTCACCAATAGGTTTACCAAAAACTTGATAACTTAAATTGATTTCTGAATTAAGCGTTTGATTTTCCGTTAGGAAATCTTTAATGATGATATGTTGCAATGATTGCTCCAAATTATTCTTCTTTTTTACTTTAAACTAAATAAAAAGTCAAAATACACGATTGTAAACCGTGTGCTTAATAGAAAAATGTTATAAAGAATTTAGAAACTACAGAAAGTAATTTCGTTTCGTTATCTATCCAATCAAGGGTAGAATTTAGCACCTTCTTTACTGGTAAAGGGTTGCTAAGGCTTCATTGGGTCTAATCCCTCTGCCTTTCTTGATAACATTTCAGTAAGTTTTTGAACTTTATGAATGCAAATATTCGTTCAGAAAAAGTTAATATCCAAATTTTTTAGCGGTTATTTTTAAAATTCAAAATAATTAATGAATTATCTCACAAACTAACGCAACCTTATTAAATTTAACGCATCTCCTAAAAAAACCAAACAAATGACACAAAAAGTCCAACTTAGTTTCGCTTTTTTAGCCTTAATTTTAGCTTTCAATTGTAGCAAAAATAACGACGCAGACATTGAAACATCGATACTAGGAAGCTGGCAGGAAACCGGAGGTTACACTAGTGCAGGAGGCCCTCAATTTTATGTTGAAGATGAAAACGGAGAAACCATAACTTTTTCTGAGGACGGCTCCTTTACCTCTAACGCTTACCCAGAATGCAGTACAGGCACATATACTTTAAATGAAAATGATTTAAAACTAACATATGATTGTGAAGATTTTACTTCCCAATTTCAAAACCCTGAAGGCGATGTAACATACAAAATCACCTTTAAACCTGGATATTTCCTTCTCGAATCTACAGTACTTATTTGCACAGATGGCTGCAGTTCTAAATATATAAAACTTCCTTAACAACCTAAATAAAATCGTCCTTTACGATATAGCACGATTCTCCATTAATACAAACTTATTTCTAATGACCTCGCCAATAGGTTTATTTTCAATTTTAGATTCTAACCAAGAAATAATATCTAAATATAAAAAAGCACGACTTTGGTAAGGATCATCTTCAAATTCCTTTAATTTCTTGTGAAGTTTAATGAATTCATTTTTCACCTCATGCGGATAAATATCACCCAAGCCACGTAAAAACTTAATGAACTCTTTTTGCACCTCATATAAATCTTCCATTTTAATTAAGAACTTATAGGTGCTTTTTATTAAGATATCAAGGTTGTAGTCTAAACCAGCTTCATAGTGGGCTACAAGATTTAAAATTCTTGAAAAACACAATAAATCTTCACGCATTTGAAGTGATTTATTGCTTATTATTTTCTCTAAATAATAAATACATTTTCTGTTATCACCAGCACCAAAATAGACGCTCGCTACCTTATAATAAAACACCATAATATGATGTTCATCAATGCGGTCTTTATAATTTTTTAAACGTTCTAAAACCTCATCAACTAAAGGTAGGCCTTCCTTAAAACTTCCTTCTATGAAATGCAGGTTGAACTTATTATTATAAATAAATAAAAAGGTTAAACCTTCAATATTATCATCTACAGGAAACCATTTTTCTTTAGTGATGTCTTCAAAACGTATTAATGCGGCTTTAAATTTCTTGTAATGTCTTAGGTAATAAAGTGATTCTAACAAATAGTTATTCCCTTTAAGGAAAAACACCGGATTTAAAAGAATCATATCCTTATTCTCATAAAATAACTCCACCCATTTTCTAGAGTATTTATAACAAGCCAAAAAGTCCTGGGTTAAAAAGCTATACCAAAGTCTAGATTTATAAAGCCATAATTTCTCACGAAAGCCTAGTTCACTAATGTGAAATTGAGGCAATCTAGCATTAAAATAGTCGGTAATTCTCTTCGTTTCGGCTTCGTTTTTAACATAACCTGTTTTTAAAAACTGACCATATAACTGAAGAGATAAATTAGAAAGCTTACTCGCTAATACATTTTGACGACTTAACTCCTTAGCTTCAATCGATAATTGATCGGCCCTGTTGTTCATACTGCGCGTGATGTATTGCGATTCTATGACTTTTTCAAGATCAACAATCTCATATGCAGCATTCTTTTCTTCATTAGCAATTGCTAAATTCTTGGCTTTATCGAGAATTTTTAAACTCTGCTTATATAAACCCTTATGATAAAGAATGGTCGCAAAATCTAACTGTTCGCGAATTTGAATACGCACATCTTGATGCGATGGGTTTAGACGTAAACTGATTAAGATTTGCTTATAAAGGTGCGCTTTTAAATTCGATAATTGTTGTTTCTTAACAATGCCTTTTTTTAGAATCACGGCCTCATCATAAGTGGTTAACTTATCCAAAATATTGAACAACATTAAAAACTTAGAATCTTCATTCACCCCCAAACGGCCTACGTAAAGCTTAAATTGGCGTTTTTCAGATTTGGATAAGGACTTAATTAAAACAAATAAATTATCTTTTTGATCTCTTGTCATAGTTACAAAAACAGATGTAATTTTCTGTTTTACAGCATTTTAACTGTTATATCAATGTGTTTAACATCGTAAAAAACAAATGTAGAACTGAATTTTTACAAAACCAAAATATACATTCGTAAAACAATACGAAAATATATTTTAATAAATGTCTGATAATAAAGTCCAAATTTTTGATACAACGCTTAGAGACGGCGAGCAGGTCCCTGGCTGTAAACTGAATACTGAACAAAAAATAATCATTGCTGAACAGCTGGATTTTTTAGGTGTTGACATTATTGAAGCTGGTTTCCCAGTGTCTAGCCCTGGAGATTTTAAATCGGTTGTAGAGATTACTAAAATTGTAAAAAATGCTACAGTTTGTGGTTTAACACGTGCCGTAGAAAATGATATTAAAGTTGCTGGTGAGGCCTTAAAACTGGCTAAAACCGGACGTATTCATACAGGTATTGGAACCTCAGAATCTCATATTAAATATAAATTCAATTCTACTCAAGATGCTATTATAGAACGCGCGGTAAAAGCCGTTTCTTATGCTAAGACTTTTGTAGAAGATGTTGAGTTTTATGCTGAAGATGCTGGAAGAACCGATAACGAATACCTTGCACGTATTTGTGAAGCTGCGATTAAAGCCGGAGCTACAGTCTTAAACATCCCTGACACCACAGGTTACTGTTTACCAAGTGAATACGGTGCTAAAATCAAGTACTTAAAAGAAAATGTAAAAGGCATTGAAAAAGCGATTATTTCATGCCACTGTCATAATGATTTAGGGTTAGCGACTGCTAATTCTATTGAAGGCGTTATCAATGGTGCGCGTCAAATTGAGTGTACTATTAACGGTATTGGAGAGCGCGCAGGAAACACTGCCCTTGAAGAGGTAGTTATGATCATGAAGCAACACCCTTACCTAAACTTAGACACAGGAATTAAAACTGAAATGCTTTATGGTTTGAGCCAATTGGTTTCAGATAGTATGGGTATTTACACGCAACCAAACAAAGCGATTGTTGGTGCTAATGCTTTTGCACATAGTTCTGGAATTCATCAAGATGGTATGATTAAAAACCGTGAAACTTATGAAATCATGGACCCTAAAGATGTTGGTGTTACCGAATCTGCTATTGTATTAACAGCACGTTCTGGTAGAGCTGCCTTAGCTTATAGAGCTAAAAAAGTGGGTTATGAACTTACAAAAATTCAATTGGATGAAATTTACAACCTCTTTTTAGATTATGCAGATAAAAAGAAAGAAGTTGATGATGATGACATCCATAAAATAATAGAAAGCAGTAAAGCTTACAAAGAAATTATTTCTGCTTAACTTAGTAGCAACGTTGTTGTTATCGCTTTCGCGGAAGTATTCACTATAAAAAAGTAAGATATGAAGTTAAATATTGGCGTTTTACCCGGAGATGGCATTGGACCAGAAGTTACAGCTCAAGCCGTTAAGGTACTGAAAGCTATTGCCATGGAATTTAATCATGTTTTTACTTTTGAAAAGGCTTTAGTTGGTGGTGTAGCTATTGAAAAGACAGGTACAGCTTTACCTGATGAAACGGTTGAAATCTGTAAAAGAGCGGATGCGGTTTTATTTGGTGCAATAGGTAACACAAAATATGATGAAGATCCTGATGCTGAAGTACGCCCGGAACAAGGTCTATTAGGGCTGCGTAAAGCTTTAGGCTTACATACTAATATCAGACCCGTAATTGCTTATGAAGATTTATTAAACAAATCTTCTTTAAAAGTAAAAGCGATTAAGGATACCAATTTAGTGATTTACAGAGAATTAACCGGTGGTATTTATTTCGGAAAAAGACATCTTAGTGACGATGGCAACACCGCTTCCGATGTTTGTGAATACCAACGTTTTGAAATAGAACGCATTGCTCACGCTGCTTTTAAAGCCGCTCAATCTAGAAAACGCAAATTAACCTTAGTTGATAAAGCGAATGTGCTTGAAAGCTCTAGACTTTGGCGACGCGTCGTTAAAGACATTGCCAAGCAGTATTCTGATGTAAAAATAGAATACACCTATATTGATAATGCCGCGATGGACTTAATCATCAACCCGAAACAGTTTGATGTGATTTTAACTGAAAACATGTTTGGAGATATTCTTTCGGAAGAAGCTAGCGTTATTGTAGGTTCTATCGGCTTATTAGCCTCAGCGTCTATTGGTGACGAGCACGTGATGTTTGAGCCTATTCACGGAGCTTATACTAAGGCCGCTAACAAAGGTATTGCAAACCCTATTGCTTCTATTTTATCGGCAGCTATGTTGTTAGACCATTTCGGATTAGATGAAGAAGCTAACCGCGTGAGAGAAGGTGTAGATAAGTCTTTAAAATTACATATCACCACACCAGATTTGAACAATAAATATGATCATATCAGTACAACAAAAGTGGGTGATTTTATTGAAGATTTCATTCACAATCCTGACGAGACCAATCTAAACTTTACTAATATACATTTAGGGCAATCCACGATTATTTAATTATTTGAGTTAGTCAACAAACCAATTAAACTAAACTAGAAAGTCCTTAAAAGCGTATCTAACCGATACGCTTTTTTAATGGATTGCGGACACCCCAGTGATGCCCTCACAAGGGTATATTGTTTCGTTTATTTAATACGCACAGCTTGGGTTGTAAACGACAGGCCTTGCTGTCCAACGGTTGAATTCATAACGCCATCAAATAGCGGTTCTGAACAGTTGTGAGGAATTTTCCAATCAAAGATAAAATTAGAACCCGTGCCACCTGTGGTATCAACTTCGTCGATTATGATTTCAGCAGTTTCTAGAGGCGCTAAAAAAATAGTATGATCAAAGTAGGTTCTCACTAATTTGCCATGGGTATCGTAGTAATTTGCTTTTTCAATATAAATAGTATCTTCTGTACTGGTATTTCTTAAACTCACCATAGCGGTTAAATTATGCGTTTTCTTTTCAGAAATGCTATAAATTTGAGAGTATATCGAAAGGTATGATTGACCTGACTCAAGGCTGTCCTTTTTACTAATATCAATAGCCCGTTTTGACCAGTTTTCAGGGTGAATTGAACTCATCGGCTTTTGCTCATTACAAGCCAATAAACTAAAAAATAGTACGATGATAAGCAGGTTTCGCTTCATAAATCCAAAGGAAATAAAATGATAATACTGATTGTTATGATATAAAAGCGTTGAGTCTCCTAAATTTAGACGTTCAATTTCGCCTTTAAATTTTCGATTTCAGTATCCTTATCATCAATACTCATTTTATAGTACTTTAAACTACTTACCAAGTAAATGAGTACGAAAATACTTTGTATTTCCACGGTGTTAAAATCAAATTCAACACTGAACTTATTTAAAACCCATAGAACTAAAAATCCAAAAATTGAGACAAGTGAAATAACTTTTAATGCTTTTTTCATATATGAAGGTTTTCTATTTGGTTAAACGCCAATTTACAAAATAAAAATTACACAAATTCTTAAATTATTTTCAACTGGAGTAAGTCCATTTAGTGGCTTGCTAAGCTGTTAAAGTAATTAAGCTCTAAATCTAATCTAAGTACTTTATCCAGGAAACTTATCGCGAATTTTATCTAAACATAAGTTATGAATACTTCCGGCATGAGTATGCTTCTTAGAGGTATCTGGAATATAAGTGCCATCTTGAACTTGCCCGCCAATTTTTTGGTAAGCCTCTCTAAAGGTTTGACCTTCTACCACTAAAGTATTGATATTATCAACGGTAAATAAATATTTGTATTTATCATCGTTAATATCGATATCCTTCACGATAATTTGTTCAATCGAGTAATTAAAAATATCAAGGATATCTTTCATTTCTTCAAAAGCTGCAATGATATTTTCTTTTAACAACTGAAAATCGCGGTGGTAACCACTTGGCAAGTTATTCGTTATCAAAATCATTTCACCTTGTAAAGCCTGAATTTTGTTACACTTACCACGAATTAACTCAAAAACATCTGGATTTTTCTTGTGTGGCATGATGCTGCTTCCTGTTGTTAATTCATCTGGAAAAGATATAAACCCGAAATTCTGGCTCATATACAAACAAGTATCCATAGCAAAACGCGCTAAAGTATTAGCTAAACTTCCTAGAGCGGCTGCAATGGTACGTTCATTTTTACCACGTCCCATTTGAGCTGCAACCACGTTGTATTTCATGGTGGCAAAATCCATTTCTTGAGTTGTAACATCACGGTCAATTGGGAACGAACTTCCGTAACCAGCTGCAGAGCCTAAAGGATTTTGATCTACTGTCTTGATGGCGGCATCTAGTAAAAACACATCGTCAATCATTAATTCTGCGTAAGCCGAAAACCATAATCCGAAAGAAGATGGCATGGCCACTTGTAAATGTGTATAACCAGGAAGCACTTTGTCTTTATAAGTTTCAGCTTGTTTTAAAAGCGTATCAAAAAGTGTTTTAGCTTTAGATTTTACTACGGCCAATTCTTCTTTAAAATACAGATGAAGCGCGACTAAAACTTGATCATTTCTAGAACGTGCGGTGTGTATTTTTTTACCCACATCGCCTAAAGCTTTGGTCAATTCAAATTCTATTTTAGAGTGCACATCTTCAAACTGGGCATCGATAACAAAAGTACCGTCTTCAATCTGGTTGGCTAAAACCTGAAGTCCAGAAAGTAATTTTTCTAATTCAATTTCAGAAAGAATACCAATTTTTTGAAGCATAATCGCATGCGCACGCGATGCGATTACATCATATTTTGCAATGTGAATATCTATTTCTCTATCGTTACCTACTGTAAATTGTTCGATTTTTTTATCGATTGATATGCCTTTATCCCAGAGTTTCATTTTTAAAAATGTTTATGTGTTGAATCGTTGAATTGTTTATACGATAGCACGATTTAACAATTCAATATATATTTTAATACCTTCTTCTATTTCGTTGATGTAAATGAATTCATCTGCTGAATGCGAACGCGTGCTATCCCCTGGTCCTAATTTTAAGGACTTACAGGTTAAAACCGCCTGATCTGATAAGGTTGGTGAACCATAAGTTGATCGCCCCATGGCAATACCTTCTTGAACCAAAGCATGATCCATTGGAATGGATGATGAGTTTAAACGTAAACTACGCGGTGTAATGCTAGTTACCGGCGCATTTTTTTGTAAAATCTCGGCTATTTCAGCATTGCTATATGCATCGTTCACACGAACATCAATAACCAAATCCACATGACCAGGCACTACATTATGTTGTGTTCCAGCATTAATTTGAGTGACTGTTAATTTTACATCGCCTAAAGCTTCAGAGCTCTTGTCGAATTTTAAATCCTTAAACCATTGTAACGCCTCAATACAATTATAAATCGCGTTATTATCATTTGGATGCGCAGCGTGACTAGGCGTCCCTGAAATCACGGCATCAAAAACAACTAAGCCTTTTTCGGCCACGGCCAAATTCATCAGGGTTGGTTCGCCTACAATAGCCACATCAACCTTCGGAATGATAGGAAGCATACTATTCAGTCCGTTTGGACCACTGCTTTCTTCTTCCGCGGAAGCGACCATTACTAAATTGTATTTTAAGTTTTCTTGCTTATAATAGTATACAAAAGTTGCCAAAAGCGACACCAAGCAACCTCCAGCATCATTACTTCCTAAACCGTATAATTTACCGTCTTCAACAATGGCCTTGAACGGATCTTTAGTGTAAGCCGAATTCGGTTTTACCGTATCGTGATGTGAGTTCAATAACAAGGTTGGTTTGCTTTCATCAAAATGCTTATTAAGCGCCCAAATATTGTTTTTTGTACGTGTAAAATCTATATTGTGTTCTGTAAACCAGCCTTCAATAAGTGCTGCTGTATGCTCCTCTTCTGAAGAAAAAGACTGCGTTTCAATTAGCTTTTTTAATAAAGCTATGGCCTTGTTTGTTAGCTGTTCTATCATAAAAATAAGGTGGTAAACTTTTGCTCTTTATTACTTATAATGGTTGGATTCCCGATAAAAACACGAGAAACGCCTTCACTGATCGCGTGATAACAATTTTCTAGTTTTGGAAGCATCCCATCATGAAAAACACCTTTGTGTTTTAAGATTTCATAAGTTCCAGAATCCATGAAATCGATCACCGAATCGTCATCATCAACTTCCATAAGCACACCGTTTTTCTCAAAACAATACACCAATTCCACTTTATATAAGTTGGATAACCCAATAGCTAATTCTGAAGCAATCGTATCTGCATTGGTGTTGAAAAGTTGTCCGTTTTCATCATGGGTAATCGCGCAAAATACAGGTGTAAAATCAGCTTGCATTAATTTATCAATGCTTTTATAATTCACCTTTTTTACGTCACCAACAAAACCATAATCGATGTCTTTTACCGGACGTTTTTTAGAGGCGATGCTATTAATATCAGCCCCCGTTAAACCAATGGCGTCTGTGTTTAAACCTTGTAACTGCGCTACAATGTTTTTATTTACCAATCCGCCATAAACCATTGTAATCACTTCTAGGGTTTCGGCGTCAGTCACACGTCTACCGTTTATCATATTAGATTCAATACCCAATTTTGAAGCGATGTGTGTGGCACGTTTTCCACCACCGTGTACTAATATTTTTTTGCCTTCCAATTTAGAGAATCCCTCTAAAAAAGATGCTAAAGCGTCTTTATCTTCAATAACGTTTCCGCCAACTTTTACTACCGATAATTTCTCTTTAGCCATTTTCTAATATTTTTTTAAGCACCAATTGTGCTGCATAGGTTCTATTGTTGGCTTGCTGAATCACTAAAGAACTGTCACTATCTAAAACCGCATCTTCCACAATTACATTACGTCTTACTGGTAGGCAGTGCATGAATTTAGCGTCGCCTAGCTTTTCTTTGGTAATCATCCAACTTGGGTCTGTGTTTAAAACTTTCCCATAATCGTCATACGAACTCCAGTTTTTCACATAAACAAAATCAGCGTCTTTAAGGGCTTCTTCTTGATTATGAATTATTGGGGTGTCTTTAGTGATTTCTGGACTCAAATCATATCCTTCAGGATTTGTAATCACAAAATCAACATCCATTTTCTGCATGGCTTGTGTAAAGCTGTTTCCAACCGCGTGAGGCAGTGCTTTAACGTGAGGTGCCCAACTTAAAACCACTTTAGGTTTTGATGTTTTGGCGTGTTCAGAAATGGTCAAAGCATCAGTTAACCCTTGTAGCGGGTGTCCTGTAGCACTTTCCATGTTTACAACAGGTACTGAAGCATACTCTACAAAAGCTTTTAAAACCTGTTCGCTTTCATCTTTAGCCTTATCGGTTAAGGTTGGAAAGGCTCTTACGGCGATAATATCACAATACTGAGACACTACTGCTGCAGCTTCTTTAATATGTTCGGCAGTGTTACCATTCATAACAGTTCCATCACCAAACTCGATACCCCAAGCATCACCAGAAACATTCATTACGATAGGATTCATACCCAAGTTTAAAGCGGCTTTTTGCGTGCTTAAACGGGTACGTAAACTCGAGTTAAAGAACAATAGTCCTAAGGTTTTGTCCTGCCCTAGGGCTTTATGTTTTAGAGGGTTTTCTTTTATTTCTTTTGCTTCGGAAATCCAAGTGTCGATGTTGTCGATATCGTTTATGGATGTATAATTTTTCATCTGAACATTATTTTATTTTAGTAAACGGCACTTTGTTTTCCATGGCATTGACTATGAAATGGTCTTCTAGTCCGTTTACAATCCAAGTTTCAATATTGGCATTTTTGGCTAAGGCTGCTGCTTCAATTTTAGAAGCCATACCTCCACTGCCGTGTGAAGACTTGGTATTTACTACTTCTGTTTTTAAGGCATCAAAATCTACGACTTCTGCAATGGTTTCAGGCTTGTTATTTTGAATGGAAGCTTTGGTGTAAATGCCATTGGTGTTGGTGGCAATTATGTATAAATCAACTCCCAAAAGCGCCGCCGTTAAAGCGCCTAGTTTATCATTGTCACCAAATTTAATTTCATCGGTGGCAACGGTATCATTTTCGTTGATGATAGGGATGTAGTTGTTATTTACCAAGACATTGATGGTATTCACAATGTTTGTTTTACTTTCCTGTTTTTCAAAATCTGAATAGGATAACAAACATTGTGAACTCAACAAACCGTATTCTCTGAAAATTTCCTGATAAATACGTATTAAATGCGGTTGTCCAATAGAAGCTAAAGCTTGTTTTACAAAAAGTTCTTCACGTTGACTTTCCAGCTTTACAAACTGTTTAGCCACCGCAATGGCCCCTGAGCTTACAATAATAAACTCGTATGAATCTTGAAGTTGCGCAATTTGATTGGCGATATCTTCAATTTTACCTCTGGAAATATTATCGGTTTCCTTGGTAAGTGTATTAGACCCTACTTTTAATAAAATGCGTTTTTTCTTCATGTATTGAAAACCTCACTAACAATAATCAGTTATTGTTATTAGCAAGTACTCGCTTAATTATCTAATTTGTCCATTTCCATGAACATACCACTTGTTTGTTACTAAATGCTGTAAACCAATTGGTCCACGTTGGTGTAATTTATCAGTACTAATCGCTAATTCACCACCTAAACCTAATTGACTACCATCGGTAAAACGTGTTGAAGCATTGTGATAAACGGCAGCTGTATCAACATTTTCCATAAAGGTTTTTGCTACAGCGTCATCAGTTGTTATGATTGATGAAGAGTGTCCGCCAGAATATTTATTGATCATAGCAATTGTATCTTCAACTGAATCAATCTCACCAATCACAATTTTATAATCTAAGAACTCTTCGTACCAAATATCATCAGATTCAAACTGAGAAATCCCATCATATTTAGAAGTTTCAGCGTCTCCTAAAATTTCAACATCAAATTCTTTTAATTTTGAAATTAAGCGTTTTATGAAATCTTCTTTGTTTGGAAGATTTTTATCGATTAAGACTTTATCAAGGGCATTACAAGCGGAAATTTTTGCCGTTTTCGCATTAATAATCACCTTCATAGCAAGATCTAAATCGGCTTTAGGATGTACATACACAAAGTTATTTCCACGACCACTAATAATCACAGGGCAATTGGCGTGTTTTTTCACGAAAGCGATTAAACGCTCACCACCTCTAGGCACCATTAAATCCACTTGCTGTGTAGGATTTTCAAGGAAGGCTTGTGTTTCTTCTCTGTTGAACTGTAAATATTCTACCCAATCAGTAGACGCACCATGCGCTTCAAGCGCTGCGTGCCATAATTCAACAATTTTTAAGTTTGACCTTAAAGACTCTTTACCTCCTTTAAGCAAAATTTTATTTCCAGACTTAAAAGCAATTCCAGCCGCCTCAACAGTTACATCAGGACGTGATTCATAAATAATTAAAACCGTACCAAAAGAGGCTGTTTTATTATATACCTGCATCCCATTGTCGTGCTTAAACGCAAAGCGCTCAACACCAACAGGGTCATCTTGAGAAGCTAAGTGGGTTACCGACTTAATCATTTCATCTACTTTTGAATCGTCTACTTTTAAACGATCGTACATAGATTTATCGTCACCATTATAAGCGTCTAAATCTTCTTTATTGATATTAATTATAGCTTCGCGTTCTGCTTCTAATAGCTCTCCCATTTTAAGCAATACGGCATTTCTTGTTTCTATAGTTAATAATGTGTTCATTGTAATTTTTTTTTAAATGTTTTGTGTCTGCAGTTCTTCTGCAGCTTCAACCTCAGGTAATGCTTCTATTAGGGCTTCATAAAACATATTGATATGCTCTTTTCTAACAGTTAACGGAGGCAGAATTCTTAATAATTTTTTATTTGAAGCGCCACCAGTAAAAATATGATTGTCATAAATAAGGCGTTTTCTTAAGTCGCCAACTTCAAAGTCAAATTCTAATCCGAGCATTAAACCTTTTCCTTTAATCTTTTTGATATGCGGAATGGTTTTAGCAATTTTTACAAAATACTCAGACATCACTTTGGCATTTTCCATCAGTTTTTGGTCTTCTATAACCTCTAAAACCGATATACCTGCTGCACATGCTAGGTGATTACCGCCAAAAGTGGTACCTAACATACCAAATTTAGCTTCTATGTTTGGGTGAATTAAAATGCCTCCAATCGGAAAGCCATTACCCATGCCTTTTGCCATCGCAATAACGTCTGGTGTTACATTATAATGTTGATATGCAAAAAACTTACCTGAACGCCCGTACCCCGATTGTACCTCATCGGCGATAAAAAACGTATTGTTTGCTTTACAAAGTGTATCGACTTTTTCAAAAAACTCAGCGGTTCCTTGATCTAGGCCTCCTATGCCTTGAATAAACTCTACAATAACCGCACAAACATCACCTTTTTCTAGTTCAGCTTGAACACCTGCGATGTCGTTCAATTCTAGAATCGTGACTTTCTGTTGTGCATTAATTGGTGCAACAATATTTGGGTTATCGGTGGCTGCAACAGCTGCCGATGTACGTCCGTGAAAACCATTTTTAAACGCTACAACACGTGATTTCCCTGTTTTAAACGATGCTAATTTTAAAGCATTCTCATTAGCTTCAGCTCCAGAATTACATAAAAACAATTCGTAATCTTTACAACCTGAAAGCGCCTCTAGTTTATTGGCTAACTTCACTTGCAAAGGATTTTGAATCGCGTTTGAGTAAAATCCAAGTGCTTCAACTTGTTTTGAAATCGCTTTCACATACTTAGGATGTGAATGTCCGATGGAAATTACAGCGTGCCCCCCGTACAGATCTAAATATTCTGTACCATTCTCATCATAGACGTAAACACCTTTTCCTGAAACTGGCGTTACATCATAAAGCGGGTAAACGTTAAATAATGGCATAATTATTACTTTAATTAATTAGTTAGATATCTATCAAAAGCAGCCGAGACCACTTTTAAAGTGAGATTTTGGCTAAAATCCCGAATTTTATTTAGTTGTTGTACAAAAATAACCATTTTTGATACCTTTATCGCTAAAAGACTGTGTTTCCTTATGTTAACATTATCAAAAATCATTATTTAAAACCTTAAAAGCCTCTTAAAAATAAGTCGCTTTTAAAGCTAATCCTGTGGTTTCTTCTAAACCAAACATTAAATTCATGTTCTGAACCGCTTGTCCAGAGGCCCCTTTTAAAAGGTTATCAATAATGCTTGTTACTAAAAGTTTCCCGTTGTGTTTATGCAAATGAATTAAACACTTCGTTGTATTCACCACTTGTTTAAGGTGTAAAAAATCATCTGAAACAAAGGTAAAAGCCGCATCTTTATAATAGGCATTAAACAAGTCTTTGGCTTCTTCAACCGAGCCTTCATAATCGGTATAAACCGTTGCAAAAATTCCTCTTGAGAAATTTCCGCGATTTGGCATAAACAGGATTTCCGATGAAAAATTGCTTTGTAATTGTTTCACCGACTGGTTAATTTCCCCTAAATGCTGATGCGTAAAAGGCTTGTAATACGAAAAATTGTTATCACGCCAGGTGTAATGCGTTGTAGCAGATAATGACGTTCCTGCGCCTGTAGCACCAGTAACCGCATTAATATGCACATCATTGTTCAACTTATTAGCTTCAGCCAGCGGTAAAAGCGCCAACTGAATAGCTGTTGCAAAACAACCAGGATTTGCTAAATAATTAGCTTCTTTAATCGCTTCGCGTTGTAATTCTGGCAATCCATAGACAAAGGTTTTCCCTTTGAAAACCTTATCGGCTTCCAATCTAAAATCGTTTCCTAAGTCAATAATTTTTGTGTTTTCAGAAAAGGTATTAGCTTCTAAAAACTTCACAGAATTTCCATGACCTAAACATAAAAACAGCACATCAACATCTGGATTTACGGTGTCTGTAAATTTTAAATCTAAATCGCCTACTAAATCCTGATGTACTTTGCTTATTTGGTTTCCAGCGTTACTGGTACTAAAAACAAAGTTAATTTGAGCTTCTGGATGATTGATTAATAATCTAATCAATTCTCCTGCCGTGTAGCCTGCGCCACCTATGATACCAACTTGAATCATTATTTTGAATTTACTTGTTGATAGATTTTATTTTGATTACCTAAGATTTTGATAAATCCTTTAGCGTCATCTGCAGTCCATGCTTTGTTTTCTTCACCATAGGTACTAAACTTACTAGACATTAAATCATGACTAGAAACAATACCGTCTAATGAAAAGTGATATGGTTTTAATGAAACCGTCACATCACCCGAAACCATGTTTTGAGAACTCTGTAAAAACGCTTCCATATCTCTCATTACTGGGTCTAAATACTGGCCTTCATGTAAATGCATGCCGTAAAAACTAGACAAATATTCTTTGTGTTGTAGTTGCCATTTTGTTAGAGTGTGTTTCTCTAATAAATGGTGCGCTTTTACAGTAATTAACGCTGCAGCAGCCTCAAAACCGACACGTCCTTTAGTTCCAACAATCGTATCACCAACATGAATATCTCTACCAATTGCATATTTAGAAGCGATATCATTTAGTTTTTCAATATTTATTTGAGGTTCATTTTCACCCCCATTTAAAGCCGTTAACTCACCGTTTTTAAAAGTCAGCACAACTTTTTCTTCCCCTTCTTTTTCTAATTGAGATGGGTAAGCTTCACTTGGTAATGGTTTTTCAGATTCTAAGGTTTCAACACCTCCAACACTGGTTCCCCAAAGTCCTTTATTTACAGAATATTTTGATTTCTCCCAAGGCATATCAATACCTTCAGATTTTAAATAATCAATTTCTTCTTGTCTTGTTAATTTTTCATCTCTAATTGGGGTGATAATTTTAATACCAGGTGCCAATGTTTGAAAAATCATATCGAAACGTACTTGATCATTCCCTGCTCCTGTACTCCCGTGAGCAATATATTCTGCACCAATGCTTTTTGCATATTCTACGATTTCAATCGCTTGAATAATACGTTCTGCACTTACAGAAAGTGGGTAAGTACTGTTTTTTAATACATTTCCAAAAATTAAATACTTCACAACTTTCTGATAAAAAGTTGCTACCGCATCAATACTTTTATAACTTGTAACCCCCATTTTATAAGCGTTACTTTCTATGTGCGTAATTTCTTCTTTAGTAAAACCGCCTGTGTTTACACTTACCGCATGAACGTCGTACTCCTTTGATAAACTTACTGCACAGTATGAGGTATCTAATCCACCACTGTATGCTATTACTAATTTTTTCATTTTACTAACTCTATTTATATAACTTATTTTTTATTTTATTTGTCCTATTTCTGCTGCAAAGCAAGCATTAACATAATACCTGTAATTGAGTTCATCTCTTAATTTCCCTAATTTCTCAAGCTCTTCAACCAAGACTTTAGACATTTTAGATAGCGACACATGGGTCATTCCTAACAACTCATTGTAATGATGTACCTTGGTTGTTTGCGCAATTGATATTAGAAATGTATCGCTAAACAACTCGGTCATTTTATACATTAATAATAAACCAAGGTTGCAGCTTCTATAGATATTGTCTACCCATAGCGATGAACGTTCGTATACAAAATGCCCTTTAACCTGGTGCTCATGAACAAAAATATGGCCATAAATTACTCCAGATTTTTTTAAAACAAAACACCCATTCCCAACTCGTTTTCTAAGCATTTCTACATTTACATAATATAATGTAGGCAACTCTTTAGATCGTTCTGAAATCGTTTCTAATGATTTATTTGAAAGCTTGTAAACAAGTTCTATTTCTAGTCCTTCCTTTTCGCAGTAAGCTTCCGCTTCTTCAATCACGCCTTCTAGTTCAATGTCCAATATTGTCTCCATTTTTAATTCATGCTTACTACAGCACAATTACATAATTAGTAAAACACGAGCCAATCAGCTCAATATGGGGCTAAATAACACACTAAAACACGCAGGTTTCAACATAAAAACTTAACCAAAATTACACTTTAATAAATAACGAAAATCCGAAAGCGAACCGCTTTCTTAAACTGACTAGCCCCTAGGGGCGGTTTTGAGGAATACGCGCAACAACTGGTTTAGTAAACATGACTAAAACACAAGAGATAAGAGATATGTTGCTTCCTGTTTTCACTGAATAACTACCTTAACTATTAACTCTAAATCGTCGGCAAAAGCCCCTTTCGTTAATATAAGGCGTAAAATTACAACTTATTATGAACAATGCAACAAAAAAAAGATGAAATTGTATAATTATTACTAATTGAATGCGTCATCCATAATAAGTCAAAATTTTGCAAGACTTTTTTATCATTTACAAATTATAGCTTTAAGGAAAATACACCTTATAAAATATAATCTGTACTGATAAAATTAGAGGTCTTTTTCTCTAATAATTCTGTAAGAATGGCATTATTATATTCGTTGTCTTTTGATGCTACAAAGGTTCTAATTGAAAAAGAACGCAAAGCATCATGCACACTTAAAGTTCCTGATGCCGAATCTTTACGCCCTGTAAAAGGATAAACATCTGGGCCACGTTGGCATGAACTGTTTAAGTTTACACGACATACTAGGTTAACTAAAGTGTCAATTAATGGAGACAAAGTATGAATGTTTTTACCAAACAAACTCACTTGCTGACCATAATCTGATTCTGCCATATCGTCTAAAGGCTCTTCAATATCTGAAAATGGAATCACAGGAATTACCGGTCCGAATTGCTCTTCCTCATAAACACGCATATCTTTAGAAACAGGATATAAAACAGCAGGGAAAATATAGTTCTTGCATGTTTCACCTCCTTTTTTATTTAAAACCGTTGCACCTTTTTCTAAGGCATTATCAATTAATTCTTGAATGTACGCCGGTTTATCTACTTCTGGAAGCGGTGTTAATTTTACACCTTCTTCCCAAGGGTTACCAAATTTAAGTTGATCTACTTTATAGGCAAAACGTCTGTTAAATTCTTCAACAACAGATTCATGAACATAAAGTACTTTTAAAGCTGTACAACGTTGCCCGTTAAAAGACAAGGTTCCTGCGATACATTCATCAACGGCTAAATCTAAATCGGCATCTGGCAATACAATCGCTGGGTTTTTAGCCTCTAGACCTAAAACCATGCGCAACCTATTTCCTTTTGGGTGTTGGGCTTGAAGAATGTTAGCGGACTTACTATTCCCTATTAAAGCAAGTACATCGATGGCTCCAGATTTCATTATTGGCGCTGCTAATACACGTCCGCGACCATAAACAATATTCACAACACCTTCCGGAAAACTGCTTTGAAAAGCTTCTAAAAGTGGAGATATTAATAACACCCCATGTTTAGCAGGCTTAAAGATTACAGGGTTTCCCATAATTAAAGCTGGAATTAACAAGGCAAACGTTTCGTTTAATGGGTAATTATATGGTCCTAAACATAAAACCACCCCTAATGGCCCGCGACGAATATGTGCATAAACACCAGCTGATTTTTCAAATTTAGCTGAAGATCTATCTATTTGCTTGTAAGCTTCAATCGTATCGTAGATATACTCTACCGTTCTATCGAATTCCTTTTCTGAATCTGGTAAATTCTTGCCAATCTCCCACATTAAAAGTTTTACAACTTCTTCTCGCTTAAGTTTCATTTGCTCTACGAAAGCTTCCATACACGCAATTCTATCGGCTACTTTCATAGTTGGCCATAGTCCTTTACCATTATCATAGGCAGCTGTCGCAGAATCTAAAACTTCTAAAGCTTCTTTCTCCCCTAACTGCGGAATCGTTCCTAAAAGTGTTGGCTTATACTCTGGAGTTGATGAAATGGTTGAATATACTTCGGCCGTATCGCCTTCCCAAGCTTTTAGCTCTCCATTAACGAGATAGGTATTTTGATGAAATAGTGATGTTATTTTGTAGGCTTCTGGAATTTCCTGGAAACTGGTTTTCATGATATTTTATGTTTAGCATGCCTGATGGTGCTCTATTAATTTAAATATAATAGCAGACATTACATTTAACCCAAAGTAACTGAAATTTGCCTTAAATCGACAGATAAACCTTTGATATTTTGAAGGAATGAAACGAAAACGTTTTCGAGGAATTGAAGCTTTTTAAACCAAAAACTGAAACAAGTCGGGCTTATCATTGAGGTAATCACCAAAAAAATTACGCTGTTTCATTTTAGCAATGAGCGGCTCTAAATCTGCTGATGATTTTAACTGCACACCAACTACTGCCGAACCGTTTTCTCGATTGGTTTTTTTAGCATATTGGAAGTAGGTAATATCATCATTTTCACCTAAAATATCCACCACAAATTCTTTTAAAGCTCCGGCACGTTGCGGAAAATTCACAATAAAATAATGCTTTAAATTGGCGTATAATAAAGCGCGTTCTTTAATTTCTGGTGTTCTGGTGATATCATTATTACTACCACTTACCACGCACACAACGTTTTTACCTATAATGTCTTCCGCATAGAAATCTAAAGCAGAAATACTCAAAGCACCAGCGGGTTCAACCACAATAGCATCTTTATTGTAAAGCTCTAATATAGTTTCACAAACTTTACCTTCCGGAACAGTTAGCGTCGCATCTAAATTTTCTTTACAGATGGTAAAATTTAAATCACCAACTCGTTTTACAGCAGCTCCGTCAATAAACTTTTCGATATAATCCAGCTCGGTATTCTTATTATTTTCGATAGAAACCGTCATAGAAGGCGCGCCTTGAGGCTCTACTCCTACAATTTTTGTGTTTGGAGAAAGCTCCTTAAACACGGAAGATAATCCTGAAGCCAAACCGCCACCACCAATGGGAATGAACACATAATCGATAGGTGTTTTAGCTTGCTCTAAAATTTCTAAAGCTACTGTAGCCTGACCTTCAATGACTTTTTTATCATCAAAAGGATGGATGAATGTTTTGTTTAGAGCGTCACATTCTTCAATAGCTGCCTTACTCGCATCATCAAAAGTGTCACCAACTAATTTGATTTCAACAAAATCATCACCAAACATCGCTACCTGCTCTACTTTCTGTTTAGGCGTTGGTGTAGGCATAAAAATGGTGCCTTTAATTTGAAGTAATTTGCATGACAAAGCCACACCTTGAGCATGATTTCCGGCGCTGGCACATACCACTCCATGTTTAGCTTGATCTTTAGTAAGCGAACTGATTTTATTATAAGCGCCTCTAATTTTATAAGAACGCACTTGCTGAAGGTCTTCACGCTTCAAATAAATGTTTGCGTCAAACTGTTTAGAATACCTTAAGCTATGCCCTAAAGGCGTAACTGCCGATACGTTTTTAATCGTATCGGCAGCTACCTTTATATCACTTAACTTAGGAAAATATGTGTTTTCCTTGTTCATAAGTTGAAATTTAAACTATTGGCTTCATAGCCGTCATAGAAGATCTTAAGAACTCACCTACTTTTTCAACTGGGTGATTTCTTAATGCTTTGTTTACTGCAATAAGTTTAGCGTTATCTACAGCTTCACCGTTATCTTTAGCGTAAGCTTTACCAATAACATCTGTACTCACTGTTTTCATGAAATCAGCTAATAAAGGCTTACAAGCGTGATCAAATAAGTAACATCCGTACTCAGCAGTATCAGAAATCACAGCGTTCATTTCGTATAATTTCTTTCTTGCAATCGTGTTAGCAATTAATGGTGTTTCGTGTAAAGACTCGTAGTAAGCAGAAGCATCAATAATTCCAGAATCTACCATAGCTTCGAAAGCTAATTCAACACCAGCTCTTACCATAGCAACCATAAGCAATCCGTTATCGTAGTACTCTTGCTCTGAAATCTCAACATCTCCAGCAGGTGTTTTTTCAAATGCTGTTTCAGCTGTAGCAGCTCTCCATCCTAATAAATCTTTATCATCATTAGCCCAGTCTGCCATCATTCCTGCAGAAAAACGACCTTCAATGATATCATCCATATGCTTTTGGAATAACGGACGCATGATATCTTTTAATTCTTCTGATAATTCAAAAGCTTTAATTTTTGCTGGGTTAGAAAGACGATCCATCATGTTAGTTACCCCACCATATTTAAGACCTTCAGTTACAGTTTCCCAACCATATTGAATTAATTTAGAAGCATAACCTGGCTCGATACCTTCTTCAACCATTTTATCGAAACATAAAATAGAACCAGTTTGTAATAAACCACAAAGAATAGTTTGCTCACCCATTAAATCAGATTTCACCTCAGCAATAAAAGAAGATGCTAATACACCAGCTCTATCACCACCAGTTGCAACTGCATAAGCCTTCGCTTGTGCCCAACCTTTTCCTTCTGGATCGTTTTCTTCGTGAACCGCGATTAATGTTGGTACACCGAAACCTCTTTTATACTCTTCACGAACCTCTGAACCTGGAGACTTAGGCGCCACCATAATTACAGTTAGGTCTTCACGAATTTGCATCCCTTCTTCAACAATATTGAAACCATGAGAATAAGCTAAAGTCGCTCCTTTTTTCATTAAAGGCATAACGGCCTTTACCACATTGGTATGTTGCTTATCTGGCGTTAAGTTTAATACTAAATCAGCTTTTGGAATTAACTCTTCGTAAGTTCCTACTTCAAAACCGTTTTCTGTTGCGTTAACAAAAGAAGCACGTTTTTCAGCAATAGCAGCATCACGTAAAGTATAAGAAATATCTAATCCAGAATCTCTCATGTTTAAACCTTGATTTAAACCTTGCGCCCCACAACCTACAATGACAACTTTCTTGCCTTTTAAAGCGTCTACTCCATCAGCAAACTCTGAAGTGTCCATGAATCTACACTTCGATAGTTGATTTAATTTATCTCTTAACGATAAGGTGTTAAAATAATTTCCCATTTTTAATTTAATTGTTATTATTGATTATTGAATGCGCTAAGCAATTCGGTTATTTTCATTTCATCTTTAGTTACAGCAATACGTCCTGAACGTACAAACTGCATAATACCAAACACATTTAAATCGCGACGTAAAGCTTCTATTTCGTTTCTTCTTCCTGATTTTTCAAGAACAAAAAACTCTTTGTTTACGGTTACAATACGTGTGTTACTTTCTTTGATTATATTTTGAATTTGAGGCTCCTCAAATAACAACTCTGATTTTATTTTGAACATACAAGATTCTGTAAAGATAGTCTCTTCATCGGTGTGATAATATGCTCTTATAGTCTCAACTTGTTTTTCAATTTGCTTTACAATTTTCTCTGCTCTTGATTTTGTTAAATTCACTACAATAACAAAACGGTTTACCCCATCGATTTCTGATTGCGATGTGGTTAAACTTTCAATATTGATATGTCTACGCTGAAAAATTGCTGAAATACGATTTAATAAACCGATGTTATTTTCGGTGTAAACAGAAATCGTAAATGTTTTTATATCTTCACTCATGTCTTTTCTTTATTTAGCTTAATCGTACATCTGAAACGGATGCTCCAGAAGGAATCATTGGAAATACATTATCTTCCTTTTCAACACAAACTTCTAAGAAATAAGAGTCTTTTGAAGCGATCATTTCTTTCACTGCAGCTTCCATATCCTTACGATTGGTCACGCGTTTTCCTTCAATGTGATAGCCTTTGGCGATGGTTACAAAATCAGGGTTGGTCATTTCAGTAGAAGCATAACGCTTATCGAAAAACAGTTGCTGCCACTGACGCACCATTCCTAAAAACTCATTGTTTAAAACCACAACTTTCACTGGTACTTTCTGTTGAAAAATGGTTCCAAGCTCTTGAATGTTCATTTGAAAACCACCATCACCAATAATTGCAACAACCTCACGGTTAGGCGCTGCCATTTTAGCACCAATAGCTGCTGGAAGCGCAAAGCCCATAGTTCCTAATCCGCCGGAAGTAATATTACTTTTAGATACATTAAAATCGGCATAACGACAAGCAATCATTTGGTGTTGTCCTACATCAGAAACAATAGCCGCATTCCCTTCAGAAGCGATATTGATTTGTTTGATCACCTCACCCATGGTTAAACCTTCTTTGGTTGGGTTCACATCTTTATCAATAACCGCATCATATTCTATTTGATACAAGTCTTTAAATTCTTTTAACCAAGATTCATGGCTTTTTTCCTCTAAAGCTTCAGCTAACATGGCTAAACTTTCTTTAGAGTTTCCTAAAACAGCTACATCAGACTGCACATTTTTATTAATCTCAGCAGGGTCAATATCAAAGTGAATTACTTTAGCCTGCTTCGCATAAGTGTTTAAATCGCCAGTAACACGGTCGTCAAAACGCATACCGATGGCAATTAATACATCACATTCATTGGTTAATTTATTTGGCCCGTAGTTACCGTGCATCCCTACCATACCTACGTTTAAAGGATGAGTTGATGGTAATGCAGAAGCTCCTAAGATGGTCCATGCAGAAGGAATCCCTGCTTTTTCAACCACTGCTTTTAATTCTGCTTCAGCTTCACCAAGAATAACACCTTGCCCCCAAACAATCATGGGTTTTTTAGCACTATTAATTAATTCCGCGGCAGCGTTAACAGCATCTTGACTTGTTTTTGGAATTGGGTTATAACTTCTAACCCCTTTACATTTTTCGTAGTTGAAGTCTAACTCACCAAACTGTGCATCTTTAGTAATATCAACTAACACAGGCCCTGGTCTTCCGCTTTTAGCGATATAAAAGGCTTTAGCAATAGCTGCTGGAATATCTTCAGACTTAGTAACTTGTACGTTCCATTTTGTAACTGGTGTAGAAATACCAACAATATCCGTTTCTTGAAAGGCGTCGCTACCTAATAAGTGCGAAGCCACCTGCCCTGTAATACATACTAAAGGCGTAGAATCGATTTGCGCATCGGCAATTCCTGTAATTAAATTTGTTGCTCCTGGACCTGAAGTTGCCAAAGCCACACCTACACGTCCTGAAATACGCGCAAAACCTTGAGCAGCGTGTGCAGCTCCTTGTTCATGACGCGTTAAGACATGATGAATTTGATCTTGAAATTTATATAATTCGTCATAAACCGGCATAATAGCACCTCCTGGATACCCGTAAAGAATATCAACACCTTCGGCTATTAAAGACCTTACAACTGCTTCGCAACCTGTAATTCGTTGTGTTTTATTTGCCACTTCTTCTTTGTTTAATGTTTTTGTTTCCATAATTCACAATTTTTAATTTGTGAGATTCCCGATGACTCGGAAATGAAAATATCTTTTTATGCGTCTGTAACACAGCCTTTAGATGCTGAAGCTACAGATTTGGCATACTTATATAGAATTCCTTTTTTATGTTTTAATTCTGGTTGAACCCATTGTGCTTTTCTTTCAGCTAATTCTTCATCAGAGATAAGTACATTAATTGAATTATCTTCAGCACTTATTCTAATTTTATCACCTGTTTTCAAGATACCAATAGTTCCTCCATTTTGTGCTTCTGGCGTTATGTGACCTACAACAAACCCGTGTGTTCCTCCAGAAAAACGACCATCTGTAATTAAAGCTACAGATTTCCCTAAACCAGCACCCATAATTAACGAGGTTGGTTTAAGCATTTCTGGCATCCCTGGACCACCTTTAGGACCAACATAACGGATGACGACGACATCTCCTTTTTCAACTTCCCCGTTAGAAATTCCTGTATTTGCAGCTTGTTCACCATCATAAACCACCGCTTTTCCTTCAAAAAGCAAACCTTCGTTTCCTGAAATTTTTGCTACAGCGCCTTCTTCAGCCAAGTTTCCGTAAAGGATTTGTAAATTCCCTGAAGATTTTAAGGCCTTATCTTTTGGATAAATAACGTCTTGATCATTTTCAAATTCTAATGGTTCTACATCTTTCAAGTTTTCAGCTAAAGTTTTACCAGTAACCGTCATACAATCACCATGTAAATAGCCATTATCTAATAGATATTTCATAACCGCTGGCGTTCCACCAATACCGTGAACATCTTCCATCAGGTATTTACCACTAGGTTTTAAATCGGCTATTAACGGTGTTCTATCACTAACACGTTGAAAATCCTCTAATGTAAATTCAATATCTGCCGCATGAGCAATCGCTAAAAAGTGTAGTACCGCATTGGTAGAACCTCCTAAAGCGTTTACAATAGCAATAGCGTTTTCAATAGACTTTTTAGAAATGATATCTAAAGGCTTTAAATCTAACTCTAATAGATTTTTAACCGCTCTTGCTGTTCTTTCACTTTCAGAAAGTTTGTTTGGGTTTTCAGCAGGAATCGATGAGTTATACGGTAAAGCAAAGCCCATACATTCTATCGCCGAAGCCATCGTGTTTGCTGTGTACATCCCTCCACAAGCTCCCGCTCCTGGAATGGCACTTTTTATAATTTCTCTGTATTCCTCTTCATCAATTTCTCCAGCCACTTTCTGACCTAAAGCTTCAAAAGCAGATACAATATTTAATTTTCTTCCTTTATATTTTCCTGAAGCAATCGTACCACCGTACATCATAACAGATGGACGATTTAAACGCAACATCGCGATAACTGCTCCTGGCATATTTTTATCACAACCTACAATAGAAATTAAGGCATCGTAGCTTTGCGCATTCATGACCGTTTCAATAGAATCGGCAATGATATCACGAGAAGCCAATGAATAATTCATTCCTGAAGTCCCCATAGAAATACCATCACTAACACCAATAGTATTAAACCCTAAACCAACGAGTCCTGCAATGTTACATTCAATTTTGACCTCATCTTTCAACCCGTTTAAGTGCATGTTACATGGATTTCCATCATAACCGGTACTTGCAATACCTACCTGCGCTTTATTCATGTCTTCATCAGTCAATCCTACCGCATATAACATGGCTTGAGATGCTGGTTGAGATTCATCTTGAGTAAGCCTTCTACTATGTTTATTAAGTTCTTTCATGTTTGTTGCAAATAATTTTATGCTTTTTCTTAATTTATATGATTATTCTAAGTTTTATCAACTTATCAATACATATTCTTTAAAATCTTAAATAAGATTCGAAAGTAATTTATTAAGGCGTCATCAGCCCTTATATTTATTATTTCTGGTTAAATTCACAATCATAAAAAACAATTCAACGAACTGATATTCAGCTATTTAAACCGATATTTTTATGATGTTCAAAAATGAAAAAAAATGGCATAAAAAAAGCCTTCCATTTTGGGAAAGCCTATAAAGTTTATTTCAATTAAATTATAGCATTCCCTAGCCTTGTGAGATAATCACAATGACAATAATAGAGATGACTTGGATAATTTGATTTTTCATATTGAAGCGACAAATATTCGTAAATTAAATTTAAATAGCAATTATTTCTTAAAAAATAAAAAAGCCCTGTTCATTTTCTTTATTTTTTTTACTTTTGCGGCACAAAACAACAGAGGAAAGATTTGACTGATTGCAACCTCTTTATGTTGAGCATGTTTCAACATAAATAAAAATGCTAAAGGCAGTGTAAACTTCCTTCGACGTATTCGTCAAATCTTACTGTAATTTAATATTTTATGGCTTATTTATTCACTTCGGAAAGTGTTTCTGAAGGGCACCCAGACAAAGTAGCAGATCAAATTAGTGACGCTTTAATAGATAATTTTTTAGCTTTTGATACCGAATCGAAAGTGGCTTGTGAAACTTTAGTAACTACAGGGCAAGTTGTTCTTGCAGGAGAAGTAAAATCGACCACTTATTTAGATGTTCAAAAAATTGCTAGAGACACCATCAACAAAATTGGTTACACCAAAGGCGAGTATATGTTTGATGGCAATTCATGTGGTGTATTATCGGCAATTCACGAACAATCGGAAGACATCAACCAAGGTGTAGACCGTGGCAGTAAAGAAGAGCAAGGTGCGGGTGACCAAGGAATGATGTTTGGTTACGCGACCAACGAAACTGAAAACTTCATGCCTTTAGCTTTAGATTTGTCGCACTTAATTTTACAAGAACTTGCTGAATTAAGAAGAGAAAATAAAGACATCACCTATTTAAGACCAGATTCTAAAAGTCAGGTGACTATTGAATATGACGATAACAATGTACCTCAGCGCATAGAAGCGATTGTTGTTTCAACCCAGCATGATGATTTTGACGAAGATGAAGCGATGCTTGCGAAAATTAGAAAGGATATTGTTGATATTTTAATTCCTCGTGTCATCTCAAAACTTCCTGAAAGTTTGCAGAAATTATTTAACGATGATATTAAATACCACATCAACCCTACAGGGAAATTCGTAATTGGAGGTCCTCATGGTGATACCGGTTTAACGGGACGTAAAATTATTGTAGACACCTACGGTGGAAAAGGTGCTCATGGTGGTGGTGCTTTCTCTGGAAAAGACCCAAGTAAAGTAGATAGAAGTGCTGCTTATGCTACAAGACACATTGCCAAAAACCTTGTTGCGGCAGGTGTTGCCGACGAAGTTTTAGTACAAGTAAGTTATGCAATTGGTGTTGTTGAACCTATGGGAATCTTTATTGATACTTATGGAACTTGTCCGTTTAACATGACCGATGGTGAAATTGCTGAAAAAGTAACTCAAATTTTCGATATGCGCCCATTTGCTATTGAAGAGCGCCTAAAATTACGTGCTCCTATATATAGTGAAACTGCGGCTTACGGACACATGGGTCGTAAAAATGAAACGGTTACTAAAACCTTTTCTCAACCGTTTGGTGAAACCGTTACTCTAGATGTAGAATTATTTACATGGGAAAAACTAGACTATGTTGATCAAGTAAAAACTGCTTTCGGATTGTAATTCGGAATGTTTTAAAAATAGATATTAAAAAAAGCCTCACATTTTTGTGAGGCTTTTTTCGTTTTATATATGAGTTGAAAAATTCACTAAAACCATCAATCTATTAATAATGGAATTATATTCTAGAATTTGAACAATGCTACAGTACCATTAATCATCTCTAGTTAAAACATTAAACAACTCTTGTTTGAATTCATGTTTTCTAAATATCTCAAACCCTATTCTCTAAACGAACGAATACTCTAAGTGAAATTCTTTTAAATTATTCAAAATGTTATCTAAATTCAATTATTCATCTTTACTTTAATGTATTAAAAATTATTAATTAGTCTAGATCTGTTATTATATTAAAAACCCATCAAATAAATGAATATATTTGTTTAGACCTACTTAAAAGAATTTTATAAAAAATCATATTAAATCATCTGTGATTTTTAAAAACGACTTCAAACCTACATAAACACAACGACAAGTTGGTGCTGAACTAGCTTTAATATTAATTAAATTTAATAACTACTAACACTCTAAACTAGAATAAATATAAATCCAGTGAATATGAAAACCAAAAACTTCTCTTTAGTAACCCTCATGATGCTATTGAGCTTTTTAAGCCTAGAAGCACAAGAGAAAATTAACCGTGAAATCCTTCCTGTAGTGCCACCAGAAGCAAAGACCTATACAGAGTTGGATGTACGAAATACAAAACCTCCTAAACCATTCAATGTAGCTGCCCCCGAAGGCGCTCCTAACGTTGTAATCGTATTGATTGATGATTTAGGTTTTGGTGCAACTTCTTCGTTTGGAGGTCCTATCAAAACACCAACTATGGACAAACTAGCCAATAACGGTTTGCGTTACAATAATTTCCATACCACATCCTTATGTTCACCTACAAGGATGGCAATAAAAACAGGAAGAAACCACCATACTTGTAACACTGGGTCTATTATGGAATCTTCAACGGCTTATCCTGGTAATACAGGCTCTCTACCTAAAAGTGTAGCGCCGCTAGCTGAGATGCTTAGACTGAATGGCTATAGCACTGGTGCTTTTGGAAAGTGGCACGAAACTGCAGCTTGGGAAACTTCTGTATCTGGACCTTTTGACCGTTGGCCAACATACCAAGGTTTTGATAAGTTCTATGGATTTATTGGTGGAGAAACCGATCAATGGGCGCCACTAATTTATGATGGGTTAAAAAAAGTAAACCCTCCAAAAACGGAAAATTACCACTTTACTACAGACATGACCAACCAAGCGATCAACTGGGTAAAAGCACAGCAGTCGATGACGCCAGACAAACCTTTCTTTATGTACTTTGCAACGGGGGCTGTTCACGCACCACACCATGTGTCTAAAGAATGGTCTGATAAGTATAAGGGACAGTTTGATAAAGGTTGGGATGCTATCCGTAAAGAAACAGTAGCAAAAATGAAGCGTACAGGAATGATTCCTGAAAACACCAACTTAACTCCAAAACCAAAAGATATTAAGGATTGGGATAAGTTAACAGCAAACGAAAGAAAATTATTTGCACGCCAGGCAGAAGTATTTGCTGGATTTATGGAAATGACAGATTATGAAGTAGGTCGTTTAATGAATGCCGTGGCCGATATCGGTGAATTAGATAATACCTTATTTATTTTTGTTGCAGGAGATAATGGAACTAGTGCCGAAGGCGGAATGGTTGGAATGTATAATGAGATGACCTACTTTAATGGTGTAGAAGAAAAAGTAGAAGACTTATTACCTCTAATGGATGAATGGGGTGGCCCAGGAACATTTCCGCACATGGCAGCTGGTTGGGCGGTAGCTTTTGATGCGCCATTTAAATGGACCAAGCAAGTGGCTTCAGACTTTGGTGGTACGCGAAATGGTATGATTATCCACTATCCAGAAGGTATAAAAGACAAAACAGGTTTAAGAACGCAATTCTCTCACGCCATTGATATTGCCCCTACTATTTTAGAAATCGTTGGACTTCCAGAACCAAAAGTAGTAAACGGCGTACCGCAAATCCCGATTGAAGGAACCAGTTTTGCCTACTCATTTAACGATGCCAAAGCAGCTGAAAGACATACCATTCAATACTTTGAAATGTTTGGTAATCGAGCCTTATACAACAATGGTTGGTTTGCACGAACCATTCACAGAGCGCCTTGGGAGATGACCAACTTACCTAATTTAAATGACGATGTTTGGGAGCTATACAACGCAAGAAAGGATTTTAGCTTATCAAAAAATTTAGCAGCTCAATATCCAGAGAAAGTAAAAGAGATGAAGAGCTTGTTTATGGCTGAAGCCGAAAAATACCATGTATTACCAATTGACGACAGAACCATCGAAAGAATGAACCCAGCTCTAGCTGGACGTCCAGACATTATGGGTGGTAGAAAATCGTTAAAGTTATATGAAGGTATGGAAGGTATGATGGAGAATACCTTTATTAACATCAAGAATAAATCATTTTCAATAACGGCTGATATCGAAGTACCAAAAGATGGTGCTAACGGCGTTATTCTTACTCAAGGTGGTCGTTTTGGAGGATGGTCTATGTACATGAAAGATGGCATACCTGAGTTTACCTATAACTTCCTCGGACTAGAACGTTATGTAATTTCAGGAAAGAACAAGTTAGCACCAGGGGCTACTACAGTTAAAGTTGACTTTAACTATGATGGAAATGGTTTAGGTAAAGGTGGTGTCGCTACTATTTTTGTTGACAATAAAGAAGTTGGAAATGGGCGTATTGAAAAAACGCAACCTAACATATTTTCGGCAGATGAAACAGCAGATGTAGGTCTTGATAACCAAACTCCAGTAGCTTTAGGTATTGGTTATGGTCCAGAGGAAACTACTTTTACAGGTAAAATTAAAGAAGTGATAGTTAGTGTAGAGTAGTTATATATTTAGTCACTTATAACCAAAATTGTAATTGAATAAAAACTAGAAACAAAAGCAAAGCATAACAAACTATTAAGTAAAATTTATATTGGCAGAAGCTATAAACTCTCGCAGTTTATAGCTTCTACCTGTTTTGCAAGAAAAAGTTAAAGAAATTTTTGACATACAACCATTTGCTTACGTGACGTCCCTTTCTGTAGCTTTATATTTTGTAGACATCTCTTATTTATTTTCAGGAACTTTCTTGGGGTGCTGCTTTTATATTTTAGGCATGGCACGAACTACAAGTCCACGATATCGGGTTAAACCATACAACTCCATTCAAGAATTGGAATCACACCTATATTAAGTATTATACAAATATGTATTTTAATTTAATACCCCATCTACCGCTTTAATAGGTTCGGGAAGATTTTTCTCACACAACATTTCACGTAAATCTATTTCAATAGTGCGACATAGAGAAAGCATAGGAATGTCATTTACTAGACCCTGAAAAGGATTTTCAGAGGTATCACCAACAACTTCCATCATAATATAAACCCAACCAATTAAAGCTGTTATTGGCACAGAAAGCCAAATAATCCATTTATCAAAAGCCATCAATTCTGGAACCATACTAAAAGGCAACAGGAATAGAAAAATGGCAACAAAATAATCACTTATAGAGGAATACTGCCTTGGTAAAGGAAATTTCTTAATTCTTTCATTTTTACCTTGCAATTCTATAAGAGTTCTTAACAAATCTTCTAATTGCATATGTCTGAAATCATCAATAACATTTTCTTGTCGCAAAACCTGTAAATCCCTAGACTGTGCGTTCATAATTTGGGTCGCTGGGTTGGCATAACCAATTAAGGTATCGTACTCATCATTTGGAAAATAATCTTTTAATTCGCCTTCACTAATTTCATTATTCAAAAGTCGTTTTCCTAAGTTTTTTCTGAAATAACCTGCAATTATTCTAGATTTATGGGTATCTTTTTTATGCTCCCAAGTTGTTGGTGTTAGAAGTTGATTTCTATGAATATATAACCATCCTATATGTCGATAAATGAGTCGTTGCTTAATTTGATGAATATCAGAACTACTTTTATCAGTTACAGTAAACTGATTGCTAATATAACTATCTAAAAGCATCCCCCAACTACGACTTGTATTTACAATGCCACCCCATATTTTTCGAGCTTCCCAAATTCTCTCATAAGCATTGTTGTTTTTAAATCCGAGATAAAACGCAACCGCAGTACCAATAATTGAAACAGGTAACCAAGGAATAATTATGTTTATCACTTTAAAATGATAGAGAGATGCCACTATACCATTAAAAACTAGAAGCCAAAAAAAATAACCTCCAGACCATTTAAAAAGTCTTATAAATCCAATGTTTTTAGATTCTATCATATTGTTCTTTTATGTTATTTGGTTTAAAACGCCTCCATTCAAATTTATTGATTGAACTATTATTACTACTTAATTTTAAGAAACCTATGCGATACAGAATACTTGGAAACACGCAGATATACAATAAATAATTTTGATCCAAATATAACGAATTATTGAGCTATACATCTTAAATTTATAATTCCATAGCGTTTATCCAAAATTATGTGCTTTTGAAAAACATTTCAAATTTCATAGATTAAAATAGTTTTGATTATAACCTATCAGAAAAAAAACATACAATTGAATGTAAATCGACCCCATTTAAATCTGGTTTTCTACCATTTTTCACTGACACCTTGAGCTACCAAATAAATAAATTTCAAGGCTGTACCATCATTGGGAAATACCTTTTTGTTTCTTGTTTATTTATGCAGACTTGCATTAAAACTTTCAATATATTGGTGGCGTAAAGGAGTTTCCTAATTTCTTTAGGGTAGATTAAAAATGTGGTTAGGTTTTGCCAGTTATTTCCCCAAGACTTTACGGCAGATAGGTATTTGCCTCCAAGTTTTGTTTAAACACCTCAAAAGCTTCTATTGTAAATCCCTTATTGTCTGCTTGATAAATAGCCTTAATATCTACCATTATTGCCTTTCGGTCGTTGTAACTTACATAGTTTAACGATTTTCTAATTTGATATACAGTACCGATCTGACGAATGCCATCTGGGGAAATAGCCTCTACCATCTTTTCCAGGCTAGGCAAATTGTCGGAGCACAAAAAAGTAGACATCTTTCACCCGATAGCGCGGACTTGTAGTCCGTGCCATACTAATAACTCAAAACAAATCTAATGCAACAACATCTAGTCAACTTACTGTCGTTATTGTTATAAAATACGCGACATCCTTTTCTGTAGCCTTATATTTTGTAGACAACTCTTATTTATTTTTAGAAACATTTTTATGATACCTCTTTAATATTTCATGAATGGCATGGACTACGAGTCCTCGCTATCGGAAACTTACATAATTTAGTTTTCTTCCAAAATAATCTTACCACCATCATTTACTGTAAATCTATGCCAATCAACAACATTTACACCGTCTTCATCAATATTAAATTTTAATATCCACAAATTATTATCCTTTATATAAAAATATTCATTTTTTTGAGCTAAAGCCTCTATATAGTTTTCATAACTATACATTCTGATTGAATCGGTTAAAACTCCTTCTTTCTTTAAAATTAAATTCTTTATAACAAAATCATCAGCATCAGATGTTTCTTTAGATTGTTTAATACTATAGTTTATATTTTTAAAATTTTGAATCACCTCATTATTTATACCATTTAAGTTTTCATAAATAAATTTTATTTTAAAAAACTCGCATTTCATTTTGTAAGAATCAGAAATCTCCAAATCTCCACCCGAAACACATGTTGTATTAATTTTATCAATAAAATTTCCATCAGAAATTAAAGAATCACCCATTAACTGAATACCCTTTTCCTTAGGACTTATAGTATTTTTTAACATGTCACTAACAGTATCTTTCTTATTGTAACACGTCGTGTCTTCTGATTTATTACTTAAAGTTTCTTTACATGATATCAGCCCTAATGCAACTACCATGACAAGAATAAATATCACTTTTTTCATAATTATTTTATAATTTGAATTTTATTATTATCAAACTCTCCAGAATGTAAATGCGAGTTATGAAGTGAACCTCCATCAGATGCATTATTGAAATTTTCAAAATATTTTTTTGAACCAATTAACCTTTCGTTAAAATGAAACTTTTTCATAGCATCAATTATTTTTTGATCTTTATTTTGGTCCCATTTGTATATTGTATCTACGCTTTCTCCGTTGACGTGTTTTGAACTAGGAAAACAAGAGCCTTCATTAAAGCAACTTCCTGTCGTCTTTATTCCCTCCTGATGTTCAGCTAATGCACCAATAAAACCTGCTAAAGACCCAGAACCTGTAAATCTTCTTTTTGTACTAGTAAATTGATATTTAATTATTACTCCATTTTTTGAATAATTTAGGTTATCGGGCATTTTAACAATTTCAACATCTTCATCTAAGGCTTCATATAATCTCCAAATCTTCCCCTTTGTTGGATGCTCTCCATATTCCGCTATATCATTATTAACATACTTAACTCTTCTTGACGTACTACCTTCACTTACATTTTCATCATAAATTATGGCAGCATGAGTAGGTTTCGAATAATGTACTACTCCATATTTTTTCTTTTTAATAACAAAGAATTCAGTAGTACAAATTTCGTGATGACTCCCTTTATCATCAACATAAACATATTTATACTTATTTACTTCTAAAGAAGAAGATAGATGTTTTTCTATATTTCCATTATAGAAAATAAAATAAGTGGTAATATTAACCCCTACAATCATCTTCATCTGCTCCACAAAAGCAATAGGATGAAAATGATACACATTTGATTCTTTTGGGAATTGACGTTTTATGCGTTTTTTATCTAAGATTTCAAAATCATAAGCTAAACCCTGTTCTTCAACAGTAAGGTTATCGGTTATTCTGATTACTGGTGTATACTTGCGATGGGCAGCAATATAGGTTTGTTTACGTTCTTCTTTAGAGCGTAAATCACCTGTGGTTATTTCATCCCAGAAACATAAGTTTCCTGTTTTGTTTGTTATGACCTTTATTTTTTTGTCCCGCTGGGTTTCTAGCTCCTGCTTCCTTTCAGGATCAGAGGCCTCATCGATGCCTTTTTGAAACAAGCTTTTCAGTTCTCTTTCAAATATATCTATATTTTTCCAAGTATTCCACTCACTCTCATGTTTACAAATTAACTTACTAACGTGATGTAGGGATGCCTTATTTCGCATGACCTGCTGTAATTCAAAATTAGATAACACCTTATCTCCGTCGGTATCGGCCTGTGTCCAGATATCTTCGACGAATTTATGCGGACTGCTTTTTTCAACAAACTCACCGAACATATAAAAATATTGATCACCAGTATCATCTAATAGCTTCCAGCCAAAATCAGTCCAATTGTAGGGGTTCTTTTCTGTGAGTTCCGATTTTTTAATCCAACCAGCTTCCTGTTTCGTTTTGACATGCCACCACAGCACGCCTTGACTATCTTTAGCTTCTGCTGTTTTTATTATTTTGGAGGTTTTCAAAACCTCAACAGTTTCAGAATGATTACTAGGTTTATTCTCAAACACCGTATTGATAGCAGCCCTTAAACTTACCCAAGCACCAGAATCTCCAGTAACTTCTATAGATTTCACCCAAAACTTTTTTCCTGAATATTTCATACCATAACCTATGGTTCTGTTCACATTGTCAGCTCCTGTTTTATTTATATAATAGACTTCAGATTGCTTATTTGGTAAAACATGGTTTAATTGGGAATTGATTTCGTCAAAATCTGCCTCTTTAATGGTGTAAACATTGTTTCTTACTTTAACTCCATTAACATAGGTCTTAATTTTTTTATTTTCATCATTCAGTATAACATAGGGCACAACAGCGGTTTCATCTTCAAACCCGATTTGTGTATAATCCCCATCACATTCAAAAATTTTTACATTGGTATTTGTTAGTAATAAATCACAAGGCTTTCCTTTATGAAGTTTTTTACCTTTGTCAACCTCATATGTGATCCGATCCTTATCTTTAGTATTATTTATAAATTCAGAAAGATTGGCATCATCTGTAAACACTTCTAAATGTAACGCATTATACGATTTACAGTTTTCAGAGTTATATTGACCAAGGTTACCTATAATTTGTCCTGCCTTTATAGGCACGTCAACATTTTCAACCGTTTTAAAAAAGACATCATCTTTTATTTTCTTGAAAATTTTGCTACAGTCTTGGGCTAAAACGTAGTGGTCAGTACCTTTAACTTTATACCAGGCTTTATCTTTTGTTTTTTCTATTTCCAATTCTGTATTATAACATTCCATTCCGACAAAATTGCCGTTAACAGCGTCAAACAACATGGTTCCCTTATAATCGGCTTCCCCAAAAACATTAACCTCTTTAGCTTTATAATGATCTACTTTAACAAACTCATCAACCTCATCAGTTAAGTAGCCTTTGTATACACAGAAAACTTTATTGTTATGAGAACAAAACACATATGAAGCATTGCCACACATCCAATGTTCTGGAGGCAAGCATACATCATACTCCATTTTCAGAGTGGTTCCTTTAGCGAAAAAATGAGTTTCCTTTTTCTGTTTTTCTAAAACCTCGGATTTATACTCACGAACTTTCAATCCCATTTCCCTTGAATTCGTTTTTATTTTTACCACATACTTCGCGTACAAATCAGGAATATTTTGACCGTCCTTACTAGCAACCATCTCCTTTTTAGGCTGCAAGTGCATGTACAGACTATAAAAACGAAATTTTATTTTTTCAGGAGTTTCAAAATCATGCTGTATTAACATAAAACTATTGGAATATTTAGCCGTTTCACTATCTTTTTCAGGTAAATAATCTTCCGCAAAACGGTAAGCAATAATACGACCGTCGGCTATCGCACAAACCTTGGTACCAAGACCTTCAATGTGTATACCCCCGTGCCAAGAATTATTTATACCAAGTGGAAAAAAACCGTTTCTGTTATTATGGCCAAAATGATAAGCATTGGTCTTTTCTTTTTCAATTTCGTCGGGATGGTTTCCGTAAGATGGTATGATGGGGTACTCTACTCTCATTTCCTTAAAATCTAAACACTAAAATCAATTTGAATGAGGTATCCCTGCTTTTTAGCTTCTTCCTGTTTTTTTCTAGCTTCTTTTAGGTTTTCACCTTGGCCAATAACCGTCGATTTGATTCTATCTAATGAAGTGATTTTCGGAAAAGGAATTTTTTCGGCAGGCAGGGCTTCAGAAGGTACTGTCGCAGAACTACTTACTATAATATTTGGTTCGCCTACGGTAATCACCCCACCATGAGCCGTGGAATCTCCCAAACAAGAAATCGGTTTCCCATTTACAAGTACCGATGGATTCCCGCTAATAACCGTATCTGGACCACCATTACAGGTGCACATGCTCCCCATAGTAGCCACAGGCTTTCCGTTAAATAAAACATTAGCTTCACCTTTAATTATTGGTCCGCCAACATGGGGCGTAGTGCCACTGCACATGGGGCAAGTATGATGACTTCCTAAAGTCGCTGCAGGTTTTCCAGACATATAGAATACACTTTATAGATTTGAGAAGTACCAAATGTAAGTATTATTCTTTTTGTTTGTACGATTTAACTTTCTTTTTTAAATAGAAATTTTTTATTTAGTTGAAGTTTTTTTATTCTATTGGAAAAGATTCGTCCTATTGTCGGAATGACATCTAAATTTTTAATTGAGCTAAACAAACACTACACATATGACTAACCAACCCAAATCGGCACATCAATGTTAATTGAAAAAATGTATTAAATTGTGAAAGAAAGAAAAAGAGATGCTTCCTAAAAACTAAAACCAAAAGCCCCTGTAATCCCAAAAGGTCGGGCATTAGGGTTTTCAACCTCATCCATGTAGTTCCCGCGGAAGTTGAAATCGATTCGGAAAACCTTAAAAATATTACCTATACCAAAACTGTATTCGTAGTAAGGGTCTTTAGACGGTGCAACGTAGTTTAAGCCAGAAGCATTCAGGTCTATATTTTCTTGAGATATACTTCCCATAACCGTTCTAAAGCCAGCTATAGCCCGTAAATTAAACTTTTTAATTAACGGAATTCGAGAAAACAAGCGTCCGTTAAAATTATGTTCTACATGTAAAGAGGCATATTCATCGGTAACAAACTCATAAAAATCTATTTGAGAAAAAGTGTTATAAATAGAAAAATAACTTTGGTTACCCGGAATAACACTTAATAAACCTAAAGGCACAGCTCCAAAGGTTTTCCCAGCTTCAATCGTGGTAAACAACCTTCCGAAACCACCTACTTGCCAAGGCTGCACATATCTAAACTGTAGTTTAGTATAATCAAAATTATCATTATGCCTTCCTTTTAAACCTTTACTGATTAAGGCATAAATTTGAGCATAATCGTCATTTGCTGCAGAGCGCTCTACACCAAATCCTGTCATTTTTCTATTCGGAAAATAAGACATTAAAATTTCGGTTTCGTATTGTTTGATTTCAGAAGACACTCCCGTTGGAGAATTGGGGTCATAGTAATCTAAACTGAAGGTTTCTGAAGCCGACTCTAAAGTTCTATAACTTCCGCCCAGTCTGAAAATTAAATTTCTTGCAGGCTCAAACTGAAGCGATAAGGTGCTTAAATTAATATTGGTTAGTTTATCATTAGTGGCCGTTGTAAATATTCCAGACGACGCAAAGCTTCTTCCTAAAACATCAGTAGAATTGGTTAAACTCGCCCCTATCTGTTCGATATCACGACGATTTCCGCCGGCTATAATCAATCGGGTTTTCTTATCTATAAGCCATTTTCCAGATATACCGTATTTAAATTTATCATCACGAAATCCGTAGGCCATAAACCCTTCAATACGCCATAAATCGTTTCTCCCAAAATAGGTGCGCCCACCGGCACGTAAACGTACACCTTCCACTTCATTGTATCCAAAGGAAGAAAACACCGGTCCGTAATCTAGCGGTAAAGTATTAAACTCATAGTAACCCGAAGCTAAAACAGTACCAGCACTGTAGAGATTTTTAAACTTCTTAACCGTTTTTAAGGTGTCCAACATTTTGTAAACGCCTTTTTCGTCTTCGCTAAGTTTTTCCATCCTTTTGGCTTCCCAAAAGGCATCATCACGATCAAAGGCAGCTGTATCATAGAAGTTTACCTCTTTTTCATAAAACTTCTTATCTCTTTTAATATCGAATTTATAATTATCATAAAGGGTTGTTCGCTTTCCGTAGAGTCCGCGGGACTTTTCCTTTTTATTAGGCGCAAAATCAGACATCATATAATCACGCTTCACAAGGAAAAGGGAATCATTTAATACCTCAAACTCTTGTTCGATATATATTTCCTTAACCCAGTTAATATTGGCACTTTTTGAGGCCTGCATATTAATTTCCTTAATGGCATAAGTAGTATCAGCAACCCAAAAATCGCCTTTAAAAGTGAGTTCGTTTTTTCGTCGTGGGTAATAAATAATATTGTAGCACCACTTATTATCAATGTAAGCACTATCGGCCAGCACATAATTATAGGTATTGATGCCCGTTCGCGATAGAGGACTCACAAAACTTTTATCAAAAAACTTCAGGAAATTATCATAGACATTGATATCTGCATAGAGGTCTTTCACAAAATCAATAAGACTTTGGTTATCGCTAAATCCTGAGTTTTTATTACCCTGTAAGATTTCTTTGTTTTTGTTAAGCTCATTATCACCGTATACTTTTGATGCAGCTTCATTAACAAAAATAGGCAGGTAGGTTTTTCCAGTAACCCTAGAGGTATCTACTTCATCAAACACGAATTCCATCCCTTTAAACAGTTTACTATTTATAAGTGTACTGTCTATGGTATTGATATCGAATTCTAATTTTTCGTATTTATCATATTCGTATTGCTTAAATTGCTTTAGCCCGTTACTACGTTTGTGTTCCCAAATTTTCCGCAGCAAATCTATAGCGGGATTATTTTTTTTAGGTTGCTTACCGGATACAATAAAAACCTCATTTAATTGAGAAGTGGCTTCAACAAGTGTAAACTTTAAATCGTAGTTGATTTTTTTTTGCAAAGGCACCGTTAAAGTTTCATAGCCAATAAAAGACACGGTAAGCTCGGGCCAAGTCTCATCAGACTCTAAGTAAAACCGTCCTTCTTCATTAGTAATTGTCCCTTGAGTGGAGCCTTTAAAAATGACATTAGCAAAAGATACGGCTTCATCATTTTCATCAAAAACATAACCACTCACTTTTGTTTGCGCAAAAGCTGCACAAAAACTTAGTAGAAATAAAAAAAGTGAGCATCTTATATTCATAATAAAAAAAACTTCATCAACAAGGTTGTTGATGAAGTTTATATAACGTAAAAAAATACAGTTTATTTATACATTACCTTTTTTACCGCTTTAATTACCTCGTCTTTGTTAGGTAACCATTCTTCCAATAATACTGGAGAATACGGTGCAGGGGTATCTGCAGTGTTTATTTTTACAACAGGCGCATCAAGGTAATCGAAAGCTTCAGATTGTACTAAGTAAGTAATCTCAGTAGCAACACTACCAAACGGCCATGCTTCTTCTAAAACAACTAAACGATTTGTTTTCTTAACTGATTCGATAATCGCTTTTCTATCCATTGGACGCACTGTACGTAAGTCGATAATTTCACAAGAAATACCTTCTTTCTCTAATTCGTCTGCTGCCTTGTAAGCTTCTTTAATGATTTTTCCAAAAGAAACGATAGTTACATCGGTTCCTTCACGTTTGATATCAGCAACTCCTAATGGAATGATGTATTCTCCTTCTGGAACTTCACCCTTATCACCATACATTTGCTCACTTTCCATAAAAATAACCGGATCATCATCACGGATAGAAGCTTTTAATAAACCTTTAGCATCGTAAGGGTTTGAAGGTACAACTACTTTTAAACCTGGCGTGTTAGCAAACCAGTTTTCAAAAGCTTGTGAGTGTGTTGCTCCTAACTGTCCAGCAGAAGCTGTAGGCCCACGAAATACAATCGGACATTTAAACTGCCCACCAGACATTTGTCTGATTTTTGCTGCATTATTTATAATTTGATCAATTCCAACTAATGAAAAGTTAAACGTCATATATTCTACAATCGGTCTATTACCTGTCATTGTAGAACCAATAGCGATACCAGCAAAACCAAGTTCTGCAATTGGTGTATCAATAACACGTTTAGCACCAAATTCGTCTAACATGCCTTTTGATGCTTTATAGGCACCATTATACTCCGCTACTTCCTCTCCCATAAGGTAAATGCTCTCATCTCTGCGCATTTCTTCGCTCATGGCTTCGCAAATAGCTTCTCTAAATTGAATTGTCTTCATTAAAGTTTATTTTTATTCGAGTAGCAAAAATAACAATTATTGCTAAAAGTATCCTATAAAATGTGAAATGAAAATTCAGGAATATTTGGTTTTTGCCATCTTTACAGTAAAAACCTACTATTTATGCGGATACATTAATAATAGTGCATAATAAAACCGCGGACTTTAATCCATTTCACACTAAAGGCTCATACATTATCATTTTGTAATATTTATCATTAATTTTTTGATTAATTATTATGCATGCATAGCAATTTTTACGAATAAAATAATTAACTTCGTCTCCTGAAAATCTCAGACGATTTTGCTAAAAAATTAAGATGATGACCTTATTAATGTCTGTTTCTTAACAACATTAGTACTGGTTTTACATATATCTAATCATTATAAAAATTATACAAATGAAAATATTAGTGTGTATCAGTCATGTTCCAGACACTACTTCAAAGATTAATTTCACTGAAGACAACACGAAATTTGACGCCAATGGTGTACAATTTGTAATTAATCCGAATGATGAATTTGGATTAACACGTGCCATGTGGTTTAAAGAAAAACAAGGTGCTCACGTTACTGTAATTAACGTTGGAACTACAGAAACTGAGCCTACTTTACGTAAGGCCCTTGCGATTGGAGCAGATGAAGCCATTCGTGTAAATGCTGAAGCTACTGATGGTTTTTCAGTTTCTAAACAACTCGCCGAAGTCGCAAAAGATGGTGCTTACGACCTTATTATTGCTGGAAGAGAATCTATTGATTATAATGGTGGTATGGTACCTGGTATGCTTGCTGGATTAACCGATGCCAATTTTGTAAATAACTGTATAGGTTTAGAAGTTGAGGGGACTTCCGCGAAAGCGATAAGAGAAATAGACGGCGGAAAAGAAACCGTTTCTACGTCACTACCATTAGTTATAGGGAGCCAGAAAGGCTTAGTTGAAGAAAGTGATTTACGCATTCCAAACATGCGAGGTATTATGATGGCGCGTAAAAAACCCTTAAAGGTTGTTGATGCTATCGAAACGCAGGTTGAAACAAGCTCTACTTCATTTGAAAAACCTACTCCAAAAGGCGCTGTGACTTTAGTTGATGCCGATAATTTAGATGAATTGGTCAACTTGCTTCACAACGAGGCTAAAGTGATTTAGACCTCCTCTAGCCCCTGTATTGGAGGCGTAATGATTGCGGAGAGGTTCGTTGAAATACCGAAATCACCATGAGATCCTGAAATAAATTCAGGATGACAAAACAAAAACTCATTAATGAGATTTCTACTTTCGTGGAAATTAAAAAAAATTTAATATGTCCGTTTTAGTATATACAGAATCAGAACAAGGCACCTTTAAAAAAGCAGCTTTTGAAGTTGCTTCTTATGCCAAAGCCGTGGCCAACCAATTAGGAACAAGCGTTACAGCCATTGCTATAAACGCCAACGACACTTCGGCTTTAGGGCAGTATGGTGTTGATAAAGTTTTAAACGTAAGCAACTCACAACTTGATGCTTTTAATGCCAAAGGCTATGCCGCAGCCATCAAACAAGCTGCTGAAAAAGAAGACTCTAAAGTTGTGATATTAAGCTCAAGTGCCAATAGCAAATATTTAGCACCACTTTTAGCGGTGAGTTTATCAGCTGGTTACGCTTCCAATGTGGTTGAAGCACCGTCAAGCACGAGCCCGTTTACTGTTAAACGTACCGCTTTCACCAACAAAGCTTTTGAGGCAACTCAAATAAACACCGATGTTAAAATCATAGGTGTTTCTAATAATGCATTCGGATTGGTCGAAAATACGGGTAGCGCTTCCGCGGAAGACTTCTCACCTGAAATACCAAGTTTAGGAGTTAAAGTTGAATCGGTAGACAAAGCCAGTGACAAGGTGAGCATTGCTGATGCCGAAATTGTAGTGTCTGGAGGAAGAGGCTTAAAAGGACCAGAAAACTGGGGCATGATTGAAGAATTAGCCGAAGTTTTAGGTGCAGCGACAGCATGTTCTAAACCGGTATCTGATTTAGGGTGGCGCCCGCATGGTGAACACGTTGGTCAAACCGGAAAACCTGTAGCATCAAACTTATACATTGCTATTGGAATCTCTGGAGCCATTCAGCATTTAGCTGGTGTTAGTGCTTCAAAAACAAAAGTAGTCATCAACACAGACCCCGAAGCACCTTTCTTTAAGGCTGCAGATTATGGCGTAGTTGGCGATGCCTTTGAAGTGGTTCCTGCCCTAATTGAAAAATTAAAAGCTTTTAAAGCACAACAATAATTTATTTTTTATAAATTGTGTAGTCCTAAAGAACTGCTTAATTTAGCATTTTATACCTTTTCTGAATATTCAGAAGGTTAAGTTCTAAATTAAGCGGTTTTTTACGTTTTAAATATATGAGTTTAGTAAGATTAAATATAAAGGGGATTTCCTATAGCCAAACACAAAATGGTGCTTATGCGTTAATTTTGAATGAAGTAGATGGCGACCGTAAACTCCCTATCGTAATTGGTGCTTTTGAGGCACAATCTATTGCCATCGCATTAGAAAAAGAAATTAGCCCACCCCGCCCATTAACTCACGATTTATTTAAAAATTTTGCCGACCGCTTTGATATTGTGGTTAAACAAGTGATTATTCACAAACTTGTAGACGGTGTTTTTTATTCCAGTTTAATTTGCGAACGCGATAAAATTGAAGAAATCATTGATGCTAGAACTAGTGATGCTATTGCTTTAGCCCTTCGTTTTCAAGCACCTATTTTTACCTATAAAAACATTCTTGATAAAGCTGGAATCTACTTAAAAGTAAACCCAAAGCAAGAAGATGAATCTCAAGAGGATAGTGTTTTATTAGATGAATTGGTAGCTAATGAAATTGAAACCGATGAGCAAGACGAGACTTACAAAGGCAAAACCCTAGAAGAACTTCAAAAATTATTAGAAGAAGCTGTTGCTACAGAAGATTACGAAAAAGCAGCGCATATTAGGGATGAAATTTCTAAACGCGAATAACCTTATTTTTAGACTATGAAAAAGTTGTTTCTGTGTATTGCTGCAATCTGTTTATTCTCATCTTTAAATACTTTTGCTCAAGACACAGAAACCCATGCTGTTGTTGATTCTGTAACACAAGGCATCACAACTGATTCCATTTATTTACCGGCTGGTGATGAAATGGTTGAAATTAGTACTTCAGATTCTGCATCAAGTCAGGAACCTAAAACTAAAGCCTCCATCCACCCTAGTGAAGGATTCTCTTTTAATAGCTTATGGCGTGGCATTTTAGGAATGATTTCACTCATTCTACTTGCTTATTTATTCAGTAGCAATAAAAAAGCCATCAATTGGAAGACCGTAGGCATGGGACTAACTTTTCAACTGCTAATTGCTATTGGTGTTTTAAAAGTGCCTTTCATACAAAACATATTCAAGTACCTTGGTAAAGCTTTCAATAAAGTTTTAACCTTTACGGAAGCTGGCACCGAATTCTTATTTAGCTCTTTTATATCGGGCACGATTGAGAGTCCGCTTATCAATTTCGCTGTGACCATTCTACCTACTATTATTTTCTTTTCAGCATTAACCTCAGTTTTATTTTACTTAGGAATCATTCAAAGAGTAGTCAAAGGCATGGCCTGGTTACTCACCAAACTTTTGGGCATTTCTGGCGCTGAAAGTTTAAGTGTTGCCGGGAACATCTTTCTCGGGCAAACAGAGGCCCCATTGATGATTAAGGCCTATTTAGAAAAAATGAACAAGTCTGAGATTCTCTTGGTGATGATAGGGGGTATGGCCACCGTAGCTGGAGGTGTTTTAGCCGCATACATTCAGTTTTTAGGTGGTGATGATATGGTTTTACGTGAATATTTCGCCAAACATTTGTTAGCGGCATCAGTCATGGCTGCACCTGGAGCTATTGTGATTTCAAAAATTTTATATCCGCAAATCGACGCCGTAAACACCGAAGTTGCTGTGTCAAAACAAAAAATTGGCGATAATATATTAGATTCTATTGCTACTGGGACTACCGAAGGTTTCAAATTGGCTGCCAACGTCGCTGCCATGCTTCTGGTGTTTGTTGCTTTTATAGCAATGATTAACTACTTTTTCTTAAAAATAGGGTCTATTGGAAACTTCAACCTTTGGGTTAGTGAAAATTCACCATACCAAGCCTTGTCTTTAGAAGCCATTTTAGGAACCGTATTCGCTCCACTTATGTGGCTTATTGGTGTTGCTAAAGAAGATGTCATGATGATGGGGCAACTCCTAGGAATTAAACTCGCAGCTAGTGAGTTTGTAGGTTACATTCAATTAGCCGAATTAAAAAACACAGCTAATACCATACATCTTAATTACGAAAAATCGATAATCATGGCAACCTATATGCTTTGTGGCTTTGCAAACTTTGCATCCATAGGCATTCAAATAGGTGGTATTGGATCCCTAGCACCTGGGCAGAGAAAAACCTTATCTAAATTTGGTATGAAAGCTTTAATTGGCGGGACCATTGCTTCTTTAATTTCAGCGACTATTGCCGGAATGATTATAGGCTAAATTCCTGGGAAAGCAGGAATCTTAAGAGTATATCGAAGAACATATTACAACAAAAAAGCATTACCTAATCACTTTAATCTAGCTCTAAACTTGCAGGTTTTAGCCTGTTGGAATAACAAGATTCCTGCCTGCGCAGGAATAGGGCTAAATTCCTACGAAAGCAGGAATCTTAAGAGTATATCGAAGGACAACATGCCACAAACAATCTCCTCAGTTACCCATTTCATCATATTAACACCTTAGAAATCGCCCCTTGTAGACTTATCGAAATCTAATTCCAACCAATTGTTAGATGAATTTTAATGATTTTCACTAAATTCGCCGTTGGAATATGTATTCAAATTTCCAACGAAATTTTCACTTAAAAAACAGATTCCTGCCTGTACAGGAATGAGGCCTATGAAACAATATCACGACCTAGTAAAACACGTTTTAGAGAACGGAAATGAAAAAGGAGACCGCACTGGAACCGGAACAAAAAGTGTTTTTGGTTATCAAATGCGCTTCGATTTAAGTGAAGGGTTCCCCATGGTAACCACCAAAAAATTACACTTAAAATCTATTATTTACGAACTACTGTGGTTTTTAAAGGGTGATACAAACATTGATTACCTTACTGAAAACGGTGTGAAAATCTGGAATGAATGGGCCGATGAAAATGGTGATCTAGGCCCCGTTTACGGTTACCAATGGCGCAACTGGAATGGTGATGATATTGACCAGATTAAAGAAATTATTGAAACCTTAAAGACCAACCCGAATAGCAGACGCATGTTGGTCTCGGCATGGAATCCTTCGGTTTTACCGGACACTTCAAAATCCTTTAGTGAAAACGTTGCCAATGGCAAAGCAGCTTTACCACCTTGCCACGCGTTCTTTCAGTTTTACGTGGCTAACGGAAAATTATCTTGCCAGTTATACCAACGCAGTGCCGATATCTTTTTAGGCGTGCCTTTCAACATTGCCTCTTATGCCTTATTTACCTTGATGATGGCTCAAGTTTGTGGTTATGAAGCCGGAGATTTTATCCACACTTTTGGTGATGCGCATATTTACAGCAACCACTTCGAACAAGTGGAACTGCAATTATCAAGAGACCCAAGACCACTTCCTAAAATGATACTCAACCCAGAAGTCAAAGATATTTTCGACTTTAAATTTGAAGATTTCACCTTAGAAGATTACAATCCGCACCCACACATAAAGGGTAAAGTTGCTATATAATTAAGAATAATCACGTAAAAAGCGAACTATACGTCAACCTGAACTCCTGCCTGCCGACAAGTACGATGGATGATTCAGGTTCTCATTACTACTAGTTAACAGCCTGATGAGATTCTGAAATCGAAGATTCAACACAGTTAAACAAATTCAGAATGACCCCTTTGTTTTTAAAGACAGATTCTTTTATACTATTTCTATAAATTCAGCACGCTATTCTCAGCGCCTGCAAAATCGCTCCAAGCATAAGCATCGGCAGCTTCGTCGTTTTCATAAACACCATCTACCACATATTTAAACTCGTAGCTACTTCCTGCGTCAAGGTTTACAGTGCCTTTAAACGTTCCGCTTTTTAACTTTTTTAATTCGGTTTCTTCAGTACTCCAATCATTAAAACTTCCAACTAAAGCTACTTTTTCAGCCTCAGCAGCATCAATTGAGAAAGTTACTTTACAAACCGGTTTGCTCTTTAAGTATTGTTTTTTTATAGCCATAATCTTATTTTTTTCGTTGCTGTTATAGCTACTAATTTATAAAGTTTTTATCACAATTAAGCATTTAAATTTCTCATATTGAAAGAATTATCATTTTAATAATTTGGCTTCTAAAAAAATAATACTAACTAAATAATTCATTCATATAATTATTGTATTTTTAATTAATACGCTACTTTACAAACTGATAATCAACACATACTGTTACAGGCTTCATTTGATAATATCGAAAAAAGTCTTCCTAAATTAAATGATTTTAATCTCAATAAAAAAGCAGTAACTTTACCTTCATAATTAAACCACTATGTTCGGCAAAAAAAAACCAACTCCACAAATAGACAAAGAACAATTAGAGCTTATTAAAAATGCTCAAAAACGCATTAAACAAAAGAAGCGACTCTATTTTCATTTTGTATTATTCCTTATTGGAAGTGCTTTTTTAATCCTAGCCAATACGGTTTTAGGTATGGGTACCCGATTGAATGAAATACTAGGTGCCGAGTGGTTTTTATACGCGATTTTAATTTGGTTATTCTTTTTGTTATACCACACGTTTAATGTCTTTGTGACTTATAAGTTTATGGGCAAAGACTGGGAACAAAAACAACTAGCAAAATTAGTAGATAAACAGAAAAAGCGCATTGAACAACTTCAAGAAAACCTACCTAAAGTTGCACCAGTAACGCCACAACCTACAACCAAAGAGGTCTTAACTACAAAAACATTAAACACAAATCAAGAACTTACTGTTATTGTCGCTGCCGCGGAAAACAACGCTATTGGAAAAGACAATAAACTCATTTGGCATTTAAGTGATGACTTAAAACGTTTTAAAACATTAACCAACGGACACCATATTATCATGGGACGTAAAACTTTTGAAAGCTTCCCAAAACCATTACCTAACAGAATTCATGTCGTGATAAGCAGACAACAAGACTATGAAGTACCTGAAGGTGTGATTGTAGTGAACAGCCTTCAAGACGCTATCGATTTTTGTAAAAATGATGAGCAACCCTACATTATTGGCGGTGGAGAAATTTATAAACAAGCCCTGCCTTTGGCTGATAAAATTGAACTCACTCGTGTACATGACAATTTTGAGGCTGACACCTATTTCCCTGAAATAGACACGAAAATATGGAAAGAAAGTGCTCATAAATTTCATCTAAAAGATGATAAGAATGATCATCAATTTTCTTTTATTACTTATGTTAGAAAATAGACAGCTTTAAATGACGAGACTGTTCACCTTGCTTTTTTTCTTTTCAAGCTTTGCGTATTATGGCCAATCAAACAATATAAATACTAGCGCTAATACCGCTAATCCTTCAAAAGAAACCATGCCATTAAAAAAAGCTGAATTAATTACAAGAGCTAATAAAATACTCAAGACTAAATACCCGGATTTTAAATTCCTTCTAGATGATTATGATATTACCGCATGGTCAAACTCAAAAAAAACAATCGTTAAATATAGGCGTATTATTAGGTTTACACCGTTAAACAAAAATGACGGGCGTTTAGCAAACCACCTCAGGTATGATTTTGAAGTGAACCTAACCAACCAACGCATCTCCCCTTTTGACACTTTGGGAATGACCGATTTTTACATTCCGACTGCAGAAGAACAAGAAAAAATAGACTTTGTGATAGACGCTTTTAGTTTACCACGATTTGGTTTTAATAACAGTATTGTGGAAGACGCTAAAATGTATCGTATTCATATAGATAACGATGTTGCTTTTGGTAAATATTTTATCGATAAAACCACGGGAGAAGAATGCATGGGCTCTATAGAAGGTAGTTATGCCCCTATGCCCGAAATACCAGGAATGACAGAGTTTCCGGATCCACTTATAGAAATATCAGAATAAGCACTTACCTATGCTTAATAGGTTTTATGCTAGCTGACCGAATCAAGAGAAGTATATTGAAAACTCTAAATCAGCAGAACAATTTAAAGCAACTGGTTACCTTTTCTTCACAATAATCTTTAATAAAATAAGAGCCGTAATAGCTTTAATGTAGGAATGATTAGTTCTATGAAGATATACATCCTTAGTATTAAAAAAGGTTAGAATTTTAATGCCGTATTGGTACAACAATTTTCATTAATTTCGCAGTATGGTAAAAGAAATTCAACTTCGTATTACGCTTAAAGAGGAAGAGCGCAGTGATATTTTAGTCTTAAAATCGGCGTTAAAACTAGATATAGACCGTGAGGATATTACAGGCGTAAAAGTTCTACGGAAATCTATTGATGCTCGAAAACCTAAAATTATATTCAATTATAAGGTAGCTGTTTATATTCGTGAAGTGCTTCCTAAAACTTCAGAATATCAATTTGACTATAAAGATGTTTCAAAAGCTAAACCAGTCCATATTATTGGTTTTGGCCCTGCCGGTATGTACGCCGCTTTACGTTGTATAGAATTGGGTTATAAACCCATTGTTTTAGAACGTGGTAAAAATGTTCAAGACCGCCGTCGCGATTTAAAAGCCATTAATCAGGATCATCACGTTAATGAAGATTCCAACTACTGTTTTGGCGAAGGTGGTGCAGGAACCTACAGCGATGGTAAATTATACACACGAAGCTTAAAGCGTGGTGATGTACGTCGTATTTTTGAAAACCTTGTTTTTCATGGGGCTACAGACCAAATTTTAATCGATGCCCACCCACATATTGGTACTAACAAACTCCCAAAAGTGGTTCAAAATATTCGAGAAACCATTTTAAATTATGGTGGTGAAGTACATTTTGAAACCCGTGTTACCGATTTCAAATTAAAAAATAATGCGATAAGTGCGATTCAGCTTAAAAACGGAGAAGAATTAGCCGTTGACAAAGTCATTTTAGCCACAGGCCATTCGGCTAGAGATATCTTTTATTTACTTCATGATAAAGAAGTGGCCCTTGAAGCCAAATCGTTCGCTATGGGTGTTCGTGTGGAACATCCGCAACATATTATTGATTCGATCCAATACCATTGTTCTGGGGAACGCAGTGAATTACTTCCTGCAGCTTCCTACGGATTGGTTCAACAAGTGAATAACCGTGGAGTTTACTCCTTTTGTATGTGTCCTGGTGGATTTATTGTACCAGCAGCTACCGCCAATGGCGAAGTGGTGGTAAACGGTATGTCTCCTTCAAAACGTAATAATTTATATGCTAATTCGGGTATTGTTGTTGAAATAAATGTTGATACCGATTTAGCAAAATATGAAAAATTCGGAGTTCTAAAAGGCTTGGAATATCAAAAAAACTTAGAACGCTTAGCCTTTACCGCTGGCGGAAGAAGTCAGGTGGCACCTGCACAACGTTTAACTGATTTTGTTGAAGGCAGACTATCAAACGACCTCAATGATACTTCATACCAGCCAGGATTAAAATCGGCACCACTACATTCGCTTTTACCTAAATTTATTGGCGGAAGATTACGTAAAGGTTTTGAGGCCTTCGGACAAAAAATGAAGGGCTATTACACTGAAGAAGCTAATATTGTAGGCGTAGAATCTAGAACATCTTCACCCGTTTCAATTCCTAGAACAGATACTTTAGAGCATCCACAAATAACGAACTTATACCCTTGTGGTGAAGGTGGTGGCTATGCTGGTGGTATTGTTTCTGCGGCAATGGACGGTGAACGCTGTGCGGAAGCTGCTGTTTCGAGACTTTAAAACGTTAATAACTTATGTCTGAAAAAGAGAAAATGCTTGCTGGAGAAATGTATAACCCTTCAGACCCTGATTTAGCTAAAGAACGCCACAATGTTCGCTTACTGTTTCATAAATTTAATAGTTTAAGTGAACTTGATTTAGAGGAGCGTCAAAAAGTTTTATATCAAATCATTCCAAATTCCGGAGAAAACTTATTTGTAGAGCCGCCGTTTCATTGTGATTACGGCAGCAATATCAAAGCGGGAAACAATCTGTTTATGAATTTTAACTGCTGTATATTAGATGTTGCAGAAGTTACTATTGGAGACAATTGTATGTTTGGTCCGCATGTTCAAATTTATACAGCAACGCATCCCTTAGAATTTAAGGCTCGAAATAGTGGTAAAGAACTTGGCAAAGCGATTTCAATTGGACACAATGTTTGGATTGGTGGTAATGCCACGATTTGCCCTGGAGTTTCTCTAGGAAACAACGTTGTGGTTGGCTCAGGGGCTGTGGTTACCAAAAGTTTTCCAGACAATGTGGTTATTGCAGGAAATCCTGCTAAAATTATCAAAACCATAGATAACGACTAAATTTATAATTCTTATTTTTGCAGCGCTAAAAAACAAAAACAATGAACGCATATATATTTCCTGGTCAAGGGGCTCAATTCTCTGGAATGGGCTTAGACCTTTATGAAAACTCACAACTCGCACAAGAATTATTCGAAAAAGCGAATAAAATTTTAGGTTTTAACATTACTGATATTATGTTTCAAGGTTCTGCTGAAGACCTTAAAGAAACTAAAGTAACACAACCCGCTATCTTTTTACACTCTGTAATTCTAGCAAAAACTTTAGGCGATAGTTTTAAACCAGATATGGTTGCAGGACACTCTTTAGGGGAGTTTTCAGCATTAGTTGCTAGTGGCGCTTTAACTTTTGAAGACGGATTAAAACTGGTTTCACAACGTGCTTTAGCTATGCAAAAAGCTTGTGAGTTACAACCAAGTACTATGGCTGCTGTTTTGGGCCTAGAAGACCAAGTTGTTGAAGATGTATGTAAACAAATTGATGGTGTTGTTGTAGCTGCCAACTACAACTGCCCAGGTCAATTAGTCATCTCTGGAGAAATTGAAGCCATCAATAAAGCCTGCGAAGCTTTAAAAGATGCGGGAGCTAGACGCGCTTTAGTGTTACCGGTAGGTGGAGCTTTCCACTCACCAATGATGGAGCCTGCTCGTGAAGAGCTAGCAGCTGCTATTGAAAACACAACATTTAGCAAACCTAACTGCCCAATATATCAAAATGTAACGGCTTCTGCAGTTACTGATGAAACTGAAATTAAAGCGAATTTAATTTCACAACTTACAGCGCCAGTACGCTGGACACAGTCAGTAGAGCAAATGATTGCCGATGGTGCTACTTTATTTACTGAAGTTGGTCCAGGTAAAGTATTGCAAGGTTTGGTTAAGAAAATAAACAGAGCTTCAGAAACGATTTCTGCAACTCTTGAATCCAACAATTAATGAAACTTAGCAAACGTTCCATTTATATTTTCACGGTTATTATTCTAACCATTGCTGCCGATCAGATTTCAAAAGTTATCGTTAGAGCTAACGTGGCAGGAAGAACCGCAAACAATCCTGGCGAGCGCATCCCTATTATTGGTGATTATTTCACCCTAATGAATGTTGAAAATACAGGCGCTTTTTTAGGTATGGGCAGTGATTTGAATCCCACACTACGCCTTATCTTTTTGTTAATCGTTCCTATTTTAGTTTTAGGCTTTGTACTAAGACATATTTTAAAAGACAAAAGCTTAGACAACTGGAGTTTATTTGCCTTTGCAAGTATTATTGGAGGTGGCGTAGCCAATGTTTACGATAGAATCGTTTATGGTTCGGTAACCGATTTTTTATTCATAGATTTAGGCGGTTTTTTCAGAACTGGTATTTTTAACCTCGCCGACATGTCTGTAAGCGCCGGTATGATTATTTTACTTTTTGTAAGTTTAAAACAAAAGAAAACAAGCTAAGCTTTAATAATCTTCTTTTGCTAAAAAAAAGGCTACAAGACGTGATTTACGTGTTGTAGCCTTTTTTGACTAACCAAACTAAACTTATGAAAAATCTTTACTTCTAATTATCTATTCAAAGATACACGGCTTTAGCTCTATTTTATACGACATCTCATGTCCGTTTTGCCATCATGAGGAGACAACAAATTAAAAACATCACAAAAAAGGCTACATAATGTCATTTCAAACATTTTGTAGCCTTCTCAATCTAACCAAACTAAACTTATGAAAAATCTTTACTTTTAATTAACTATTCAAAGATACTAACCTTCCCCCTCGCTCTATACGACATGCGGTGTCTTCATTTTTAATCGTCAATAAATCAAATAAAAAAGGCTGCTAATTTCAGCAACCTTTTCTCTGTACTTTTAATCTTTTTAAGAATTATTTATCCACGTACTTTTTGCTCCCATTTCCAGGCGGAACGCATCGCGTCATCTAAAGTTAGAGTCGTTTTCCAACCCAATTCATCATTAGCTTTATTAGTATCGGCATAGGCTGAAATAATATCACCTTCACGTCTGCCAACAATTTTATAATTTAACTTTTCATCTGAAACTTTCTCAAAAGATTTCACCACTTCTAATACAGAACTTCCTGTTCCTGTCCCTAAGTTAAACGTTTCAAAATTGGATTTGTTTTTACCTTGCAATAGACGCCCTAGAGCCACGACATGGGCCTTCGCTAAATCAACCACATGAATATAATCTCTTATGCAAGTACCATCTGGTGTTGGATAATCATCTCCAAAAACAGATAATTCTTCGCGTAACCCTATAGCGGTCTGCGTAATAAAAGGTACTAAATTTTGAGGCACACCAATTGGCAGTTCACCAATTTCAGCAGTCTCATGAGCACCTACAGGGTTAAAATAACGTAAAGCAATAGCTTTTAAGTTCGGTACGACCCTACAGGTATCTTTAATAATTTCTTCACCAATTTGCTTGGTATTACCATAAGGTGACTCAGCTTGCTTAACCGGTGCATTTTCTGTGATTGGTAGTTCATCAGCCTGACCATAAACCGTACATGAAGAACTAAAAATAAAGGCCGCCGAAGGCAACTTTTTTAATTCTTTAAGAATGTAAACTAAAGTTCCAATATTGTTTTCATAATACAACAAAGGCTCTTGTACACTTTCACCAACAGCTTTACTCGCTGCAAAATGAATGACCCCTTTTATGTCATTATGTTTAGCAAAGAAAGCTTCAACGCCCCCTTTGTCTTTTAAATCTAATTTTTCAAAAAGCGGTGTTTTTCCGGTAATGGTAGTAATACCGTCTAACACCTTTTCTGATGAGTTTGATAAATCATCAATAATTACGACTTCGTAGCCTTCGTTTTGTAATTCTACAACGGTGTGGGATCCAATAAATCCCAGTCCGCCTGTGACTAAAATTTTATCCATCAATAAAGTTAGTTATAGTTGTTGTTATATAGTTAATTTGTTCGTTATCTAATTCCGTATGCATAGGTAAAGATATCACTTCTTTTACCAATTGATTGGTTACTTCAAAATTGGATTCCACATAACGTTCATCCAAATATGCTTTTTGCTTGTGAAGTGGAATCGGGTAATAAACACCACAAGGAATTTCTTTTTCATTTAAATGCTTCACTAAAGCATCACGATCAACACCCTTAACTTTTAAGGTGTATTGATGAAACACATGATTATCAACATCTCCATAACGGAAAGGTATTTCAATACAATCAATGTCTTTAAATGCTGCATCATATTTGTTGGCTGCCTCAATTCGGCGTGCATTATAAGCATCGAGAAGTGGTAGCTTCGCATCTAATACAGCCGCTTGAATACTATCTAATCTTGAATTCACACCAACAACATCATGATGATAACGTTCATACATACCATGATTGACAACACCTCTAATCGTGTGTGCCAATTCATCATCATTGGTAAAAATAGCACCACCATCGCCATAACATCCTAAGTTTTTTGAAGGAAAAAATGAGGTTGCCCCAACATTTCCAATGGTTCCAGCTTTTACTTTTCTACCATCTTTAAAAGTGTAGTTCGCACCAATAGCTTGAGCATTATCTTCAATGACAAATAAATCATGTGCTTGGGCTATTTCCATGATCGCTTCCATGTTAGCACATTGTCCAAACAAATGCACAGGAACAATAGCTTTGGTTTTTGGCGTAATAGCATTTTTAATGGCTTCAATATTGATGTTGAAATCATTTGGATTAACATCAACTAAAACAGGAGTTAGTTGCAATAAAGCAATCACCTCCACAGTGGCAGCAAAGGTAAAATCAGCAGTGATTACCTCATCACCAGGTTTTAAACCCAAACCCATCATAGCAATCTGTAAAGCATCTGTACCATTCGCACATGGGATAACATGCTTGACATCTAAATAATTCTCTAATTTTTTTTGGAAATCGTGAACTTTTGGTCCGTTAATAAACGCTGTATTTTCTATGACCTCTTGTATGGCAGGATTAACCGTATCTTTAATCTCATTATACTGACCTTTAAGGTCAACCATTTGAATTTTCTTCATCTAAAAAAAAGATTAATGCCTACTATAAAACACTATAGCAAAGACAAATTTTAAATAAGCCCTAATCGGCTTCACAACCAACAAATTTACAAAAATGATTGCTGTTTAAGCATCAAAGTCTTAGGAATAATAAGGTGATTTTTATAACAGAACCTCATCTCCTAACAACAATTAAAAATATAACTTCTGAATTATTTTAAAAGAAACGTATTTTAGCATAAAGAAATGATAGTGGGCTTAATTTACAACATAGGAATACAACTTACTGATGCCGCTCTACATGGTGGCGCTTTAATGAATGATAAACTCAGAAAAGGGGTTGAAGGCCGAAAAAACACCTTTAATATCCTAGAAAAGCAAATCAAACCATCAGACAAAACCCTTTGGTTTCACTGCGCTTCATTAGGTGAATACGAACAGGGACTTCCAGTTTTCAAAGCGCTTAGAACCCATTACAAAACACATAAAATTGTTTTGAGCTTCTTTTCCCCTTCTGGTTATGAGATCAGAAAAAACACCGCCATTGCCGATGTGGTGGTATACCTCCCATTAGACACCAAAAATAACGCTAAGCGATTTTTAGACATTGTCAATCCAGAACTCACCATTTTTGTGAAGTATGATATTTGGCCTGTATTTTTAAAGGAACTCAAAAAAAGGAAGCAACGTGCCATTTTAATATCAGCTGCTTTTAGAGAAAATCAATCATTTTTTAAATGGTATGGCAAACCACTTCGTGAAGCATTATTTGCTTTTGAACATATTTTCACCCAAAACGAAAGTTCTAAAGCATTATTAAACAGTATAAACTACGACAAGGTCACCGTTTCTGGGGACACCCGTTACGATCGTGTGACCAGTCAGCTAGACATAGACAACACCTTAGATTTTATTGCAGAATTTAAAGATCAAAAGTTATGTATTATTGCCGGAAGCACTTGGTCGGAAGGAGAATCTATGTTAATTAATTTCATTAATGAGCAAGCTGATAAAGATTTAAAATTCATCATTGCTCCACATCAAATGAAGGCTGAAAAAATAGAGCAACTTCAAAGGCAGCTTCAAGTGCCTACAGTTTTATTTTCAGAAATGGAAAATCACAAATTATCTGAAGCCAAAGTATTTATTGTAAACACCATAGGTCTCCTGACAAAGATTTACAGTTATGCTGATATTGCTTATGTAGGAGGTGCTCTAGGATCAACGGGACTACACAATACCTTGGAACCAGCTGTTTTTGGCATACCTATAATTATAGGCAATCACTTTGACAAATTTCCAGAAGCGAAAGCCCTTATCGACCATGGTGGGATGTTCTCAATTTCCAATCAAAAAGCTTTTAATGAGATCCTTGGCAAACTCATTTCAAATAAGGATATTCGGCTTGAAGCCGGTCATAAAAACGAGGCTTTCATTAAAAAGAATACAGGTGCCGTAGTCCAAGTTTTAAATTATCTACGTATATTATAGCGTTTAATACGTTGATAACGTAATGTCAAGTATGATTAATTACATTAAAACTAATAAATAACATCAAAACCAGTAAAAATGAAAAAAGTAATTTTAAACACCGTTTTAGTTATCATTTTAAGTTTAAGTTTCACATCATGTAGAGATTCTAAGAAAGCTGATTCTGCTAATGACGCCATACACGAGTCTGCAGACAAAACTGAGGAAGCGATTGAGGATGCAGCTGATGCCACGAAGGAAGCTGTTGAAAATGCCGTAGATGCTACAGGAGATGCTATAAAAAATGCAGCTGATGCCACAGAAGACGCTATAGAAGAAACTTCTGATAAAGTAAAAAAAGATTTAGAATAAAAAATCTAAGTATTTAGCTTACAACAGCCATAATACACTTGTTTTAAACAAACAATATATCCACTTTAGACAAACATAAAGACGTGTAAGGACAAGCCCCAGCTATGGGATTTTATTGCTTTTACTCGCAAAAAAACACATACAAGTGCGTAGTATATCCTAAAAAGTTGTTAAATTCGTCATAACTAATAATCAATTCATTAATACAAAATCCAAAATCATGAAAAAATCATTTTTAAGTTCTTTAGCGCTTGCAGCTTTACTTGTTTCTTTTACATCTTGTAAAGATAATGCAAAAGCTGACGAAGCATCGTCATCAGAAGACACGACTGAAGAAGTTGTTGTTGTAGAGGAAGAAGTTGTCGTAGAAGAAGCTACTGAAGACACTGAGACTGAGGCTGAAGCTACACCAGCAACTGGATCAACTAAAGTTTCAGGAGGTTCAACTGACAATGTAGAGTTAACAGAAGACGGTTCTAACGGCGATGTTAAAGATACTGAAACTGTTGAAGTAGTGTACTCTTATACCGTAATGGGAAAAGTACTTACTGGATCTAAGACTTTTTCAGGTCACCAAGATGAAGTTGAGGCTAGTGTTAAAAAACTAGAAGATTCACTTACTAAAATTGATCCAAACTTAAAGATCTCTACAAAATAAGCCTTAAATCAATTAATTTTAAGTATAGAAAAGCCCCTATAAATTAGGGGCTTTTCTATACCTATATGTAGGACTAAACTTCCGACTTTTGCTACTCAATAACTATTAACTTTCTGGAGCTAATTCAACCTCAAGACCTTCCATTTCTGGTGTCATTTGAATTTGACAACCTAAGCGGCTGTTATCTTTAACATCAAAAGCTTCTGAAAGCATCGCTTCTTCATCATCTCCCATTTCAGGCAAGTCTGTATCGCTAAGAACGTAACACTGACAAGAGGCACACATCGCCATACCACCACAAACACCAATAGTTCCTTCAGGTGCTAATTCATAAGACCTTACCACCTCCATAAGATTCATTGCCATATCTGTTGGGGCAACAATCTCGTGTGTTACGCCATCTCTATCTGTTATTTTGATATTAATATCTTCCATCACTTAATTTTTATTCGCTTTAACTTAAGCTCCTTAATTTTTTAATGACACAAATTTAAACGAAGTACCTTGATTTTAATAAATTTTAAGACCCTAATTAAAAAAAGTTTCTAAAAAATATTAAATTTTTAAAATTCTATATTTTTTAGAAACCCTTTTGCATTGAAGTCACAATTTAAATATAACTTTTACAGTTATTCTTTAAACTAACCTTCTATATTAATAACCTGCTCAATTTGAGGGGCATATTTCTTAATGGTCATTTCTACACCAGATTTAAGTGTCATTTGATTCACACTACACCCAACACAAGCACCTTCTAAACGCACTTTAACCACACTATCATCTTCAATTGAAAGCAATGATATATCACCGCCATCACTTTGTAAAAAAGGACGAATCTCTTCGAGTGCTTTTTCAACATTAATTTTTAACTCTTCTGATGTCATATTTTATTTTTTAACCGCTGAACAACCAGCCATTGTTGTTATTTTTATAGCCTCTGTAGGCGGTAAATCATCATTTCTTTTAACAACTTCTTGAACCACATTCTGAGTAATTTTCTCAAATGCTTTTTCTAAAGGGGTATCAGTTTGCAAAGCTGCTGGACGACCAATATCACCTGCTTCTCTAATACTTTGTACTAACGGAATTTCACCTAAGAATGGTACTTTTAAATCTAAAGCCAAATTTTTAGCACCTTCCTTTCCAAAGATAAAATACTTATTATCTGGTAATTCTGCCGGTGTAAAGTACGCCATATTTTCAATCAATCCTAATACAGGCACATTGATACTCTCTTGTTGAAACATCGCTACACCTTTTTTAGCATCTGCTAAAGCCACATTCTGCGGGGTACTAACAATAACCGACCCCGTGATAGGAAGCGATTGCATGATACTTAAATGAATATCACCCGTTCCAGGAGGCAAGTCTAATAATAAGAAATCTAATTCTCCCCAATGGGCATCAAAAATCATCTGATTTAAAGCCTTAGCTGCCATAGGCCCTCTCCAAACCACCGCTTGGTTAGGTTGGGTGAAAAAACCGATAGATAAAACTTTAACACCGTAGTTTTCGATAGGCTTCATTTTAGATTTCCCTTCCACATTAACTGCTAAAGGTTTCTCTGCTACCACATCAAACATAATTGGAATAGATGGCCCGTAAATATCGGCATCTAGAACCCCTACTTTAAACCCCATCTTAGCTAAAGACACCGCTAAATTTGCCGTTACCGTAGATTTCCCTACACCACCTTTTCCTGATGCTACAGCAATAATATTATTAATTCCAGGTACTGGCTTCCCTTTGATTACATTTGCTTTTGGTTTTTCAGGCGCATCTACTTTAACGTTTACCGTAATTTTAGCCTTTTCGTAAACCTTCTCATGGATGGTTTTCAAAATATCGACTTCAGTACGTTTTTTTGCTTGTAAACTCGGGTTGTTGATGGTTATTTCAACGATAACTTCATCACCAAAAGTCACTACGTTTTTAACCGCTCCACTTTCCACCATATTTTGTCCTTCACCAGGAACTGTAATACTTTCAAGTGCGGTTAATATATCTTTTTTATTAAGCTTCATCTATTGCGTTTAATTCTAGGTGCAAAGATAATTAATAATGCGTTAAGACGGAAACCGGCTTCTATAAGATTTGCTTATAATTAACATAGCAGTAATGTTATAAAGCAGTGTTTTTTATATTCAAATTACTATAAACGGGTCTCAATTTTTTAAAGAAACCACCAAAAAGAAAGACAAAAAGCTGATAAATCAGGCCCTTTTTAGGCTTATTCAACTTACAACATGTGAATTTCATCGGCTCAAAAAAGTCGTATATCGTAAAACATTGAAGAAACCTTTTTTTTATGTACGCATAACATATTTCTTGCTGAAATTTCGTATCTTAGTAAGGCTCAATCTAGTACAATAGCATGTTTTCAATATTCTCCCTAATCGTATGTTGAAGTTATTGATATTAGCATAGACTTTTTAAGTCTAAGACACCTACATAATAACAGTTTAATATAACTCATTATGTTTAAGATGTTTAAATTTGACAGTAAGGCGACCCGAGAAGATTGTAAATTCATAATTGATATTATAAAGAACTATTCGGAAGACTCATCTATTAAAAAATTAATTTCTCCAATTTCTGATGAATACTATCTATTGGATGAAAAAAATCAAGTTTCAATCTGTATTGCCGATGATGAAATAATACTCGCAAATCACGTTTACCTTTACAAAAAGACTTTCAATTTGTCCTTCACTAGTAATCTGAAGAAAATTATAAAAAAGCAGATGGAAAATGAAATGCAGGCATTAAAAAAGACGCTCTTTAAGAATGAAATTGACCTTTTAGATAAAATTCTGAATGTTTCAGCGCGAAAGAAAAAATCACTTTCAATTACGCCTAATTTAAAATCAAGCTAAAAATTTAATGTAATGCTTCAGAAGGACTCCAAAAGACATCATCAAAATTCTGAATTTGGTTTTCAACAACCTCAACACCTTCATTCTCTAGAAGCTGTTGCATTAAATTGGTGCCTTCAAAATGATGCTTGCCCGTTAGCAACCCTTTTCGGTTCACAACACGGTGTGCAGGTACGTCTTTCCCGTGCGCATTATTCATAGCGTACCCAACCATTCTTGCTCCGCGCTGAGCGCCTAGATACACAGCAATTGCTCCGTAACTTGTTACCCTTCCGTAGGGGATTTTTTTAGCAACTTCATACACACGTTCGAAAAAATTGAGTGTTTCCGGCTTCATTAACTTCTAAAATAAATATTTAGCAGTGTGACTACCGAAATAACTCCAGTGATGCCTCCTATGATCAGGTTCATATTTTTTTGCGAGGTTATGGTTTTTCCTTTTATTTTTTCAAAGAAGAAAATATAGGCGTATAGCACCACAAAAGACCCTATTACAGCGCCCGATACATAAGATATAATGCTTATGGGTTCAAAATCCATAAGGCCATATGATGACAAAGTTACCGTCATATAAGACTGAAAAGGCACAGGAAAAACATTTAAAACAGACATAAACATACCTTGAAAAAAGCGACTATGTTTACTTTTTATTTTGGGATCTACCTGCTTTTTAGGGGTTCCTTTGGCTATAAATAAAAAATATATCGTAATTATTATAAAAATACCTGCTGCTACCTGTCTTAGCACATCAACAACGTCGGGATTTTCACTTAAATAACGTGCTAAAAGTGTAGCGATATAAGTTTGGAAAAGCACCACCAAGCAAGCTCCCATAGCAAACATAATACCACGAACATGTCCCTCATTTAAGCTGATTTTTGCTGCTGTCATATTCAGTAATCCTGGCGGCACAACCGCTAACATAGCAAAGACAAAGCCCAATAAAAAAATAACAGCATCCCCCACAATTACTTAATTTTAAATCGGATATAAGTAATCGGTTTGTTTTGCTCTAAATACTGAGACTCGTAATACGTTTGAATTGAAGTCACTTCTTCAGGACTCCCCTCTTGTTTGTAGACATTGTGGTTAGCATAAAGCACCTCATGCCCGGCACCATGCAATAATCCTAAGGTGTAACCGTGCATAAATTCACTATCTGTTTTTAGATTTACCACACCTTCTGGTTTTAAAACTTTCTTATAGCGCTCTAAAAACACGGCATTAGTCATGCGGTGTTTGGTACGTTTATACTTTATTTGAGGATCAGGGAAAGTAATCCAAATTTCATCAACTTCGCCTTCCGCGAAAGCGTGATCAATAAGCTCAATTTGCGTACGTAAAAATGCTACATTAGGAATATGCTCTTCAATCGCTGTTTTAGCACCACGCCAGAAACGCGCGCCTTTAATGTCTACACCTACAAAGTTTTTATTAGGGTATTTTTGAGCTAAAGCTACCGAATACTCACCTTTACCACAGCCAAGCTCTAGAACTAAGGGGTTAACATTTTTAAAAACCTCTTTTCTCCATTGCCCTCTATACTTGAATTTTGAGTCAACAAGTTCACTTCTAGTAGGCTGAAACACATTTGAAAATGTTTCGTTTTCTCTAAAACGCTTAAGTTTATTTTTACTTCCCAAGGTATACTAACTATTTATAATTATTTAATTTCACCGCTATAATAGCTTGCAAAAGTAAGACATACTTAAGCCATTTTAAAACAATGAATTAACAATTAATTATTATTTGAAATAGATTTGATAAAATTAAGGAAATATAAAAGAGTGGTCATAGTTATATCTTTGATTTTATCAAAACTTTCACAGGAACTTAGCCTGTCTAAAAAATTAATTCAAGCATTGCTGTAAACGATAAAAAGCACTTAACTTACCGCAATATGAAAATGTAACATCAACCTATGAAGAAGCAAATTTTAGTTGCACCACTAAACTGGGGACTAGGTCACGCTACACGATGCATCCCTATCATCCACGCCTTAATAGCTCAAAACTACATGCCTATTATTGCTAGTGATGGCGATGCTTTAGCTCTATTACAAAAGGAGTTCCCAACTTTAACCTCTATAGAACTCCCTTCATACAATGTTACCTATGCAAAAAAAGGGAAAAACTTTAAGTTGAAACTTATTAAAGATTCGCCTAAACTTTTAAAGGCCATAAAAAATGAAAAAAAAGCTATCGCTAAGATCTTGGAAGACCATGATATTGCAGGTATCATCTCAGACAACCGCATGGGCGTTAGAAATAAAAAAATACCTTCAGTTTTTATCACACACCAACTCTATGTGTTAAGCGGAAGCACCTCATGGCTAAGCACTACAATGCATCAAAAATTTATTCAGAAGTTTGATGTTTGCTGGGTACCAGATGTGCCTGGTGAAATTAATTTAAGTGGCAAATTAGGACACGTAAAATCATTTGACATTCCAACAGAATATATTGGTCCGTTAAGCAGATTTACCTCAAACAACGCTGTAATAAAGAATGATTTGTTGGTACTACTTTCAGGTCCAGAACCACAGCGTACATTTTTAGAAGAAAAACTCTTAGCTGAACTTAAAAATTATCAGGGTAAGGTTGTTTTTGTAAAAGGCCAAATGCAAGCAGAACAAACCACGGAATGTTTTGGAAACATTAGTATTTACAATTTTATGACTTCAGCCATGCTCGAAAAAACCATTAGCGAAAGTGCTTTAATTCTATCACGATCAGGCTATACTACGGTGATGGATTTGGCGAAACTCAATAAAAAAGCTTTTTTCATCCCTACGCCCGGGCAATTTGAACAAGAATATTTAGCAAAACGACTTTGGGAACTTAGTATGGTTCCAACCTGTAATCAAGATGATTTTACTATTGAAAAACTAGAGGATGTCATTGCCTTTGAAGGTTTAAAAGCCTTTGATTATGCCCCAGACTACAAAAGCTTATTCAGCCTTTTCTAGAGTAAAAGAAAATTCGCTTCCAATTCCGGACTCACTTTCAACGTAAATTTTTTCGCGGTGGGCTTCAAGTATATGCTTAACAATAGACAAGCCTAATCCAGAACCACCTTCTCGTCGTGAGCCACTTTTATCTACGCGGTAAAAACGCTCAAATAATCGCGGTAGGTGTACTTTTTCAATACCTTCTCCATTATCAGTGATTCGTACAATGACTTTATTCTTAATGAGGTTTTCTATACTGACTTCGGTGGTACCTCTTTCGCTTCCGTACTTAATAGAGTTTACCATTAAATTCGCCAAAACCTGTTGAATACGCTCTTTATCGGCACGTACTAAAACAGGCACTGAATATTTTCGGTCAAAAGCTAAAGTAATATCTTTTTTATTAGCCTTCATTTCTAACATATCAAACACCTGTTTGGTTAATTCGATGATATCAAAAACTTCTGGTTCTAACCTTAAATCACCAACTTCTAATTTGGTGATCATATCTAAATCCTTAATGATAAAACCTAGCCTCTCGATACCCTTACTGGCACGTGCTAAATATTTTTCTCGAAGTTCTTTATTCTCAGAAGCCCCATCTAACAAGGTCAAAATATAACCTTGCACTGTAAACAACGGCGTTTTCAACTCATGGGAAACATTACCAATAAATTCTTTTCGGTATTCTTCTCTTACACGAAGGGATTCAATTTCAATCTTTTTTTCTTTCGCATAGCGATCGATGTCTTCGGTAAGCGTTTTTATATTGGTGGTGATTGGTCCCTTAGTTAATCGTGTCGATTCTAAAAGTGTTAATTCATCGTATATTTTCTTAATACGATTATAAATATAACGCTCTACATTATACTGAATAATCACAAAAGAAAATGAAAACACAACTAAGCTAAACACGAGTAACCAATACCACTGAAGACCACCTAAATAATGCAAAAAAACACTCAAAACGAGTGTTGTAAACAAAGTTATGGAAAGCGATGTTCTTGCCGAAAAACGATATGATTTCTTAAACTGAGAAGGCATTAATCTACAAACTTGTATCCAACCCCTTTAATGGTTTTAAAACTTTCATCACCTAATTTTTCACGAAGCTTTCTAATGTGAACGTCAATAGTTCTACCACCAACTACGACTTCATTACCCCAAACCGCATCAAGAATCTCGTCTCTTTTAAAAACTTTTCCTGGTTTAGAAGCTAATAATGATAGCAATTCAAACTCTTTACGAGGTAAAACGATTTCAACACCTTTAGACGTAATTTTATACTCGTCGCGGTTAATGACTAAGCTTCCTATTTTCATAGTATCAGCAACATCTTCCTCTTTAAAGCGTCTTAAAAGTGCTTTTACCTTACTCATTAAAACTTTCGGCTTGATAGGTTTGGTGATATAATCATCGGCACCAGCATCAAAACCAGCAACCTGAGAATAATCTTCACCTCTAGCAGTTAAAAAGGTAACAATGGTATTTTTTAAATCAGGATTTTTTCTGATGATTTCACAAGCTTCAATACCATCCATTTCTGGCATCATCACATCTAAGATGATTAAGTGTGGCAATTCTTTCTTCGCCTTCTTAACACCTTCTTGTCCGTTTTCAGCAGTAATAACTTGATAACCTTCGCTAGATAAATTATATCCAACAATCTCTAAAATATCTGGTTCATCATCAACCAGTAAAATTTTAATATCCTTTTTTTTCATTATATATACGACATTTGTCGAGGTAAAGATAAAGCTATTAACACAATCTAAGGAAAATTACATTATTAATAACATTAAGATAACAATAGTGTTACAAAAATTTAAATTGCACCCGAATACCCTAGATTTTTAACAAAAATACGGCATCAATTTTGCTGTAAAATACTACCTTTGTACTACCAAACAAAACAGATGAAAAAAAAATACTTTTTCTTTTTATTTATTGCATTTTCCTTGCTTTTAGCCTTCCCTACTGAAGCGCAAAATAAGGGAGCATTTTCGTCTGTAGAAGAAAATATACCTGGATTAAACATTTACCCAAATCCCGTAAATTCTCAAACAACTTATATCAATATCGTCTCAACGATGAACGCCACTAAAAACATTGAAATTTACAATGTGCTGGGCAAGCGTTTATTTGCAACAAAACTTAGTGGTCGAGAATTGAATATTTCCCAGTTAAACAAAGGCATTTACATCCTAAAGATAACCGAAAACGAGTTTAGCGAAACACGTAAACTGGTTATTAAATAAGATACTTCATACTGAAAATCAAAAGCATTTATAAGCGTTGCCTCTAGCAACGCTTTTTTATTTTACATACTTTAGTGCTTTATTAAATAACAATGGACACAAACACTATTTTCGACATAAAAAACAATGCTGAATTTGAAAGCTTAGCGCTGAAAGTTTTTAGATTTCAGTTTGAAAACAACAGGGTTTATCGGTCTTTTTGCGATTTATTATACAAGCACCCTGCAGAAGTTAAATCAATAAACGACATTCCGTTTTTACCTATTCAGTTTTTTAAAACACGAGATGTTTTAAGTTCTAAAGCCGAAATTCAAGCCACTTTTACGAGCTCAGGAACCACAGGAAGCGAAACGAGTAAACACCATGTTACTAACATAGAACTCTACAATACGAGTTTTACGCAAGGTTTTGAGCAATTCTACGGAAACATTGAAGACTACGTGATTCTAGGTTTATTACCCTCATATTTAGAACGACAAGGGTCGTCATTAATTCACATGGTTGATGCCATGATAAAAACCTCTAAACATCCCGAAAGTGGTTTCTATTTAAATAACCTATCGGAATTAAAAGAACAATTGATTAAGTTAGATGCTGAAGGTAAAAAAATCCTTTTAATCGGGGTGTCTTTTGCTTTGTTGGATTTGGTAGAATCGTTTAAGTTTCAACTGAAAAACACCATTATCATGGAAACCGGAGGCATGAAAGGCAAACGCAAAGAACTTATTCGCCATGAACTTCACGCCATTTTAAAACAAGGTTTTGGTGTTGAAACCATTCACAGCGAATACGGCATGACCGAACTTTTAAGTCAGGCCTACTCTAAAGGCCATGGTATTTTTGATTGCCCTCCTTGGATGAAAGTTTTAACCCGCGACACTGAAGACGCCCTAAGTATTCAAGAACCAGGAAAAGCTGGCGGATTAAACATCATCGATTTAGCCAACATAAACTCGTGCTCCTTTATAGCGACCCAAGATTTAGGTCGTATAGGTGCAGATGGCTCTTTTGAGGTTATTGGCCGTTTTGACAACTCTGATATTCGTGGGTGTAATTTGATGGTGTTATAAAAAAATTAATTAAAAAACAGCGCTTCGGTGTAAAGTCACCTAATTCTATACGACTAAAGAACAGATAGAAAAAGAAAAATTATATCTATACCATTTTAACCATATAATGTCGCATATAATTTGTTTCTTTTTCGCCCATATTTCAATATAAAATTAAACCGTAGCTAATGCTATGCTTAAATTTTCTATTTCATATGAGCAAAAAATAATTCAAATTATAAATACGACATTATACAGTTAAATTGGTATTATTGGTTAAAACAAGAAGGCCTGATTTTAAAAAATCAGGCCTTTTTAATAATGATACTTTCTAAAAAACTTTCAATCTAATCCACCACTTGCAAAACGAAGTAATTCTTTTTACCACGTTGTAAAAGCACAAATTTATTGTTGATTAAATCTGCTGTGGTAATTTGATAATCGTCTTTCACTTTTTCTTTATTTACAGAAATTGAGTTTTCTTTTAATGCACGTCTCGCTTCACCGTTAGATTTTAAAAACCCTCCTTTTTCAGCAAGCGCCCCAATAATATCGAGACCGTTTTCAACTTCCGCTTTAGCGATTTGCGTTTGAGGCACCCCATCAAAAACATCCAAAAATGTTTTTTCATTAAGCGCTTTTAAATCTTCACTCGTTGATTTTCCGAATAAAATACTACTGGCTTTAATCGCGTTATCTAAATCTTCCTTAGAGTGCACCATTGTAGTCATCTCTTCTGCTAAACGTTTTTGTAAAGCGCGTAAATGCGGTGCTTCTTTATGCGTTTCAATTAAAGATTCTATATCTTCTCTAGTTAAAAAGGTGAAAATTTTGATATACTTTTCAGCATCAACATCACTGGTATTTAACCAATATTGGTAAAATTTATAAGGGGAAGTTCTTTCGGCGTCAAGCCAAATGTTACCACCCTCAGTTTTTCCGAATTTTGTGCCGTCAGCTTTAGTGATTAAAGGCCATGTTAAAGCGTAACCTTTACCTGCATCGACACGACGAATTAACTCCGTTCCTGTGGTAATGTTACCCCATTGGTCACTACCACCCATTTGAAGCGTACATTTTTGGTCACGGTATAAGTGCAAAAAGTCATAACCCTGAACCAATTGATAGGTGAATTCTGTAAAACTCATCCCTACCGATGACTCGGAAGACAAACGTTTCTTTACAGAATCTTTAGCCATCATATAATTTACGGTAATATGCTTACCCACATCACGAATAAATTCTAAGAATGAAAACTCCTTCATCCAATCGTAGTTATTTACCAAAATTGCAGCGTTTTCCGCATCACTATCAAAATCTAAAAAACGAGATAATTGTTCTTTAATCGCGTTTTGATTGTGTCTTAAGGTTTCTTCATTAAGCAAATTACGTTCGGCCGATTTCCCTGACGGGTCACCAATCATCCCTGTAGCTCCACCTACAAGAGCAACAGGTTTATGGCCAGCTAATTGAAAATGCCTTAACCCCATAACACCTACTAGATGTCCAATATGCAGAGAGTCTGCCGTAGGATCAATACCCACGTAAGCCATACGCATAGCTTCTAATAAATGTTCTTCTGTTCCAGGCATACTGTCTTGGATCATGCCTCTCCATGTTAATTCTTCAACAAAATTCTTTGTCATTTTAGCTCAATTTTAAAAACCTAGGCAAAGATAAAAATACAAGCATAATAAGGGAGCAATTATGAATAATTCTTTATTTTAGTTCCATGATTTTAGTAACAGGAGGAACTGGTTTGGTTGGCGCACATTTACTTTACAAACTTGTCAGCGACAAACAAAACGTGAGAGCCATTTTCAGGAATGAGGAAAAGAAGACGCATACAAAAAATGTTTTTTCTTGTTATTCTGAAAATTCTGAAGCTCTTTTTAATAAGATTGAATGGGTTAACGCTGATATTTTAGATATTCCAGCTTTAACAGATGCATTTAAAGACATCACGCAGGTTTACCATTGCGCTGCTTTAGTTTCCTTTGACCCCAAAAACTATCAGCTCTTACGACAAACGAATATTGAAGGCACGGCTAATTTGGTAAACTTTGCACTGAGCCATTCGGTTGAAAAATTTTGCTACGTTAGCTCCGTTGCTACACTGGGAAGTACTTTAAACCAAGCCCCTATAACTGAAGACACCATTTGGAATCCCGAAGATGACAATAATGTTTATGCCATAACTAAATACGGCGCCGAGATGGAAGTTTGGCGTGGTACTCAAGAAGGGTTAGACGCTGTCATTGTAAATCCAGGAGTGATTTTAGGCCCTGGTATTTGGAACAAAGGCACTGGCCACTTGTTTAAAAAAGCACAAAAAGGTTTTAAATATTATACCGCTGGCACGGTAGCTCTAGTTGATGTAGGAGATGTTGTGGCTATCATGATCTCACTTACCAATAGCCCGATTAAAAATGAGCGTTTTATTTTAGTCTCTGAAAACATCCCCTACAAAATCTTCCTAGAAACTCTTGCCCAATCGGTAAATGCCGAAGCACCCAAAAAACTAGCCTCTAAAAAATTACTAAATATCGCTTGGCGATTAGACTGGCTCAAACGTAAACTTGCAGGAAAAGAGCGCCAACTCACAAAACACTTAGCCAGCTCATTAGACACGATAACAAACTACAACAGCAATAAAATAAAAACCGCCTTAAATTATAAATTTAAAGCCGTTAATCAATCTATTTCAGAAACCGGGAAGCATTATCTTAACAAGTAAGCTTTACTTTTTAAGGTGCTTTGGTAATTCTAAAGTATCTTTTACTTGCACTCTTTTTTTTATTGATTCCTCGGCATCTTTTGTGTGCGACTTCCATTCTTCAGCCTGCTGAGCCTTTAAGGCCTCATGAAGGTTTTCTAAACTATCAATAGCCTTTGTATAAATAGCATCATATACCTCGACATGAAAGGCATAATAAGCATTACTTTCAGCAAATTGCAAACTGTCAATATTATATTTCTTGTAAACATAATTATTTACATCTACCATACTATCACGCATCACTTTTTTATTGGCTGAATTGGCCGAAGTCAATAACTTCGAATCTATTAAAATGGCAACCATTTTATCTTCAGGAATTAAATTTTCAGGCTTTTCAGGACCATTAAATCGCTTGCATGCCAAAACCGACAGCAATATTCCTAAACATAATATTATGCGTTTTAAAATCATCTTGTAAACGTTAATCGTTTTGCAGCTTTTACATCTTTAAATTCAGCATTTTGATACACCAAACTTCCGTTTAAAAAAGTATGAGTAATTCTAGATTTGAAAGTAGTCCCTTCAAAAGGTGACCAACCACACTTATATAAAATATTATCTTTTGTAACGGTCCAAGGATTATTTAAATCTACTAAAACGAGATCGGCAAAATAACCTTCTTTAATATAACCACGTTTTTCAACTTGAAATAAAATCGCTGGATTATGACACATTTTTTCTACGACTTTTTCAATGGAGATTTTACCGCGGTGATACATTTCCAATAAAGCAGGTAAAGCATGTTGAACAAGCGGTCCACCAGAAGGTGCCTTAGTATAAACATTATCTTTCTCTTCTTTAGTATGTGGTGCATGATCAGTGGCAATCACATCAATTCTACCATCTAACAAGGCCTTCCAAAGCTGCTCTCTATCTGATTTTTTCTTAACCGCAGGATTCCATTTAATTAAGGTACCTTTTTTTTCATAATCTTCATCAGAAAACCATAGGTGGTGCACACAAACTTCGGCTGTTATTTTTTTATCCTTTAGAGGAATTTTGTTTGAAAACAAACTAGTTTCCTTTCCTGTAGACAGGTGAAAAATATGTAAGCGTGCTCCAGTTTTTTTAGCCAATTCTATAGCTTTTGAAGAGGACAGATAACAGGCTTCTTCACTTCTAATTTCAGGATGAAACTTCACCGGAATATCATCACCATACTCGTCATGATACTTTTTAAAGTTGGCTTTAATCGTGCCTTCATCTTCACAGTGTACAGAAATTAATAAATCGGTACTACTAAAAATTTTCTCTAAAACCTCTGGGTTATCAACAAGCATATTTCCTGTTGACGACCCCAAGAACAACTTTAACCCAGCCACATTGGTTTTATCAACCTTTAAAACTTCTTCTAAATTATCATTGGTACCACCAAACATAAACGAATAGTTTGCAGAAGAGGTTTCAGCAGCTATAGCAAATTTTTCTTCTAACTTTTCAATCGTCGTAGTTTGAGGATTGGTATTTGGCATTTCTATAAAAGAGGTGATCCCTCCAGCTATCGCTGCCTTTGATTCGGTTGCAATTGTTGCTTTTTCTGTTAAGCCTGGCTCTCTAAAATGCACTTGATCATCAATTACCCCTGGCAAAACATATTTACCTTCGGCATCAACAATATTCACATCGGCAGATTTAGCGCTTATAGACGAGTCAATTTGTTTGATGTACTCACCTTCAATTAATATATCTCCGCTAAAAACTTTACCTTCATTAACAATTTTCGCGTTTTTTATTAGTGTAGTTTTCTCTTTCATTGGTTTCTACTTTTTAAATAGATTTTTTATTTTCATGGAAATTACTCCAAATATAGCTTCAGAAATAATACTTGAACTCAGCTTAGATTCACCGCGTGTTCTATCAGTAAATATAACAGGAACTTCAATAATTTTAAAACCTTTTAAATAGGCTTTAAATTTCATTTCAATTTGAAAGGCGTAACCAATAAATTTAATTTTATTTAAATCTATAGTTTCCAGCACCTCGCGTTTATAACATACGTAACCTGCCGTGGTGTCTTGAATATCCATTCCTGTAATAAAACGCACATATTTGGAGGCTAGATACGACATCAACACACGCCCCATAGGCCAATTAACCACATTGACACCGGTAACATACCTAGAGCCAATTGACAAACTCGCTCCTTCCAAATGACAGGCATTATATAACCTAATAATATCCTTAGGGTCATGTGAAAAATCAGCGTCCATTTCAAAGATATACTGGTAGTTTCTTTCCAAACACCACTTAAATCCATGAATATAGGCCGTACCCAATCCCGATTTCTCTTTCCTCGTTTCTAAAAACAGTTTCCCGTCGAATTCCGTCTTTAACTCCTTAACCTTTGCCCCTGTTAAATCAGGCGAATTATCATCTACAATAAGAATATGCAAATCCTGTGATTGCGAAAACACAGTCCTTATTATGGCTTCTATATTTTCAATTTCATTAAAAGTCGGTATAATAACAACCGTATTCAGCATATTCTTAATTTAGAGCAAGTTTCTTATTTTGACAAATGTACATTATTAAGACTTTATTTTTTTTAAATAATCCCTAATAATAGCTTATAAAACTAAATTTTATAATAATTTTATACCATGCTTCGTAACATTGTTTCAAACGAGATTTTTACAATATTAATTGTTGTTGGTTTAGCCATTGTGGCAACTGCTAAATTATTGGCTCCAAAACGATTTCATGATTTTATGTTGGTTATAGGAAACGACCGCTACCTAAAAATCTATGCACGAGATCAAAAGTTTTTTGATCAATTTGACGCCTTACTTTTTGGCAACCTTACGGTTTCATTAGGTCTATTTAGTCTGATTATTTTCAGAAAAATCACCGAAGCGAATAGCGTCCCTATTAACGACATGCTAAAACTTTTGATTTGCATTGCTGTTTTTATTCTTATCAAGGTGTTATTTGAGCGCTTAATTGGAAGTATTTTTGAAATTGACAAACTCACAGATCACTATCTATTTCAAAAAATCACCTTTAAAAATCTCTTAGGCGTTTTATTACTACCTATAAACGCCATCCTGCTTTTTAGCTTTCAATCCACGTTACCTATTATTTATGGGATCATTATTTTTTTGTTAATTATTAATATTATAGGCTTAATCAGTTCATTCAAAACGCATCAAAGCGTAATTAAATCAAACTTGTTCTATTTTATTTTGTATCTTTGCACTCTCGAAATCGCACCCTATATCATTTTATATAAGGTGTTTGTTTCACAATAATGACAATCGACCGATTCCCTTATGAAAGTAAAAACAATTTTAGTATCTCAACCAGAACCTAAAATAGAGAATTCTCCCTACTTTGATTTACAACAAAAGCAACGTGTAAAAATAGATTTCAGACCTTTTATTCACGTTGAGGGCGTTTCATCTAAAGAAATTAGACAACAGAAAATAGACTTAAAAAATTACACTGCAATCATCTTAACCAGTAGAAATGCGGTAGATCATTTTTTTAGAATTGCAGATGAAATGCGTTTTAAAGTCCCTGATACTTTAAAATATTTTTGTCAATCTGAAGCTGTTGCTTACTACTTACAAAAATACGTGGTTTACAGAAAACGTAAAATTTATGTGGGTAAACGTACATTCGCCGAGCTTTCACCACTTATTAAGAAGTATAAGGATGAAAAATTCTTACTTCCAAATACAGATAAAGTAAAACCTGAAGTGCCTAATACTTTAGATGCTCTAGGTGTAGATTGGAAACAAGCTACTTTTTATAAAACTGTAGTAAGTGATTTATCTGATTTAGCTAATGTATCTTACGATATACTGGTGTTTTTCAGCCCGTCTGGAATCGAGTCTTTATTTAAAAACTTTCCTGAATTCAAGCAAAATGACACACGCATTGCTGTTTTTGGAAATACAACTATTAAAGCTGTTGAAGAGAAAGGGTTACGTGTAGATATTGCCGCACCAACACCTGAAACACCTTCTATGACAATGGCTTTAGAAAAGTACATTGAAAAAGCAAACAAAGGAAAATAATTAAACTCAAGTTTAATTCTCATATAAAAAACGGGCTGATTTTAAAAAATCAGCCCGTTTTATTTTATAACAATTTAATTTTTGCTTCTAAAAAGCATAACGTTGTGGTCCTCCACGTCTAATTTCTTCCGAACAATGGGCTTCAAACTTTTTAAAGTTTTCACGAAATGCATTCGTCAGTTTAAAAGCCGTTGTGTAATAAGCTTCATCGTCGCTCCAAGTGGCTCTTGGACTTAAAACTTCGGCTGGAACGCCTGGACAACTTCTTGGCTGCGCCACACCAAAAACAGAATGAATGTGATAATCGTCGTAATTATACAAGCCTAAATCGCCATTCAGCACCGCATTAATCATAGCACGAGTATATTTGAGTTTCATACGCGTACCAACACCGTATGGTCCACCAGTCCAACCTGTGTTTACTAACCATACATTAACTCCGGCATCAGTCATTTTCTGACTTAGCATTTCAGCATATTTAGCAGGATGCAGCGGCATGAAAGGCGCTCCAAAACAAGCTGAAAAAGACGGCACCGGCTCTACAACTCCAGCCTCGGTACCTGCCACCTTTGCCGTATAGCCAGAAATGAAATGATAGGCCGCCTGACTTGGCGTTAATTTTGAAATTGGCGGTATCACACCAAAAGCATCGGCCGTTAAAAAGAAAATATTTTTAGGGTTTTTACCTATAGATGGCACCTGAATATTTTCTATATGATGAATAGGATAACTCACTCTAGTATTCTGTGTGATACTCGTATCTTTAAAATCAACAACTCCTTGATCGTCTAAAATGACGTTTTCAAGAATAGCTCCTTTTTTAATGGCATCAAAAATCTCTGGTTCCAGATCCCTCGATAAGTTGATTACTTTGGCATAACAACCGCCTTCAAAATTAAAAATGGTGTTTTCTTTGGTCCAACCATGCTCATCATCACCGATTAAACTTCTATCGGGATCGGTAGACAACGTGGTTTTACCAGTTCCTGACAGGCCAAAAAACACGGCTGTATCACCTTCTTTCCCCACATTAGCACTACAGTGCATCGGCATGGTTTCCTTAAAAACAGGTAAAATAAAATTTAAAGCTGAAAAGATACCTTTCTTGATTTCGCCAGTGTAACCTGTTCCTCCTATGAGAGCGATTTTTTTAGTAAAATCTAAAATAGCGAAATTGTGTTGTCTCGTGCCATCTACTTCCGGTTCTGCCATAAAACCAGGTGCGTTTACAATAGTCCATTCTGGGTTAAAATGTCCTAATTCTTCTTCTGTAGGACGCAAAAACATATTATAAGCAAACTGATTACTCCATGGGTATTCATTAATAACACGAATATTTAGCTTGTAGTTTTCATCAGCACAAGCGTAACTATCTCTCACAAACACCTCTTTACCCGATAAATAATCAACAACTTTATTATACAGTTTATCAAACTTTTCGGGTTCAAACGGAATATTAACATCGCCCCACCAAATACGGTTTTTAGTCACGTCATCTTTAACGATAAAACGATCTTTGGGTGAACGCCCTGTAAACTCCCCGGTGTTCACTGCAAGAGCACCTGTACTCGCTTCCACACCTTGCCCTTTTTCAATAGCAAGGGCTTGTAGTGCTTCCGGCGTTAACTGATAATGAATTTTAGCATTTTTAATACCATATTGATCTAAAGAAATGATTTTTTTAACCTGATTAGCTTGCCCCATATCATATAAGAATTTAATTATTCCATAAAATTAATATATTTATTTTAAATTATATTTAATTTAATCTAGTTTTTAGACTTATTTTTTATCAAATCAACAAAAGAAACTCCCCAAGCCATAATCAAAAACAAGCCACCAATAGGCGTTATAAAGCCAATGCTTTTAAAATCGAAACCAGTCAAGGCATTGGTTGCCAATCCGTAGATGGATCCAGAAAAAAATAAAACGCCAATTAACACAAAATAATAAATCAAATTTTGTGATTTTAAACTCACAATTGATGTTCCTCCAACGATTAGCAGGAAAAAGGCATGATACATTTGATAACGCACGCCAGTTTCAAAAGTTTGTATCGCTTCCGCGGAAATTAAAGCCTTTAATCCATGTGCTCCAAAGGCTCCCAAAATGATACTTAACAAACCTAAAACAACCCCAGCAACTAACATTTTCTTATTCATACGCTTAAATAATTATTTACGATTTATTTTAATATTTATAAATTAGTAAAACCCAAGTTATAGAAAACACCTGCGTCTAACAAAATTACCGAAACCCTAGTTAATATGAGACAGATTTTAGTAATAGGTTCAGGAAAATCTTCGGCATTCCTCATCAAGTATTTATTAGACCAATCCGCCGTAGAATCACTAAAGTTAACCGTAGCTGATAAATATATTGAAAACGCTTCACGTTTAATGAATAATCATCCCAATGGGAAAATAATTCCACTTGATATTTTCAATGAAAACGCTCGGTACAATTTAATCAAAAAATCAGATATCGTGATTTCCATGCTTCCAGCCCACCTGCATATAGACATTGCAAAAGACTGCTTGAAATTAAACAAAAACTTAGTAACAGCCTCCTATGTTAGTGACGACATGCAAGCTTTAGATGAAAAAGTCAAAGCGAAAGGCCTTATCTTTTTGAATGAAATGGGGCTAGACCCCGGCATAGACCACATGAGCGCCATGAAAGCTTTAGATACCATCCGCGAAACAGGTGGCGACATTCATACTTTTGAATCTTACGCTGGCGGACTTGTAGCTCCTGAAAGTGACAACAACCTATGGAACTACAAATTCACATGGAACCCTAGAAATGTCGTACTCGCAGGACAAGGGGGAACCGCTAAGTTTTTAGAGGAAGGACAATACAAACATGTAGCTTACCAGCAATTGTTCAAGCGCTATAAAACTTTAAATATTGAAGAATATGGCCATTTTGAAGTATATGCTAACCGTGATGCTTTGAAATATCAAAACATCTATAAACTTGAAAACATTAAAACGTTATATCGTGGCACCTTAAGACGTGCTGGGTTTTGCCAAGCATGGGATATCTTTGTAAGTTTAGGCATGACTGATGACAGCTGTATTATAGAAAACAGTGCTGACTTAAACTATCGTGAGTTCGTTAATACTTTCCTGCCTTATCATCCTAGTGATACGGTAGAGCACAAACTACAAAAGCAATTTAATATGGACAGCGAACACCCCGTGTGGAAAAAGCTTGAAACCCTAGACCTGTTCAACAGTAATAAATATTGTGGACTCAAAAAAGCTACTCCCGCTCAAATACTTCAAAATATCCTTATGGATACTTGGTCACTCTCAGAAAACGATAAAGATATGGTAGTCATGTATCATAAATTTGGCTACACCTTAGCCGGAAAAAATCATGAGATCATATCGACTATGGTAGCCACTGGAGCAGACAGTACCTATACTGCCATGGCGAAAACCGTTGGACTACCTCTGGGCATTGCAACATTAGCCATCTTAAATAAAAGGATAAAACAAACAGGCGTTCAAATTCCAATATCAAAAAATATTTACGACCCCACTCTAGCAGAGCTTGAAAAAAATGGTATCATTTTTAATGATACCGTAATATTTTAACACGAATAATCTCTCCAAACACCTTGTCTCTACTAGGGTTTCACAAATACTCAGTACGAATACAATATTTAACATTTGTTAAAATAAGCGCAATACCTCCTGTAAACCAACAACTTACAACTACAAACAATTTCACTCCACTCCCTAGAACGAAATAAAAGTTTCAATTTAAAATCAAATGTTTACATTTACGCCCTAAATCATAACCAAAATGAGCACTAAACAAAAAACTATAGCTATAGATGGCATCGACAAGAAGATTCTGCGTGTTTTAACCGAAGACGCTAGAACACCTATTCTTGAGATTGCTAGAAATGTAGGGATTTCAGGCGCAGCTATACATCAAAGACTAAAAAAACTTGAAAAATCTAATTTATTATCTGGATCAAAATTCATCATCAACCCAAAAGTATTAGGATATTCGACCATGGCATTTGTTGGTATTTATTTAGATAAAGCCGCTAATACCGATGAAGTAATTAAAGCCTTAAAACGTTACCCTGAAGTTTTAGAATGTCATTTCACCACAGGAAATTACAATTTATTTATAAAATTACTATCTGTAGACAATGCACACCTAATGCATTTACTTAACAAAAACATACAATCCATTGAAGGTGTTTTAAGAACGGAATCACTGATTTCACTAGACCAACAAATAGACAGACAAATATTGGTATAACACCTACTCACATTTAAAATGATAAAAAAAGAGGCTATAAAAGCCTCTTTTTTCTTATCATTTCCAGTAAAGTTTACAAAATTACTGCATTTTCCTCAACCAGTTACATACTTCCACTTCACTCTTAATAATGTTTCTTAAGTCTGAAATCTTAACACGTTCTTGAGCCATAGAATCTCTATGACGAATGGTTACCGATTGATCTTCTAAAGTGTCATGATCTACAGTAATACAGAATGGCGTTCCGTTTGCATCTTGACGTCTGTAACGTCTACCAACAGCATCCTTTTCATCATAAATCACATTGAAATCCCATTTTAAATCTTCTAGAATTTCTTTAGCAACTTCTGGTAAACCGTCCTTTTTTACCAATGGCAAAATTGCTGCTTTTACAGGTGCTAAAACACTTGGTAATTTTAATACCGTTCTTGTGGTCCCGTTTTCTAATTCTTCTTCTTGTAAAGCATTAGAGAAAACCGCTAAAAACATACGATCTAAACCAATAGAGGTTTCTAATACGTAAGGTACATAGCTTTTATTTTCTTCATGATCGAAATATTGTAATTTCTTCCCTGAGAATTTTTCGTGCTGTGATAAATCAAAATCGGTTCTTGAGTGAATCCCTTCCAACTCTTTAAAACCGAATGGGAATTTAAACTCAATATCGGCAGCTGCATCAGCATAATGTGCTAATTTCTCATGATCATGGAAACGGTAGTTATCAGCGCCCATGCCTAATGATAAGTGCCATTTTAATCTCGTTTCTTTCCAGTGCTCGTACCACTCTTTTTGAGTACCTGGCTTAATAAAAAACTGCATTTCCATTTGTTCAAACTCACGCATTCTAAAAATAAACTGTCTTGCAACAATTTCATTTCTAAAAGCTTTTCCTGTTTGCGCAATACCGAAAGGAATCTTCATTCGCCCCGTTTTCTGAACATTTAAAAAGTTCACAAAAATACCTTGAGCGGTTTCCGGACGTAAATATAAATCCATCGCAGTTTCCGCCGAAGCGCCAAGTTTTGTTCCAAACATTAAGTTGAATTGCTTAACATCGGTCCAATTCTTACTTCCTGATAACGGACAAGCGATTTCTAATTCTTCAATTAGTGCCTTAACATCGGCTAAATCTTCATTTTCAAGAGATTTACCCATACGTGAAAGAATCGCATTGATCTTTTCTTGATAGCCCACAACACGGCCGTTTGTTGAAATAAATTCCTCTTTATTAAAAGCCTCGCCAAAACGTTTTTCAGCTTTCTTAACTTCCTTTTCTATTTTTGTTTCAATTTTAGCACAATAGTCTTCAATTAAAACATCGGCTCTATAACGTTTTTTAGAATCTTTATTATCAATTAAAGGATCGTTAAAAGCGTCAACGTGGCCAGAAGCTTTCCAGGTTGTTGGATGCATAAAAATTGCAGAATCTAAACCTACAATATTATCATTCATTTGCACCATGGCTTTCCACCAGTAGTTGCGTATATTTTTCTTTAGCTCAACGCCGTTTTGAGCATAGTCGTAAACTGCACTTAACCCATCGTAGATTTCACTACTCTGGAACACGTAACCATACTCCTTCGCGTGAGAGGTTACTTTTTTAAATTGATCATCTTGATTTGCCATGCTGCAAAAATAAAAAACCGCATTAAACTAATAGCGTGTTTATTAAAAAATAACACCCTAAATCCTGTAATTTTTAATTAAGTTTACCGGAAAGATTTTTCATACACATGCTTAATCATCTGGTTGACTTATTTTTTCCTAAAATCTGTGCCGCTTGTCAGCTTCAATTACCCGACAATGTAGAAACCATTTGTCTAGATTGCCGACATGATTTACCGGTCACCAACTTTCATTTTACCCATGATAAAAGTGTTAAAAAAGTCCTTTACGGAAGAACAAAACTTGAAAATGCTACAGCACTTTTCAGATTTGACAAGAAAAGCCCCGTACAAGAGCTTATTCATAATTTAAAATATAGAGATCAAGAAAATATCGGGAAAGTTCTAGGTGATTGGTTGGGTAGTGAATTACAAACTATTGAAGCTTATCAACACATTGACCTCGTCATTCCTGTGCCCCTTCACAAAAAGAAGCTTAAAAAACGTGGCTATAACCAAGTGAGTAAATTTGGAGAACAAATTGCCAAGGCCTTACATGCAAGCTATCGTGAAGACTTACTTTTAAAAATTTCATCAAGTGAGTCGCAAGCGCATAAAAAACGATTTGCGCGTTGGCAAAACAACAGCGAACAGTTTACATTGAACTACTTAGAAGGCTTAGAAAACAAACATATTTTGTTAGTAGATGATATCATTACTACCGGAGCCACCTTAGAATCTTGTGCTACGGTTTTAAATCAAGCTAAAAATATTAAAATTAGTATCGCTACCATGGCAATAGCCTCATGACTTATCTATTATATCTTTAAAATTATGTAGGTTTGTATAAATTTTTAAATCTTTGATGAAGAAGACCGTTTCTAATTTTGTTCTAGCCCTTTTTATTGCTGCTATTTTTATCAATTGTGCCAATCGAGGAACACCTAGTGGTGGCCCAAAAGATGAAACCCCGCCTACAATTATTAAATCTGAACCAGAAAATTTTTCTACCAATTTTACGGGTAATGAAATAGAGATCACTTTTGATGAATTTATAAAAATAAAAGACATACAAAAGCAGTTGATTATTTCACCGCCAATGGAATATCAACCGGACATCACACCGCTTGGATCGGCAAGTAAGCGTGTAACCATTAAAATATTAGATACTTTAGCTCCAAATACCACTTACGCATTTAACTTTGGAAATAGTATCACCGACAACAACGAAGGAAACCCGTATCCGTATTACCGATATGTCCTGTCTACTGGCGACTATATCGACTCGTTAAAAGTAGCAGGTACCATAATAGATGCTATTAAAAAGAAACCAGAAAATTTTATCAATGTCGGACTTTATGAAGTAGACACCACGTTTACAGATTCTATTGTTTTTAAAAAAAGTCCGAAATACATAACCAATACCTTAGACAGTATCACTACGTTTTCCATTGAAAATGTAAAGCCAGGAAAATATTTGCTTATGGCTTTAAACGATGGCAATGGTGATAATAAATTTCAGCAAAAAACAGATCAGATTGCCTTTCATAAAGAACTTATAAATGTTCCTACCGATAGTTCATACACTTTAAAACTATTTAATGAGCAATTAGATTACACAGCCACCAGACCAAAATTATTATCGGGTGAAAAAATTGCTTTTGGTTACGAAGGGAATTACAAAGGCATGGATATTGAAATTTTATCAGACACCCCTGAAGATTTTAAACACCGGATTACCAAAGACCCGAAAACAGATTCGTTGCTTTATTGGTACACCCCAAGAATGAAAGTAGACTCCCTACTTTTTAAAGTTACCAAACAAGATTACGAAGAAGATTTTACGGTAAGGATTAGCGAACAGCCTAGGGATTCTATTAAGTTAAGAATCATTACGGGTACAACCATGAGCCTTCAAGAACCATTTCAAATTACAGCCAATACGCCAATCACAAAATTTGACGCTTCAAAAATAGCGTTAATAGATAAGGACTCTATGGACATAGCCTTCAAAACAGAATTTGACACCTTAAATAATACTTACGATTTCAACTTCGATAAAACCGAAGACAACAGTTATAAAATGCGCATTCTCCCTGAAGCTTTTGTTGATATTTTCGATTATAAAAACGACACAATAAATGTTTCAGTAAAAACGAAAAAAGCTTCAGACTATGGCTATGTGCGTTTCTCTTTAGTTAATGCCACCTACCCCATTATTGTACAACTAACCGATAAAGAAGGTGAAGTAAAATATGAGCAGTTTGTTTCTGAAGAGGGCTCTGTAGATTTCTACGACCTAAATCCTGCTGTTTACGCCATTCGTATTATACACGACGCTAATGGTAATGAGCAATACGACACCGGAAGCTACTTAAAAAAACGTCAACCTGAAAAGATAACGCATTTTCCAGATGTTGAAATTAGAGCCGATTGGGGTGTGAAAGAAACTCTAGAGTTTAAGTAATTGAAAACTGGTCTCTATCGTTTAAGAATTTGAATTTGTTTCGATAAGCCTCAATATGTCGTTTTTCTAAAGTTACGGTCTTTACCTGTTCTTGGTTTGGGGTAATTTCAGAAATACGATTACCCAGCACATCATAAGCGGCTGAATGACCAGAATACACACTATTCACACCATCAATACCCACACGATTTAAACCAATACAGTAGGCCATATTTTCAATGGCACGGGCCTGTAAAAGCGTATCCCAAGCAGCTATTCTTGGTTTTGGCCAATTGGCTACATACAGCAGTACATCGTAATCTTCGCTGTTTCTAGCCCAAACTGGGAAACGCAAATCGTAACATACTAACGGACAAATTTTCCAGCCTTTATAATCAACAATCACCTTTTTAGTTCCTGCGGAATAGGTTTGCTCTTCGCCTACTAGAGTAAAAGCATGCCGCTTATTATAAACACTTATTTTCCCTGAAGGCTCTACAAACAATAAACGGTTATAAAACTGGTCATTTTCTGAAATCACTAAACTACCTGTAATCGCAGCATCATGTCTTTTAGCCATATCCTGCATCCAACTCACCGTGTCACCTGTCATGGTTTCAGCGACTTTTTCGGCATTCATGGTAAAACCAGTTGAAAACATTTCGGGTAGCATGATAACATCAGTCGCTTCAGAAAGATTTTCAATTTTATCAGTGAAATTAATGCGATTTTGCTCGGGATTTTCCCAAACTAAATCGGCTTGAATCCATGTTACTTTTAATTCTTTTTGCATAAGTTTATACCAATTTAACCATATAATGTCATATTAAAGATAAAAAACTTCTAAGGAACCTTGTTTTTGATTTCTGAAATACATCAAGCTACACAATCTCCATCTTCTTCAGTAAAAAGGAGGCATTCATGTTCTGGCAAACGCCTTTTTTCAGCCTATAATCAAAATGCAGTTCGTCATTAATAATTTCAGCATCAAAATAATAATTTTTCACTTCTGGAAGTTCCTTTTCAATCTCACACAAACTCAAATCGTGGGTTGCGATAATACCTGTAGCATTTGAAGCTACCAATTTTTCAACAAACTTCTTAGAGCCAATGGCTTTATCGGTACTGTTCGTTCCTTTTAAAATTTCATCAAGAATAATAAAGTGCGGTTCTTTTTTAATGGCATCAACAATATATTTTAAACGTGTTAACTCTGAAAAGAAATACGAACTCTCATCGGTTAAAGAATCGGTGGTACGCATGCTTGTAATTAATTTTACTGGCGAATAGACACTAGCTTTTGCACAAACGGGTAAACCTGTATTCGCCATAACAATATGCAAAGATATGGTTCGTAAAAAGGTACTTTTTCCAGCCATATTGGCACCAGTAACGATAAAAAACTGTTCATCGTCAATGGTGACATCACTATCTACACGTTTCGTTTTATTCAATAAAGGATGTCCTAAACCGTTGGCTTTTATCACGGGTCCAGAAGCTTTAATTTCAGGAAACACAAATTCAGGATGATTGTAGGCATAGGTTCCCAAACTATTGTAGGCATCAAAGAAAGCTACGACTTCAAACCATTCGGAAACAATTTTTCCGTATTGCGTCATCCATTGTTCGATACGGTAGGCATTTTTAATATCAATTAAGAAAAGTCCGTTTCCGAAGATAGCACCTATTAAATTATTACGATTATCAAGGGCGTCCAATTGTTTTGAAAACGTCTTAAAAATCCCTGATGCTTTTTCGGCTTCCGCCTGAATATGCTGTTGTTTTTCTTTAAGTAATGCTGAAGTAAAAGTTTCCTTTTCAATCAAATCCAATAAAGTCGCATACTGACGAAAGGTATCTCGAACTTTATCCGTTTTGGAAGCCAGAACGTTAACCTTTTTTAAATAAATGGCAGAAAACCCTAAACCTAAAAACATCCAATAGGCAAGTAATGGTTTATAAGTAATCACATTAAAAACGGTTAGCACAAAGATGAGTATGGAAATCATTCCAAAACCTTGAGCCAGCCTAAAAACGGTTTTGTTTAAAAAGAGTTTATGGTTTTTAATCCAATTAACAATGAATTCAGCTGGAGTTTCAACTTTAATTAAGCTTGACGTTGCCCCATAAAACTGTCGGAACTCTGTTTTTTCAGCCAATTCTTTTATGGCTTCCTGACGTAAAGGAATACCTGAAACATGGTTTGCCTTTAATAGGTCTGCCAAGGTTTTTGCTCCCTCACGACTCGTGGCACGATTCATAAACTGATAAAACGAACCTCTCCCAAACAAATCGATATCCAAGCTATAAAAATGATTCGGGTCTTGAAATTCAAGCCCTTCCTCGCGATTATAAAAATCCCCAGCAGCGATTTTAATTTCTTCCTGATTAAGGGCTACTAGCGCCTTATTAAATTCGCGTTTTTGCTTGACATCGGTGTATTTTGAAAGCAAATACAGAAATATAGCAATACCAATAACAGCAACTAGCAATGCGACTTGCCATTGTTGAAAAAACAAATAAACACCGAAACCAGTAGCCACAAAAACAGCCAAACGCAGCACACTCAAACTGGCCATTTTCTTGTAAAGTTTTTTAACTTCTAATTGATAGGATTCTAGGTGGTTTTTATAGTACTCTAAAGGTGATTTCATTTAAAAAATTTGTTGCGTATAAAGTAACAAAAAAGCCCTGAAATAGTTCAGAGCTTTTAGTTTGTATTTTATTCTTGAATGATTTAATCGCGACCTCCAAAAAGTTGAAGTGCCCAGTACAGTAAATTTGCTAAAGCACCAATGGCAGCAACTAAATAGGTTCTAGCCGCCCATTTAAGCGAATCTTCTGCTCCGGCATATTCTTCTGGAGCCAGCATATTTTTATTTTTCAGCCATGCCAAGGCACGGTTACTCGCATCGTATTCTACAGGTAAAGTGATAAAGCTAAAAAGCGTAGCAAAACCCATAAATACAACACCTAAAACGGCAACCCACCAGCCTAATCCAACGCCAGCGGCACCACCTAAAACAAGTCCACCAATAATAAGCCATTGCGACATACCAGAGGTCACGCTCACTACAGGTACTAGCGCCGAACGCATTTGCAACCAGTTATAAGCTTGAGCATGTTGTACGGCATGACCACATTCGTGTGCTGCAACAGCGGCAGCAGCCGCATTTCTTTGGTTGTAAACCGACTCACTTAAATTTACCGTTTTATTTTTTGGGTTATAATGGTCCGTTAATTGCCCTGGTGTAGAAATCACTTCAACATCATAAATACCGTTATCAGCTAACATTTTTTTAGCGATTTCAGCACCACTCATACCGTTTCTTAAGTGAACCTTAGAATACTTTTCAAACTTACGTTTAAGTGTATTACTCACTAACCAGCTTACTAAAGCTACAGCTCCAATAATTATATAATATCCAAACATGGTTTCTTTTAAATTTAAAATGTACTATAAAGATAGCAAAAATAAAGCCATAATTACATCATGAATATTTGTCAGTACGCCTCATAAAAAAACGCCCAGACTTAAAAATTAAGCTCTAGGCGTTTCAGTATATTAAAAATCATGTTGACTTAAGCCATTTCCATATCAAAAGCTTCAGCGATTTCTTTATAAACAATATCACCTTTAACAATGTTTAAACCTCTAGCTAATGGTGGGTTATTCTCGCAAGCGGCTTCCCATCCTTGGTTTGCTAACTTAATCACATACGGCAAAGTCACATTTGTTAAAGCCATTGTAGATGTGTAAGGTACCGCACCAGGCATATTCGCCACAGTGTAATGTACCACCTCATCAATAATATAGGTTGGATCTTGGTGTGTTGTTGGTTTTGTCGTTTCAAAACAACCACCTTGATCTACAGCAACATCAACCATAACAGTTCCTGGCTGCATCTCTTTCAACATATCTCTAGTGATTAATTTTGGTGCTTTTGCCCCTTTAATTAATACACCTCCCACAATTAGATCTGCGTCTTTAATATGTTTTCTAATATTATATTCACTTGAAAACTCACTAATCACGTTGTTTGGCATAGAATCACTAACATAACGTAAAGCCTTCATATTAATATCCATAATTACCACGTGTGCCCCTAAACCAGCAGCCATTTTGGCCGCTTGATATCCTACAATACCAGCTCCTAAAATAAGTACTTTTGCAGGCGGTACTCCAGGAACACCACCGAGTAAAATACCACGTCCTTTAATTGGTTTTTCTAAATATTTAGCACCTTGCTGAATAGACATTCTTCCTGCTACTTCACTCATCGGTATTAACAATGGTAATGTACCATCAGCATCTTCAACCGTTTCATAAGCAATACAAATCGATTTACTTTCAATCATCGCATTGGTTAGCGCTTCACTAGAAGCAAAGTGGAAATATGTAAATACCACTTGATTTGGCTGTATTAACTTGTATTCTGGCTCGATTGGCTCTTTTACCTTCACGATCATTTCTGCCACAGCATATACTTCTTCAATCGTATCTAAAATAGTTGCGCCAACCTCAATATAATCTTCATCTAAAAAACCACTGTTAAAACCAGCATTTTTCTGAACAAAAACCTCATGGTCTCTCTTCGTTAATTCAAACACCCCAGAAGGCGTCATTCCCACTCTATTTTCGTTGTTTTTAATCTCAATAGGAACACCAATTTTCATAAGCCTAATTTTTAAAAAAAGTTAATATGTTAAACCGCCAACAAAGCTAAATTAAATGATTGACAAAAAAAACCTAAAATCTAATTTTCGCTATACTTTCAATAACACATTTAACTTTTTGTTAAGAATAAAATAATACACATCGATTTACTAGGGATTAAATGAAGATTCAATAATTCAAAATCATATAGCTTAACTTCTCACATACCCAAACGATGAACCTCTTAGGTTTTTGGGTCAGGCAGGCAGGTTATCACAAAGTTCAGGCTATCTACTGCAATCTTTTTTATTGAGTTGTTGGCTGTTAGTTATTGGTTTCAAAAAAAAGGATTTTTGCTTCTATCCTTATCGCGAAACCCTCTTAAAAACAGAAGCTCAGCACGCCTTTTAAATACTTCTGTTAAAATTGGTTAAATAAGTTAAAACTATGGTAAACAGAAATCGTAAAACCAGTAAAACACCTTTTTTTGACCCAACTTAAAAACAAATTATATATTATGAAAAAAATTTTACTAAGCAGCTTATTCCTTTTAGGACTAGCAAACCTTAACGCACAAAACATTCAATATGGAATTAAAGGCGGACTCAACTTTGCTAATGTTTACGGTGATAACACAGAAAATATTGATATGGTTACCGCCTTTAACTTTGGGGCTATGGCAGAAATACCATTTTCGGAAAAATTTTCATTTCAACCCGAACTCCTATTTTCTGGGGCAGGGTTTAGTATTGACGAAGATGTGACAGCTTTAAACTATATAAACCTGCCATTAATGGGAAAATACTATATAACAAACAGGTTAAGCCTTGAAGCAGGCCCACAAATAGGGTTTTTAGTCTCAGCAAAACACGAAGACCTTGATGTAAAAGACGCTTACAACACTGTAGATTTTGGATTAAGTGCAGGCTTGGGCTACAAACTTAACAACGGACTTAACTTTGGAGTACGATATAACTATGGTCTAACTGATATTAATAATATAGAAGGTTTGTCAAGCAAAAATAATATTGGCGCTTTACAACTTTCTATTGGCTATTTTTTCAATTAAAACACAGTAGTTACAAAACAACAAACCCGAAACTAATAAGCCTCGGGTTTGTTCTAGTTATTTCAATTTTATACTTAGGACCATTTCTAAAGACAAGCTACCCAATAACGAATAACCAGTAACCAAAAACTACCCTACAATATTCACAATTTTACCAGGCACTACAATCACCTTTTTAGGTGTTCTGCCCTGTAATTGCTCTTGTGTTTTTTCATGAGCTAAAACTGTGGCTTCAATATCTTCCTTGCTCATATCTAATGGCAATTCTAAAGTGAAACGCATTTTTCCGTTAAAGGAAATAGGATAATTTTTAGCACTTTCAACCAAGTGACTTTCATCAAACTCAGGGAAAGGCGCTGTAGAAATCGATTCGTCATGCCCTAATAAACTCCATAATTCTTCTGCAATATGTGGTGCATAAGGCGAAATTAAAACCAATAACGGCTCAAGTACATCCTTAGAAGTACATTTTTGCGCGCTTAACTCGTTTACAGCAATCATAAAGGTAGATACCGACGTGTTAAACGAAAAGTTCTCGATATCTTCTTGAACCTTCTTTATGGTTTTATGTAAAGTTTTTAAAGACTCTTTAGAAGCCTTGGCATCGTTTACTTTCAGTCCTTGATCTCCTACATATAGTTTCCACAATTTTTTAAGGAAGTTATGCACACCGGTAATTCCAGCAGTATTCCAAGGTTTGTATTGTTCTAATGGCCCAAGAAACATTTCGTATAATCGCAAACTATCGGCTCCATAATCGGCAACAATATCATCTGGATTTACCACGTTATATTTCGACTTCGACATTTTTTCAACATCGCGACCAACTTTATACACGCCGTTTTCTAAAATAAACTCAGCATCTTTATAATCTTCACCAAATTCGCCATCGGCTTTCAAACCTTCAATATCTAACTCATCAGAAGCATTAACATACTGCACTTTTACGTGGATAGGCTGTACATTTTTATCTTTTGCTAACCCAGCAGAATAATAAGTTTGCGTACCTTCTTCTCTATAAATAAAAGCACTCGTTCCTAAAATCATCCCTTGGTTAATCAGTTTTTTAGCAAACTCATCAACTGGCACTAAACCTTTATCGAATAAGAATTTTTGCCAAAAGCGAGAATATAGCAAGTGCCCTGTAGCGTGCTCACTTCCGCCTATGTATAAATCGACATCTTTCCAGTAGTTCAAAGCCTCTTGACTCGCGAATTCCTCCGTGTTTGTAGAATCCATATAGCGGTTAAAATACCAAGAACTTCCTGCCCATCCTGGCATGGTGTTCAATTCTAAGGCCCCTCCTAGCCTCCCAGAAGGGAAGGAACTCTCAAATTCTTCTTTAGATACAATGTTCGCCTCATCACCATATTGCAACCAGTACCATTTTTTTGCATTTCCTAACGGGGGCTCTCCGGTTTCAGTAGGTAAATATTTTTCTACTTCAGGTAATTCAATAGGCAGAAATCTATCTTCAATCATTTGCGGCATACCATGCTCATCGTAGTACACTGGAAATGGTTCACCCCAATAGCGCTGACGTGAAAATACCGCATCACGCAGGCGGTAATTGGTTTTTCCTTCACCACAACCTAATTGCTCCAATTCGTAAATAGCACGTTTTGTTGCTTTTTTATAGTTCATGCCGTTAAGGAAATCACTATTTGCAATCACGGTATTGTCTTTATCTGAAAAAGCTTCTTCAGAAATATCAACACCTTCAAAAATACTTATAATTGGAATATTAAAATGCTTCGCAAAATCGTAATCGCGTTGATCTCCACAAGGTACAGACATCACTGCTCCTGTACCGTAGCCCGCTAAAACGTAATCGCCAATCCAAACAGGAATAGGTTCTTTAGTAAAAGGGTGTTCCGCGTAAGCGCCAGTAAAAGCACCAGAAATGGTTTTTACATCGGCCATTCTATCGCGTTCGCTACGTTTTGCTGTAGCTAAAATATAAGCTTCAACTTCTTCTTTTTGCTCTGGTGTCGTGATTTTAGACACCAATTCATGTTCTGGTGCCAGAGTCATAAAACTCACACCAAAAATAGTATCAGGGCGCGTAGTGAAGACATCGATAACGGCATCATGATCTTTCACATTAAAAGTCACACTGGCTCCAACCGATTTCCCAATCCAGTTACGCTGACTTTCCTTTAAAGAATCCGTCCAATCAATCGTGTCAAGACCTTGCAACAAACGCTCGGCATAAGCTGAAATTCGCATGCTCCATTGGGTCATTTTTTTACGAATCACAGGATGTCCACCGCGTTCTGAAACGCCGTTTACAATCTCGTCGTTTGCTAAAACCGTTCCTAATGCAGGGCACCAGTTTACTTCTGTTTCAGCTAAATAAGTTAAACGGTATTGTAATAACACCTCTTGTTTTTCTTTATCTGAATAGGCATTCCATTCCTTTGCTGAAAAAACACCAACATGATCAGCACAAACCGCTTCTACATTTTTATTGCCTTCTCCTTCAAAAACTTTTACCAATTCTGAAATAGAAAAAGCCTTTTGTTCATTTTTACAATACCACGATTCGAACAATTGAATAAAAATCCACTGTGTCCATTTATAATAACTCGGATCTGAGGTTCTTACTTCACGCGACCAATCGAATGAAAAACCAATTTGATCTAATTGGCGACGGTAAGTTTTTATATTTTCTGCAGTGGTAAGCGCAGGGTGTTGCCCAGTTTGAATCGCATACTGTTCGGCAGGCAAACCAAAACTATCATAACCCTGAGGATGTAATACATTAAATCCTTGATGACGCTTGTAACGTGCATAAATATCAGAAGCAATATAACCTAAAGGATGCCCAACGTGTAAGCCCGCTCCACTAGGATAAGGGAACATATCCAAAACATAGAATTTTGGTTTTTCACTGTTGTTTTCGGCTTTAAAAGTTTGGTTCTCGGCCCAATATTTTTGCCACTTGGCATCGATCTCGTTGAAATTATAGGTCATTATCATCCTTATTTTAAGAAGTTGCAAATTTACGTTTTAATTAGAAAATGGAAGACTTAAAGCATAAAAAATGAATTTCTAATCAATTACCATTAAATACATTTACTTTTGCCGCAAATTTAACCTTCGATAAAAAACTTATTTTTTTGACAAAAAGCAATATTATAAAAGCCCACCTTGCCTTATTTGGTACACACGTCATCTATGCGGCCAATCATTTCATTGCCAAAGGCATTATGCCTGAAAAGCTTGAGCCCAGACCTTTTGTACTGTTTCGTGTTATAGGTGCTGGTCTTTTATTCTGGTTTATTAAGATTTTTATTAAGGAAAACGTAGAGAAAAAAGATTTCTTGCGCTTAGTGCTTTGCGGACTCTTTGGAGCCTCTTGTAACCAACTCTTCTTTTTTGAAGGTTTGAGTTTGACTTCGCCTGTAGACACCTCAATTATCATGACTTCCTCACCGACTGTGGTCTTTATTTTAAGTATGATTTTCTTGAAAGAAAAAACATCCACCAATAAACTCATTGGTTTAAGCCTGGGTGCTATAGGAGCGATAGGTTTAGTTTGGTACGGCCATGTCGCAGAAGGCACCTCTAGTTTTTTAGGAAATCTCTTTGTTTTTCTAAATGTGGTGTTCTTCTCCCTGTACCAAGTGGCTGTAAAGCCGCTCATGAAAAAATACCACTTTATCACTATCATTAGTTGGGTGTTTTTATTCGGACTACTATTTGTAATTCCTGTAAGCTTGAATGATGCGATATTTAATACAGACTATGAGTTATTTAACCTGAACACCTGGTTAACGGTTGCCTATGTGATTATTTTTACCACGTTTTTGACCTTTCTGTTTAATATTTATGCGCTTCGACAAGTTTCGCCATCGGTTGCTGGTAGTTACACTTACATTCAACCAGCGGTTAGTTTTGCCATTGTTTTGATGCTCAGTTATTTTTTAAATGACAATAGATATAGTGAAGACATCAATGGTATTAAAATATTGTCCTGTTTGTTGGTGATTATTGGGGTGTATCTCATCAGTAAAAAATCAAAAAAAGCTTTAAACTAAGCTTTCATTTTACAACAAAACGTATTTATTTGAGTTCCTATAACCAAAGTTATTATTAAGAACGTATTAGCGTATTTTAACCTGAAACTATAAAGACTTAAAAGCTTTTGAAGTTTTCTTAAATTACTTTAGTATTTTTACCTCATTAATCCGAAATTTTTTATGAGTTCATCTTTTGAAAAACACCAAAAACGCCGACTTATTTCCTCTTATTTCTCTGTAGTATTAAGTATTGCACTGGTTTTATTTTTGTTGGGTTTATTAGGGTTATTAATCCTTAACGCTAAAAAAGTATCTGATCATTTTAAAGAACAAGTGGTGGTGACTATTTATTTAAAAGATAGTGCCAAGGAAGTAGAAACCAAGCAGCTTGAAAAAAGTTTAGCCATGGCTGATTATGTAAAATCTACCGAATACGTTTCTAAAGAACATGCTGCCGAGTTGATGAAAGCAGAAAACGGCGAGGATTTCATGGATTTTGTAGGTTATAACCCTTTACAAAACTCCATTGACGTTTACCTAAAAGCAGATTATGTGACTTCTGAACATCTTGAAAAAATTTCAGCGGAAGCTTTAAATAAAAATTTTGTTGAAGAAGTAACCTATGACAACGACCTCGTGAACCTCATGAACGATAACGTTAAGAAAATTAGCTTCTGGGTACTTATCATCAGTGCTATTTTCACAGTCATTGCCGTTTTACTTATAAACAGCTCCATTCGTTTAGCCGTTTACGCCAAACGATTTACAATTAAAACCATGCAAATGGTAGGTGCAACGAAACAGTTTATTAGACGTCCGTTTGTCTGGCAAAGTGTAAAATTAGGTATTATTGGCGCTATTTTAGCCCTTATAGGTATGGCCATTGTTTTGTATTATTTAAACAAAACCTTCCTAGAACTAAACCTCTTAGGTGAACCGATACATGTAGGCTTACTTTTTGCCTTAATTTTTGGCTTGGGTATTGTTATCACTTGGATAAGCACACATATTGCCACCCAGCGTTTCTTAAATTTAAAAACAGACCAGTTGTATTACTAGGTCTTTTAAAATCTTAAAACAATAATTTAGAACGTCATTAACAGGATATTTTCAAATAAATCTTTTACTTTGCCTAAAATATAGGCCTCAGTATTTTAACTATGGGAGAACAAAAACGTAAAGAAGCAGGAAAACCAGGTTTTATCTTCGGAAAGAAAAACTATAAATTCATGTTTATCGGTTTAGCCGTTATTGCTCTAGGTTTTATTTTAATGTCTGGCGGCGGAAGCGACGATCCTAACGTGTTTAACCCGGAAATCTTCAGTTGGAGACGCATACGCTTAGCCCCAACTTTAGTACTCATTGGCTTTGGTGTTCAAATTTACGCCATTCTCTTAAATCCGGATAAATAGTAGATTCCCTAAAAATTAAAGCTTATTCTTAGCGAAGTTTTTTGCCATTAATTGAACATACTCAAAAGCATGTTTCATGGCATCACTTAAGTTTTCAGCATGCCGTAAAACCGCATCGCTATATGGAATCCCGAAGTCTTTTAATTCAATTTCATCTAAATCAACAGCCCCACATAAAGCAGCTACTTTTATTTTTTTCGCTTTCGCGGAATCAAGCACGCCACGAATCGACTTCCCCGATAGCGTTTGAATATCTAGCTTACCTTCACCGGTGATAATCCAATCGGCATTGGTAATTTTAGCATCAAAATCGGCAATAGATTTCAACAGCTGAATACCTGGCATCAAAGAGCCGTTTAAAAACAATTTGGAAGCGATTCCCATGCCGCCAGCAGCTCCCGCGCCTTTTACTTTTTGCACCTCTACATCATAGGAAGCTTCCAAAATCCTTGAAAAATCTTTCATACCCTGCTCTAGCATTATTAAATCACTTTCAGCAGCACCTTTTTGAGCTGCATAGGTATGGACAGCACCGCGTTCTCCACACAAAGGATTCTCAACATCACATGCTATTTGAAAATTTACTTGCTTTAATCTCGGGTGTATTTTAGAAGCATCAACTGTTTTAATTTGTGATAAATGGGCTCCAATGGGTTTTACTTCGTTATTATTTTTATCTAAAAAACGATAACCCAAAGCCGTCGCCATGCCTATTCCACAATCATTAGTTGCGCTTCCGCCGAGGCCAAGAATTATGGTTTTAGCATCTCGATTTAAAGCATCTACTATCAAATCGCCTGTTCCTAAAGTCGTCGTGTTTTTACAATCCAATGAGTTTTGGTGTAACAATTTAAGCCCTGAAGCTTCAGCCATTTCAATAAACGCAGTTTTAGAAGCTTCAGAAAACAAATAACTCGCTGAAATTTTTTCAAAAAACGGATTATGAACCTCAATATTGACGAACTCTGCTTTTAGATAATATTTAATGACTTTAATAGTACCGTCTCCACCATCAGCAAGTGGTAGTTTTACAATATCTGCCTGTGGGTAAATCTCTTTTATACCAGCTTCAACCGCTTTACAAAACTGCAAAGCAGACAGGCTATTTTTAAATTTATCGGGTGCTAATACCAATTTCATAAGGATTCTAAAATAACGCTTTATTATTTAGCAAGTCATGTTGAATGTTGCAGTATTTTAATATTTTAGCGCCATGGAAATTATAGACGCAATCATTTTAGGCATCATTCAAGGCATTACCGAATTTTTACCGGTGTCTTCAAGCGGGCATTTAGAAATCGGAAAAGCCATGCTAGGTGAAGACCTGGAAGCTGAAACCAGTTTACTTTTTACCGTAGTACTGCATTTTGCAACAGCCTTAAGCACACTTGTGGTTTTTAGAAAAGATATTTTCGACCTCATAAAAGGCGCGCTTAAATTTGAATGGAATGATGATTTACAGTTCATTACCAAAATTGCAATTTCTATGGTGCCAGCCGTAATTGTTGGCTTATTTTTTGAAGAACAATTAGAACAATTATTTGGCGGAAACATCATTCTTGTTGGGTTTATGCTCATCGTAACCGCTATTTTGCTATACTTCGCGGATCAAGCCAAAGACACTGATAAAAAAGTAACTTTTAAAGATGCCTTTATCATAGGAATTTCACAAGCTATTGCCATGCTTCCTGGTATTTCACGTTCAGGAGCAACCATTTCAACTTCTGTTTTATTAGGAAACGATAAAACTAAAGCAGCTCGTTTTTCATTTTTAATGGTGGTTCCATTAATTTTTGGAAAAATCGCTAAAGATGTGTTAAGTGGTGATTTAGCTTATGACAGCGGAAATTTCACTGCCCTTTCTGTTGGATTTATCGCAGCTTTTATTGCTGGATTATTCGCTTGTACATGGATGATTTCTTTGGTTAAAAAAAGTAAACTCATTTATTTTGCAATATACTGTGCCATTGTTGGTATTATTGCCGTGATCTTTTCAATGTTAAATGCCTAATGAAAACGCTAGAAGACTATCTTACTGGAGAAGTTTTATTGATTGATAAACCTTTGCATTGGACCTCCTTTCAGGTGGTAAACAAACTGCGCTGGGAGATTAGACAGGCTTTCAATATAAAAAAAATAAAGGTTGGTCATGCCGGAACTTTAGACCCTTTAGCAACCGGGCTTTTAGTGATTTGCACCGGAAAAATGACTAAGCAAATAGACACTTTTCAAGGTCAGATTAAAGAATACACCGGCACAATCGTTTTAGGAAGCACAACCCCTTCTTTTGATTTAGAAACTGAAATCAACGAAAGCTTCCCTACCGAACACATTACAGAAGAACTGATTCAAGAAGCCACCAAAGGCTTTATTGGTGATATTGAACAATACCCTCCGGTATTTTCAGCATTAAAAAAAGACGGTAAACGCTTATATGAATTTGCTAGAGCTGGTGAAAATGTAGAAATTAAACCTAGAACGGTATCAATTTCAGAATTTGAAATTACCAATATTGATGGTTTAAATGTTGATTTTAGAGTGGTTTGTAGTAAAGGAACCTATATTCGTTCTTTAGCTAACGATTTTGGCAAGGCTTTACAATCTGGAGGTCACCTTTCTGCGCTTAGACGCACCAAAATTGGTGATTTTAAGGTTGAAAACGCTATTAGCCTAGAAACCTTTATAGAAAATCTAAAAACTAGTTAATTTTAAATTACGTATATTAAGTAAACACAACCCTATTAAAATCATAGATTTGAACCTAACAAATCAACATAGAGCCCTACTGATTACCCTCCTTATTACAGGAACAGTCCTCCTTATGGTTTTTAATTTAAGTTTGGATAAACAAAAAGTTTTTGCTTCTGAAAGTTATTACGAATTGGAACCTGAAAAGGAACCTACGCCAGAAGAAATAAAAATATTGGAAGCTTTAGAACAGCAAAACCATGCTAAAGCCGAAACCAATCAAGCTTTTAACCAAAATGAAAAAGCGAAACACTTTGCTCAGGCCTACAAACCTATAGCACCACCTGAAGATTACACCCCAAAATCGAATGAAAAAGGCGAAGCTCAAGAGCCTACTCAAAAAAACGATTTTAAACCAGCTACTGATGCGTCTTTAAACCAAGAAGAATTATCTAAATTCAGTAAGGTTAACGAATTGCTAAAGAAACAGCGCGCACAAAATAATTCTAGAAGTAGTATTAGTTTTTCACTTCCAAATAGAACCAAAGTACATATTCCAATCCCGATATATCTTTGCGAAGTGGATGGAAAAATCATTGTCAATGTTACAGTAAACGCCAATGGTGATGTTGTGGATTCTTATGTAAATACTGCCTCTACATCAAACAACGAATGCCTTATGGAACGTGCTTTAGAATACGCTAACCGTTCACGATTTAGTAAAGCACCAAATCAAAAGGACCAATTGGGTACGATTACCTTTATGTTTAAAGGCAAACGCTAGCCTCTTGCAATTTTATGAGCATTAAGGTGACATCATCAATCACATTCTGACCTTTATTATCATTATACCAATGCTGTAAATCGGCTTTAAAAGCAGGCGTTAATTTACCATTCTTAGCAACAAAACGTTTCACATAATTGGCCGCTTCACTAGGTCGCGGACCGTACGTATTCAACACCTCTTCTCTTATATTATCAATAACAATCACTTTAGGAATGGAAGCACTACCATTGGTTAAAAACTGCTCCATCAATTGTAAATTTTCATCGCGGATGACTATTTTAAAATCAATGTTTTCACTTAGCGAAGCCACCTTATAAAGTGCCGGCACGACATGAGCGGCATCACCACACCAACTTTCAGTAATAACCAACCAAGTAACTTGACGTTTAAACTCAGCAATACGATGCTGTGCTTCTACTGATACCTTAATGGTTTTATCCCAACGTTTCATGCGCCTATCATTTAGCTTGGTATAATTTGCTAATTCTTCGGTTTTACTTACTCCCGTATTTGAGTTTTCATCAACGAGTTGTTTTACTAAAGCCCGATAAGCTTCATACGACATACTACGCTCTAAACTTTCTTTAATAATAGATTTCATAAGCCTTACATTTAATATGGGATAATCATTGAACGACACAAAATTAGTACCTTAACAAGATAATTAAGATGACATTTGTCATAATACTCATATAAAACATACAAAATCAGATGAATACTATAGAAAGATGCCTTTGGTGCCAAGGTGATGCCCTTTACGAAGCCTACCATGACCAAGAATGGGGCGTGCCTGTTTATGATGACGACAGTCTTTTTGAATTCTTGATTTTAGAAACTTTTCAAGCCGGTTTGAGTTGGATTACCATTCTGCGAAAGCGTGAAAATTTCAGAAAAGCTTTTGATGATTTCAACTATGAAAAAATAGCTCATTACGATCAAGATAAAATTGATAATCTGCTTCTAGATGCCGGGATTGTACGCAATAAACTCAAAATAAAAGCCACCATAAGCAACGCTCAAGCCTTTATTAAAATTCAAAGAGAATTTGGTAGTTTCAGCAAATATATTTGGGGTTTTGTAGATGGTAAACCCATTAAAAACACATTTAGAACACATAGCGAGATTCCGGCAAATACCCCCCTAAGTGACAAGATTAGTAAAGATTTAAAAAAACGCGGATTCAAATTTGTAGGTTCAACCGTTGTTTATGCACACATGCAAGCCACAGGTATGGTTAACGACCATACGACAAACTGCTTTAGATACAACCAAGTTTAATTAACTTCATTAACGAGTTCTTCCCCGTTTTTAAAAGCTTTGATATTTTCTAAAGTCGTTGTGGTAATTTCAAACATGGCTTCTTTGGTGAAAAAAGCTTGATGCGACGTGATTAATACATTAGGAAAACTATTTAAACGCAGGATAAAATCATCATGAATGATACTTTCAGATAAATCTTTATAAAACAAGTTTTCTTCCTGCTCATATACATCAATGCCTAAATAGCCTATTTTGTTTTGAGATAAGCCTTCAATAACAGCAGCTGTATCAATTAAAGCTCCTCGACTGGTATTAATAATCATCACGCCATCTTTCATCAAGGCTAAAGATTCTTTATTAATAATATGCTTAGTACTTTCCAATAATGGACAATGTAGTGATATGATGTCTGAGACTTTAAATAATTCTTCTACAGAAACATATTTCACCCCTTGCTCCTTTAAGGCTTCTGAGGGATAAACATCATAAGCTAAAATCTCACAACCAAAACCACTGAGCACTTTACAAAAAGCGGCTCCAATTTTTCCGGTACCTACTACGCCAATGGTTTTATTACTTAGGTTAAATCCGATAAGTTTATTCAGTGAAAAATTCCCTTCACGCACCCGGTTATAAGCTTTATGAGTTTTCCGGTTTAAGGTTAATATTAAGGCTAATGCGTGTTCGGCAATCGCTTCAGGAGAATACGCCGGCACACGAGTCACTTTGATATCATGAGCTTTAGCGGCTTCTAAATCGACATTATTAAATCCTGCACAGCGCACCGCTATTAGTTTAATATTATTCTCAGCTAAAACAGACATAGTTTTAGCATCCAATTGATCATTTACGAAGGTACAAATGGCATCAAAACCCTTGGTTAAATTTGCTGTATGAGGGTTTAAAGGCGTTTCAAAAAAAGTGAAATCAAATTGGTAATCGATATTATATTTTTCAAAATATTCTTGATCGTAAGGTTTTGAGCTAAATAAGGCGATTTTCATAAAAATAAGATTTAACACCATTTATCTGTTGAAATTACCGTAATAAAACTCCCTTTTCTGCCAGCCGGCAGACTGGTTTCATTTTTCTTCTTCATATAAAGAAAAAACCAATCATTTTCTGTTACGGTAATTTCAAACAAGAACTGGTATAATTTAAAAATTGAAGATAGTAAATCCTTTTAATTCTTTTTGCCGAAAACTATAAATCTAATTACTTTTGAACTTTGTTAGATAAAGCTTATTTAAATTATCATCCAAATAATGGATTTGAGAAATAAACGATATATAATAAATAGAACTTTATTTATCATTTTCATTCTAGGATGGTTTAAAGTTTTTGCCCAAGACAGCTCTGCAGTTTTAGGTGAAACTTCCGTTATACTCATACATCCAATTTCTAAAAAATATACTGCAGACCTTACTGTTCGTTCGCGTTATTTCTTGTACGACCCGCCCTCTTGGCAGTTGCGACAACAGCAAGTTGACCTCAACCTTTTCTCAAATTACATCATAGATAAAAAGCACATTGTAAGTCTTGGTATTTATTACAGATATAGAACCCTTTTTGATACAGGACGTAGTGAAGTTAGACTCACTGAAAAATACAATTACATTACCTATAATCAAAAAATTCGTTACAGGCATAAAATTAGAACTGAACAACGTTTTTTAGAGGATTTAACCATTTTTAGACAACGGTATCTATTTGAAGTTGGCACTCCACTAAAAGGAGATACGTTTGATGTTGGTGAAACCTATTTTACTGGAAGTATAGAAGGTCTTTTAAGTTTAAGTACTGAAACCGAAACCATCACAAGCTTAAGAACCATCGCTCAAATTGAATGGAAACTTACAACAACTTTTAAAGTCAAAACAGGACTTGAATACCGGTTATATGATTTTAATCAGGAGGCATACAGTCGCTTATTTTTTCTGACGTCAGCCGTACTTCTTCTTTAGTTTTTCAAATAAAAAAAAACAGCTTACAAATAACTTAAAAAGGATGCTCTTGAAATTTCTTCAGCACCCAAACTTTCAAGGTGATTAGTGTGCACTTGGCAATCAATGAGCTTATAATTATGGTTTTGAATAAACTTAATAAAACCCACTTTACTAGCATTACTAACTTTAGAAAACATGCTTTCGCCACAAAACACGCCATTTCCCAAATCGATACCATAGAGTCCGCCAACGAGACTATTATCTTGCCAAACTTCAACCGATTTGGCATAACCAAGTTGATGTAATTCACTGTAAGCATCAATCATGCTTTGTGTAATCCAGGTATCGTCTTGCCCTTCGCGTTTTATTTTAGAACAGGATTGCATGACCTCTAAAAAGGCTTTGTTTTCGGTTACCGTGAATTGGTCTTTACGAAGTACCTGCCGCATACTTTTAGAAACCTTTAATTTTTCAGTAAACAACACAAATCGGGGGTCTGGTGACCACCATAAAATCGGATCGCCTTCACTAAACCAAGGAAAAACACCCGTTTTATAAGCTAAAAGTAAGCGTTCCACAGACAAATCGCCACCAACGGCAAGTAGGCCGTCTGCTGATGCTTCATGGGCTGCTGGGAACCTAAGATCCTCTGATAAAACGTGAAACATGGGCTCCATGACCGTGAAAATTAAAAAATTAAAGACACAAAATTAATAAAAGTTAAATAAACCGGTTTACCAAGTTCATTTTGAAGCTGCGTGGAATAAAAAAACCTCAATGCACTTCAACATTGAGGTTTTATATTTATTTCCGCGAAAGCGAAAAACCTTTTTAATTTAGAAAGGCAAATCGTCTGCGTCTTCTTCTTTTAAATCACCTGCTGGCTCAAAAGCATCTGCTGGTGGTACTGGAGGCATGCCTGCGTCTCCTGCTCCTGCTGGTTGAGCTGCTTCAATACGCCATCCTTGAATAGAGTTAAAATACTTTGTTTCTCCTTGAGGATTTACCCATTCTCTACCGCGTAAATTGATGTTAATTTTAACTTGTTGTCCTACTTGGTAGTTGTTTAATAAATCGGTTTTATCTTGAACAAACTCCACCATGATGTGCTGTGGGTACTGCTCATCTGTAGTTACTACAATTTCTCTTTTTCTAAATCCGTTACTTCCAAATGATTGTGTTTCCCCAACCATTTTAATTCTTCCTTGAACTTCCATTTACTCGTGTTTATGTTTGATTTTACTTCTTAACTCAAAATTAATTAAATATTGGGGCGCTCGTCTATTGTAAGATTCCATTGTTCTATGAATGGCAAGCGGCCAGATGCTTTAGCACCTGTATTCCAACGAAAAAACCTGTAATTTATTGGCCAACAGCCTATTTTGATTAACGCAGTAGATCTTCCCCAAAATATTTCCACAAAACTAACTAAAAAAATCTTGAAAATTGAATCTAGTTTTCAACATTAACAAAAAGCTTTTCTAAAAAAATGCTAAGCTCACGTCTCGCTCTAAAAAATCAATTTACCAAGTCTTTGCGCAATATTATTAACAGATTTGCATTATATTACCAATCAAATTTTGATATCAATGATATTTGCAAAATATAGCAATACTTTTCGTTGGGGCATTATTATCGCATCGTTTGCTATTGTCTCTCTCATTTTATGGAAAACTTATGAATTCTTTCAGCATTTTAAAGAGGAAGAGCGCATTAAAATGGAAATCTGGTCTTTTGCTCAAACGGATTTAATTAATTCTGACGACAATACCAACCTAGATTTAACCCTAAAGATTTTAAACAGCAATACCACCACCCCTGTATTAGAAATTAACAAGGATGGCAGTATTGGTAGTTACCTCAATATTGATGACACGCAATTTTCCGATCAAAAATATGTTGACAAATTAATTGCTACCTTCAAAAGTGAAAACAGGCCTATTGAAGTTATTTTCGACAATAAATTAAACAGTACGATTTACTATGGCAACTCGCCGTTGTTAAACAAATTAAAATACTACCCTTTAGCTTTATTACTCATTGTTTTTCTTTTTGGCGCCGTTATTTTCTTCTTCTACCGAAGCAACAAAAACGCGACACAAAACAAACTATGGTCAGGAATGGCTAAGGAAACCGCTCATCAAATAGGCACGCCGCTTTCATCTTTAATTGGTTGGACCGAAATTTTAAAAACCGAAAACGTCAACCCCGATTATATTATTGAAATCGAAAAAGACGTGGATCGCTTAAAAACAATCACAGAACGTTTTAGTAAAATTGGATCACTGCCCACCTTAGAAAAAGCAGATATTATTGCTGAAACCATTCACTCTTATGAATACTTAAAAGACCGGTCTTCAAACCTTATTGAATTTGAATTATTTGTTCCGGAAGGAGAAATTTATGTAAATTTAAACAAAGAACTTTACAGCTGGACCATTGAAAATTTGGTTAAAAACGCGATAGATGCTATGAAAGGCCGCGGAAAACTTAAAGTTGAAATCTCACAGCTTGAAAATTACGTCAAAATTTGTGTGAGCGATACCGGTAAAGGTTTGGCTAAAAAGAACTTTACGAAAATTTTTGAACCTGGTTACACCACAAAAAAACGTGGTTGGGGCTTGGGATTATCATTAACAAAACGTATTATTGAAGAATTCCACGATGGAAGAATTAAAGTTTTACAATCTGAAATTGGTAAAGGCACCACTTTTCAAATTAGCTTAAAAAGCACTGTATAATTATGCCGGAGAAACTTATAGAAATTAAAGAAGTTGCTTTAAACAACAATTGCCCTGAGTGCTATAACACTAAGGGTTTGCATTTATTATTTAAGCAAAAAGTAGTTGAAACCTCATTCTACAAGGCACTTACGCCAGAAATTAAGCATGAATTAAATTGCAAAACATGTGAAACAGCCATTTATCCTGAACAATGGACTGATGACATTGACCGTGTTGTAGACTATCAGAAAAAAGTATTTGAACCAAAATCACCATTTACCAAACTCAAAGCGCTGTCTTGGACCTTAATTATTAGCGCTATCGCTATAATTGGTATTGGTATTTCGGTAGTAGTGGCTTTATAATTCGGCTTGAATGGTCTTGGCTAAATCTTGAAACTCTGCTTCAGTCATAGCCACCTTTTTAATAAATCGTGCATCATCCATAGATTGTAAGGGAATTAAATGCACATGGGCATGAGGTACTTCTAAACCTATTACTGACATGCCAATACGCTCACAAGGCACAGCTTTTTTAAGCGCTAAGGCTACAGCTCTTGAAAAGGCCATCAAACCATGATACGTCGTTTCATCTAAATCAAAGATTTTATCAACCTCTTGCTTCGGAATACATAACGTATGTCCTTTCGCATTGGGGTTCACGTCTAAAAACGCTAAAAAATCTTCGGTTTCTGCGACCTTGTAACAAGGAATTTCGCCATTTACTATTTTAGTAAAAATTGATGCCATAATATCATTTTGAGTATTGAGAGTTTACAAAAAACTCATTTTAATTTTACAGCATATTGGTAATCATACATCATGATATTATTGTCATTCATAACGAAGTGAAGCATCTAATAAGATTCCTCGGTTCCTTGAAATGACAAAAAAACAATATACTTTCAGGTTAATAACAAAGCATGAATAATCAAATTAATTTTGCTACTACCTTATACTAAAATAAGTTCACTGTAAATATAAAAGATTCCTGTTGAAATAAACAGGAATCTTTATGATCACTTCTTTAAAATGTATTTTATGGTATATTTCTACAATGAAAATCTACCTTGAGATTTCAACAATATCAAATTTCATTACCCCGTTAGGCACTTGAATTTCGGCCACATCACCAACAGATTTCCCTAGTAAACCTTTCCCGATAGGTGAATTTACAGAAATTTTTCCTGTAGCTAAATCGGCTTCACCATCGGCTACCAAGGTATAATTCATTTCCATGCCATTGGTTTGGTTCTTTATCTTCACTTTCGATAAAACTAAAATTTTAGAGGTATCCATTTGTGACTCATCAATAACGCGAGCTCCGGCAAGAGCGTCTTCCAATTTAGAAATTCGCATTTCTAACATCCCTTGTGCTTCTTTGGCGGCATCATATTCGGCATTTTCACTTAAATCCCCTTTATCTCTGGCTTCGGCTATGGCTCTAGAGGCTTTTACACGCTCAACATCTTTAAGTTGTCTTAACTCGTCTCTCAATTTTTTTAACCCATCTGCTGTATAGTACGATGCTTTACTCATAACTTCATTGTTTTACTTAATAAAAGATGCTGAGATACTTCAACATAAAATAATAGCGTTAAAGGATTCAGCAAACAAAAAAATCCCGTTTCCACGAGATTGTCCTACAAATATACAAAATATTTAAATTATATGTTTTTTAATCTGAGAGTCCGCTTAATTTTTTTATAAGTTCCTAAAAGACCATTCATATAAAAGTCACAGCGTTAAACAATAAAATTAAACCCGCACTGTTTTCTATTTATTGTAAATTGCGCCTTATTTTCCATGCTATGAAATTACTATATACCTTATTCCTGTCTTCTTGTTTCGTGTTATTAACGAACTGTAGTGGCAGTAATGATAACGATGAGAACTGTAACTTTTTACTGGATGTCACGGTAAATTATCAAATTGATTTAAACCTGCCTCAATACAGTCAATTAAATTTTGATGGCAATTCTATTTATATCCCTGGTATTGGAAACAACGGAGTAATTGTAGCTAGCATTGGCGGAAGTTACATGGCTTGGGATGCCAGTGACCCCAATCATGCTAGAAGTGAATGCTCTGCTATTGTACCTGATGGTTTATTTGGTGAATGTGGCTGTGGAGATGGTAACCGCTATAATTTTATAACAGGCGAACCAGACAATAATGACGGTTTAAGATGTGCTTTAAAATTTTACAGAGCAAACTTGAGCGGCAATATTCTTTACATTTCGAATTGAGATACTTTTTTATTGGGTATCATTTAAAAAAAAGACCTTTCAGGTTTTAAAAACCTAAAAGGTCTGAGATACTTTTCATTATAAACTTTAAGAGTTCTACCAAACATGAGAAAAAAGCAGATACCTCTCTACGTTTGGAACAATCAATACATTGTATTAAAACTTCAAATTAAGGCCCACCAAGAAATTAGCCGTGGCCTGCGGATAATAGCCCGCATAATAGCCTGTAGTAATCCCTGTTGGGCTAGAAGGATTATTATAATCATAAGAACCAAAGTATCCATTAGACACATATTCCCGATTAAAAATATTGTTTGCTAATCCTGAAATTACAATAGCTTTGAATATTTTTTTAGGTTTAATCACATAGGTGATACTTAAATCGTTAACAAAATAGTCTGGAAGTTTTGATTCTTCGTTATCGGTATTTCCCATGTATTGTTCACCCACAAATTTACTTAACCATGATAATTGTAAATTTTCTATTGGAGAATAATTAAAAGCATTACCCACAACAACATTTGGTGAAAATGATATATTAGTTTCTCCTAAATCAACTAATTCGCCATCAATTGAACTTGTAAAATCTCTGTTTTTATTTCGGCTTAACGTCACGTTGGTGTTCATGCTGAATTTATCAGTAAACATGATATTGGCATCCACTTCAAGTCCTAAACGGTAACTTTTACCACTTGTGGCTCTTAATGGGCTTCCCACATCATCTAACTCACCAGTTAACACCAATTGATTTTCATAAAACATATAATACAAGTTGGTGTTTAAATTTACTTTTTCGCTATTGTAACGCCAGCCCAATTCTACATCATTAAGGGTTTCATTTTCAGTAACACCCGCCTTAAAATCATCTCTATTAGGCTCTCTATTAGCAATAGCAAATGAGGCATAAAAACTATTGAAATCACAATGTTTATAGGTTATACCAACTTTCGGATTAAAGAAACTGAAATTCGCATCAGTCACAAAAGGCACACCATCAGAATTGACCCCATCGGTTTTATAGTCTACAAAACGGCCTTGTAAATCAACAAATCCTGTAAACTTTCGTGCAAATTTGAACGTGGCTTTAGAGAAAACACTAAAATCTTTTTTAGTCGCATCACCATCATAATAATGATCTCTAATTTCGGCATCTGGAGCAAATTGTCTGGCCCAAATCACTTCACCAAAGTGATCTCCAGAATAGGTGTTGTATGAAACTCCTGAAATAATCTCTAAACTGTTCTTCTTATAGGTCACATTGGCGTTAACCACATAAAAATCGTTATCCAACCAACGTCTTCTAATCACATCGGTAATTGGTTCACCGTCATCATTAACGTCTGTTGCTACAACAATACCATTATATAAATCAATATCGGTGGTTTCTGACTCATACTGCTCAAAATACCCTTCTCCTTTTGTGTAGTTTAAACCTAAGGTTGTTGACCAACGGTTGTTTAAACGCTGATTCCAGTGTAACTGATAATGATCCTGCCAGTAGGCATCAATTTCATTATCATATGTGTAGGGATTTTGGCGACGATCTTCCTCCAATTGCTCGGCTGTTAAACCATACCAAGCTTGATAGGTTTCTTCTTCATTACCAAAAGTTAAGGCTTTAATTAAGGTGTTTCCTTCTTTGTAAACCCCTTGAATGAAATACGATTTTAAATCGGTAAAAGCACGATCGACATACCCATCAGAATCAATTTTAGAAAAACGACCAGACACTTCAAAACGATCATCAATAAGCCCTGTACTCATTTTTACGGTATGTTTTCTAGTATTATAACTTCCGAAACTATTGGCTATTTCCGCGGAAGCGATATCAGAAGAATTATCAGTTAACAGGTTTAAACTCGCTCCAAAAGCCCCTGAACCATTTGTTGAAGACCCCACACCACGTTGCAGTTGTAAACTTTCGGTGGAAGACGCAAAATCACCCAAATTCACCCAAAACGTGCCTTGACTTTCAGGATCATTATAAGGAATTCCATTTATAGTCACGTTTACTCGAGTTGCATCGGTACCACGAACGCGAATACCTGAATAACCAATTCCTGCTCCGGCGTCACTAGTTGTAACAACAGAAGGCAAATAATTTAAAAGCGTTGGAATGTCTTGACCTAAATTACGTTTTTCAAGTTCTTCTTTGGAAACATTAGAGTGTGTTATAGGCGAATCGGCGTTGACTCGTACCGCTTTCACTACAACCTCATCTAGATTTTCGGTAACGGTTGAATCTACAGGCTTATCATTCTCTTGGGCAATAGTGCTTATTGAAAATAATAAAACAGCCATATACAGCAGTTTCTTAGTAGCAATTTTTATAGTCGATTTCATATCGATTAAATCTTAATAATCGAATAAAAAGAGGCTATTATTCTTTAATGTTAGTGATTTGTTTTTTTAGAATTCATGCTGAAGTTTAAAACCAACAGAAATTCAAATTCCTAAACAGCATTATCTGTTCTAGGTTCGATGGGTATGATCTCAGCCCTTTGGCAGTTAAAAATTAAAAGTTAGAAAGGAATAATTAATTGCTATGCAAAAAATGATTCAATCTAAACTCATAACAGATCACTGAAAGAAGCACCCCTTTATTGAGAACGCTGCAAAAGTACTAAGCATTTACCAAAAGCCAAGACTTTACTTAGGTTTTTTAATCGAGGTCCGGCTTACGCCTATTGGCCTTTTTATCAGAGACTTGCTTTTTGTTTTTTAGGCGTTTTTTTACGACAGATTTTGGGATTTTAGTTGGAATACGGCGTTTTCTTACTTTTAAAGCTTCAGTGATGACATCAAAAAAGCGCTCTATAGCTAGGTTTTTATTTTTATGCTGACTCCTGCTTTCATCACATTGTAAGATTAAAACGCCTTCATTAGTCAGCCTATTTTCAAGCTTTCTAAAAAGACGTTTTCTTTGCGTATCAGTAAAAATTATGCTGTTATTCAAATCGAAAGTAAGCTCAATCTTAGAGGACACTTTATTAACATGTTGTCCGCCACTACCCGAACTTCTAACAGCTTTAAACTTTAATTCATTTATTAGTTTTTCCTTACTAAACATTAAGACACTTGATGTGCTGGCTTCAGCAAATCGTTTACGGTTTTAACAGGATTAAATGTTTCTAAAGGCACTTCAACAAAAATAGAATTCCAAAAAGCCATACTACCATTCCATAAACCAGGAAGCTCTAATGCTTTAATTTCAACGCCGTTTTGGGTTTTAGTCGTGATAAAAGCCGCCTCAGGATCCACATAATCTTTAAGGTTAAACTTTTCACCTTTATAATTTTTTACTCCACAAACCAAATCGGTTGGATTGAAATGTGTGGCCTTATAAACAATGCCTTGTTGGGCTGTTTTACTAAAATCGATTTGTGCGAACTCTACAATTTGCAGGGACACCTCATCATTTTTATCCTTCACCCAAAATGGCCCACCACCAGGTTCACCTTGATTTTTAACCATACCGCAAACACGAATAGGTCGGTTTAGTTTCTGTAGCAAATAATCTATTTTTTCTGAATTTGAAAGCGCTTCAAAATCAACATTTACCGGCACATTAAGGCGGTAGCGTAAAAACACTATCATCAATTGAAAGTCGGCATCGGTAAGATTACCTGAATCTAATTTGTGCAAATATTCAAAAACCTTTTCTTGAGCTTCAAGTAAGACTCCAGCAAGAAGTTTTTTGTATTTAGAAACCTCTCTATTTTGATTGGCTACTACAATATTATCAATGTTTTTTATAAAAAGGATATCGTGATCCAACTCGTTTAGATTTTCTAATAGTGCACCATGACCTGCAGGTCTAAACAAAATGGAACCATCGTCATTCCTATAAACCTTGTCTTTTGCCGTTAGGGCAACCGTTTCTGTTTCTTGCTTTTGATAAGAATAAGACACATTGAACGTGGTTCCTGTTTTCTGTTCCAAGTCTTCTTTTATTTTAAGCAATTCCGCATTAAAAAGGTCATGATGTTTTTCTGAAACTGTAAAATGCAGATTGGAGTTCCCTCCAGAAGTGGCGTACAATGTTGATTCAAATAAATGCTCTTGAAAAGCAGTAACATTCACCGCTTCGTACTGATGAAAAGGCAATAATCCTTTTGGTAAAGACGCATAGTTTAACGCATCTTCATCTAGCATGGTTTTTACAAAATGTACACAGCGTTCACCTCGAGACAGACCATTGAAATCTGCAACGCATTCGCGCACTTTATTTAACACCTCATCATAAAAAGGAAAAGCCTTTAAATTTGCAATAAAGGTTCCTATTAAAACATTAGATGGCTTAACTACAAAGTCATCTAAAGATTCTTTCGCGGGATTATATTTATTTAAAAATTGAAACAAGAACTTAAACATACGTGATGCTGCACCAGAAGCTGGAACAAATTTAAGAACAGACAGGTCCTTTAGCTTCTCATCATAAAACTGAATCAACTTTTCAGTTTCGGCTTCGTTATAATTTTCAATCCCTTTTCCTATGGTAGCGGCACCAATTAGTTCAGAATGTGTCATCCCATCTTTTAAGCGGGTAATTTGCTTTTTAATTTGTTCAATGGTGATGCCTTTTTTATAGATCTGTTCTATATCCTTATCTAGAAACATTATTGTCTTCTTTTAATAATTTATCAATGTGTTTTACAGCGGTTTTTAGGCGTTCAACCTTACTCCCTTTTAGTAAAACATATGGTTTATCATGTTTAATTAATTCATTTTGAAATGCTTCAAACATCTCTTCACGTTGGTTGGGCTTATCTCTTAAATCGTCTGCTTCCCAAGGCGTATCAATATAGGTCAAAAAATACAAATTGTAGCTGTTTTCCAATGCATATTTTTCAAGAATAGGGTCACAACTTCCTAGGTAATACACTTCAGAATACACTTTCGTTTCTAGCAAATCGGTATCACAAATTAAAACCGTATCTGTTTTTTTCGCCAGTTCATTTTCAAAGCGCATTTGGCCTTCGGCAATAGGCAGTAAATCTTTAGTTTCACAGGTTTTTCGTTCGTTATTCCATTTATTCTGAAGGTACTCCCGCGCATACTCAGGCACCCAAACCGAATTATAGTGTCGTGCTAATTGCCTAGACAGTGTCGTTTTCCCTGTAGATTCAGGACCAAACAGCACGACTTTTATGCAATTTGCGGGTTCTTGTCTAAACTTTTCTTCCATGCTTTATAACCATAAATGGCAATTACTGTAAAAATTAAATACTGAAAAGAGGTAAACACTAGGCCTTTATACAAATAAAGTGGTACCGAAATAATGTCACCAACAATCCAATACACCCAGTTTTCAAGTTTCTTTTTGGCCATAAGCCACATGCCAACAAAGAATATAGCCGTAGTGAGCGTATCTACATAAGCTGTCCAAGAATTAAATTTATCAAACACAGCATATACTACGACAATAAACCCAAGGGTTAAAAGAAAAATGAGTACACTCCAAAGATGTTCTTTCTTCGTGGTTGCAGTTACAGGAACTTCGTTGTTACTAGCATCTTTTCTTGTCCAATAATACCAGCCATAAATACTCATAGTAAAATAATAGGCATTAATGAGCATATCCCCCAAAAGTCCGTAAACCAACAAGATATAAACAAAAATCGCAGTACTGATGATTCCTGTTGGGTACACGAGAATATTCTCTTGCTTCGAACACCAAACACTCAGGAAACCAAAAAACACACCAAGCATTTCTAAGACAATGAGATGCGTTGGAATGCCCTGATACTGCGAAAAAAACCAATCAAAAATGTGGCTCATAATCTTGTCTATCAGATTTTACGATTTTCATATATAGCAGACCGCGTTCTATCAATTCAAAAGCTTCTTTTATTTCAACGGTGAGTAATTCCATAACGGCGTCATAATCACCATATACCTGAGTGCTTAACGGATTTTCAAGCACGGTTAAATCTGATGCCCGTAATTTTTTAATGAAATTTATAATGGCTGGCTCGTATTCGTCTTGAATAGGCGTTAGTGTTAATTCAACTGATATTTTCATAGTATGATTAAATTCTCTTAATGAGACATATTTTAGGTTAAACGGCTTTTTAATGTATTACTGCTCCGTCATTATTATCTTCCTTTAATAATTGTTCCGCAGAAGAAGGCGCTTTTAAGTCTTCAAAAAACAATTCATCTTGTTCAAAAGCGGTTCCAATAACGGCTAAATCGGCTCCAGCCTCATAAACCGCATCAAGCTGGGCTTTGCTTCTTATACCTCCACCAACAATAATTGGGAGTTGCACTGCTTTTTTGACTTCAGAAATTATACGCTGTGTCAAAGGAGCTTTAGCACCACTTCCAGCCTCTAAATAAATCAACTTCATACCAAGTAGATGTCCGGCACAAGCGGTATCCACAATATCCTGTACATTGGTACGAGACAAAGGTTTTTCGCCCGTTACACGTTCAACAGCTGTTACTTTTCCGCCTTCAATTAATAGATAGCCGGTTGGAACAACTTCCAAATTACTGCCTTTTAATTTTGAAACCGCCTGCACATGTTTTCCTATGAGATATTCGGGATTTCGACCTGAAATAAGCGACAAAAACAACAAGGCATCCGCTTTGTTGGTAATTTGGGTCACATCACCAGGAAATAAAACCACTGGTAAATTGCTGTGTTTTTTAATTTCAGAAACGAGAATATCGGTTACAAAATCGTCCACCGTGCTTCCACCAACAAAAATATGTGTCGCCAGCGATGCGTTTACTTTTAGTAAAAAAGAATCAGTTCTTTCAACAGGAAATTTATCGGGATCGATTAAAACCGCTAGTAGCTTTTTTTTCTCTAAAACCGATTTTAATATGTTTTGATATATGTTATTCACCACAAATATTTATCTAACGTTTAACGCCTTAATTTTTAACCATTAATTATTAACCATCAACAGCGTAAGCGCAGGTAAACCCTTCAAATTCAAAAAAATGAATGTCGTATGGGTATTTCTTGTCTTTGTAATCAATCCAAGCTTTAGTTTCTTCGTCTTTCAACTCAAAAGGAATCACTAAAAGACAATCTTTAAAACTCAAACCAGGAACAGCAAATAACTTATATAAAGACTCTTTAACGCACCAAATGGCCGTTAATTTTTTAATGTAACAAGTTGATGTTTTATCGAGGTAATCAAATTCATAATCAACAAACTTATGAGCGATCACTGTAATTTTATCACGTTGTTTTTCAATATCAATACCCACAATACCATCACTAACAATCACCCCGGCAAAAATGAAAGAATGTGTAATCGAGATTTGCCTACCATCTTTTAAATGTGGCTTTCCGTTTTCGTCGTAAAATAAATCGGTGTCATCATAGCCAAATTCGGCCAATAATTTACGTACACAAAGAAATCCGCGTTGGTGCAATTCACTTTTCATACCCAAAACACGCTTTAGTGTTTCTGGTTTTAGCACCATACCTTCCATTAAATCATCATAAGACTCTTCAATCTTCCAGATTTTAACGGTAGTTTGTGAATTTGGTGTTATGGTTTTATAAAGAGGCATTTAAAATCTAAAACTTATTGATTACCTTTGCAGCTCCTAAATATTTAAGGGCTATTTTGATAGGCGAATTTAAGTATTTTAAGTCCTAATCACAATGATGTTTGGGTTTTAACAAAAAGAAAAAATTGATATGAGTACAAAAACAATTCCATACGTAGCAAACAAGGTAAAAGACATCACACTTGCCGATTGGGGTAGAAAAGAAATAGAATTAGCCGAAGCTGAAATGCCAGGACTAATGAGCTTAAGAGAAGAGTACAAAGATGCTCAACCTCTAAAAGGCGCTAGAATTGCTGGTTGTTTACACATGACCATTCAAACAGCGGTTTTAATTGAAACTTTACAAGCTTTAGGTGCTGAAGTCACTTGGAGTTCTTGTAACATTTTCTCTACTCAAGATCAAGCTGCTGCGGCTATTGCTGCTGCTGGAACAGCTGTATACGCTTGGAAGGATATGACTGAAGAAGAATTTGACTGGTGTATCGAGCAAACTTTATTTTTTGGAGAAGACAGACAACCTCTGAACATGATTCTTGATGATGGTGGTGATTTAACCAACATGGTTTTAGATAAATACCCAGAATTAGCTTCAGGAATTAATGGTTTATCTGAAGAAACCACTACTGGTGTTCACAGACTTTACGAGCGTGTAAAAAAGGGAACACTTCCAATGCCTGCTATTAACGTAAATGATTCAGTTACTAAATCGAAATTCGATAACAAATACGGATGTAAAGAATCTGCTGTAGATGCGATTCGTCGTGCAACAGATATCATGTTAGCTGGAAAACGTGTAACTGTTTGTGGTTATGGAGATGTTGGTAAAGGTACTGCGGCTTCTTTTAAAGGTGCAGGAAGTATTGTAACCATTACAGAAATTGACCCAATTTGTGCACTTCAAGCTGCGATGGACGGTTTTGAAGTTAAAAAACTAGAAACTGTTATTGGAAATACTGATATCGTTATCACAACAACAGGAAATAAAGATATCGTTCAAGGCAGACACTTTGAGGCTTTAAAAGACAAAGCTATTGTTTGTAACATTGGGCATTTTGATAATGAAATTGACATGGCTTGGTTAAACAAAAACTACGGTCATACTAAAAACACGATCAAACCTCAGGTTGATAAATACACTATTGACGGTAAAGACATTATCATACTTGCCGAAGGCCGTTTAGTAAACTTAGGTTGCGCAACGGGTCATCCAAGTTTTGTAATGAGTAACTCTTTTACAAACCAAACTTTAGCACAAATTGAACTTTGGACTAATGCTGATGCCTACGAAAACCAAGTTTATATGTTACCAAAAGCTTTAGATGAAAAAGTAGCAAAATTACACTTGGCTAAAATTGGAGTTGAATTAACTGAATTACGCGAAGAGCAAGCCAGTTATATTGGTGTAACGGTTGAAGGACCATACAAACCAGAGCACTACAGGTACTAGTTTTTCATTTCCGCGAAAGCGGAAATCTCAAGCACGGAAGTAATTATATAAAACAAAATCCCAAGCAATCATGTTTGGGATTTTTTCATTTTTGGGCGTTACCCTGAAAAAGGGTCGGGCTTTCACTACTCGCTCCCTTCTTAGGTCGGGGAGCTCAAACAAGCCGTTCAATCCCTAACGCAAGTGTAGAACTCTATTCATTTACCAAATCCAATCAAAACACTACCAGAAATTCGAATCTTCATAAGAGAAAAAATTCAGCTATTCAGCAGGGTCTTCGAGCGGAGTCGAGAAGTAATATTTTGATAACCATTATTGTTCTCGACTCCGCTCGAACGCCCTAAAATTCATCACTAAAACTCTTAACACTTATTAATCTACCAAGTCTTCTTCAAAATACCACCATAAACTGGAATCTATAGAGGATTTCATTTTAGTAATATCTGCATGGTCTTTTAAAAAAATAGTGAGGTTATCGCCTTCTCTATTGCGACCATAAGTTTTTCTAATTTCAACAAGTTCAACATCATCAAAATGATCTAAGTGTTTTTTAATTCTAGGCACTAAAGCTTCATCACTTAAAAAAATTTTAATTGTAGGGTGCGATGGGGAATTTCTAATTTCAGATCTAAAAGGCAGCATATCTTATCAGTTTTAAATGAAACAATTAGGTTGGTTATAGTTGGAATAGCTTAAAGTTAAGAATTTAATTGATATCTTTTAGAAATATTTTAAAGCATGATTCACAAGCAAATAGAAAAACTTCAAAAGCTATTAGATGAAATAGAGGGTACTTTTCCTTACAAAAACCTAAAAAATCCAGAGGTTTCAAAATCGACCATTGGCTGGCAACTCGACCATAGCTTAAAAGTTTTTAATGCCGTTTGTAAAGTCCTGGCAGCTTCCAACCCTGAGGATTACAAGCCAAATTTCAACCTCACCCGTTGGTTTATTTTTTTAATAGGTGCCTTCCCTAGAGGAAAAGTTAAAGCTCCAAAACAAGTGGTTTCTACAAGCTCAAATATTTCAGTAAACATATTAAGGAGTCAGCTTGAAGACGCTCACACAGGATTAAAGATCATAAGCACTTTAGATAAACACGCCTTTTTTAAGCATCATATCTTTGGAAATTTATCAAAAAAAAAGACCTTTAGGTTTTTAGAAATACACACAGAACATCATTTAAAAATTGTAAGAGAAATTTTAGCCTATTCCAAATAAAGAAAAGCTTAAAATACCTTATTTTTACCGCTTAAAAACCTAAACTCCCTTCAAACTGAAAGAAAACGCAGAAGAACCGAATAAAGACAGCACACCGCCTAAGAAAAGGAAGTACCGAGGCTTAAGACGCTTGGGCAGAGTTTTTATGGGCTTAATTGTTTTTTTTGTTGTTCTCGTTCTCCTGATTAGAACCCCATGGGCTCAAAATTTTATTAAAAGCAAAGCCCTCAATTATGTGTCTTCTAAAACAGACACTAAAATCGATATCGAATCCCTATTTTTAACCTTTGATGGCGACATAAAAATCACAGGACTTTATCTTGAAGACCTACAACAAGACACACTTATTTACTCCAGATCATTAGAAGCTAACTTGGCAATTATCCCACTAATTACCGGTGAGAGTTTTGGAATAGATGGTCTAGACTGGGAAGGTGTTCGTGCGCACGTTTGGCGAAAAGACTCTATTCAAGGCTATAATTTTAATTTTTTAATCGATGCTTTTGCTTCGCAAGACACGACTACTGTTGAAGTTGAAACCGACACAACCTCAACAAACATGAAGTTCATGTTAAGAGACCTCGATTTAAAAGATTTTGAACTCTCCTTTAATGACGACCTCATCGGCATACAAAGTTCGGCTAAATTCGATGAACTATTTCTAGATTTAAAAACCATGGACCTCGACGCTATGCTCTTCGAGGCGCCCGAAGCTAGCATTACCAATGCTAAAATAGAAGTTCTTCAAAGTGAATCAAAAACCGTTGATAACGATACCACAAGCAGTACCTTACCTCGATTTCTTGTAGAAGAATTTGCTTTAAAAAATGTTAATGTCCATTACAATTCGAGCACAGCTGATTTAAATTTAAAAACCAATATCCATAATTTTTTAGCTGAAGACACCGAAATTAATCTAGACACGAACCTCATCACTTTAGAGGACATTGCTTTAAGTAATTCATCTGTAAATCTTGAACTCACACAGGTAGCAAGTACAACTGCCCCTGAAACTTCAGAAAAGTTTGAATGGCCAGATTACGATATTTCCGTAGACCAAGTTAACCTAGAAAACAACAATATTGCCTACTTTGTAAATGGCAACAGATCTAAAAAAGGTGTTTTTAACGCCAATGCTTTAGATTTTAAAAACCTGACACTCATAGCCAATACCGTTTACATGAATAAAGGCGGTGTGGGTTTAAATGTTGAAAAAGGGCAGTTTCAAGAACGTTCTGGTTTAAACTTGAAACATCTCATGATGCAGGCAAAACTCGGTGCTAAAAAACTAAGTTTAGGTAATTTAGACATCGCTTTAAACAAAGACAGGCTTGTGGGTCATCTTGAAATGCAGTACCCTGAGATTAACGCCTTGATGGAAAGACCTGAAAAGTCTAAGCTTGATGTGCAACTTTCTAAAATTAATTTTGATTTTAACGACATATTTCTGTTTCAACCTGATTTAAGAGCCAACGAATATATGGCTGCTTTAAGTAAAAAACAGCTTTCGGGTAATGCCAAAGCGAATGGGTACATTTCAGACATCCATATTCCGAGTTTAAATTTACAATGGGGCGATTCAACGAAACTCTCAGCTACAGGTCGTATTAAGAATGCTACTAATACCGATTCTTTAAAATACAACCTTCCAAGCTATAAAATCAAAACGTATAAACCAGACATCGAGCGCTTTGTTGCTATTGAAGATTCTACTGTAAACATTCCTAATAGTATATTTTTATCAGGAAATATTGAAGGCTCACTCAACGGAGTATCAACAAACAGCACCTTAGCCACAGACCAAGGGTTTGCGAGTATTGACGGAAGTTTCGATGACTTTGAGAATATTAAATTCAACACCGAAATTGCCGTTGAAGAATATGAGCTAAACAAGCTGCTTAACGACCCCAAATTCGGGACACTAACCGCTCATGTTTCAGCGAATGGCGGTGGTAAAACGGTAAACAACCTTAACGCCTTAGCGACTGTTTTTATTAACGACTTTAGCTATAACAATTATGAGATTTCAGAACTTGAAATTAACGGCGATATTAAAAACGGTGAAGGCGTTATCACTTCTATTTACAAAGATGAGTTTATTGATATCGACTTAAATGCCTATGTGATTTTAGACTCTATCGCTCCAGAGGTTACAGCAGATCTTATTCTAGCAGGTGCCAACTTGCAAAAATTAGGTTTAACCAATCAAAATATAAAAACCGCCTTTAATTTAAACTTCGATTTTAAAGGTGACGCTTCTACATTTGATGCTTATGCGCTAATGAATGAAGGAGTGGTGGTTTATGACAATGAATCCTTTTTACTTGGTGAATTAAAAGCCATTGCTCACCTAAAACCAGACACGACTTCGGTTGTTGTTGAAAATAAAATTATTAATGTAGACTTACAGTCTAATGCGAGTCCAACGGTTTTTAGTAAAGCGTTAGAACACCATATCACTAGTTATTTTTATAGAGATAGTAGGACCGATGTTTTAGACACCCTGCAAAACCCTGTTAAAATTAAACTTAAGGCTAGACTGGCCAATTCTGATGTCATCAACGAGGCCTTTTTGGTGAACTTAGAAGATATGGACACCATAAATGTAGAAATGGATTTTAATGAGAAAGAGCGTAAACTCTTGGCTCATGTAGATGCCCCTCACATCAATTATTCTCAAAAGATTATTGACAGTTTATCCTTTACAATGGTTACCGATGCTGATAAGTTTGATTTTAATTTAGGCTTTAGTGAAATTAGCGCCGGCCCCCTACTGCTTCCTAAATCAATTATTACAGGCGAACAAATAAATAACGAACTTCATTTAGACCTTAATGCATCATATAAAGGAGAGGAACTATCTGATGTACGCGCTACAATTACAGGTACCCGAGACAGCTTAAATTTTCATGTTTTACCTGAAAAGCTTCTCTTAAATAAAGAACTATGGAGCACGCCTCAAGACAATGCGGTCATTTACTACCCCGACCGTATTACTTTCAATAATTTTAGTTTTTCAAAAAACAATCAATCGGTTGGTTTTACCGATAAGCTTCCGGAAATAAAAAAAGATCATATTGCAATGACCTATGAAAATTTCAAATTAACTGAGATTTTCAACTATTTAAACCCTGAAAAACCCATTGCAAAAGGAGATTTAAACGGGCTATTAGTACTTGAAGACCCACTAAATAACTTAGGTTTTCTAGCCGATTTAAATATTTCTGAATTAGAAATAAAAAACATGAACATGGGCACTTTAAGTCTCCAAGGAAAATCTCAAGGTGCTAACAACTACAGCGTAGAAAGCACTTTATCGGGTGGAGATATTGATTTAAACCTTAACGGAAATTATAAAACCCAGAACAACATTGCCAATTTAGACATCGATATCAACCTGAATCAATTCAACATGCATGCCTTGGAAGGCTTAACTGATGGTGAAGTGATGGAAACCGACGGCTATTTTAAAGGCAACTTTAAAATTAGTGGAACTACTGAAGCCCCTAAATATGACGGCACTATCAACTTTAATCAGGCGAAATTTAGAGTCACCAAACTTAACACAGCCTTTGCGCTAATTGACGAAACTTTAAAAATTGACAACACAGGTATCTATTTCACAGATTTTGAAGTTCAAGATGAAAACAATAACGCTTTTGATATTGCTGGAAACATAGGCACAGACTCCTTTATCAATCCAACATTCGACTTAAGTTTAAATGCTGAAAACTTTCAAATTTTGAATGCTACAAAAGATGATAATGACATGCTTTATGGGAAGATTGTTTTTGATGCCGATGCTAAAATTACGGGTGATTTAGAAATTCCTAAAATAGACCTCAGACTTAACGTAGACTCTGAAACAGATGTCACCTACATCATGCCGGCCTCTTCGGTTGATGAAGAATCACGAGAAGGTGTTGTACGTTTTGTAAACCGAAAGGACCCTGATGCTATTTTAACAGAAACTAATGAGCAAACCACTACCCTTACTGGTTTTAATATTTCTAGCTACTTGGTGGTTGGCGACAATGCAACATTTAATATAATTATTGACGAACAGACCAACGATAACTTTAAGGTATATGGTCAAGGTGAATTTGATTTTACCATGAGACCCAATGGCCAAATGAACCTTTCGGGAGTTTATAATGTTTCCGGAGGCCATTATGAAATGAGCTTATATAATTTGGTAAACAGACGCTTTGAACTTGCTCCAGAAAGTAGAGTGACTTGGTCTGGAAACCCTTTTGATGCAGAGATGGATGTTAGTGCCATATACGACGTTGAAACCTCTGCTTCTGGCTTAATGGCTTCGGCGGCTTCTGGAATAGACCTCAAGGAGAAAGGACGCTACCAACAAGTTTTACCTTTCTTGGTGTATTTAAATATTGACGGCGAACTTACAGCTCCTGAAATTTCATTTAAGCTCGATATGCCTGAAGATGAACAAGGTGCTATTAGCGGGCAAGTATATGGCAGGGTACAGCAAATTAACCAAGAACCTGATGCTTTAAACAAACAGGTCTTCTCACTTTTAGTTTTAAATCGCTTCTATCCAGATTCAAATAGTGACGGTAGTGAAGGTGGCTTTAGCGCGATTGCTAGAGATAATTTAACCAGTGCGCTTTCTGACCAGCTCAATGTATTCTCAGATAAACTTTTAGGAAATTCTGGCTTTGATTTGGATTTTGGACTTAATAGCTTCACCGATTATCAGGGCGATTCACCTCAAGATCGTACCAACTTAGATATTGCTGCCCAGAAGAAACTATTTCACGACCGTTTAATTGTAAAAGTGGGTAGTGAAGTTGAAGTACAAGGGCATTCTGATGGTAGAGAATCTACCCCGCTTATTGGGAACGTAAACCTAGAATACTTGCTCACAAAAGATGGCCGTTATAAACTTAGAGGGTTTAGAAAAAACGAATATGAAAATATTATTGAAGGGCAAACCATTGCTACTGGACTAGCCCTTGCTTTCACCCAAGAATTCAACAAATACCGAGAGCTTTGGGACGCCATGTTCAAAGCCACAAAAGAGGAAAAAGAAGTAAAGAAAGCACAAAAAGAAGAAGAAGAAGAAGAAGAAAACCTCGAAGACAAAAACGAAACTAAAAACAAAGACTAACAAAAAATAGCATCCATTTAAATATGACGTTTAGAAACTTCTTAGTCTTATGTACCATCATCGTATTATGCTACGCTTGTAGTGTTGCGAAATACATTCCAGAGGATGAACGTCTCTACTCTGGTGCTACGCTAGAAATAGAAAGCGATTCTTTACTTAAAGACAAAGCTAAAGATGTTATTAAAACCAATTTGAATTCAGTCATTGCCATAACGCCTGAGCCAAATAGTAAAATTTTAGGCATGCCTTTAGGCTTATATTACTATTATAAAAACCAGCAGGAGCATCCTGGATTTATCAATAAATGGCTGTATAAAAACTTTGGCGAAGAACCTGTTTACGAAAGTGATGTACAACCTTTTGAGGTGGAGTCTCTACTGCTTAATAGATTAGACAATAGAGGGTTCTTTTACAGTTCAGCGTCTTCAGATTTTGTATTTGATGAAGAAGACAAAGAAGCATCGGTAGCCTATAAAGTTATAGTAGCTCAACCTTATAAAATGGAACAATATACTGTAGATAGTCTTCCAGAACCTATAGGCAGCAATATAAAAGCTCACATGGACAAAACCGTCCTAAAGAAAGATATGCGTTTTGATTTACCGCTTATGCAAAATGAACGTAAACGTATCGATTTATCACTAAAGAAAAGGGGGTATTATAATTTCAATGAAAGATTTTTATTGTTTGAAGCAGACACCAATCAATATAGAAACAAACGTTTTGATTTATACTTAAAGTTGAAGGAAGAAACACCTAAGGCTGCCATAGTGCCTTATGAGGTTTCTAAAATAAACATCTATCCGCATTACAGTATAGAAACCGACAGTTTGGACATATCTCCTGAGCGCTATGAGAATAAAAATTACTATCAGGATGAATTATTTTTCAAACTAAAATATCTTGATCCCTTTGTAACGCTTGAGGAAGGACAGAATTACAATGCTGAAGATTCTAAAAACACCGCACGGCGACTATCACAAATAGGAACCTATAAATTTGTAAATATTCAATATAAAGAAGTGGATTCGGCGCTCACAGACAGCCTGGGAGAACTTGAAGCCAATATTTACTTATCACCACTCAACAAAAGAGCCATTCAAGCCGAATTACAGGCTGTCACAAAGTCTAACAACTTTACAGGACCTGCTATGTCGCTATCTTTTTTAAACCGCAACTTGTTTAATGGAGGTGAAACTCTAAAATTAAGCGCCAAGTTTGGTTATGAAGCACAGTTTACGCGAGGCAGCGACGAAACCGAAAAACTAAGCAGTACCCAACTGGGTTTAAGTGCAGAATTATTATTTCCAAGAATTATATTCCCTATAAAAGTAGGACCACACTTTTTTAAATACAACATCCCTAAAACAAAAACATCTTTAAGCCTCGATTATTTAGATCGAAAAGGATACTTCAGCTTAATCTCTTCTTCTGCCCTTTTTGGTTACACCTGGGATGCTAACAGATTGGTCACTTATGAAATCAACCCGATAAGCATCAACTACACCAAACCTTCTAACGTTACGGAAGCCTTTCAAGACATCTTAGACGATAACCCTTATATGCAAGACAGTTTTGAACAGGAGTTCATCACTGGAATGACTTTCTCTTTCACTTATAACGGTTTGTTAGAAACCCGTAAACGTGATCAAATATTCTTCAATACCAAATTAGATATAGCAGGAAACTCCTTAAGCCTTTTTAATAAGGACAATCCTGATGGGAGCCCCAATGAAGTTTTCGGGTTAGAATACGCCCAATATGCCAAAGCCGATGTTGACATTTACTACCATCATAAATTTAAGAAAGACCATATTTTAGCCAGTCGAATTTTTGCAGGTTATGGTATTGCCTACGGAAACTCCACCATTCTTCCCAATGTGAAGCAGTATTTTGCTGGTGGCCCTTACAGTGTTCGTGCGTTTAGAATCCGCTCTTTAGGCCCTGGAACCTTTGACGGTAAAACAGTGAGCGACACCTATTACGATCAAACGGGAAACATCAGACTAGAAGCTAACATTGAATACCGCTTCCCTATTTACTCCTTTTTTAAGGGTGCAGCCTTTGTTGATGCTGGTAACATTTGGAACTCTATTGAAAACCCATCTTTACCTGGCGGAAAATTTACTAGCTCCTTTCTTCAAGAATTAGGTATGGGCGCCGGTGTTGGTCTGCGTGTAGATGTTCAAGGTTTTGTAATACGATTAGATTTAGCAACCCCTTTTCATAATCCAGCCTTACCAGAAGGAGAACGTTATAACTTTGATACGCAAGAATCAGTATTGAACTTCGCCATCGGTTATCCGTTTTAAACCGAAGGCATATCAAATAAAAAACCCCGAATACAACATAACGGGGTCACAATCATATACAGCTTTTAAATCAATAGTAATTATTACTTCGATTTCTATAAAGTAATCAAATGATTTTGAAATAAATATTCAGATTTTATTATGAAGCATACAGGTTCTCGACTCCGCTCGAACACCATAAACAAACAACTTCAAAGACGGTGTTCGAGCGGAGTCGAGAACGTCTATAACTAAAAAAATTTTTAAGACACAAAGGCCCAACGTACCATAAACATTTATAAATCAGCGCTATATGTGTCTTAAAAATTTTATTTCAAAATTATTATGTTACCTTATAAAAATCGATTTAACATAATAAAAAGGTCCTTCAGGTTTTAAAAACCTGAAGGACCTTCTAAACTCTAAATTTGTTATTATTCTGTAAGCTTCAACTTTGCTAAATCATGAAAGAAAAAGTTCTTATCATCATTCATTGAAACAAATACGCCATTAGGGAATTTATCACCTAAAGCCATTGTAGTCACATCACAACCATCAGTTTCAACAGTACCTAAATTAAGCTCTTTTATAAAAGCAAGCGTATCTAGGTCGAAAATATTAAAAGTGTGTGCTTGCTGGTTAGACACAATAAGAAAACCACGGTCTTCATATTTTGCAATAGCAAGACCTTCAATATCTCTTTCAAAATGTTCACCACCAATCGTAGCAACTTCTTCGTTACCTTTAGAAGGCTCGGCATGATATTTTCTAACCCCGTGCATTTCATCAGAATAGTAAACAAAACCATTTTCGTTATCTACAGCAATGGCTTCAATTTCTTTTTTACCACTGAATTTACCAAATTCTCTTACTAACTTGGCATGCACTCCTAAGCTATCGCTAGACAATTCGTATTGATGTAAATAACCATCTGCTGGTCCGTTTTTTCTACCAACAATCGCGTAAATTTTGTTAGAGGTGGCCGATTTATAAAGCGCAATTCCCATTGGTGAATCACCTTCTTCTTCAACCGCATTTTCAAAAACAGAATAACCACCGTTATCTAACGGAATCATCTCAGGAACGGCATAAAGTCTAAATACTTTACGTTCTCTTTCCGTAAAAGCAATAATAGCTGTTTCTGTTGAATCGTTGACTTTAAACCCGTATTCTAAATCGATGTTATTAGGACGCTTTAAGCCGCGAACGGTTTTATCTTCAATAACTTTTCCGTCTAAATTAAAAGCATAAATAGCGCCTTCGGTATTTTTATCGGTACCAAAAATGATACTTTTTGAAGCATCGTTTGGGTTGATCCAAATGGCAGGATCATCAGAATCATGTAAAGTGTGTTCTGTAATCACATCTGGTGCGATTTCTGGTAATTTTTTACCACATGAACTCACTGCTATGGCAAGTGTTGTTAATAAAAGTAATTTTTTCATTTATATATTTTTAAATGAGGTATACAGGAAAGTGCCTTGATTGTCATATTAAGCCTGTCGAAATATATTTTATCCTCTCATAGGTTTCGACAAGCTCAACCTGACAAATCAAATTCAACGATCCTGTTAAACAACCTCTTGTTTACATATTATACTATTTTCTATTAAATAAATCGTATTTCACACCAAAAGTAAAACGTCTTCCGTAGTATTCGGTTTGCATGGTTCTATCTCTTTCCCCTTGGAAATAACGTAAAGATTGGTTTGTTATGTTATTTACATCAGCGTAGACACTTAAGTTATCGGTGATATTAAATCCAGCGTTGAAATCTAAGAAAAACTGTTGATCGTAGTATCTATCTTCAAAAGCATTTCCTCCAATTTCATCGATATAAGCATCAGAGAAGTTAGCAGAAAGTCTTGCACTAAACTTTTTATCAGAATACCCTAAAGACCCGTTAAATAAATTTGGTGCTGTATTAGGTAAATCTAAATCTTCACGTTCTTCACCATCTTCATTTCTAATACCATCAGTACTAGAAGTTACATATGTATAGTTCGCATAAACACTGAAGTTTTTAGCAAAACCAGGTAAGAAATCTAACTGACGTTGGAAAGAAAACTCTAAACCAAATACAGAAGCTTTATCACCGTTTACTGGTTGATACACATCAAAACCTGTTGTTCCAGCTCCAAAAGTATCATCTTCAGTTTCAAACTGAGACGTATAAATAAAGTCTTTAATATCTTTATAAAACGCGCCACCTGAAACAATACCAACACTTTTAAAATAGTGCTCAGCCATAATATCAAAGTTCATTGATGTTGTGGGATCTAGAGCTGGGTTACCGATAAAAATTTCATCATCACCATGAACAATATCAACTGTAGGTACAATATCTACATAGTTAGGGCGCGCTAAAGTGTTGGTCCAAGCAAAACGTAATACTGTCGCATCAGTCGCATTAAATTTAAAGTGCACACCTGGAAGTACGTTAGTATAAGAGCTCTCTCTAGTGACCTCACCAAGAAAAGTATCTTCATCTTCAATTTCGTTTCCTGTAGCGATTAAATTAGTATTTTCAACTCTTAAACCTACAATCATACTTAATTTATCTGTGATTTTTTGATCGGCCATAATGTAAGCTGCATAAACATCTTCCTTCACATCAAAGTTTTCACGTAAATATTCATCTGGAACTGGGTCACCTCCTGATAAATCAAGACTACCTAACCATTCGTTATCGGCAAAGTAACCTGCTTTATACTTGCTTCCAACTAGATAATCTGGATCTGTTAGGTTTTTTGTAGGTACATCAGCAAGTGTTGGATACATCGCTTCTAAATCATTTTCAAAAAAGTTATTGTCTCTATACTTAGTTTTGAAACGCCCTCTTCCTCCAAATTTAATAGAACTATTTCCTTGTCCGAATAAATCTAAAGGCCATTCAAAGTTTAAGAAGGTATTAATGTCTTGCTCTTCGGTGTATTGATTTTCTTCAGTAATATCGGCAAATTCAAAAGCAGACATATCATCAGCATCCGCAGGGTTTACTGGTGTAAATAAAGGGTATCTCATGTTCGACACATCGTTGTTGATGATGTATTCAGTTTCGTAAACCGCATAACGCTCATTTAAACGTTCTTCTGAAGCTTTAGCATAAGAAGCCATCCAATCAACTTTTAATTTTCCAACTAAGTGATCACCACCTAAGCTGTAATTTTGCATACGTTGATCTTCTAAACGGGTATTTTTATTTCTGTTATTATCAATACCACCTTTAGTTTCTCTAACCACTTCAACAGGAAAACGCGTAGGCACATTGTTTTCAATAGTAAAATCACCAACTTCAATATCCTCACCATCTAAAATACCATGCTCTAAAACATAACGGTTTTCACGGTCATCTCTCCAGTTGTATATGGTTTTTAAGTAAATGCTATTGTTGTTGTCAAAGTCATAATCAAAGTTTGCAGAAAAACTTCTTCTCACACGTTGAACAATATAGTTACGTTGCTCGTAAACGTTAGTATACGGATCAACATCAACAGTTTCAACATCCGTTCCGTTGAAATATTCAAATTCATCAGACCATTCAGCTTCCACATCATGAGAACCAAAATCATTGTCGTTAATAGACGCAGAAAGCATCCATCCAAACTTATCATTTTTACTACGATCACCTAATAGAAAGGCGCCGTTTAAGATTCTTTTCCCAGAAATTTCGTTGATTCCAGAACCTGCAGTAGCAGACAGTCTAAACCCTTCAGGAGATGTTCTGGTCACTAAGTTTACAGCACCACCTAAAGCATCAGCATCCATATCTGGAGTTAGTGCTTTAGTTACCTCTATAAGTTGAATCATGTCTGCAGGAATTAAATCCATTTGAACGTTTCTATTATCACCTTCAGCTGAAGGAATACGGCTTCCATTTAAAGTCACAGAGTTTAATTGTGGTGCTAAACCACGAACAATAATGTTTCTAGCCTCCCCTTGATCCACTTGCATAGTAATACCAGGAATACGTTTCACAGCATCACCAATATTAGCATCTGGGAATTTACCAATTTGATCGGTAGATACTATATTAGTAATGTTGGCTTTATTTTTTTGTGCATTCAAAGCCTTAGCCTGACCACTGTTGTATCCTGTAATTAAAACATCTTCTAAAGCAACAGACGAAGGACGAATAACAATGGTCACCTCTGCAGTTTGACCTGCATATACGGTTACACTAGTTTCGGCAGTGCTATAACCAATATAGGTTACTTTAATGGCGTGTTTCCCTTCAGGAACGCCAACAATGGTAAATTTACCATCCTCGTCAGATAAATTACCTTTACTTAAGGCTTCAATTATAACGTTACTAAAAGGAACCGAAAGACCATTTTCGTCGATCACCTTCCCTTGAATATTTCCATTTTGAGCAAATCCCCAAAACGAAAAGCATATTATAGTTAATAATAATGCGTACTGTTTTTTCATCATTTTATTATTTTTAGTTTGGAGGCAAATCTAGGTTTCAAGTGCCGTTTCAAACTGAAATAAGTATTAACAAAAGGTAACTTAAGCCCTAAAACAGGCTATATAGGATAGCAACATTAACACGCCGATAACATTCGGGTGACATTTCATTAAACCCTGCTAAAGATTAAGCAAATACCCTTGCAAATCGGTTTTAGAATCGATAGGCAGCTTCTTTCTCAGCCTATATCGCGCAATACGAACACTATCGGGTGTGATATGAAGAATGGAAGCAATCTCTTTTGAAGACAAATTGAGGCGTAACAACATGGAAAGTCGCAATTCTGAAGCCGACAAATTGGTGTTAACATCAGATTTCAAATTTTTAAAAAAGTCGGGGTTAATTTTTCCAAAAAAGCCCATGAGTTCGGTCCACTCATCACCATTTACCAAATCAAAATCAATTTCTTTTGCTAAATCTTCCAATTTAGATTTTACAAACTCGCCATTCCTAGATTTTAAATTGGTGAGGGTTTTAGAAATATCTGAAAGCAACTTATTCTTATGTGCAATATTTAAACTGTAGTTTGTGAGTGCAGAAATTTTAATATCAATTTCTTTTTTCAAGGCAGTTTCTTCGGCAGTTTTTGCATCTAAATCGGCTTGAAGAATTTGTTGCTTGTATTGCAGAATTTCTTTTTCTTGACGTTTACGTTTTTTCATATAAATAAACCAAGCCACAAATACTAAAAACATGGCAACACTCACAATCAAGATGGCCAATTGACGGGTTTCATTAATTTGATTTTGCTTATTAAGTAACACCAATTGGGCTTCACTCTCCTTAACATGGTAAAGAATCTCCATGGCACTAACCAAATCGGCGTTTCTGCGTTTAAAATCTTCGTCGTTTAAAGTATTTTGCTGATGCAGGAAATCGTAAGCATTTTTATACTCGCCCAATTCAGCATAAGTTCTAGCCAAATCTTTTAAAGCACTCTCCTCCTGACTTACATTTTTAGTTTTCTTAGCCAAATTAAGGGCCTCTTGGGTATAATCTAGGGATTTATCAAAATGGCCTTGCTTTCTGTTTACATCACCAAGGTTATTGATAATATTAATTTTCAGATCTGAAGCTTCCGGCTTTTCATAATCGAATGCTTTTTTAAAATAAGTGTAGGCTAAATCATATTGCTCTAAATCCTCATAGATACTCCCCATATTTTCATAGGTTATGGCGAGTCCTGTACTATCTTCAAGGGCTTCAAAAATTTCTAAGCTTTGTTTTTGATAAGCCAAGGCCTTTTGGTAGTCGCCTTGTTTTTCGGCCACACCGCCTAATAAGGAGTTGGCCGTAGCCAAACCACCTTGGAATCCTATTTTTTTAGAAATGTCAACACTTTGATCTAAATAAAGTTTGGCCTCTTTATATTGTTTTAGATTGTGATGAATAGCAGCAATATTATTGTTAGCGTAAATATAGAAGCTATCCTTTTCAACGTAATACTCTTGAGCCACATGATAGTTTTTAAGGGCTTCACTATCTAGGTTTAAGCTTTTATAAAAATTGGCAAGCTTAACATAAACTTGAGCTATTTTTAAGGAATCTTCAGCTTTTTGGGCCGTATTAAGACGTTTTTTAAGCGCATTAATTCTAAGTTCATGAGAAAGACCTGTTTTTTCTTGTGCGTTTAGGGAATGATAAACACAAAAAAACGTAATAATAAGTAGGTATTTAATAAAATTCACGGTGGTATTTTTATTTAACAAAAGGTTGCAAAATAACTCCATGAACATTAACAAAACATTATTTTAAAAACATGTTTTGATTAAAAAAAGAAAACAGGAAAAGCCCTTCCTGAAAACAGAAAGGGCTTTTTATACATTAAGAAAACTGTTTCTTAAGCCTCGAAAGGCTCGATAGAAACGTAAGATTTATTATCTTTTTTCTTTGTGAATTTTACAAGTCCATCAACTTTAGCGTGTAAAGTGTGGTCTTTTCCTTGGTATACATTTTCACCTGGGTGATGTGTATTACCACGTTGTCTTATGATAATGTTTCCAGCAATAGCAGCTTGTCCACCAAAAATCTTAACGCCTAAACGTTTCGATTCTGATTCTCTACCATTCTTCGAACTACCAACTCCTTTTTTATGAGCCATGATCTTAAGGTTTTATATTGTTAATATTAAGCGTTATTGAAAATTACTTTTCAATACCACCGTCTAATTCGTCTTGCCATTTTTTCAACTCATCCCACTTACCATCAGCAGCTAATTGAGCTTGTGCTGGCCAAGTATCAGTTACGTGGTTACCACGAACATCAGCAATGATTTCTGCAATTTTAGCAGCATCAGTTTTTGCTAATTTAGCAAAAGTTGCGATTCCTGCTTCAGCTAAAGTTTCAGCGATTTTTGGTCCAATTCCTTCGATTTTTTTCAAATCATCAGATTTAGTAGCCTTTGCTTTTTTTGCTGGAGTTGCTTTCTTTTCAACTTTGGCAGCTTTTTTAGCTCCCGAAGTGGCAATACTTTCAATTACGATTTCAGTTAAAGATTGACGGTGACCATTTTTCACACGGTAACCTTTACGTCTTTTCTTTTTGAAAACTATAACTTTATCACCTTTAAGGTGCTTTAAGACTTTTGCTCCTACTTGAGCTCCGTCTATAGCTGGGGCGCCTACAGTTACATTGTCACCATCACCTACTAAAAGAACATTATCGAAAGAAACTTCTTTACCTTCTTCAGTTTGTAAACGGTTAACAAAAACTTTTTGGTCTTTTTCAACTTTGAATTGTTGCCCTGCTATCTCTACAATTGCGTACATAGCGTAACGTTTTTATTAATTATTTTATTTGAAATGAACCTACCTCTCGGAAGGCGGGTGCAAATATACTTCTAATTAATTAAACTACAAACGTTTTACCCTTGATAGGCCAATATTTTTCAACTTTTTTTCGTAACGCCCATAAAAACCCGAGAAACACCCCGCTAAAACACCATAAAAAGCTGAAATACTTCTGTTTGAAATCATTTTTTAGACGTCTAAAGCCATTACAAATTTAGCTTTTTAACATATTAAATCGCAATATTTAGTAGCTTTGCAACGAAACAACCATTTCTAATACATCTATTATGAAAACAATAAAACACCTATTAATTCTTGCTCTTGTAACAACTTTTACTTTTAGTTGTAAAAACAAAAATGCTGAAGTTAGAACTGTTGAAGTTGAAACTGCTGCAGAATCAACAAAAGAAGTTGACCCCAATGCGACTTACGCTAAAGCGGAATTTACCATTAAAGGGATGACCTGTGCTATGGGTTGTGCGGCAACCATACAAAAGAAAATTTCTAAAATGGACGGTGTAAAATCGGCTAAAGTAGATTTTGAAAAAGAACTGGCTATGGTTGAATACGATGAAGCTAAAGTCAACCCAACGTCATTGGAAGAAACTGTTATTGGCGTATCTGACACCTATTCGGTAACCGATATGAAAACCGTTGATGCTTTTTCTACAAAAACAGCTTGCAAACCAGGTTGTGAAAAAGACTGTTGTAAAGCTGACGTAAAAAAAGGAGAAAAAATGGCCTGTAAAGCCGATTGCAAAGAAGCTTGTTGTTCAGGTAAAACTAAAACAGCTTGTGAGCCAGGATGCGAAAAAGACTGCTGCAAAGATGGTGTGAAAGCTGGAGAAAAAATGGCTTGTAAAGCAGATTGTAAAGAAGCATGCTGCAAGGAGAAAGCAGCGTAGTTAATTTATTATTGATTCGTGTTTCTGTTTATTCGTTTAAGCGTTTATTTGTTTAATCGGACCATTAATTGATTAATTATTATTGGACTCACTACTTTTACAAAACAATTAATTTTAGAGCCTTGTATCTTGATTCCTCAGTCTTAAACCTCTCAAAAAAAACTCCTATTTAAAATTAAAACAAGTAGTCAAAACATAAAACAAAGCCCGTTTCACGATTGACGCTTCCCGGTGAAAATTTTTCACTTTTCATTATTAACTTTTCATTTAACAAAAGCTACTTCCACTCCACCGTTTCCATAATATGCCTAATATCCTTTTGGATATAATTAGCGGCTGGCAAAATAGAATCATAATTAGGCTTGGCATAAAAATATAGCGAACCTGTTAAAAAATGCTGTACGCTATCGGTAACATAAAACTGTGAAGGAGACGCTACATCACCTTTAACTTCCGCGAAAGCGCCATACACTTTACGCGTAGTATTCTCATAGGCCGTTACTGGAATTTCATCGGCTTTAACCGTATGTTTTTGAGTAAAATTTTGAGCATCTCTTAAAAAATCTTTGAGATTTTTTTCATCGTTATCAATAGACTTATACGTTAAAAACAAGGTGCCTTTTAATGAAGGATATTCAATATTCACACCATAACTTTCGGTTGGTGCTTGAACTTTTTGAGTTTTTATTTCAGTAGCTAGCTCGTTAGTTTCGAAGGTAAACGGCAAATCGAATTCTGTTTTTTTATACTTGGCTTCAGGATACTCCAACCTTAAAAAAGCTTTAGGTTTAGGCACCACGGCATCTTCGCAAGCCACCAAGCAAACCACAAATAGTATTAAAACGTAATAGATTTTCATCATTCTTTAATCGTAAATTTTAAAAGCTTAATACGTTTTTTGTCTAAAGCTTCAATAGTAAAAACGTAATTTTCAAAATTTATTTTACTGTTTAACTTCGGGAAACTCCCCGATATTTCTAAAACAAAACCGGCAATGGTTTCAGATTCACCTTTACTCGTTTCAAAAACAGTTTCGTCTTCAATTTTAATGATTTTATAAAAATCTTTCAGGGCTGTTTTACCTTCAAAAACATAGTTGTGATCATCCAGCTTGGAGTAGGTCAAATCTTCGTCATCAAATTCATCACTAATGTCACCTACAATTTCTTCAATAATATCTTCTAAAGAAATTAAGCCTGAGGTACCACCGTATTCATCAACCACCACAGCCAAATGCACTTTTTTCTCTTGGAATTCAGTCATTAAATCATCCAGCTTTTTATTCTCTGGAACAAAAAATGGGTCACGTAAAAGGCTCGTCCAATCAAATTGTTTTCTATCTATATATGGTAGTAAATCTTTAACATACAAAATTCCTTCAATGGTATCGATACTATCTTTATAAACGGGAATTCTGGAATAGCCATTAGCAATCACCTCGGGCATAATATCGGCGTATTTCTGCTCAATATTTAGGGCAAAAATATCTATACGCGGACGCATAACTTGTTTGGTATCTGTATTTCCAAAAGATACAATACCCTTTAAAATCTTGTGTTCTTCTTGTGTGGTATCCTCTTCGCTAGTGAGTTCTAAAGCCTGCGATAACTGGTCAACACTAATATTCGATTTCTGTTTACCGAGTTTACTATGAATGCCTAAAGTCACACTACGCATAGGTAAACTTATGGGCGATAATAGAAAGTCTAACACCTTTAAAGGGTAGGCCATAAAAACAGCGAACTTTAAATTGTTTCTGCTCGCGTAAATTTTAGGCAAGATTTCACCAAACAGCAAAATTAAAAAGGTAACTACAACAACTTCAATAAGAAACTTAACCTGTGGATTACTAAAATGGCTAAACATAATATCACTTAAAAAAGCGAATAAAATAACCACAGCAATATTTATAAAATTATTAGCGACTAAAATGGTAGCCAATAACTTTTTAGGGCGCTCTAGAAGTTTTTCTATAATTTGAATACGGCGCGATGAATGCTCAATACCTTCGTCTATATCTGCTCTTCCCAAGGAAAATAGCGCCACTTCGGCCCCAGAAATAAGTGCAGAACATAAGAGGAGTACAAACAACAAAACAAAACCAAGAACTACAGGGAGGTCTGTGGCTATAAATAAGGACATTAAACTGGCAGGATCAGGATCCAATGGCAACTGGTTTAGTTAAACTTAAATGTTGAAAAATCATAGTTTTCATTTTAAAACGGAAGATCATCTTCAGCACCTTCATCGCTAGGCTTTTGCACCGGCTCTTGTTTAGCTGAAGTTGCAGTGTTTTGAGGCGCTGCTTGATTCGAACTGCTAGTAGCGCTAGAACCACTTTCCTTTTTAGTTGTTAAAAAAGTAAAATCACTACAGTGAATTTCGGTAGAATAACGCTCTAAACCTTTATCATCCATCCATTTTCTGGTTTTCAAACGGCCCTCGATGTACACCTTATCCCCTTTACTCAAGTACTTTTCACAAATTTCAGCACCTTTATTTCTAACTACAATATTATGCCACTCGGTATTTGTTATACGTTCATTAGTTTGCCTATTAGTATAGGTTTCGTTAGTAGCCAAAGGGAATCGCCCAAGGCAGTTACCACCTTCAAAATAGTGCATTTTCACTTCATCACCCAAATGCCCAATAAGCATCACTTTGTTTAACGTTCCTGACATAATTTGTATTAAAATTAGAAAAGCAAAATTAGTTTAAATGCTTCACATGATTTTAAAATTAAGAAAAAAATGTGACGCCAATAAACTTAGGCTTCGAAAATAAGAAATTCTAAGCCAACTACCATATATATAATAGGTTTGAAAATAACCCCTAAAAATTGAAGTTTTCAATAAAATTACCAATTAATATAGGCACTGCATAATCGCGAATATTTTCAACAGGTATGGTTTCACCTTTTAAAGTCTTCACATTTACAATCCAAAAATTAGTATATAAATGTTGATGCGATAATTTATGAACAATAGGCTCCTTATTATAAAGTCGCCACGAATAATCCTGACCACTTAATAAGTCTTGTGATTGTATAACAGTTTCAAAACCTTTAGTATCCAGGTTGCTATTAGATTCCACTAAAGGGAACTGAAACAGGTTTTGCCAAATCCCTTTCCCTTCGCGTTGCTCTAAAATGGTATTTCCGCTTTCATCAATGAATACTAAAAAATTAAAATATTTCTTTTTCGCTTTCGCGGATTTAATCTTTACGGGCAACTCCCCTATTTTATTATTTCGAAAAGCAAAACATGACTCCTGAAACACGCAAACCTCACAATCTGGATTTTTAGGCTTGCATTGTATAGCTCCAAACTCCATAATAGCTTGATTAAATGCCGAAGGTTGCTTTTCATCAATAAGCTCATGCGCCAAATCCTTAAATTCCTTTGCGCCTTTTGATGAGTTTATGGGCGTATCTATTCCGTAATAACGTGACAGCACTCGGTACACATTACCATCAACCACCGGTGTGGCTTCGTTAAAGCAGAAGGACGCTATGGCACTAGCCGTATAATCACCAACACCCTTCAATTTTAACAAGTCCTTATATGTATTAGGAAACACACCATTTAAATCGTTCGCTACGTATTTTGCCGAAGCATGTAAATTTCGAGCTCTAGAATAGTAACCCAATCCTTGCCATAATTTTAATACTTCAGACTCTTTTGCTACAGCTAAATCGAAAACTGACGGAAAATTAGTAATAAAAGCATCATAAAATGGTAACCCCTGATTTACTTGTGTTTGCTGTAAAATTATTTCAGACAACCATATATGGTATGGATTTGTAGTATTTCGCCAAGGTAAATCACGCTTATTTACTGAATACCAATTAATTAACTTTTTTGAAAATATCATGCACGAATTAAATAGAGCGCGTAAAAATAAACGTTTATAATATTAAATTTAAGTGAATTAGGTTTGAAATATTGAATATTAAATCCTTATATTTGCATCCCTTTTAGAATATATAGTAACCCATAATAAAATATTAAAAATGACGAAGGCTGATTTAGTAGCAAAAATTTCTGAGAAATTAGGAATTGAAAAAGGTGATGTTCAAGCAACTGTTGAAACATTTATGGAAGAAGTAAAAACTTCTTTAGAAGCTGGTGATAATGTTTACTTAAGAGGTTTTGGAAGCTTCATTATTAAAACAAGAGCTGAGAAAACTGGTAGAAATATCTCAAAGAACACAACTATTAAAATACCTGCTCATAATATCCCTGCATTTAAGCCAGCAAAAGTTTTTGTTGAGGGCGTTAAAACAAATGTAGACGTAAAATAAATTGCATAAGCTGAATGCGATTCAGCAACTAAAACGAATTATTAATTTAAAAAGACACTATTTATGCCAAGTGGTAAAAAACGTAAGAGACATAAGGTAGCGACGCACAAACGTAAGAAACGTAGACGCGCTAACCGTCACAAAAAGAAAAAATAAATCAAAAAAGTAGTTAGATTAACTACTTTTTTTGATTTTAACAACAACGAGTTCTTTGAAATGAGTTTTTAAGGCTTTCAATAGCTTTACAAAACTCCACGGATTTAAAAAATCCTGTGGTCTGGTACGTAAGTATCAGATAAAAATAATGTATAATCCATCTATACCATATAGTTGTTAGTTGTTTGTTTTTGGTTATTAGTTTTTAACTTTTAAGCCTTTATCAAACAACTTTCAACTTTGTTGTATGGATAAAAATTAACACCATGGATAAAGAATTGATCATTCGATCTAGTTCCGACAATGTTGATTTTGCCTTATTAAAAGATGGAAAACTTATTGAATTACAAAAGGATGAAGAAAGTAACGACTTCTCTGTTGGCGATGTGTTTATAGCCAAAATACGAAAAGCCGTTCCAGGACTAAATGCTGCATTTGTAAATGTAGGTTATGAAAAAGATGCTTTCTTGCATTATCATGATTTAGGTCCTAAACTCCCTTCACTTTTAAAATTCACAAAACGTGTAAGCACAGGTAAACTAAAAGAATTTTCTTTAAAAAATTTCCCATTCGAGAAAGATATTGATAAAGGCGGCAAAATAGTTGACGCTTTAAAATCAAATCAATCGCTATTGGTACAAATCGTAAAAGAACCTATATCAACCAAAGGTCCTAGAATAAGCTCAGAGCTTTCTATTGCCGGAAGATATATTGTTTTAGTCCCTTTTTCTAGTCGTATTTCTATTTCTCAAAAAATAGAAGACCGCGAAGAAAAAGACCGTCTAAAACGTTTGGTAAAGAGTATTACTCCACCAGGTTTTGGCGTTATTGTACGTACGGTAGCACAAGGCAAAAAAGTAGCAGAACTAGATAAAGATTTACAAAATTTGCTTAGTCGCTGGACGGCAATGTGTAAAAAGCTACACAAAGCACATCATCCAAGTAAAGTATTAGGAGAAATGAATAAAGCCTCTTCTATTCTACGAGACATATTCAACGATACCTTTACAAGTATTCATGTTGATGATGAAACGCTTTTTTATCAAATTAAAGACTATGTGCAAGAAATTGCACCAAAAAAAGAATCAATAGTGAAATTGTATCAGTCAAACGTTCCGATTTTCGAAAAACACGGAATCGAAAGACAAATTAAAACCTCCTTTGGCAAAACCGTTTCTATGGCAAAAGGTGCTTATCTGGTTATTGAACATACCGAAGCCCTACACGTTGTAGATGTTAATAGCGGTAACCGCTCCAATAAAGCCAATAGTCAAGAGGACACTGCACTAGAAGTTAATCTTATAGCCGCTACAGAAATAGCCCGACAATTACGTTTACGTGATATGGGTGGTATTATTGTAGTCGATTTTATCGATTTAACCAGTGCCGAAAACAGGCAGAAACTTTTCAATCACCTTCGTGATGAAATGAAAGACGATCGCGCCAAACACAAAATATTACCTCCAAGTAAATTTGGATTGATACAAATTACAAGACAGCGTGTGCGTCCAGAAATGAACATCAAAACACGTGAAGAAAATCCAGATGCCATTACCAACGGAGCCGAAGTAGAAGCCCCAATTGGAATCGTGCAAAAGATAAACTTCGATCTTGAAAAACTATTCAAAAAAGACTATAAAAAGGTGACCTTAAACACACATCCTTTTATAGCGGCCTTCCTAACACAAGGCTTTCCATCTGTGCGTTCTAAATGGTTTTTAGAACACAAAAAATGGGTGAAAATATTACCAAGAGATGCTTACACATATCTAGAATACCACTTTTTCGATAAAGACGGTAATCAAATTAAATAACCTAAAACCCCTTTCTATTCATTTAGTTAGGGGTTTTTTGTTTGTCATTCAGAAGGAGGTACGACTGAAGAATCTTTTAATCATTCTTAAGATTCTACGAAATGACACCTTTCATATTATTTCAATATTCAATAATAGTTATTTGGGCAATTGCGAAGCACCGCGCTTTCCACTATATCTTTTTTGCTTTTAATGGCAAAAAAGGATGCCGCTGCAATCGCTATTGCGGGGTTTGAGTTTTCATAAAATATGTTTTAAAAGATAAAAATTAAGTAATTCAAATTTCTTTATTACAACTAAAACACGACTTAAACCCTTCAGGTTTTGAAAACCTGAAGGGTTCTTCAATTGAAATAACACTTAATTTAAATCACCTTAATAAGCATAAACAATCAAGTGCTTAAAAAGCACATATTAAACACTAGTCAACCATACTTATGGAATAAAAAAAATGTAACCCAAACGAGGGATACTCTAGCTGAATTTTTGGTTATCTTAACTTACAAAAAAAATTCAATCTATCAGCTTAATCAATCTTCCCCAAATGGAGGCATTCTTAAGAGGACTCATTAAGCTTGGTCTTTATTTTTCTTATGAAAAAAGCGGCTAATAAGGATGTCAACAAAAAGCCAGACATCCCTGCTAAGATTCGCCACATGGCAATATTCTCTAGTGAATTTAAGAGAACTAAAAATATGATTCCTGATGCCAATACAAAGCCCAGAATAAGAAATAACAACATATTATATTTAAATTTTTCTGACATTATTTAATTATTTTAATTTAAAGATAAAACTGTTGTTGTATTATCACAACTCGCTCTATCGTCACGATCGTGCATATAACAGTATGAACTCATAGATACAAGCAACAAATTAGGGAAAAATATAAATTATATTTTACCTGTAACTGGTACGAGCACAACACTCGTGCTAGTAATGTAGTAGTAAATCTAAACATGAGAATCCAAAACAAACAACTTAATTACCATAATAATCATACCTACAATACCACCAACAATAGCACCATTTAATCGAATGTACTGCAAGTCCTCTCCTACCTTAGTTTCTATTTGTTTCACCAATTCTACATTTGATAATTTCCCAAGGCTCTCACCTACCAATTCACCAATTTTATGATGGTGCGTGTCAATAAGTTGAAGTATCGTCGATTTTAACCAAGCATCGGTATGCGCTAGCTTCGTAGTATCATCTTGAAAGGCCTGTAACGCATTATTGACCTTATCACGTATTAACTTGGTGTAAGTATTATCACCATCAAAAATCTGAGTTTTTATAGTGGTTTTCAAACGGGTTAGACCTTGTTTCACAATCCCAGAGCCTAATAGGCGTTCTAAAAATTGTTCACCAAAAGCGTTGATATCTTCTTGTGCTTTTTGATCGCCAGAAGCTAAGCGTTCACCATATTCGTAGAGCTGATCATCTAATGCAATAATAATTTTATGCCGTTCTGGCGCTGCCTGAACCTCTTCAATAAGACTAATTAATTGCTCTTGAATACCTTGTGCAATACGTTGTGGTTTTATGGCGCCTAACACTTGTCCGGCACCAACTAATAAGCCTTTTATAGGTGAGCCTTCCTTTTGTTTGTTTACTAAAGTTTGTACTTCAGTCGTTAAAAACTCTAAGGTTCCATCTGCGCCTATTTTTTCCTTAAGCACCTCTAAAAACACCTGAAGCATGCCATGATGATCTTTATCTTTAATGGTTTGCTTTAATAAGTTACCCAATGGAACAGCAAAATTATTGCCTTTTATTGCAGGTTTAATCACGCCTTCTAGAGTTTCAACCACATCATCATGATCTAATTTTAAAACTAAAGCTTCTAATTCTGGTTTTAAGGTTTGTCTAATACTCTCCTGATTATCGCCTTCCAAAAGGTAATCTACAATAGGTTTTGCTAAAGATACCCCCGAAATTTTATCACGTATCATCTCCTTAGACAGCCATTCGTTATTTACCAAATCAACAATACCCGCCGATAATTTCTCACGACTCTTCACAATAATATTGGTGTGCTTTTTTACCACAGGAATAGGAATTTCTTGAAACAAGGCTCTAACTGCAAACCAATCGGCCACACCTCCAACTACAGCAGCCTCAAAACCTGCTAGCAGAATTTCAAGCGTATGCCCTTCATATATTTTATAGTATTTTAAAACCAATGCCGCCACCATTAAAATAACAGCAATGGCCAAAGAGCGGTTCCCTAATTTATTTTTTTTCATAAGTCTTTAAATAAATAATGTAGAACATAAATTTTTCAGCAAAAACACGCATAAAAAAATTGCTACATGAATCTAAAATACAAAAAGCATAGATACCCTTCCGCTTATTCAAATAGTAAAATTTGATTTCAGTATGAAATCATCAAACCAACCGTTTATCTGCAAAACTTATGTTAAAAACCTTAAAGTGTTGTTAACAGCACATCCATTATGTTTTTTCACTGCGTAGCTCCATCAAAGACGTTTAACAAAACTATTTTAAAAATGAAAAACCTATTTAAAACTATTAGTCTGATTGCAATCGTAGCTTTAGTATTCACATCATGTAGTGATGATGATAATCCTGCAGACAACGATTTATTTGCTGGAACTTACGAAGGTGAAATTGGATACAATAACGAAAGTACCACAATTGCTTCAGAGGACGGTAGTATATTTGTTACCAAAGTTGGAGACAAGTATAATTTTGACTTCTCAAATAGTGACATACCAAGTATTAACGGTATTGAGTTTGAAGAGGGTGCCGAAACAAACATCAATATTGGTGGTAGTGAAACGAGCTATATCAGAATTGATGAAAGTAATTTAAATATTTTTTACAACGAAGACGGCGAAACTTGGACCGCAGATTGCACGAGATAATCTAATAATTAATTTTTAGACCTCAATAAAAAACCCTTCAAGATTTAAAGACCTAAAGGGTTATCTAACAAAAAACCTTTCAGTTTCTATTTAACTGAAAGGTTTTTTATGTGTTCTGCTTTGCGTTAGCGATTGCAGAGGAAAGCCCACAGCGAGGTACGAGCGCGGACTTGCAACGAAAAGCGCGACCTCCCGATAGCTATCGGGATTGGTAACGCCCTAATCAATTTAATAATCTTCGTGTAGCAACTTGGTTAACTCATCTAATTTTGGTGTTAAAATCACCTCAATTCGGCGGTTTGTTGCGCGACCTTTTGGCGTATCATTAGTAGCAATTGGTGCATATTCTCCACGACCAGCTGCTGTTAAATTTTCTGGATTTATGGCTCTATTTTCTCTTAAGATATTCACGATAGATGTAGCACGTTTGGTTGATAAATCCCAGTTACTCGTTAAAGGGCCATTGCCTTTGTACGGTACATTATCGGTGTGACCTTCTATTAACACCGCAATATCTGGGTTTTGACCTAAAACTGTTCCGAGTTGCTCAACAGCGCGACGCCCTTCAGAACCTACAGCCCAACTTCCCGAATTGAAAAGCAACTTGTTTTCCATAGACACGTAAACTTTACCATCTTTTTGTTCTACTGTTAAACCCTTTCCTTCAAAATCAGTTAAAGCCCCCGAAATAGCATCTTTTAAGGCGGTCATGGCGGCATCTTTAGTAGCGATAACACTTTCTAACTCAGCCACACGATTAGAACGGTCTTCAAGCTCTTTTTTAAGCTTTTCTAAACGTGTAATTTCTGCAGACAAAGCTTCTTCTTTAGCTTCAAGCTCGGCCAGTAATTCTCTGTTTTTTTCTGAATTGGAAGCAATAGCACGCGAACTGTTCTTTTCTAAAGCCTGGTAAGAATCTTTTAAAGCATCCAGATTAGCTTTGGTAGCGTCGTAATCTGCTTGCAATTTATTGCGTTCAATAATAGCTTCATCATAGGCCTTTTTGGTTTGTTTAAAATCACTTTCCGCTTGGGCTTTAGATTTTAATAAGGCTTCATAATCTTCATTTAATTCTCGGTTTTCCTTTTTTAACTCCGCATATTTGGCTTCCAAATCTTTATAGATTTTTGGCGAAACGCAAGAGGCCAAAATAGTAGCAATAAAAATGGCAAAAACACTTTTCTTAATCATGTTGTTTAGTTTTAAATAAGTATTTAGTTATTAATTTTCTAGTTCTAATAAAATCGGACAATGGTCACTGTGCACCGCCTCGGTAAGTATAACGGCTCTTTTAATTTTTTCTTGTAATGGCTGAGAAACCATAGCGTAATCTAAACGCCAACCCTTGTTATTTGCTCTAGCGTTGGCGCGGTAGCTCCACCAGCTATATTGTTGCAATTCAGGGTTCACATAACGGAAAGAATCTACAAAACCACTTTCAATAAAGCGGCCCAACCAGTCACGTTCAACAGGTAAAAACCCTGAAACTCCTTTCATTTTTGGGTTGTGAATATCAATTTCTTCATGACAAATATTATAATCGCCACAAATCACCAGGTTTAGATGCTCTATTTTTAGCTTGTTGATATAATCCTGAAACATATCCATGTACTCCAGTTTATGATCTAAGCGTGCAGCATTTGTTCCTGATGGTAGGTACAAACTCATCACAGAAACCCCGTCAAAATCGACACGTAAGTTTCTACCTTCAAAATCCATAGATTCAATACCTGTTCCGTATTCTATATGATTTGGTTTGGTCTTGCACAATATAGCCACACCAGAATACCCTTTTTTCTGCGCACTAAACCAATAATGGTACTCATAGCCTGCTTCTTCAAAAAGCGTTAAATCAAGCTGCTCTTGCATGGCTTTGATTTCTTGCAAACAAATAACATCTGGATTGGCACTAATTAACCATTCAATAAAACCTTTATTTAAAGCGGCTCTTACACCATTAACATTGTACGATATAATCTTCATTTATGAATTTAATTTAGAAAGCTTGAAGCCTAAGTTTTAGGAAAACACTATAAAATCGTGTTCATTGGTGCTAAAATAAATAATACGTTACTTTTACCCTATTATTTTACAGCAGTTTTAACAAGTTGCCTTTACAAAATATTCTAAGCGATTTGCAGTTTAAGTAGTTAATGAAATTTATTACTTCTATACTTTTTTTTCTCATTGGTTTTTGTGGCTTCTCACAAAGCACCCCCTCCAACTATAGCACGAAAAAAGTTGCAATAAAAGACAGTATTTTTATTGAAAAGGTAAGTATTAATCCCTCAACTTTTTCCCTTCAAACTAAAGACCAAAAACCTATTGATTCTAGCTTCTATAAAGTTGATTTTTCTAAGGCTCTTTTAACCTTTAAAAAACCAATTAATACTGATACGATTATTATCAATTATTTAAAATATCCAGACTTTCTAACTAAGACCTACAAGGCGTTAGATGAAAATATCATTGTTAATAGCAATAATAACTACCAGGGCTTACATAAACTCAAACAATCTAATACCAACAATAATTTTGTGCCTTTTGATGGTTTATCTACTTCGGGAAGTATTTCACGTGGAGTGACTGTAGGAAACAACCAGAGTTCGGTGTTAAATAGCGAATTAGACCTTCAAATTACTGGAAAACTAAGCGAGAAGGTGTCTTTACGAGCCTCTATTCAAGATGCGAACATTCCGTTACAAGAAAGTGGATATTCCCAAAGGCTTGATGAATTTGACCAAGTTTTCATTGAATTGTTTAGTGAACGCTGGAACATTCGTGCTGGAGATATTGATTTGGTTAATACTGACTCCTACTTCGCCAAATTCTCTAAACGTGTACAGGGTTTAAATTTGAATGTGAATTTAGGGCCAGAAGACCAACGAACCGACCTTTTTGCCGCTGGAGCAATCGTACGTGGCCAATTTACACGAAGCCAGTTTACCGCCCAAGAAGGCAATCAAGGGCCCTACAAACTTCAAGGACCCAATGGCGAATTATTCGTACTCATCGTATCGGGCAGTGAAACCGTTTATGTAAACGGTGCAGCTCTAAAACGTGGCGAAAACGAAGATTATATCATCGATTATAATGCTGGAGAAATTATATTCAACCCCACATTTCCAATCACTTCTGAAATGCGTATTACCATCGACTATCAATTTAGCGAACGCAATTACACGCGTTTTGTCGCCTATGGCGGCGGAAGTCACGAAACCGAAAAACTAAAAATTGGCGTGTCTATCTATTCTGAAAATGATGCTAAAAACCAACCGTTACAGCAAAATTTATCAGAAGACCAAGTAGAAATTTTAGCTCAAGCTGGAAATGACCAGACTAAAATGGTTTCACCGTCGGAATCACGCGCCGAGTACAACCAAAATAGAATTTTATACAAAAAAGAAGTCATCAACGGTGTGGAACAATTTGTGTTTTCTAACGATGAAAACGACGAATTATACAACGTCACTTTCACCTTTGTGGGTGCCGATCAAGGGGCTTATGCTTTAAGCAGCATTAACGCCATTAATAATATTTATGAATATATTGGAAACGGTTTGGGTGCCTACGCCCCAATCATTCAATTGGTAGCGCCAAAAAAACTACAACTTGTTGTGCTAAACGGGCATTATAAACCTTCAGAAAAAACGAGCATTAGCTTTGAAGGTTCGGGTAGTAAAAACGATGAGAATTTATTTTCAAACATAGATGACGATGAGAATGACGGTTTCGCTGGAAAGCTCACCATAAACCAGGCGCTCATTAAAAGTGATGACCTATGGAATGTGAATCTGTTTCTAGACAATAATTACATCAGTACAAACTATCGTAATATTGAAGGCTTGTATAACCCAGAATTTAACCGCGATTGGAACCTCGACCAAACCAACTTAAACGGTATTGGTTACAATATGGGCAATCAGCTTCTACTAAACACAGGTGCTCAAATGTTTCACAAGGACAAAGGTTTTATCAATTACACCTACGAACACTTAAATTTCTCTGAAGATTTTAACGGTAACCGCCATTTGGCCAATATTGATTTAAAGCTAAATAAATTTCATATAACAAGTTACTCGAGTTTCTTAGACGCCAATGCCACGGTAAACAACTCCACGTTTTCAAGATCCTACAACCGTTTAACCTACAATCTAAATAAAGCTTGGTTGGGCACCAAATTGGCTTTTGAAAACAACGAACAAACAAACAACGCCACTCAAAATTTAACAGAATTAAGTCAGAAATTCCAATCTTACGAAGCATTTGTTGGAATAGGCGATAGCACAAAGGTTTTTGCCGAAGTGGGTTACATACACCGCATAAATGACAGTATTAGAAATAACCAACTTGAAAAAGTAAACAGTTCCAACACTTTTTATCTCGATTCTAGGATCGTTCAAAATAAGAATACGAACCTGTCTTTATATGCCAATTATAGAACTTTAAAAAATGAAGATGACACCTTAGACGATGAGCATTCTCTAAATTCTAGGCTGCAATACAGTCAGAAGTTATTTAAGCAAATGATTCATTGGAATACTATTTTTGAAACCAATTCGGGCACCTTACCGCTTCAAGATTTCACTTACGTGGAAGTTGAGCCTGGCCAGGGGTCATACACATGGATAGATTACAACAACAACGGCATTCAAGAGCTTGAAGAGTTTGAATTGGCGCAATTTCAAGATCAGGGTACTTATATCAGAGTCCTTTTACCAAATCAATTTTTTGTTAAAACCCACCAAAATAGGTTGAGCCAAACACTTACTATCAACCCATCGATGTGGGCCGTTTCTAAAGATAAATCTAAAAAATTCTGGTCGCATTTTTACAACCAAACCAGCTTCTTAATTGACAGAAAAATAGAACGCCATGCCGATAGTTTTAACTTAAACCCTTTTGGTGATACTTCAGATGAACTGCTAGGCTTGCAACGTAATTTCAGAAATGTGTTCTTTTTTAATCGCGGAAAGCAACGCTACACCACATCATACACCTACCTTGAAAACAGTACACGAAACATCTTGACTATTGGGTTTATTGAAAATAATTTGAGTAGCCACCAATTAAATTTCAATCATAAAATTGCTACAAATTGGCTTATCAATATGCTGTCAGCCTTCAATACCAATGAAAGCAAAAGTGAAAATTACTCCAGCAAAAATTATAACCTAGATGAATCGGTTTTAAACCCTAAACTATCTTACTTATTTAATACCAATTCGAGTTTCGATATCTTTTTTCAAAACACCCAGAAAACCAATACTATTGGCAATGGCGAAACTTTAAAACAACAAAAATACGGTACGGCATTCTCTTTCGGCACTAGCCAAAAAAGTGCTGTAAATGGCGAGTTTAATTATATTGCTAATAATTTTGAAGGGGACGCCAACACCCCTGTGGCCTATCAAATATTAGAAGGCTTGCAACCAGGTACCAACTTTACTTGGAGCTTGTTAGCCCAACGAAAACTCACAAAATTCTTAGATTTGAATTTGAGTTATTTTGGACGTAAAACAGAAACTAGTAAAACCATTCATTCGGGGTCGGTGCAATTGAAGGCTTATTTTTAAATATATAAACTGTGATTTTTTTTGTTTCACTAATTGACTACATACTTAATTATAAAACCATGATTAGTAGGTTAAGCTTCTTTTCGGTACAATTCTTTTAATTATAGATCATCACAGTCTGTGTCTTCTAACTCTTCTTTAGCTTCTTTAAACTGATCATCATAATCATCACCATAGTATGGGATGCAATCATAGATGTCTTCAATAGCCTCCCAAAAACGTATGGTTGCCGCCTTATATTCTTTACAATTTTCTGCCGTAGGATTTTCAAGAAAATCTTGATAGGCCTGCTGAGAATCACTTAATGCATCCTCATATTCATCTTCCCAATCAAAATCACAGCCTCCAAAGCCTAAAGCATCAGTGACATCATCTTCACTACAAGATGTTAATAGGAAGCACCCCATAACACAGATAATCATTACTAATTTTAGGTTTCTAAAAAATAGAGAACCACTACTTTCTTTAATTTTACTTTTGTTTAAATTTTTCATGTGTTTGTTTTTTAGTTTGAATATTGAATTATAAATTTTAATTAATGGTTCGGTTTAATAAGTATCACTTACCACAGACTTTGGTATAGTATCGTGTTTATCTAAAAGCGCCTCATAGTAAAGTCCTTTCGCATTCCTATACCTCCTATTATTTTCGTCTGTTGGGTTATTCCTATAATTAGCACCAGAAGCTTGGAAATTTGATAAGGCCTCTTCTAGACGGCCTGACCAACCTAGTCCCTTTTTACTATCAACATGGTTGCGTGCCGAATTATAAGTGTTAATACTTGTCGCTGAAGAAAAAATGGTAAAATAGGTTAATGAAGCCATTTTTAATTTGAAAGCATTCATTTGTTCCTCTTTATAGTTTATCTGTTTCATAGCTTGAATATTTTAAAAAGTAATGGCTAAGACATGATATTTCATTCTTAATAATAGACAGGGGGCAGTGACTGGTATAAAAGTATTTAGGAAGTTTAATAAACCATGCCACATATGTAACAATCTATAAAACTATTGTTACATCGTTGAAAACACTAGTAAAATCAAGGCTTTAGAGCAGCATGAATAGTATGTATACAAAAGGAAAGAACTCTCAGTCTGTAGCATTCAGAGACACCCAGAGCATCATTTTAGACAAAGATCGTACTGATTTTTACAGGTTTTTTACACATTTCATCTTTGAGGTTTTGTGTATTCTCGAGAAAATTTTTTTGGTCATAAATGTTCTCGACTCCGCTCGAACACCATTTAACCCGGTGTTCGAGCGGAGTCGAGAACTTTACATACCAACAACATAAATCTCACAACGGCGCACAAAAAAAGCCCATATCTCAAAAAAGATATGGGCCTGATTCTTATAATTAAAGAAAACCTTACTTAAGCGCAGCTTTCATAAGTTCTCTATTCATTCTAGCAATGTTGTCTAGTGAAATCCCTTTAGGACATTCTACTTCACAAGCACCGGTATTGGTACAGTTACCAAAACCTTCAAGATCCATTTGTGCAACCATGTTTTTTACACGATCTGCAGCTTCAACTTGTCCTTGTGGTAATAAGGCATATTGCGATACTTTAGCACCTACAAACAACATCGCAGATGAATTTTTACAAGTTGCTACACAAGCACCACAACCAATACAAGTTGCAGCATCCATAGCCTCATCGGCAGCGTGCTTAGAAATAGGTAACGAGTTCGCATCTTGCGTGTTTCCAGAGGTATTTACAGAAATGTAACCTCCTGCATGTTGAATACGCTCAAAAGACATTCTATCTACAACTAAATCTTTAATTACAGGAAAAGCTGCTGCTCTCCAAGGTTCGATAGTAATGGTATCGCCATCCTTAAACATTCTCATGTGTAATTGGCAAGTCGTAACGCCACGGTCTGGACCATGAGCTTCACCATTGATATATAAAGAACACATGCCGCAAATACCTTCACGACAATCGTGATCGAAAGCTACTGGTTCTTCACCAGAGTTTACTAATTGTTCGTTCAAAACATCCATCATTTCAAGAAAAGACATATGTTCGGAAATCTCAGTAACTTTATAATCGACCATTTGACCCTTTGCATTTGAGTCTTTTTGTCTCCAAATTTTAAGTGTTAAATCCATAGTGTCAATCTTATTTGTATGAACGTTGTTTTAGTTCAATATCTTTAAATTCTAATTCTTCTTTATGTAAAACCGCATCAGCAGGCTCTCCTTTGTATTCCCATGCAGAAACAAAAGCGAAATCTTCATCATTACGTTTAGCCTCTCCTTTTTGAGGACCATCTAACTCTGCAGACTCTTCTCTAAAGTGACCACCACAAGATTCTTCTCTTGTTAAAGCATCTTTAGCGAATAACTCGCCTAATTCTAAGAAATCGGCAACACGACCAGCTTTTTCTAATTCTGGGTTCATTTCATCTTTTGATCCTGGAACTTTAACTTCTTTCCAGAATTCTTCACGAATGGCTTTAATTTCAGCCATAGCTTCAGTTAAACCTTTAGCATTACGCGCCATTCCTACTTTATCCCACATCACTTTTCCAAGTTTTTTGTGGAAATAATCTACAGATTTCGTTCCCTTGTTATTCACAAAGAAATCAATTCTGTCTTTTACTTCTTTTTCAGCCTCTTCAAACTCTTTGGTTTCTGTTGAAATTTTACCAGTTCTAATATCTCCTGATAAATAATCACCTATAGTATAAGGTAATACGAAGTAACCATCAGCTAAACCTTGCATTAAAGCAGAAGCTCCAAGTCTGTTTGCACCGTGATCAGAGAAGTTCGCTTCACCAATACAGTATAAACCTTCAACCGTAGTCATTAAGTTATAATCAACCCAAACACCACCCATAGTGTAGTGTGTTGCAGGATAAATCATCATTGGCGTTTTGTATGGATTCTCATCAACGATTTTCTCATACATTTGGAATAAGTTTCCATATTTCGCCTCAACAATGGCTTGTCCTAAGTCGTATATTTTTTGTGCAGAAGCGTTTTCAATATTATGAATCTTAGCTTGCTCTTTTCCGTAACGTTCAATAGCTGCTGCGAAATCTAAATAAACCGCTTCACCGGTGGCGTTTACACCAAACCCAGCATCACAACGCTCTTTAGCTGCTCTCGAAGCTACATCACGTGGTACTAAGTTACCAAAGGCAGGGTAACGTCTTTCTAAGTAGTAATCTCTATCGGCTTCAGCGATTTCAGTCGGTTTTAATTTCCCTTGCTGAATCGCTTTGGCATCTTCTATTTTTGCAGGTACCCAGATACGACCATCGTTACGTAAAGATTCAGACATCAATGTTAATTTAGACTGATAATCTCCTGAACGTGGAATACATGTTGGGTGAATTTGTGTATAACAAGGGTTTGCGAAATACGCTCCTTTTTTGTGGATTTTCCAAGCTGCAGTAGCATTAGACCCCATTGCATTAGTTGAAAGGAAATAAACGTTTCCGTAACCACCAGTTGCAATAACAACGGCATGTGCAGAATGACGCTCAATTTCACCAGTAATTAAATTACGAGCGATAATACCTCTTGCTTTTCCGTCTACTTTAACAACGTCAAGCATTTCATGACGGTTAAACATTTCAATTTTACCACGAGCAATTTGTCTATTCATTGCAGAATAAGCTCCTAATAATAATTGTTGTCCTGTTTGTCCTTTAGCGTAAAATGTTCTTGATACAAGAACCCCACCAAACGAACGGTTATCTAATAACCCACCATAATCACGTGCAAAAGGAACCCCTTGTGCCACACATTGGTCGATAATATTAGCAGAAACCTCAGCTAAACGGTAAACGTTAGCCTCACGAGAACGGTAATCACCACCCTTTACAGTATCGTAAAATAATCTATATGTTGAATCCCCATCACCTTGATAGTTCTTCGCTGCATTAATTCCCCCTTGTGCTGCAATAGAGTGTGCACGACGTGGTGAATCTTGATAAGCAAATGCTTTTACATTATAACCTAGTTCTGCTAAGGTTGCTGCTGCAGAACCTCCAGCTAAACCTGTTCCTACAACGATAATGTCGATATGACGTTTATTGGCAGGATTAACTAAGTCAATATGATTTTTGTAATCTGTCCATTTATCTTTAATTGGACCTTTTGGTACTTTTGAATCTAAAGCCATTTTATTTAAGATTAATGGTTAAAAAAATGATAAAGTGCTACAAAAACAAATCCTAGTGGGACAAGAATTGAATATGCTTTACCTAAAGTTTGTAATGTCTTTTTTCTACCTGCTGTACCTCCCATAGATTGGAAAGCCGATGTGAAACCGTGTGCTAAGTGAAGTCCTAAGAAAACAAAGGCCAATACATAAGCACCTACACGAATAGGGTTAACGAATTTATGAATCAATTCTTCATAATAGCGGTAGCCTTCAACACCAGCCATGGTACCAGACCAATCACCTTTTATAAATTTGGTATTAATTTCTGGAAACCAAAAATCAATAAAGTGTAAAATAATAAATGCTAGAATGGCAACACCACTCCAGATCATGTTTCTACTTACCCAAGAGGAGTTTGCAGCACCATTGTTCTTAGCATAGGCTACACCATTTGCTTTTTTGTTTTTTAGCTCTAATATGAATCCCATAATAAAATGGAAAACCACACCAAAGATTAAAACGGGTTGCAACGCAAATTGTACTAAAGGATTTGTACCCATAAAGTGAGACACCTCATTGAAAAGCTCTGGACTAAATACGGATAAAAGATTAATAGCTAAATGCTGAAGCAAGAAAAACATAAGAAAAAAGGCTGAAAGTGCCATAGCGACTTTCCTCCCTATCGAAGATTTAAAAAATCCATTCATTTTGATTAAGTTATTTAAGATTCTAGCAAAGGTAGGTTAGACGCGAATTATAGGCAAATAACATTTGTCAAGTTTTTGTTATTTAGAATCATTATAATTAACTACGTATTAATACTTAGAAATTTAACAAAAATAAATACGAATACTTAGTTTTTTTTAATTTAGTCTACTATAACTTTTTCGGTTAATTCACCGCTTTTAGCTGAAAGTTTTACAAAATACACCCCTTTAGTCAACCCACTCAAGTCAAGAATTTCCTCTTGAGATGGCTGATCAAACGATTTACTCAAAATAAGCCTTCCGCCAATATCAAAAACAAAAATTTGTTCTAATTCAACAGTAGACGCTCCCTGAATATAAAGCCAATCTTTTGTTGGGTTAGGATATAGCTTCAGTGCGTCATGACCGATCTCATGAGACCCAATACTTAATGTACAATTAGAATTACTGATGCCCGCCATTTCAGATTTTCCACTAAAACATGACGCTACAGGCACACTTTGTTCACTCCTAGCTTCCACAACATGACCAGCTGTTTTATTATCATCCGACAAATCCCGTATTTGTTCCCCTGCCGATGTAGAATAATGCATCACATCATCAGTATCATTAATCACATGAGCCAACTGATGCGCATGTCCTATTTCATGTAGAGCAACCCCTTGGAAATCGACTTCAAATCCTGGAAATCCAGCTCCAAAATGCCAATTCGTTTCATTGTCAAAAACAATATCTATATCAGTAGGATAAACTTGAGAATCGTTTATCACATCACTATTATTTAAACAAAGTGTAAAAGAATACGACGTACGCCCTACAGTCCCATCAGGGAGCTCGTTACCATTATCAAATCTAACGATATTGACGCCATCAGTCATACTAACCTGATCAACAGATGAAACCGCTCCGACACCAAAATTAACTCCAGTTTCACAGCGCCAAGTTTCTAGAGCCGCAATAAAATCTGCCTTGGCACCAGAATGCACATTGTCTGCATTAAAGCTCGTTTCAAATTGAAACTCATAACCACCACTACCATCATTATTAACCAAACGTGTTGGATACGCATAGATCATATTTCCACTTCCATTATTTACACTGAAATTCACATTTAGCAGCGCGTAAGTAACCCTTAAATCTTCTGTAGATTCAATAGTATTTGAACTAGCATCTGTGACACGAATATTACCTGTTCCAGCTTCTGCAGGCACTTCAACTGTAATTGAAGTTGTTGACCAATTCAATATTTGAGAATCTAAGGCATCCACATACACAGCATTATTCTGATCATCCTCACCCCCAGTATCAGCATCTCTAAAACTGACTTTACCTTTGGTAGCACCAAAATCCCCTGATGAACCACTAGCAGGAGTTATAGTGATTATTGATCTTGTACCTGCAGAAACACTTGTAGGCACAAAGGAAATCCCTGTTGGAGCCAAATTACTTTTAGCTTGGTTTAATTTTGATGTTTCCTGTGCTACATTAAATGTTTTTACAACGGAGTAACTCTTTTTTGTATAAGAAGAAATTAACTTGTAAAAAGAACTCGTAATGCCCTGTTTTGAAGTAAACGGATTATGAGCAGCATCATTATACAGATTATACTTATAAAAACCTTGAACACCACTATAAGCCTTATAGCTTAGCGTTTCATCTAAACCTGGAACTTCACTTCCGCGTAAAGCAAAAACACCCAAGTCTCCAACTTTTAATTTTAAGCTATGGGTTACAATTTGACAATCAAAACCTATGGTTCCACCAGGCGTAATAACATCAACTGTCTTCACTGCATCTCCCTTAAAAACCTTATAAACCTCAAGCGTGTTTTTAGTATAAATATTATCATCAGCTCCCCAAAAAGCGGACTTAGCAATAACCTTACCTTCAATCACCAATTCTGAAGCCTGCACTTGCTGTTCTAGTGGAATTTCTCTTAAAAACCCTTGAGAAAAAACAGATAACCCTGAGAGAAAAAACATCAGAAAGAGCAGCCTAATTTTACTTAAAATATTATTCATCGTCCCCATTGAATTTATGTATTTAATTAATAATTAACCCCTTAACACCAAAAGTAATGAATTATACCTTAAGTTTTGTTTAGAATCACTACTTTTATAGCCCTTATAAATTCACTGTAAAAATGAAATACACACCTATTAATAGTAAGCTATTTATAAAAAATCGTGAAAATTTTAAATCAAAAATGCTCCCTAACAGCTTAGCTGTTTTTAACTCTAACGATATTTATCCGGTAAGTGCAGACAGCACATTACCTTTTGAGCAGCACCGAGACATCTTTTTTTTAAGTGGAGTTGATCAAGAAGAAAGTATTTTAGTCTTATTTCCTGACTGTCCAAAAGAGAAACATCGTGAGATTTTATTCTTAAAAGAAACCAATGAGCATATTGCCATTTGGGAAGGCGCCAAACTCACAAAAGAAAAAGCTTTTGAAACTAGCGGAGTAAAAACGGTTTACTGGTTACAAGACATGGAAAAAATCATGTTTGAAATCATGACCCAATGTGACACCGTTTACATTAACACTAACGAACACTATCGTGCCAATGTTGATGTGGAAACTCGAGAAGACCGCTACACAAAATGGCTAAAGGAGAAATACCCAGCCCACCGTGTTGCTAAAAGCAACCCGATTTTGCAACGTTTACGTTCAGTAAAAGATCCTATTGAAATTGACCTGATCCAACAAGCTTGTAATATTACAGAAAAAGGCTTCCGTCGCATTTTAAATTTTGTAAAACCAGGCGTTTGGGAACATGAAATTGAAGCGGAATTTATGCACGAATTTTTAAGAAACCGTTCAAAAAAATTCGCTTACACCCCGATTGTAGCCTCAGGAAATAATGCTAACGTTTTACATTATGTTGAAAACAACCAACAATGTAAAGCAGGTGAATTAATCTTGATGGATGTTGGTGCTGAATACGCCAACTATTCTAGCGACATGACCCGTAGTGTTCCGGTTTCTGGACGATTTACTGATCGTCAAAAAGAAGTTTACAACGCCATTCTTCATGTAAAAAAAGAAGCAGAAAAAATGCTTATCCCGGGAACCGACTGGGCAGCTTATCATGTTGAAGTTGGTAAAATGATGACCAGCCAACTTCTAAAACTTGGTTTATTGGATAAAGCTGATGTTCAAAATGAAGATCCCGAATGGCCAGCATACAAGAAATATTTTATGCATGGCACTTCTCACCACATTGGGTTAGACACGCATGATTACGGTATTTTAACCGAACCCATGCAAGCCAACAATGTCTTTACCGTAGAACCTGGTATCTATATCCCGGCTGAAGGTTTTGGTATTCGATTGGAAGATGATTTGGTCATTCAAGAATCTGGAGCGCCAATTAATTTAATGAAAAACATCCCGATTGAAGTCGAAGAAATTGAAGATATTATGAACGTTAAATAAATTATTTATCTGGATAAAAAGAAAAGAGGCTGCTTGATAAATCAAGACAGCCTCTTTTTACATACAAATGTCACGTCCTGAAATAGCGATACACTAAA
>NZ_WAAT01000036.1 GCF_008806375.1 Pseudotamlana haliotis | reverse complement strand
TTTCAATTTGGAAATTAGTGTTTTTTCGTATTGTGCCTAACGTGTTTGTGTATGATTAGTGGCGTGGTTAAGCACCTAATTTAGCAAATATAAACTGAATAGAAAATCCGCGAGGATTTTCGTAAGCAAGCTAAAACTAGCCATTAATTATACACGGTGTTAGCCAACGTTTTTATTAATTCAGAATTAATTCTACCTATTTCATTCGAACGAGTAAAATTATATTTGTCCAAGAATATCCAAAATTCATTTTCGTATTGACTGTCCTGCTCAAATGTTAAATCATATATTTCATTTCCACATACAACAGATATTTTCATAAATTTTGTCGAATTTGAGTGATGAGGATCAGGTTTCTTAATCTTAGTTATTTCGTTAATTATTAGCTGTGATTGTTCATTATTCAGTTCTTTTCCATTAATACGAATGACACAATTATTATTTATGTTTTTTAGTAACTCAATCCGAGCATTATTTTGAATATTTTCAACTGAGTTTGTTCCTATAAAAAAAGTAACAGGGGCTTGAATTATAAGTATTATTCCTAAAACAAGAAATTTCTGTTTATAATGTCCATTTGCTACTCGATAATTTTTAGCAAATATGAAGCCTAAAATTCCTAAAAGGAAGGAGGCTATCATCCAATATTTCCAAATTGATGCAAAGTAATCTAATGTCTCAATATTCATTCTGTTATGTTGGCTAACGTTTGTGTATAAGAAGCGTTGCGGTTTTGTATGCGAGGATTTTCCGAAGGAAAATCAGCAGCTAACAAAAAAGCAACTACCTTTCGTTTAAGCTAAAATAAGCAATGTTTTTTACACGGTGTTGGCAACTGGCTTTTTTTATAATATGTCCTTGTCTTTTCCGTCAATTTTGTGTTTTATTTTTTTTCCCATTCCACTTGTCACATAACCAGCAACCATTTCTTTTTTAATTTCTCCGTTTTCTAAGTATTCCAAGGTGATTGAACAATCTCCAGTAATTCCAACCCAAACAGTTTTACTTTCATTCGGTTCAAGTTCAGTGATGTGTTCTGTTTCGCAACCGATTATTTTAATATCAGACAGTTTGTTATTAGTTCCGTTTGTGAAGGTGATTCTCATATTCCCAATTAAAATCAGCGAGAACCAAATGAAAAGGAACATTATTGGTAGATTAATCAGCATCAATCCGCTTGTCTTTAAAAGTCTTTTACGATTGGTTGAGTCCGAATTTGATTTAGCTAAAATTGCTATTAAAATTATCAAATTTGCAATTCCTGTAAGAACTATAAATCCGTATCCGATAAATAACAAATCGCTGTTTGAAGTCAGAAAGTAAATTCCGAAAATCAATGCTCCGATTATGAACGAAATTACTGCCGTTCCTTTTCCTAAAGTGTTATATTTTTCAGACGTCATTTTTTTTTCAGCTTGTTGCCAACGTTGATGTATATGGTTAGTGGCGTGTTTAAGTAACTAAATTAGTAAACAAATACTTGCCAGCGGAAAAATCCGCAGGATTTTTCCAAGTATGCTATAACAAGCCATTAATTATATACTGTGTTAGGCACAGTACTTTTACGCTGCTCCTTTTTTCAGTAGTATATAAACTCGATTCAAAATCATCGTCAAAGTCAATAAAAATAATATCATTAGAAAATAATTCAGTCCGTTGATTATTTTATTCAATACATCCAAATATTGAAACTCAGGAATATCGATTGTCGTTAAAAGTAACGTCAAGACAATGCAAATTGATAGAACTATACAAAATGAAATATTTATATGAATTTCATTTATAAATCTTTTTTTAACCTCATCGTCTTCTGTTTCAGCATCTTTTTTTATGTTTTCCATTTGGCTGTAAATAATAGCTAAAAGATTAAATAGAAAACCTCCAAATATTGAAATTGCGGCAATTAAATTTCCAAGTTGTTCTTTGAATGAATACCCTTTCCAAACAAGCAAAGTTGATACGATTATCGGAAAAACAAAAAAGAGCAAAAAGTCTTTCCAATAAATTCTATTAGAACTTTGGTTTAGACTTCTCATAGTACCTAAATGGTCTTTTATGATTTTAAGTATGTTAATTCTACTTAGCATAATTACATTCTCAGTTGAATTATATCTACAATTAACTCTTCACTAATTCTAATCAAAGATTCGGTTGTTGGCTGTCCTTGTTCACCTAATTCAACGTCAGCGGTTACATCAATATCTGGCTGAATGCGATTTTTGTGTTTGACATAGAATGTTTTTCTTTTGCCATTAAGCTCAAGTTCAAATTCCACTTCGTCAAAATCTTCATCGATACCATCTATTTCAATTCTTTCTCTGTCTGGATTTGTAAATAAATCATTTACAAAGTTTTTATAATTTTGCGGTAAACTCGTTGACGACAACATTGAAGTTTTTAAAGTACCAGGTATTTGGTCTTCACGCATATCATTGTTGTAATAAGCCTCAATTGAACTCGGTAATCTTCTCTTTATAAAATCCACTTTTTTAAGGTTTCCCTGTGTTATCATCGTTCTATAAACTCGACCGTGAACAACATTATTCACATAAACAGTATAATTCTGATAGCCTTGTCCTTTAACGTAACGATTTAGGGTTTTCTTTAAAATCGTTTTTATTCCAAATTTCGCTTTTCTTTGTAAAATCAAAGCTCCGTTATCTCTTTCCGTTGGAATTTTGAGATAGAAAAAAATATTACGGAATGCTGCGTGATTTCTTTGAACTTCTACAATTGTTTCTCTTGATTCAACGTCTTTTATGTCATATTGTTCTCCACTTATTCCAGTCGAGAAAAAACCGTGAATGCTCCTATTTTCAATATTTACATTTGGTGGTGCATCTAAAGTCAAATGAATTGCAGTAGTGTCACGTGTGTCAACAGTAGCTAAAATTGTTTCAAAAATAGAATTAAGATAATTCTCCATTATTCTCAAAAAATCATCTTCTCCGTTAAAACGACTTAAGATTTGGTCATTTTTTTGTCTATCTCGTATTTTGAGAATATATGTTGAAAGTAAAATTCTATCCATAATGTTTTTCTCGTATTGTGCCTAACGTTGTTGTATATGGTTTGTTGCGTGTTTTAAGCACCTAATTTAGTAAATACAAACCGAATAGAAAATCCGCGAGGATTTTCGTAAGTAGGCTAGAACAAGCAATAAATTATATACGGTGTTAGCACACGTATTTATTCAATTTTTATTTCATTAATATGCTTTCTGAAAAACTCTTTTATTTGTTCAATTCTGTCTTGGTCATTATCCAAAAACGAAATTCTTGAATTAGAATTATTCACTTGATTAAAAACTATTTCGGATTCGGTTAGATTTATTGACGAAATATTATTTAATGCTAAATCAGTATTGTTTTCATACCGTAATTTTCCGTTCACAATTTCGATAAACGAACTGTTTTCAGAAAGCAAACTAGAAATCAGTAAGAGAAATCCAAGAATTATAAGAATTGTAAAAAATGCTTTTTCAGAATCCATATATAAAATTCCAATTACAGAGCCAATTATTGCTATAATTCCGAGTATTAGTTTTGATGTTTTCCGGTATTGGTCGTTATTTGTTTTAAGAGAAAGTATATTTCCGCTTTTTACTTTATTTCTATTTTTGATTTTATCATAAATTCCATAGGCAATTGATAAAGCACCAAGTCCAATGCCATAGATTTCCACGTTTTCAATTATTCCGCTGAAATAAACTAGGAATATAATTCCAAAAATAATTTCTAAGTAGTATTTTTTTATAATCGTCATCATTTTCTCATATGTGTGCTAACGTTTGTGTATATGGCTCGTAGCGTGCAAATTAGAAAATTATTTTTGGATTAAGCACAAGCCAGATTTTTAAATTTTACTATTTATCTTTTTTATTGGAAATCGTCAAATTTAAAAATTTGGCGACTTTCCAAATATGCCTTAACTTCGATTAATCAACTCACTAGCTATGAGTTATATACGTTGTTACAGCACGTATTTTTTTCACGATATAGCCGTAACCATAACCTTATCAATTATCCATTTTTCATCTACTTTTCTAATAAAAACCAAACCACTAAATCCACAAAGTCGCCCACAACCAAATCCGCTTATCATAACTCCGTAGCTTTTTGTTCGGTCAAATTGAATTCGAGAAAATCCAGTTATTCCAGAAAGATAGAAATCATAATCTCCTTTCCATACTTTACTTGTCGCTGGTAATTCAGAACGATATTTGAGTTGAAACTTATCAGCGTGTTTTAAATCCGTTAAATTTATTTTATAAGATTCAGTAATATTAATAGTATCTAATTCAATTTCGTAATTGTCATAAAATTTAAGAAGTTCTTTTTTCGCTCTTTCATTTATCCTGTAAGTGCTGTCGACAATCGCAACTACTAATTTAGTTGTGTCTTTTTCTAATTCAGCTCTTCGTTTTTCGTATTCTGCAATCATTTTAGATTCGTCCCATTTAACTGCTGTTGAATCACTCCATTCAGAATTTGGCGGTGGCGGTGGCGGTGGTGCCAATCTTGTATCGTGAAATACAGAATCAAGTAAAGCTGGGAAAATTTCATTCGCTACAGACTTTTCAAATTCCAATTCAGAGTGTTTTTTATCACAGCTTATTGAAAGCAGAAACATTAAAATTATGACGAATGTTAATTTTGTGGTCATATGTGCTGTAACGTGTTTGTATATGGTTTGTTGCGTGTTTTAAGCACCTAATTTAGCAAATACAAGCCGAATAGAAAATCCGCGAGGATTTTCGTAAGTAGGCTAGAACTAGCAATAAATTATATACGGTGTTGTAGCACGTATTTTATTCAAATTCTAATGCTATTAAATTCCGATTATTTCTCTTAAAAGTTAAAACCATTGTCAAAGCAATCTTTTCTCTTACTTGAACAACGTTAACTTTGATTACTTGACCAAAATTATTGGTGTCTAAAAGTTCAAAACCTTGAAATTGAGATTGTTTTACAATTCCGTATTGATTATCAATATTGTTAAATAATTCGGCAATTTGGCTTGTTTCCAGTTCAATAGATTCGTCGAATATTTTTGTCAGAGATTCAAAGTCTTTCTTTTTTATTAAGTCCGAAATGTTGTCAATTTTCGGCATAAGATTTTCAATTTCCTCTATTTCTTTGTCTGAATATGAAAATTCAGAACTAGTTCCGTTTTCAAGATTGATTTTAACTCTAACTTGATTATAATTTGACTTTTCGTCGTCTAAACTTGAATAAAATAAATATGCAATATTTCCAGAATGTGGAATTAATTTTTTGGCATTACTTTCAAGTAACGAACTTTTACTCATTTCAAGTTCAAAGTAAGTTTTCGTTTCTCCGTTTTTGGTTTGAAAACCTTTATGTCTTAAACACTCTCCGTTGTAAAAATTCAAAACTTGTTGGACTGAATTAACTTCTTTTTCAGTTACTCCAATGTCCTTTTTACAAGAAGTTATAATTAATGTTAAAAGTAGTAATGTTAAAATTTTGTTCATAGGTTTCTTCATATGTGCTACAACGTTGTTGTATAAGATTAGTTGCGTGATTTAAGCACTAAAGTTAGCAAATAAATCACAGATAGAAAGTCCGCGAGGACTTTCGTAAGTAGGCTAGAACTAGCAATTAATTTTATACGGTGTTGTAGCCAGTTTTTTTATTCAGTTGTTCAATCATCATCATTATATTCCATAGCGAGAATAAGTCACTTCCTTTTTTCGTAATGAAAATAGTTTCCTTTCCGTTAAATTCAGTAATTAACAATTCAGATTCATTTCGTTTTTTGATTTTCTTTAGCTTTGTTTCTCCAGCTTCTGCTTTTTCGAAATATTCTTTCCGATTTTTAGAATCAACATCTTTTATAGAATTCAATTCGACAGAGTTATAATTAGTTCCGTCAAAACCAATGATTTTTTTTGTTCCGATTGCTGTCCAGTACTTTTTTGAATCGGTAAATAGTAAAATTATTTTTCCACAATCATTCTCATTGAAATGAGTCAAATATTCCGCTTTTTTATCAGTCGTTAAATTCTCAAATAAATGAACATTTTTATTCGGCAAATCGTGTTTTGAAGCTCGCCATTTAATTCTATTTTCAATAAAATCTTCTGTTTTCTGCATTTGGGTTAAATTGGCTACAACGGTTTCGGCTATGAGTAGTTGCGTGGGTTAGCGGTTAACTTTGCAAGTACACACCAAACTGAAAATCCGAGAGGATTTTCAGAAGTAGGCGAGAACAAGCAATTACTTATAGCCATTGTTGTAAGCAGTATTTTTAATTTAATTGTTTTATTTTCGGAACTAAAATTCCAATTGTTTCTTTAACAGAAGTTATAAACAAACAAGTTAAAGGATTTCCACAAGTCCACATTCCACCATAACTATTTGTATTTCCATAAATTTCTTTTTCCACAATTATTTTCTTTTCTTCTCTCGAATACAATTTTAATGTTATACTCATTTCAAAGTTTTCGTTTTTCTCGTATGCTTTTATGTTTTCAAATGTTACGATAAAATCAAGATTATTATTTTCAGCATAATCAAAAATTCCATTTGTTTTAATTTCAGAATTTCGTATCTCATAAATTGATGAATATGGTTCATACTCATTAAATGCCATATTTAAAATTGAAGTCGAATAATAAGATATAAGTTCTTGATATTTAAAAGACAAAAACTGACTTTTTAAACTGTCCATTTCTTTCAATTCAGCTTTTGCATTTATTTTACTTTTTTCAAAGTCATCTCTCATATCTTCGGGATAAAAGTCTGCTTTAGTTTCAATTATTTCCTTTAATCTTTCACGATATGAATAATATTGATTTTTATATGCTAATTCGATTGTGTCTTTGTAAACACCCAAACTTTTTTCAATTTCTGCTTTAGTTGGCTTAACAACTCCTATGTTGTATGTTTTCTTTTCAGTTTCTTGAGAAAAAAGAGATTGAGAAATTACTAAAAATGTTATTATAAATATCCTCATTTTATTCGTTTTTCATATTGCTTACAACGGTCTCGTGTAAGGTGCGTTGCGACAAATTAGTTCGGATTTCCGAATGGAAATCCGAAGTTGAATGTCAGTACTGCACATTATTAGAAGTACTAAAGTAAGCAATGCATTTTACACTGTGTTGTGTATAGCGCTTTTTTTGTCCGTTTTTTTGTTTTAAACGTCTAATTTAAGACTTTTTAAAATATTTGTCACGAAAGATTTGCCGTTAGGTTTACGTTTTGATTTGCACGTTTTAATTGGAATATTTTATCGTTTTAAACCTCAATTTTGTCACGAACTAATTTACCGGTCAGGTTTTCAGTCCGCCATAACAGTTGCGTAATATTTGTGTCGGAAGTCGTCTGAGTGAGCAGAATCCGTTTTTTTGAGCTTTGTTAACCCTATTTTTAGCGTTTTAAAAGTCCGAATTACGTCGTAATTGCGAATTGCTATTGTCCGAAGTCGCAAGAGTGTACAGAATCCGATTGCGTTATATTTTTTAAGCTTGTTTTCGCTTAGATTCCAGGAGAATTAGTTTCTTGATTTTTTGAGGAAATCAGAGTTTTTTAGAGTTAAATATTCAGTAAATGAGTGTTTTAAGTAGGAGTGAGGCGTTATACACAACG
>NZ_WAAT01000035.1 GCF_008806375.1 Pseudotamlana haliotis | reverse complement strand
AATTTCTATTTTAACCTGTAGCCATATTTCAGGACGAGACAATAAAAAATCACGTTTAATAAGATAATTCAGATTAAATGATTGTATCTTTGATAGTATCAAATGATAGTATCAAAAATGAAACCACCTTACGAAATAACATCTTCTATTTTAAAATTAATAACTTCTATTTCAGAAAAAATAGGAGAAGTAAATGCTAATTTATTAAACAGATCTTCACCTAAATTGAGAAAACAGAATAGAATAAAAACTATTCATTCTTCTTTAAAAATAGAAGGGAATACACTTACAGAAGAACAAATAACAGCACTTCTTGAAAACAAAAGAGTTATTGGTCCTAAAAAAGATGTTCTTGAAGTTTTAAATGCAATCAAAATCTATGAAAATTTAGAAGATTACAATCCTTCAAATGAAAAATCCTTTTTAAAAGCACATCAAAACTTAATGGAAGGTTTAATAGAAAACTCTGGAAAATATAGAAATCAAAGTGTCGGAATTGTAAAAGGTTCAAAAGTTGAGCATTTAGCACCACCTTTTGGAAATGTACCATACTTAATGAAAGACCTTTTTGAATATTTGAAAAAGTCTGATGAAATTGAATTAATTAAAAGTTGTGTTTTCCATTATGAAATGGAATTTATACATCCTTTTTTGGATGGAAATGGAAGAATGGGAAGATTATGGCAAACTTTAATTTTAATGGAAAAATATCCAATCTTTGAGTTTTTGCCTTTTGAAACTTTAATTAATAAAGACCAGGAAAAATATTACAAGTCTTTAGCTGAAAGTGATAAATCCGGAAAGTCAACTAAGTTTATTGAATATATGCTAAACGTTATTGACATTTCAATAAGTGAACTATTAGATTTTAATAATCGAACTCTAAATGAAAAAGATAGATTAGAATACTATGTTTCATTAAATAAAACTGAATTTACAAGAAAAGATTATATGGATATTTTTAAAGATATTTCTTCAGCGACTGCAAGTAGAGATTTAAAGAAAGGAGCAGAATTAAATTTATTTGAAAAAATAGGAGAAAAAAATAAGACAATCTATCGTTTAAAATAACTGAGCACAACACCGTATAAAAAAAATTGCTAAATTAGTGCTTAATTAAAGGCAGTTGCATTTTTATCAACTTCTGAATTTCCTTCGGAAATTCCTCGCTGACAAAACCACAACTTTCCTTATACAACAACGTTGTGTATAACGCCTCACTCCTACTTAAAACACTCATTTCCTAAATATTTATCTCTAAAAAACTCTGATTTCCTCAAAAAATCAAGAAACCAATTCTCCTGGAATCAAAGCGAAAACAAGCTTTAAAAATATTACGCAATCGGATTCTACTCACTCTAGCGATTTCGGACACTAGCGGTACGCAATTAAGAAGCTCATCGGACTCCCAAAACGCTAAAATTTGTTTAACAAAGCTCAAAAAGCTGATTCTGCTTACTCAGACGACTTCGGACACCAATATTGCTCATCTGTTACGGCGGACTGAAAATCTGGGCGGTATGTAGGCTTCCCTTTTTTAGGACACCTTAAAATTCGACAA
>NZ_WAAT01000034.1 GCF_008806375.1 Pseudotamlana haliotis | reverse complement strand
ATTACTTTTAATTCCCGTACTAACCATAGCCGAGACCGTTACCCACAAGCTGAAAAAAAATCGTGAAAGCAGAAAAGACATATTTAAAAGGAAAGTCAGTTTTTACCGTTTCGCTTCTTGTAATCGGAATTACAGTCTTGACTGTTTATCTGACTGGAGAAAATTATAACCGAAATGTAACAGCGAATTTATATCTGTCACTTTCAATAATTGGAATTACACTTTTTCTGTTTATGACATACGGACTTTATTATGGAATTGGATTAAAAGATAATTTTCCAAAATTTAGAGAATTTAAAACTGGAGATTTAATTGCTCAATCTGGAACTGCACCTGACTTGCCAAGTATCGAAGTTGGAGACGGAATTGGCGGATTGATTATGTCTATTTTACTCTGGATTGGAATGACAATTTTGATATTCGTACTCTTGATTTTATTAGAGGCATTTTTTTGGATTTCGATTTTTATAATTTTGGCAATGCTTTATTGGATTTTTTTTAGAGCTTTAAGACTTGTATTTTCTAAATCAAAAGACACAAAAGGAGATATCGGGATTTCTGCAATTTATTCGCTGACATATTCGGTTTTGTATTTAGGCTGGATTTTTGGAATTGTATATTTGACAGAAATATTACACTGAAAAAAGCCTGTGGGTAACAATGGCTATAATTAATACGGGTTTAGTGCTTAATCCAAAGTTTAGTGTATTTTTATTAAGTCCGCCAAAACTTTTGATTTGGCTTTAAAACAAAAAAGATAAAACAAAATAAAAAGTTTTGGCTAAGTGCTTAATCGAAAGTTCACTACTTTTAATTCCCGTACTAACCATAGCCGAGACCGTTGTACATAATTTTGACCCGTCCTGAATAAAGGCTACATAATTTTAAAC
>NZ_WAAT01000033.1:402-3369 GCF_008806375.1 Pseudotamlana haliotis | reverse complement strand
ACTATTTTTAATTTCCACACACAACTTTTGCGCTTGATCCCGTTTTTGCTTCATTTAAAGCACAAAATTTCACTTATGTTTCACTAATTGACATGCCATGTTTCACCAAAAAAAACACATGTCTTGTAGGCTTCCCCAAAAAGGGAAGCCTACAAAACCCTTTCATCTATTTTCAGGATTGGATTCATTTAAAGTAGCCTTAATCCATGAATTACCGTCGGTAACCCCTGAATTTTTATTTGATATAGACATCTTTACCGGTAAACCGTAATCCCATGTAGATTTAAACCATTTGTTTGAATCCCAAGCATCAAATTAATCAGACATAGATTCCATTTTCACCCAACTATAACCTTCGGGAGTGGCATTTTCAATAGAAACGAACGACGGATAATCAGGATCTATATTTTCAAAGTCTTCTAGAGTTGGTCCATCCCCTTCAATAACAGTCACAAAAACTTCTGCTTCACCCATATCGTTATTGGCATCAGTTAATTTATAGGTAAAAGCATCTGACCCAAAAAAAACTGAATTAGGGATATATTCAAATATACCATCCTCAATTTCAGAAACTTTACCATTAGCAGCTGCTTTAGACAGACTGTAATTATCGTTATCGCCTCCATCGGTACCAATAAAATCATTTACAGATACATCAATTTGATTAGCTTCTCCTGAGTTACTATCTTGTAAAACTTCTAAAGTGTTGTTTTCAGCCTTTGGGCTAGAATTTTTTGAATCCGAATCGGAATCGGAATTGCTACTACAATACATTAAAAAACAAAGACTTACCAGTGCTGTAAAAAGTGTTAGTTGATTTAATTTGTGTGTATTTCGCATATTATAACTGAATAAAAATGTTTCTCCAAAATTAGCAATCACACGTTGTAAATACTGAAAACACGACTTGACATATACTATACATAAGAAAACAAAATATTGATTTCGTAAGAAATTTAAATCATTTTAGATACTATCTGTACTAAAACAAGCATCAAAAATACTTACGAACTACTAGCTAAACTATTAGAGTCTAAATAAAACCACAACAAAATCAATATGTTAGGTAATTGTTATAAATACAATCTATGAGAAACTTCTACAAAAAACACCTACTTTTGGGCAAACTTAACGCTACATTTGAAAATATAATGAATCGTTATACTTTAAATAAAAGATATGGACTACAAATTCACAGAATCTAGCATGCAAAACATTGCCAATATTGCTAATAATTATGGTGTAACTATAGAAACTGCTATGGAATTGGCGCACGCATTGAGACAAACTAATGGTACAATGGCTCAGTTTTACCTTCCAGAGCTTGGTGGTGGAGGCCAATGGATGCAAGGCGGAATGACCATGGTTGGTGATATGTTTAATAACCAACTTAGAGCATTAGTTGATGGTATTTGTATTGCGATATCCAACGCCGTGATACAAGGGGCTCTACAATATCAACCCTTAGCACAAGTAAAGAACCAAGACGGATCACTATCCCCTAGTGGCCATTGGTGGGGTAATTTGGGATATCCTAATTCTAGTGGTAGCCAAAATGGTACGAGCTATGCTATTTTTAACCAAATTCATCGTTTAGCCATACAAGAAAATGGTAAAGTAACAATTTTTGACACATTAGATCACCAAATAGGTGGTGTGGGTCAACAACAAGGTGGAAATTATGACGTAAACTTTAGCAGCCAATATGGTACTATTGATTTAAATACACTTCCAGTGGTTTCAGGGAATCAAGAAAACCTAAATCATAATAATAATAATAATGTTCGAATTGATGAAAGTTCCACTGATACAGCCCCTTCTAATCCACAACCGCCACGTTTTAAGGCACCAAATATCTTAACTGCCGAAGAAGAAAGGGATGTTTTTTCTAAATTAGAAAAATTAGCAGACCTTAGAAATAAAGACATCCTTACAGATGAAGAGTATAAAGCGAAAAAAGCAGAGCTTCTAAAACGTTTATAGATTAGTAAAGACAATTACCAAAATATTAGGTATAAAAAAACGTCTAAGTAATTACTTAGACGTTTTTTGTTATAATAAAATATTCTACTAATTAGAATTTATATAATAGACCAAATTGAGGTTGTGCAAAAGGGTTATTAAATAAGTTAATGTTTAACTCAAAACTGTTTGTTGCATCACTATTTTCTGGATTAGCATTGTTGTAAGTTAAAATATCAGCTAATACAAAAGTTGCAGCAAATTTCTTAGTGAAGAAATAGTTAACACCTAAAGTAAGATTAGCTTTAATACCATTAGTAGTATTATCAACATCACCAACTTCTACACGAGAATGGCTGTATCCCAAACCAACATCACCATAAGCTTTGAAACGCTTTTGAGACAATTCTAAGAAATAATATCTAGCAAAAGCTCCAACACCAAAAAAGTTTGTTTTAGTATCAGGTGAAGTACTTTCATCTTTACTACCTCCAAAATCTAAATCACCACCAATAGCTACTTTATCAGATAAAAAATAACCAAATTTAGGGTTTATCGAATAAGAAGTGGTAACATCATCTGTACTCACTGAAACACCACCTTCTACGAACATATCTCCTTCTTCAAAAGATACACCTTTTGCAGAACGCATTTCATTTCTTACTTGACTTTCGGAAAGTTCCTTGTCTGGTAATTGTTGTGCATTTTAAAATGCAAATCCAAATAACGCTACTGCTGTTGCAATAATTCTTGTTTTCATAATTAAGTTGTTTTTAAGTTTAAATTAAAATCAACAAGTAAAAGCACAATGTTTGTTTAGGTTTTAGTGCTCCACTTTGTTGAGGGATTAAATTCTGCGCAAAAATAGATAGAAAAAAACTTACGTACAACTTGCATGATTTAAATTTTATTAGTTCAATTCATGATTAAAACCATAAACATTACTAATAATTCAATATAGTTTTAATAATAATTTTAATGGAATTCCACTGAGCTAAACCCATT
>NZ_WAAT01000033.1:0-300 GCF_008806375.1 Pseudotamlana haliotis | reverse complement strand
TTAACACAGATTTTTATAACTAGAATTTTATAAATAAATAAATAAATAACATCATATAGAAACGGTGTTCGAGCGGAGTCGATAACCATTTTAAACACAAATTTGAGTACCTTAAAAACTACTTTACATTAGTCTTATTACACAGAGTACCACAGAGAAGTTCGCGGAGATACACAGAGCAAAAAATTGACGTTTACGTCCCAAAATAAGGATTCATGCTTACGGTTAAACAACTAAACGATTAAACAAAAAAAAACCTCATAACGTAAAAACGCATAAGGCTTTATAAGATGTGACCGG
>NZ_WAAT01000003.1:256-3082 GCF_008806375.1 Pseudotamlana haliotis | reverse complement strand
GCGCTATACACAACAATGCCTATGCTTAATACGGGTTTGGTCTTTAATTTAAAAGCTAGTCTGTATTTGCTAAGTACGCCAAATCTTTTGATTTGGCTTTAGTACTAAAAAGATAAAACAAAATAAAAAGATTTGGCTAAGTGCTTAAACGAAAGTTCACTACTTTTAAATCCCGTACTAACCATAGCCGAAAACGTTAGCACACATCCCTACTCTGCTCTAAAAAAGCTAGATTTCTGAATATCTGACTCTAGAAAAACTTTAATTTTATCAAAAAAATTAAAGAAGCTATTCTCCTGTATTCGAAGTGAAAACAGGCGTTAAAAACATAACGCAATCGGATTCTGCTCACTCAAACGGTTTCGGACACTAGCAGTCCGCAATTATGAAGCTATTCGGACTTTAAATCGCTAAAAATATGTTTAACAAAGCTCTAAAAAGCTGATTCTGATTACTCAGACGATTTCGGACACCAATCTTTCGCAACTCTTACGGCGGACTCAAAATCTGGATGACAAAACTAAACCTAAAAAACAGTTATCTAAACAGTTATTTCTAAGCATTTTAAAGGTAAAAATTAAACAAAAACACACGTGCGCTAACAAAATGTATAAAAAATTGCTATTTTTAGCTATTCCGAAAGGCTTGTGTTTTTTTGCTAAGCGGATTTTCCTGCGGAAAATCCTCGCGGGCGTAAACGCAACTTTCAATACATCAACCGTTGCCATTCATTTTGGCAATAAATTTATTACTATAAAAAACTATTTTAACTTCTTGAAAAATGAATAAAAACAATGAAATAAATGGATTCCCTAAAATCGCTGGAATTATCACAGGAATAGTTATATTTATTTATTTACTACCAATTTTACTAAAAGGAGTAAATTTCATTAGTCCATTAGGAATTTTTCTTATAATGGCGCCATTAGTAATAGCGTCTCTCGGTGGAGCTATTGTAGCAGGAATATTACAATACATTTCAAATTTATTTAAATAAAACATTGTAGAATGAATAATATCATACTAACTTTATTATTAATACTAGGATTTAATACAACAAATGCACAAGTAACTCAAGAATACAGAGCTGACCAAATGCTTATATTAACTGATTATGTCCGAGGAGTAACAGGAAATATTATTACATATTCAAATGAGGGAAGTACCGTTATTATTGAAATACCCACAGTAAAAGTAGCCAATATGGTAAACTCAACTTACAAGATTATAGAAGAAGCAATTACACATAATGAGTACAAAGAAGAGTTCACAAAAAGTATGATAAGTGGATTATCCGAAACTTATATTGATGTATTTGAAACTTGTGAATTTGACAGTATTAAAGTCAGATTTCTTAAACTTAACAAGACTACTGTAGATGGAGTTCCGATTAAATTAGATAGGACTCTATCAAAAAATGTAGTAAAACTAGAAAGAGAAGACAAAAATAGAAAATAAAAAAACGAAATGGCAACACCGTGTATAATTCATTGCTAGTTATAGCCTACTTACGAAAGTCCTCGCGGACTTTCTATCTGTGATTTATTTGCTAAATTCGTGCTTAAACACGCAACGAAATCATACACAAAACCGTTGTAAGTAATACGAAAAAACCATTATGGCAGAATTGACAAGCGAACAAATTCGATTTTTAAAAGAGCAGAAAATACATCTGAAATTTGTTTTTAATGCTCAAGGACTTTCTAAAACCGACTATCGTGTAATAATGAAAGAACTTAATAAAATGATTGCTTTCAATGTTACACCTTGTAAAAAAGAAGGACATACTTTACGAACAAGAAGTGGTCATTGTTGTCAATGTGATACAGCAAAAATTGCCTTTCAGAAAAGAAACGACTCTGCTGGAATAGTTTATATAGCTGGAAGTTTAACTGGGGAGGTCGTGAAAATCGGATTTTCAAAAGCGGTTGAAATACGAACGGAATCTTTAAATCGGACAAAATACGCTGGATTTAATGATTGGAAAATACTTTTTGCTCTTAAAAGTATTGACGCTGGAAAAATAGAAACTAAATCAAATTCTTTATTACACGAATATGCCTTTTCGCTTGATTACGAACACGACGGACATTGGCAAGATTCTCACGAAACTTATCATTGTGCTTATTCAAAAGCAAAAGGATTTGTAGAAAAAGCTTATAAAACAGAAAAATACTCAATTGAAATTGAGCTGAATAGTCCGACCGAAAAATATGAATTTAGGAACTTAAAGAAAGTGTAAACATTGTGAAAAGCACTACTTACAACAACGTATATAGCTCATAGCTAATTAGTTGCTTAATTGAAGTTAAGGTATATTTGGAAAGTCGCCAAATTTTTAAATTTGACGACTTTCCAATAAAAAAGATAATTAGTAAAATTTAAAAATCTGGCTTGTGCTCAATCCGAAAATATTTTTCTAATTTGCACGCTACGAGCCATATACAAAACCGTTGTGTATAACGTCTCACTCCTACTTAAAACACTCATTTCCTGAATATTTAACTCTAAAAACTCTGATTTCCTCAAAAAATCAAAAAACTAATTCCACTGAAATCTAAGCGAAAACAGGCTTTAAAAATATAGCGCAATCAGATTCTGCTCACTCTTGCGACTTCGGACAATAGCAATTCGCAATTATGACGTAATTCGGACTTTTAGAACGCTAAAAATATGTTTAACAAAACTCAAAAAGCTAATTCTGCTTACTCAGACGACTTCGGACACCAATATTACGCAACTGTTACGGCGGCCTGAAAATCTGGGCGGTAAATTAGTTCGTGACAAAATTGAGGTTTAAAACGTGCAAATCAAAACGTAAATCTA
>NZ_WAAT01000003.1:0-88 GCF_008806375.1 Pseudotamlana haliotis | reverse complement strand
ACGGAAATTAATTACTTTTAAATCCCGTACTAAGCATAGCCGAGAACGTTACCCTTCATTAAAAAAAACACCAAAGTTCACTATTTGA
>NZ_WAAT01000032.1:55524-90892 GCF_008806375.1 Pseudotamlana haliotis | reverse complement strand
ATATTAAAAACGGTCAACATTATTTAGGGAAGTTCAATTAAGAGTTCCTAACGAAAAGAAGAGCCTTGTTAATTCGAGTTTTTGCTTCCATCATACTTTTTTGAAGCCGAATAAGACGGCTTTTTGTATATACTTGCTCCAATTGTCGTTTAACCGACTTAGAATGGATGATCGTACACACTATTAAAACCTGAAAACCATAATGGACAACGTGACATTTTTCCTTTTTGATTTTTTAATTCGGAAACAGAAGTATCTTTTATCTAAGCTTAATTGTTGATTTATTTAGCCTTTTAACGATTCTAACACAAAACGTATCATCCTTTCCTAAAAACGACTCAACCTGAAACAAGAAACTTAAAACTTGAAACCAAATTCTTGAAACTTGTGTAACTTCTACGAAAATCGTAACATTACGGTGCTAAAATCACTCTATGAAGGACGACAAAAACATTTCTGAAATTAATGCCGATGGGCAACATATTATAGACAATAAAGCCCTTAATTTCACTGAAGCTTTAATTCCTGTGGTGGTTTTAATGAGTTTTCTCGCTTATAACATCTTTTTTGCCGAAGGCGAAATGTTTGGAGCCTATTCCAACCAATACATTCTTTTAATTGGAGCCTTTGTGGCTGCTTTAGTGGGATTTTTCAATAAAGTCACTTTTAAACGCATGCTGCAAGAAATTTGGGAAAACCTAAAAAGTGTATTTGTTCCTATTATGATTCTGTTTTTAGTGGGTGCACTAGCTGGTACTTGGCTCATTAGCGGGGTGATTCCAGCTATGGTGTATTACGGTTTACAGGTGTTAAGCCCTGCTATTTTTTTACCGGCTTCGGTGGTCATTGCGGCTGTCATTTCAATTGCTACGGGGAGTTCATGGACTACTTCGGCAACCGTGGGTATTGCTTTAGTCGGCATTGGTACCGCTTTAGGCATCAATCCTGGTATGATTGCTGGTGCCGTAATTTCAGGTGCTTATTTTGGAGATAAAATGTCCCCCCTAAGTGATACCACCAACCTCGCTCCTGCTATGGCGGGCACCGATTTGTTTACGCACATCAGGTATATGGCCATTACCACGATTCCAACAATTGTCATCACCCTAATTGTTTTCGGTATTTTAAGTGCAACAACACAAACCACCGGAAACGCTGATGTGAGTGATTTACTAAACACCATAAAAACCACCTTCAACATCACACCTTGGCTTTTTGCTGTACCTGTGGTTGTCGTGGGTCTTATTTTACTTAAAACAAAACCATTGGTTGCTTTATTAACTGGCGTATTACTTGCCGCTATTTTTGCTTTTGTTTTTCAATCGCATGTTTTAAATGATTTAGGCGATTCTAAAATTTCCACGATCATCACTTCCATTCTAACCGATATTCAAATCACTACTGAAAACGAAAAATTAAATGAACTTTTTGCTTCTGGTGGTATGAAAGGCATGCTGTGGACCATATGTTTGATTATTTGCGCCATGATTTTTGGTGGCGTTATGGATGGTATTGGCGCTTTGGCGCGAATTACTAAAGCTTTATTGTCGGTAGCTTCTTCGGTATTCGGATTATTTGCAAGCACCGTAATTAGCTGTTTGGGCTTGAACGTGATTGCTTCAGACCAGTATTTGGCCATTGTGATTCCTGGTAAAATGTTCAAACAAGCTTTCGAAGACAAAAAGCTCGCTCCAGAAAATTTAAGTCGAACTTTAGAAGATTCTGGTACCGTAACTTCAGTATTAATTCCTTGGAACACCTGTGGTGCCTACCAATCTGGAGTTTTAGGCGTAGGTATTGGTGAATATTTTATGTTTGCTATTTTCAATTGGCTGAGTCCGTTTACCACACTTTTATTTGCGGCTTTAAACATTAAAATTAAGCAACTTTCCTCTAAATAACTGAAAACTATATATTTTAAAACAAACTATAGTTAAAATCTATAGTTTAATAAATTTTTAGGATTTTATTTTCCTAAAAAACCTAATTACTATGCTAAATTTGCATTAGAAAATCACTTAACAATTAAATAGAAAAATATGTCATTAGTAGGAAAAACATTCCCAGATTTAAACGTAGACGCCATGAATGAAATGGGTGATACTTTTAAAGTAAACGTTTTAGAAGAAGCAAAAAACAACAAGAAAAAAGTAGTTTTATTTTGGTACCCAAAAGATTTCACTTTTGTTTGTCCAACAGAATTACATGCTTTTCAAGCAGCTTTACCAGAATTTGAAAAACGTAACACTATAGTTATTGGTGCTTCTTGTGATACACCTGAGGTACACTTTGCATGGTTAAGCGCTTCAAAAGATAACGGTGGAATTGAAGGTGTAACTTACCCAATCCTTGCTGATAGCAACCGTAACCTTTCTAGCATTTTAGGAATTTTAGATATTACAAACGAAACTTTTGACGAAGCTACAGGAACTGTACAAGTTGAAGGTGATAACGTAACATATAGAGCGACTTACATCATTGATGAAGACGGTGTGGTACAACACGAAAGTATTAACAACATGCCATTAGGAAGAAATGTTGGAGAGTACATTCGTTTAGTTGATGCCTTAACTCACGTTCAAGAAAAAGGTGAAGTTTGTCCTGCAAACTGGGAAGAAGGAAAAGATGCCATGCAAGCTAACGCTAAAGGTACTGCTGAATATTTAGCTTCTCACTAATAATACAATACTTATGGTTCAAGAATTAGACAAAGACAATTTAGGGGAATTAGTTTCAAACAATGAAACGGTAATCGTGCAATATTCTGCCACTTGGTGTGGAAACTGTCGTATTATGAAACCTAAATTCAAGAAATTAGCAACAGAGAACGAAAACGTTTCTTTTGTAATTGCCGATGCTGAAAAATTTCCAGAATCAAGAAAATTAGCAAATGTGGATAATTTACCAACTTTTGCCACTTTCAAAAATGGAGCATTTTTAAACCAAGTTCAAACCAACAAGTTTGACGTTTTAAAAGAATTAGTCGATGAAGTTACCAGTAATTAAACATCTTACTCAATTTATTGAGGAGAACGACGAGGATTTCGTAATTGAAACCATCGAAACGCTAGAAGCTTTAACCGAAGTACCTTCTTTAAAAGACGAAGAATTGGATGTTATTGGCGAGCTTATTTCTAACATGTACGGAGCCGTTGAAGTTAACAAATTGATCAAGGAAGGCACGCCGAAAAAAGAAGCTTTAAACGGCTTTATGAAGCGTGTTATGGGATCGATAGACAGTTAATTTCGGTTTCCCAATGTGAACCTGATGTGAAACCATCAATTCACTGAAAATTAATTCTCGAAACCTATCAAACATTTTATTAAACAGCCTGGAATTTATTTCTAGGCTGTTTTTTTTATGGCTATTATGTTTGTTTATTCGTTGAATCGTTTAACCGACGTTGGAATTTATTATTGTTTAATTATTATTGATTATTTGGGAGACATGTTTATTTGTTTAATCGTTTAACCGATATTAGAGTGGTTAAATTGTTCATTTTTAATTTTTAATTTTTAACTCCAAATACCATCTCATAGTCATCCATCACAAAACCATTTCCAATATCAGCTACAAGCGGCCCAAGTGTTTTAAACCCTAATTTCTCATAAGCTTTAATGGCATTTGTATTATGAATATTTACCGTGAGTCGTATCTTATTCAATTGAAATTCTAGAGCTTTAGCTTCTATAAGACGCATCGCTTTTTTCCCTATACCCCTCCCTCTAAAATCACTAAGTATATAAAACTTACTTAAAAATAAGGCTTCAGCTTCCTTCATAATAGCAAAATAACCTACTGGTTTATTGTTGTAACTCACCAAATAATAAAGAAAATCACTTTCAACCTGATTCTTTATGGCTTCCGAAGACTGAAACTTTTCAAGCATATAATCCACTTGGGCTTTACCAACAATAGGAATATAATGTTCACGCCAAACAACTTCCGCTAAGGATGCAATGGTTTTAAACTCTGAAGGTGTTTCTGCTATACGAAATGTTATCATAACTAAAAGTACGCGATTAGATCACATAATTAAAAATCATTAAAAAATGACAAACAGCACCTGTTAACACAAAAAGATGCCAAATCACATGATTATAAGGTATTTTTTGAATGGCGTAAAAAATAATACCTAGACTATATGCCGAACCGCCTGCTGCCAAAAACCACATACCTTGACTTCCTATTTGGTTTGATAGGTTTGAAATATCAAAAACAATGAGCCAGCCCATTACCAAATACAACAAAGTTGAAACCACTTCAAAGCGTCCGGTGAAAAATAATTTCAAAATAGCCCCTAAAATTGCAATGCTCCAAACTGTGTAAAAAAGTGGCCAACCTAAGCTATCCTGAAGGGCAATTAAACAAACCGGCGTATACGTTCCAGCGATTAACAGGTAAATACTAATATGGTCTATAATCCTAAAATAATGCTTACGCTTATCATTTGTAGTCGCATGGTAAAAGGTTGAGGCGCTAAAGAGAATAATTATTGAAAGCGCATAAACTACCACACTAAACAAACTCCAATCACTTTTTTCTGAATTATAAACCACTAAAAGGTATAGGGCTACCACGCCAAGAATTACACCTAATCCGTGGGAAAAGGCATTTAATTTTTCTTCCAACGGGGTTTGAATACGCATTTACTCAGGTGTATTTTGATAAATCCACTTATCGGTTAAATCGTAAAAATTAAATTTTATAGCTGGTGGTTGCGGTTCTAATAATCCATTTTGGAAAGCCCGTTGTAAAATATCTTCAATAAGATAATCTTCCTTAACATTTACTGGGTCAAACTCACGTTTTAAAGAAATATCAAACATGCTTGCCGTTGTGTTGTACCAAAAGGCACGCCAACCGCTACGCAGTTCCTTTACCAAATCGAAAGCAGTAGTTCCTGTTTGTCTGTGAATCAATTTTACTAAAATCTGCCCCTCAGTTCGGGTTAATTTTTTCAATTCATCTGAAAACTCACCTTCAATGTATTTTTGTATTTTTTTAGTATAACGTTTCTTTTGTCTTTCGCGTTTTAACGAAGCTAAACGGGTATTCATAGAATCTAAACGTTCGGCCGCCATTTTAGCGTAAGGGTACACTTTTAAAGTTTTTCGTCTTAAAATTAAATAACGAATGCGCTCTTTTTTATCACCAAACTTAAGCTTATGCAACAAAACGACTTCATCTAAATTAATAGACTGCCTCGGCACAGAATCGCCTTCAATAATCATATACTCAATGGTTGTAGTGTCTCGTTCAACCTCAGGAATCTGAGCGAAAACTAAAAACGGACATAAAACCAATATGTATTTTAAAAAATTCATCAATTAAATTGGAGCATTTAACACGTAAAAATAAAGAATTTATACTCAGGTCTTACATGACACTTTCAGTATCTCACTTTTGTAACCTGTTTTTAACAAAATATGGAAGACAATAATCATTTTAAGCATCACGGTCTCTATTAATATTATTATTTTAGTGCAAAAATTTTATACATGGCAAATAAGAGCATTCTTAACGAAAAGTCAATGGACTTTCTAGAAAAATATTTAAACAATGCAGCCCCAACAGGCTATGAGTGGACTGGTCAAAAAATATGGATGGATTACCTTAAACCATATGTTGATACCTTTATCACCGATACTTATGGTACAGCTGTAGGCGTTATTAATCCCGATGCAAAATTTAAGGTCGTTATAGAAGGACATGCTGATGAAATTTCATGGTATGTGAACTATATTTCAGATAACGGTTTAATTTACGTGATTAGAAACGGTGGTAGTGACCATCAAATAGCCCCAAGTAAAATTGTAAATATTCATACCAAAAATGGTATTGTAAAAGGCGTTTTTGGTTGGCCAGCGATTCACACTAGAGACAAATCTAATGAGCAGGCCCCTAAACCTGACAATATCACTATTGATGTTGGAGCAAAAGACAAAGAAGAGGTTGAAAAACTTGGTATTCATGTGGGCTGTGTCATCACATACCCAGATGAATTTCACATTCTAAACGAAAATAAATTTGTTTGCCGTGCCTTAGATAATCGTATGGGCGGTTTTATGATTGCTGAAGTGGCGCGTTTATTAAAAGAAAATAAGAAAACTTTACCATTCGGGTTGTACATAACAAACTCAGTACAAGAGGAAATAGGTTTACGCGGTGCGGAAATGATTACTCAAACCATCAAACCAAACGTAGCCATTGTTACCGATGTAACTCACGACACAACGACACCAATGATTGAAAAAACCAAACAAGGTGATTTAGAAATTGGTAAAGGACCAGTTGTGGCCTACGCCCCTGCTGTGCAACAAAAATTAAGAGATTTAATTACAGATACTGCTGAAGCTAAAAAGATTCCGTTTCAACGTTCGGCGCTTTCTAGAGCTACAGGAACAGATACCGATGCTTTTGCTTATAGTAATGGTGGCGTGGCTTCTGCCTTAATTTCTTTGCCGTTACGTTACATGCATACCACAGTAGAAATGGTGCATAGAGACGATGTGGAAAACGTGATTAAATTAATTTACGAAACATTACTGAATATCAAAGACGGCGAAACGTTTAGCTATTTTGAATAATTTATATTTCTAAAATGCCATTACAAAATTTGAAATTTCAATGCTTGTAATGGCATTTATTTTTGCACAACTATGGACGAATTGATTGACATTACCGATAAAAACGGAAAACTTTTAGGGGTTTCAGAATTAAAATCTGTCATACACCAAAAAGGCCTCTATCACCACACCGCTCACGTTTGGTTTTATACCAAAAACGGTGAGGTTTTACTATCGCAACGTTCAGCAAAAAAAGCTATTTGTCCGCTTTTATGGGATGTTTCAGTTGCTGGCCATGTTGATGCTGGCGAAAGCATCAAACAAGCAGCTGTTCGAGAAATATTTGAAGAAATAGGCCTAACCATTTCTGAAAATGACCTCCAAAAAATTGGTGTATTTGATTGTTTCCAGTCTTATGACAACGGTATAATAGACAATGAATTTCACAACACTTTTCTAGCTAAATTAAACGTTCCTATTTCAGCATTAAAACCCCAGGAAGAAGAAGTTGAAGCATTAAAATTGATTTCCTTAACTGAATTTGATGGCCTTATTGCAGACATCAATGCCAATAATCTTCATTTTATAGCCTCGAATAAGCACTATTATGAGTTTGTTTCAGAAGCTATAAAAAAGCGGCTTTAATTTTAGATAGCATATCACCTTTCCCAAAGGCCATTCCCTACTAAAAACACCTACATTTTCACCATTACTTATTTTTTATTGAATAACCTCAATAAAGGAATCATAGTTAAATATTGTCCTTATAATCAATCATATGCGTTAATAAAATTCATATATTTATAAAGCCAATCATTTTAACTATGGATAAAACTTACATCGTAAAAGTTAATAACCAAGAGGATTTCCATATCAATACCAGTGACATTAATCAACTTGACCTGGTTAAAAATTCGAAAGGCCACTACCATGTTTTGCAACAAAACAAATCCTTTAAAGTAGAAGTATTATCAGGGGACCTTAATAGCAAACACTATCAAATTAATGTTAATGGCACAAATTACGATCTTCAAATTTCTAATGATTTAGACTGCCTGATAGAAAACATGGGGCTAAGCAATCACGTTTCACAGCAAGTAAACACAATTATTGCCCCGATGCCAGGTTTAATTTTAGAGGTTCAAGTAAAAGTTGGTCAAGACGTTCAAGAAAACACACCTTTACTCATTCTAGAAGCCATGAAAATGGAGAACAGTATTGTATCCCCAAGAACTGGTGTCATCAAATCTATATCCGTTAAAAAAGGTGAAGCCGTAGAAAAAGGCCACCTCTTAATTGAATTTGAATCAGAATAAATCTACTTCAATTTAATTATAGAAAGCCTTTTAAAACACTAAACATCATTTTTTTTATGAAAAAACTACTAGTTGCCAATCGTGGAGAAATTGCTGTTAGAGTCATACGTACTGCTAAAAAAATGGGCATTAAAACGGTGGCTGTTTTTTCTGAAATCGACCGAAATGCACCACATGTTCAACAGGCCGATGAAGCCGTTTGCATTGGCAAAGCGCCTTCAAGCGAATCGTATTTAAGAGCTGATAAAATCATTGAAGTCGCCAAAAAACTTAACGTTGATGCCATTCACCCCGGCTATGGTTTCTTGAGTGAAAATGCCGCTTTTGCGGAAATATGCGAACAAAACAATATGATTTTTGTTGGTCCGAAACCAAATTCCATAAAAATTATGGGCAGCAAACTAGAAGCAAAAAAGGCTGTAAAAGCCTATAACATCCCCATGGTTCCAGGCATTGACGAAGCCATAACCGATGTTTCAAAAGCCAAAGCTATTGCCAAAGACATCGGCTTTCCTATTTTGATTAAAGCCTCAGCAGGTGGTGGCGGAAAAGGCATGCGTGTAGTTGAAAAAGAAGCCGATTTAGAATCTCAAATGCAACGCGCCATTAGCGAAGCCACTTCTGCTTTTGGAGACGGTTCTGTTTTTATTGAAAAATATGTAGCCTCGCCAAGACATATCGAAATTCAGATTGTAGCAGATGCTCACGGTCAAATTTTTCATTTTTTTGAGCGCGAATGTAGTATTCAACGCAGACACCAAAAAGTTGTTGAAGAAGCACCTTCTTCCGTTTTAACTGAAACTTTAAGGGATAAAATGGGGAACGCTGCCATAAAAGTAGCTAAAGCTTGTGATTATGTAGGTGCTGGTACGGTTGAGTTTTTATTAGACGAACAGCTCAATTTCTATTTCTTAGAAATGAATACCAGACTTCAAGTTGAACACCCGGTAACCGAATTAATTTCGGGCTACGATTTGGTTGAGCTTCAAATTAGAATTGCTCGTGGTGAAAAGCTTCAATTGAAGCAAACGGATTTAAAAATTAAAGGTCACGCCCTAGAATTACGTGTTTATGCTGAAGACCCTCTAAATGATTTCCTGCCTAGTGTGGGCCTTTTAGAACGCTATAAATTACCTCAGGGCGAAGGCATTCGTGTGGACAACGGCTATGTGGAAGGCATGGAAGTTCCTATTTACTACGACCCTATGCTGGCTAAACTCATCACCTACGGGGAAAACCGAGAAGAAGCCATACAAATCATGCGTAAAGCCATAGACGATTTTCAGGTTGAAGGGATTCAAACCACCTTAACCTTCGGAAAATTTGTGTGCGAGCATGAAGCTTTTAAGTCTGGAAATTTCGACACCCATTTTGTAAAAAACTATTATAAAAACGAAGCGCCTCAGAAATATTCAGAAGAAGAAGCTCAAGTCGCAGCACTTATTGCCATTAAACAGTTTTTAGACGACCAAAACCTATTAAGACTTCCTAACTCCTAATTCACAAAAAACGTACTATGAGTTCTAAATCCGATAAATTAAAAGACCTATATGCCCTTGCAAAACTGGGAGGCGGACAACAACGTATAGATAAACAACATGCCTCTAATAAATTAACTGCAAGAGAGCGCATTGAATACCTATTAGACGCTGCTTCTTTTGAGGAAATTGGCGCTTTAGTGACACACCGAACCACAGATTTTGGCATGGAAGACCAAATTTATTACGGTGATGGTGTGGTTACCGGCTACGGAACCATTGAAGACCGATTGGTTTATGTGTATGCCCAAGATTTCACGGTTTTTGGTGGCTCCTTATCAGAAACTCATGCCGAAAAGATTTGTAAAATATTAGAACTAGCCCTTAAAGTTGGGGCTCCTATTATTGGTTTAAATGATTCTGGTGGCGCACGAATTCAAGAAGGTGTTCGTTCTTTAGGTGGCTACGCCGATATTTTTTATCGGAATGTCAAAGCTTCAGGGGTCATCCCTCAAATATCTGCAATAATGGGGCCTTGTGCTGGTGGTGCGGTGTACTCCCCTGCCATCACCGATTTCACCATTATGGTTGAAAATTCTAGTTATATGTTTGTAACAGGGCCTAGTGTGGTAAAAACGGTTACCAATGAAGAAGTGAGCAGCGAAGAACTTGGCGGTGCCCATACCCACGCTTCAAAATCTGGCGTAGCTCATAAAAAATCGGCTAACGATGTGCAGTGCTTAGATGACATCAAAAAACTGTTCAGCTACTTTCCGCAGAACAATAAAGAAACCCCTAAAAAACTAGATTACCAATTGGGTGATGAAGTCCGAGATGTTTTAACCGATTGTGTTCCAGACAACCCGAACAAACCTTATGATATGAATGCCGTTATTGATGGTATCATTGACACCGATTCCTTTTATGAAATCCATAAAGAGTACGCCGAAAGTATCATTGTTGGTTTTGCGAGATTAGGCGGAAGAAGCATCGGGATTGTTGCTAATCAACCCATGTCGTTCGCTGGTGTTCTAGGCGTCAGAAGTTCCAGAAAGTCAGCCCGGTTTATACGATTCTGTGATTGTTTTAATATTCCATTACTTGTTTTGGTGGATGTTCCGGGGTTTTTACCTGGAACCTATCAAGAGTGGAACGGTATTATTGTTCATGGGGCAAAATTACTCTATGCCCTTAGTGAAGCCACCGTACCTCGAATTACTGTTATTACTCGAAAAGCTTATGGTGGCGCCTATGATGTGATGAATTCTAAACACATTGGTGCCGATTTAAACTTTGCTTGGCCAGGGGCCGAAATAGCCGTTATGGGCGCTAAAGGAGCGAGCGAAATTATATTTAAAAAAGAAATCGCTTCCGCGGAAAACTCGGAAGTCAAACTAGCCGAAAAAGAAGCCGAATATGCCGAAAAATTTGCCAATCCTTATGAAGCTGCCAAACGCGGATTTATTGATGAAGTTATTCTCCCTAAAGATACCAGAAGAAAGTTACTAAAAGGCTTCTCTATGTTGGAAAATAAAAAAGTAGACCGACCGGATCGTAAACATGGTAATATTCCTTTGTGATTGATGGTTTAAGGTAGTTCAACAATTTGTTTGTCAGGTTGAGCTTGTCGAAACCTCATTTTAAATATGAGTACATCAAGATATTTCGACAAGCTCAATATGACAAAGCCTTTTACTTAAAAAACGAATTTTACTTTATATTTTGAATATCATTCTCTGAAATATTCAACTGACTCATAACCGCGTTTATATCATTAGTATCAATTGTAGAAGCCAAATCTGAAGGCATTACTACAATTCTAAAAACTTGATTTTTCGTGAATTCAGCACCTACAGCATCAATATCATCACTTTCTGCAATAATATCAACATCACCTAAAGTGTAGTTGAATCGGTATTGAAAATACCCACCATTATTAAAGAAAATAGTGGCCGTTGGTAAAGGCTCCCATACATCAAGGCCGCTATCAACATCTTCTAAGCGATAAACCAATATGGCATCACCATCTACATTACTTTCCGGAAAAACGTAACGTTCATCAAGCTTATTTGATGAAAAATTGATGTTTCCAATTTCATAGGTAATCCCCACAAAATCAGAACCTGGAGCACCATCTCTACCAGGAGGGCCTTCTGGACCTTCACATGAAAATATTAATAGTGCTATAAAAATTCCTAGAGATAAAATATTATTTTTCATAAGTTTATATGTTTTAAACATGACTGTTCATTTAGACATCTATAAATTTAACTAAAAAAGTGAAGCTCTACAAGTATGGCATAGGTTTTATAATATCATAGATAATATGACCAACAACCACTACTTTTTAAGCTTTACCGTTTGCGTATTAAACATAAAGCTGTCTTGCCAACGCTCAAATCGGCTATCAAATTTATCAGAAAAAACTAAATACTGACAACGGTCTATACTTTCTGGTGTACGGTTAACCTCTGCGAAATTTTGGTTTCGGAATAAAAATTCGGCATCCTCAACAATAAACATTTGCAGTAAGTTCAGGTTTATGCCATTGAGATAAAAAATACGATTTAAACGTTTTGGCGTTGCAATGACCACATCGACCCCATTATAAATTTCATCACGTTGATGATCGATGTTTTTTTCGTCATAAGCACAATAAACCCGTAAATCTGTCCCACGAAGAAATGCGTTAAATTCCAGTTCTAAATCTAATGCCGCTTGTTTATTTTCAACAAAAATTAAAGCTCTTGGTGCATCGCCAACTGCTTTACCTTTTAGTTTTTGAATCACACTAATTACAATACTCGTGGTTTTACCCGACCCGTTTGGGGCGATACAAAACAGACTAGCTCCCCCTTTAATTTTGGATAAAATTTGTTTCTGAAACGGTAAAGGCTCATTAAAACCTTTGCTTTCTAAAGAATCTCTTAAAGGTTCAATGTATTTTTTAAATGACATATTGGAGTGTTTTATAAAAAACAAAGATAAGACTATTAACCGCTATCAAAAACTTATAACGTAATAAGGCACCCGAGTTGGGTGCCCTAAAACGCTAATAATCCTCTATAATGTTAGGAAGTGGATACTATTTAAAATACAATACTGGCTACAATTTCAAATTCATCGCGAATAGCACTTTCTTTTATACTATTAAAGAAACCTGAAGCTTTATACTCCACGCCATAATGCGTTCTATCTAGATTTAAGGTAGCCGATGCTTTATTGTCTTTTACAATCATGTTAAAGCTTACGGAGTTCGTTTTATTTTTTATAGTTAAATCACCGGTTACTTGATAGTTATGATCTTCTAAAGGTTTAACATCGGTAAAAACCAAGGTTGAAGTTGGGTGTTTTTCTACTTCAAAGAAATCTTCAGATTTTAAATGGTTCTCTAGCTTAACTTTAGAATCACCTTTCATATCTGTACTCACTAAAGTAGGCATATCCATGACAAACTTCCCTCCTGTTAGTTGGTCATTGTCAAACTCCAACATTCCAGATTGTATAGCTATGGTACCTTCATGAGAACCTAAAACTTTATAAGCCTTCCAAGTCACTTTACTGGCTTCAACATTCACTTCTTTTTTCTCTCCAGCATAAGGTGAAAAGGCAGAGCCCAAGCCCACTATTAAAACAAATAAGACTAGATTTTTAATACTATTTTTCATTGCTAATGTTTTTAATAAGTGGTTTCAATGTTTATGCCCCGAAATATTGGCGTTCTCCAATAATTTTATTGTTCCGCCATTCTTGAACAATCACTTTCTTAATATTTAGAGCACCTCGTGTTTTATGTAATAAATCAAATTGCCACTCTACCATGGTAATACGTTCTCCTATAGTGACGTGTAATGGTTTTGCTGAACGGAATTCGGTAATAGCCTCTACAAATCTCTTTATTTGTTTTCTGTTTTCCGATTTACCAAGGCAGCCTTCTTTATTATTTTCTTGAATAACCACATTGTCATCATAATATAAATCGAAAGCTTCTAAGATTTTACCTTGAAGTATCAAATCGTTTATATCACTAATGTTTTCGATCAATTTATTCATAACCAATTAAAATGTATACATTTTATACAAATTTCTGAAACCACTCAGAGTTAAAAAATGAAGTAGGTTATTAAATAAAGTTAATCTAGACTAACATTTACTGCTCGAGGATAATCTGACTTTTAATTTTACTTAAAAATTCTTTTGTTATCCCTAGATATGAAGCAATCATATACTGCGGAATACGCTGTTCAATTTGGGGGTATTTTTCTCTAAAATAGAGAAATCTATCTTTTGCCGACATGCTAAAGCTTCTTATAATACGTTTTTGAGAAGCTGCCAAGGCACGTTCAATAACGCGTCTGAAAAAACGCTCTAATTTAGGGATTTTAATGTATAATTCTTCAATATCATCACTAGAAATCATGATAAGTTCTGTATTCTCAATACATTGTATATTATAATCGGCAGGCGTTTGGGTGATAAAACTACCCAAATCGGCTGTCCACCACTCTTCAACAGAAAACATAACGATATGCTCCTGTCCTTCCGTATCAACATAATAGGTTTTAGTGCAACCAGAAATCACAAAAGATTCGTACTTACAAACATCACCTTGCTGCACCACGAACTGTCCCTTTAAATATTTTCTGTAGCTGACTTTTGAGGCTAAAAAGGTTTCCTCTTCTGAAGTTAAAGTCACATGATTTCTAATGTAGTCAAAAAGAGGCTGTATATTCATCAATTACGTTTACAATACATCAAATTTAGCAATAATATTATTGTCTTAATATATCGTTAAGTTAATAAATAGGCCGTTTGATTAAATTACTTTTGCAAAATGCAAAAATCACAACATTTCAAATTTGAGTTTGTCGCATTAATGGCCTCGTTAATGTCTATCGTAGCTTTATCTATCGATGCATTACTGCCGGCCTTACCCGAAATTGGCAAGCATTTAGGTCTTATTGACGCTAGAGACAACCAGTTGCTTATCACTATGATTTTTCTAGGGATTGGTTTCGGACAACTTATTTTTGGGCCTTTATCGGATAGCTTCGGAAGGAAACCCGTAGTTTTTGTTGGCTTTTCGGTATTTATAATGGCCAGTGTAATTTGTGTAACTACTGAAAGTCTTGAAATCATGATTGTGGGACGAATTTTACAAGGTATTGGATTATCGTCACCCCGAAGCTTATCCCTTTCTATGATTCGAGATTCTTATGAAGGTGATTATATGGCCAAAATCATGTCCATTGTTGTCATGTTTTTCATATTAGTCCCAGTGGTCGCTCCAACATTAGGTCAAGCGCTCATGGCTTTTTTTAGCTGGAAATCTATCTTTTATTTCAATCTTATTTTTGGAGTGATTATCATGTTTTGGTTCTGGCAAAGACAACCAGAAACGCTACCAAAAGCAAAACGTATTAAATTTTCAGCAGCCCTTTTTGTAAATGGTAGTAAGGAATTTTTCAAACAAAAAGAAGCCGTAGCCTTTACTCTAGTTTCAGGATTTATAACAGGGTCTTTTATGGTGTATTTAAGTACGGCTCAACAAATATTTCAAGAGCAATACCAATTGGCTGAAATGTTCCCTTATATTTTTGCAAGTTTAGCCATTTCAATAGGCTTAGCGACCTTTATGAATAGCCGTTTGGTAGAAAAATACGGCATGTGGCGCATTGCACACTTGGCTACTATTGCTTATGCCGTAGTGTCTGTACTCTATGTGATTTTGTTTTGGTCTGGTAACAACCCAAGTATTTTTATTTTACTAGGCTTTTTTGCCTTGCAATTTTTCGCTGTAGGTTTCCTTTTCGGAAATTTAAGAGCCATTGCCATGCAACCTATTGGTCATATTGCAGGGATTGGTGCTGCCATTAACGGATTTCTTTCAACAGTTATGGCTGTACCTATCGCGAACTATATTGGAGGTTATGTTACTGATTCTGTACTGCCGCTTTTTATAGGCTTTTCTATTTTCGGTGTTTTATCGCTCATCGTATTTACCATGATGAATCGCAAAAAGAAATTGGTGCGCGCCTAAAAATACAGCCGTTCCAATACTTCTAAATGATGCAGTTCATGGCCCACAATAATAAAAGCGGTCGCTCTCGCCGACATGGCCCCTCCACTTACGGTACCAATACATGTAAAATCAGAATTATCTAAACTCTTAATCAAGGTAATGGTATTATTGCGCACCGCTAGGTATTCCGTTACTAAATCTGTAATCGATTTGGCATTTGCTTTAGAAGCAGATACGTAGTCATCTTGCTCAAAACCTGGAAGTGCTGATTTATCCCCTCTAGCAATTGTAAAACAACGGTAATATAAAACGCGTTCGGTATCAACCATGTGCTGAAAAACTTCCTTAATCGTCCATTTTCCTTCAGCATAACTATAATTAAGTTTAGCTTCTGGAATACTTTCAAAAAAACTTATAACATCTAGGTTACCTTTTTCTAAACCTTCTAATAGACTGATGTGTTCAGGCACCTTATCAATATAGGTTTTATAATAACTATGATACTCTTTTGGTTCTAAAATACTTACTTTCATAATCCTTATATTTTTGCTTGATAGGTGTATAAATCGAAATATCTGCCATTATTAGCGATGAGTTCGTCGTGAGTACCACGCTCAACAATATGACCAGCTTCAATGACTAAAATTTGATCGGCTTTTCTAATAGTACTCAAACGATGGGCAATCACGATTGTGGTACGATCTTTTACCAATTCGTTTAAACTCTTCTGAATTAAAGCTTCGCTTTCGGTATCTAAATTTGAAGTCGCTTCATCTAAAATAATCAATTTCGGGTCTGCTAAAATAGCTCTTGCAATGGCTAAACGCTGACGCTGGCCACCGGAGAGCTTCACTCCTCTTTCTCCAATTAACGTGTCTAAGCCTTCATCAAACCGATCGGTAAATTCATTAACGTAAGCGGCTTTAATTGCATTTTGTAATTCAGCTTCCGTAGCATTTGGTCTGGGGAATAAAATATTTTCTCTAATGGTGCCTTCAAATAAAAATTCGTCTTGTAAAACCACCCCTAAATTTTTTCTGAAGCTATTTAATTTCACTTTAGATAAGTCCTTGTTATCAATTAGAACCTGACCCGAACTCGGATTCAAGAAGGTTGCTGAAAGTCCGGCGATAGTAGATTTCCCAGATCCTGAACTTCCTACTAAAGCCGTTACTGAGCCCGCAGGAGCTTCAAAACTCACATTATGAAGTACAGGTTTCCCTTCTTCATAAGCAAAAGACACTTCATTAAAAGCAATATCCCCTTTAAAATTTTCTAAGGAAATGTTACGGGCTTCGTTGTCTTCTTCAGCCGTCATATTCATGAGTTCTTCGGTACGGTCTAAACCAGCCAAAGCTTCGGTTAACTGACTCCCTATGTTACTCATTTGAACAATTGGCGCTATCATAAACCCAAGCACTAAAGTAAAAAACAGAAAATCACCAGTAGTCATTTCGCTTTGCATCATATAATAACCACCAATCCCCATAATACCTGTAGTTGCCACACCGACTAAAAAAGTTGATGAGCTGGTCATTATAGAAGTGGCTGTTAAACTCTTTTTTACATTTTGAAATAAACGCTCAACACCTTTCTCAAAAACGGCATTCTCTTGGTCTTCGGCATTAAAGGCTTTAATCACACGAACACCTGCTAAAGTTTCGGTTAAACGACCTTTAACCTCAGCATTAATCTTACCTCTTACTCTAAATACTGGACGAATGTACTTGAATGCTCGCAAGGCGATATACCCGAAAACTGAAAGTGGTACGAATACAAAAAGGGTCATCCAAGCGTTTAATTTTATTAAGATGACTAAAGACACAACCGCGGTGAAAGTACCTCCAACAAGTTGCACTAATCCTGTACCTATTAAGTTCCGAACCCCTTCTACATCACTCATAATTCTAGAAACCAAACCTCCTGTTTTATTATTATCGAAAAAACTAATAGGTAGCGACAAAACTTTCTTCTGAACCTGGGCTCTTAATTCGCTAATTAAAAACTGAGCCTGTACACTTAATATCTGGGTTAAAGCAAAGGATGTTAAAGCTTGAACCAAAATAGCCGTGATTACAATAGTAATTAGCGTGTATAATTGTGAAGGATCTTTGCTTGGTACCACCTCATCTAGAAGCACTTTAGACTGCCATGGTAAAATTAGCCCGGCCAAACTTCGAATTACGATTAAAATCAACCCAATAAACACGAGGTTTCGTCTGGGCCAGATAATGGTTTTAAAAGCCTGAGCCATGGAGACTTTAGACTTTTTTTTATGTTTTATATTAGTGGTTTCTTGAAGGTGTTTCATAGCACATTTTTGAGTTCAGCAAGTTATGTTTTTTTAATGAGAAGTTATTCTCGCACCAATAAAAGCGCATGAATGACTACTAATTAATTGCAATTCAACAAAATTTACCTCCCTAGTCTTATAAAAAAATTAATACCATTTGTAGGACGAAAAATTGTGTAATTCATTACTTTTATTGTTTGAAAAATTAACATTTAAATTTATACAAAATCATGAAAATTATAGGTATTGGTAAAAACTACGTAAACGATAAAAGTGAAGTTGCAGCCCTTAAAACTGGTGCACAAACTATTTTTGTTAAAGCTGAAAGTACTTTAGTTGAAAACAGCGCTGATATTGTTTTTCCTTCAATAACGAAACAATTAATTTATGAAGTAGAATTGGTTGCCAAAATTGGAAAACAAGGTAAAGATATCGCTGAAGCTGATGCAGCCTCATACATTAGCGAAATTGGTATTGGTATTGATTACACCGCTAAAGATGTACTTACAGCAAGTAGAGATAAAAAAGGGCCATGGGCATTAGCTAAAGGTTTTGATGGCGCTTCACCAGTTGCTGGTTTTAAACCAGTTTCTAACTTTTCAGATTTAAACGATATCAACTTCAATTTACTAATCAACGGTGAAGAGAAACAAGTTGGAAACACCAGCGATATGATTTACAACTTTGTTGAAATTATTGCTTACGTTTCTAAATTTATGACCTTAGAACCTGGTGATTTAATCTTTACAGGTACACCAGCCACTGGAGCCGGTGAAAACGTAAAAGGTGATCATTTACAAGCTTCTGTTGAAGGCGAATTATTATTAGATTTCAAACTTATTTAATAAAACTTCGGTGTTAGACCTCTATGAAAAACTCCATTGCTGAACGCGTTCTTGATTTTTTAATTAAATACCCACCTTTTAATTTATTAAACACCAAAGACCTGTATGAAATTTCAAAAGAAGTTTCTATCATTTACTTGGAAAAAGGTGATGTATTATTTGAGAAAGGCGATCCTGCAAAATCCGACTTTTACATGGTTAGAAATGGTGGTGTCAAATTATTACACAGCACCGGAGATAACACCCAAGAAATCATCAATATCAGTGATGCTGGCGATGTTTTTGGAATCCGACCATTAATAGCGAAGGAAAACTATAAATTATCGGCATCGGCCAATGAAGAGTCTATAGTTTATGCCATTCCTATTGATATCTTTACGTCGGTTACCAAAAACAACGCTAGCATTAATAAATTCTTAATTACGGCATTTGCTACCAATGCTTACGATCCGTATACTACTGAAGTTAGTGGTAAAATATTTGTTGATTACCTCCCAAATAGTGCTCATGACATTGTCAATTTCCAGAGTGCTAATTACACGAAGAATCCTGTAACCTGCCATGTAGGCTCCTCTTTAAAAGATGCGGCCATAAAAATGCGCAATCATAAAATTGGTTGTATTATCGTTATTGACGATGAAGAAAAACCTGTTGGTATTATTACGAATAGTGATATTAAAAACAAAATAGCCACAGGCGAATTTCCTATTGAAACTCCAGTAAGCAATATCATGTCTGCTCCTGTGATTAGTTGCAAAAAGGGACTAACCGTTGCCGATGGGCAATTACTTATGATTAAACATCATATTGGTCATTTATGCATCACCAAAGATGGCACGGTAAACACTAAACTCGTTGGTGTACTCACTCATCATGATGTACTAGCCACATTAGGAAATAACCCTACCGTAATTTTAAAAGAAATAAAAAGGGCCAACCGAACAAAAAAATTACGGGCGGCACGATTAAAAGCCAATAGTTTACTCAAAAACTATTTGGAGCAAAACATTCCGGTTGGACATATTGTTAAGGTTATTACTCAAATTAATGATGCTGTTACCGTTCGAGCTATTGAAATTGCTCTAAAGAAAATGCCAACCAATCCACCTGTGAAATTTTCATGGATTGCTTTAGGAAGCCAAGGTAGAAAAGAACAAATACTTTTTACAGATCAAGATAACGCGATTATTTTTGAAGATGTTCATGAAGATCAATATGAAGCCACACAAACCTACTTTTTAGAGCTTGCCAAATTGGTTACAAAGTCTTTAAACAAAGTTGGATTTGAATATTGTGAAGCCGATATGATGGCTAGCAACCCCAAATGGTGCATGTCCATCTCACAATGGAAAGGTCAGTTTGAGAATTGGATTTACACACCTGATGAAAAAGCTATATTATTAGCCTCTATTTTCTTTGATTTTAGTCCAATTTACGGCGAAGACACCTTAGCAGAATCACTAACGGAAACCATTTATAAAGCACTAGACCAAACTTCTCTATTTTTCAAGTATTTAGCCCGTGATGCTATTAAATACCCATCACCACTAGGGTTTTTCAAAAAATTTGCCGTTGAAAAAAGTGCCGAACAAAAAGACCTTTTTAATATAAAAAATAGAACCATGATGCCTTTAGTGGATGCCGCTCGTGTACTTACGCTTCAGCAACATATAAAAGGCATTAATAACACCCCTGAACGCTACGAACAACTAGCCGTTTTAGACCCGAATAACAAAGCCCTGTATCATTCTTGTGCCTATGCTTTTAAAGCCCTATCTAAGTTCAAAACCAAACAAGGACTTCTACATAATGATTCTGGTAAATTTATAGATATTGCAAGCTTGAGCAAAGAGGAAGAACTTAAATTACGACGTTGCTTGAAACCTGTTCATGACATTCAAGAAATACTTAAAATACGTTTTGATTTAAAAAACTTTATGTAATATGAAGTTATTCAATTGGTTTTCTGAAGAGAAAAAAGATTATCCTGAGTTTTGGCTCACATATATTGAGGGTTTCAAAAGTAAATTCAATGAGGATATCAAAAACACCCGCTTTATTGCTTTTGACACCGAAACTACGGGTTTCGATTTTAATGAAGACCGCGTACTATCGATTGGAGCCGTTTCGTTTATAGATAAAAAAATTGAAGTCAATAAATCGCTTGAAATTTATATACAACAAGATGTTTTCAATCCCGAAACTGTAAAAATTCACGGGCTTTTAAAAAACAGTAAAGTTGAAAAACTAAGTGAATTAGAAGCCCTAAAGGCCTTTCTCGCTTATATTAAAAATGATGTTTTAGTGGCTCACCATGCCAACTTTGATCGTAAAATGATTGATAAAATGTTGGAAAGACATGGTTTAGGCAAATTGAGAAACAAATTCATTGACACTGGACATCTTTATAAAAAATCGGTGCATCAGATTTACAAAGATGACGACCTCCCTTATAGTTTAGATGAATTAGCCAAAGAACTCAATGTACCTTTGGTTGACCGTCACACGGCCACTGGCGATGCGCTTATTACTGCTCTTGTTTTCTTAAAAACCTTGGCGCGTTTAGACAAACGTAAACACCTCAATTGGGGCTATTTATTGCCTAAATAGACCTTTACTTTAAACCTTACAAAGGCATGTCAAATCTAGCCTATATATCGGTAGACAGGCGCAATCAAGATTGACATATTAAATCGAAACGCTCTCGAATGATCACAAGGACCGTAACGAAACATCAATAGCAACGGTGTTCGAGCGGAGTCGAGAACCGTCATACCCCCTAGAAAACCATAAATTCATCAATATTTCATTGTCAAAAAACTCGATTTCGACTAATCTAAATCTAACACACTCCTAATATTCAATATTTACTAATTTTTCTTTGTAGCTCTCTGTAAAATCTCTGCATAATTAATTTTAACACAAAACACTTATTTAGTGTTTTTTACAATAAAAAAAGCTGTATCAAAAACAAACCTTTCGATACAGCCAATTTTAAATAAGCGTTCCTGTTATTTATAGTGCATTATCTATTATTTCTTGAACCACTTCAGGGTCTAATAAGGTACTGGTATCTCCTAAATTACTCACATCTTTACAAGCAATTTTACGTAAAATACGACGCATAATTTTACCCGAACGGGTCTTAGGTAAACCAACAGTAAATTGGATTTTATCTAATTTGGCAATCGGACCAATATGTTCGGTAATCATTTGGTTGATTTCTTTACGTACATTATTTTGATCTCTGCTTTCACCCGTATCTTTTAAAATCACATAACCATAAAGCGCATTACCTTTAATGTCATGCGGGAAGCCAACCACAGCCGATTCTGACACCGCTGGATGTTCATTAATAGCATCTTCAATTGGAGCGGTTCCCAAGTTGTGTCCAGATACAATAATCACATCATCAACACGTCCAGTAATTCTGTAGTAGCCTACCTCATCGCGTAAAGCGCCATCGCCAGTGAAGTATTTGTTTTCATAAGCCGAAAAATAGGTGTCCTTATAGCGTTCGTGGTTTTTCCAAATGGTTCTTGCCATACTTGGCCAAGGGAATTTAATACACAAACGACCTTCTACTTGATTGCCTTTAAGCTCCTCGCCCGCCTCATCCATAAGCGCTGGCTGAATACCTATAAACGGTAAAGTGGCGTAAGTAGGTTTTGTAGGCGTAACAAAAGGAATTGGAGAAATCATAATGCCTCCCGTTTCGGTTTGCCACCAGGTATCTACAATTGGGCTGTTCTTTTTACCAACATTATCGTTGTACCAATGCCAAGCTTCTTCATTAATTGGTTCTCCTACAGAACCTAAAACTTTTAAAGACGATAAATCACGTTTTTCAATCAAATCAACCCCTTCTTTCGCTAAAGCACGAATGGCAGTTGGTGCCGTATAAAATTGCGTGACTTTATGTTTTTCAACAATCTCCCAAAAGCGTCCGAAATCTGGGTAACTCGGCACCCCTTCAAACATCACTGAGGTCGCTCCGTTGGCTAAAGGTCCGTACACGATATAACTGTGCCCTGTAATCCAACCGATATCGGCAGTACACCAATACACATCATTTTCTCTGTACTGAAATACATTTTTGAAAGTGTAAGCCGTATAAACCATATAACCACCGGTAGTATGCACCATGCCTTTTGGTTTACCTGTAGAACCAGAAGTGTATAAAATAAAAAGAGGGTCTTCGGCATTCATAATTTCGGCTTCACAAACACTGGAAGCTTCATCTAAAAGAGGTTGCAACCATTCATCGCGCCCCGCTTTCATGGCAATCTCAGAATGAATGCGTTTTGCTACTAAAACAGAGTCTATTCCAGGGCAGTCTTCTAAAGCATCATCTACAATACTTTTCAAATCAATAGTTTTTGCACCGCGGTAAGAACCATCACTAGTAATAACCATTTTACAGTCACTATCATTAATACGTGTTGCCAAAGCTGTAGATGAAAATCCTGCAAAAACAACAGAATGAATCGCACCTATTCTAGCACAGGCTAAAACTGAAATAGCCAATTCAGGAATCATAGGTAAATAAATACAAACACGATCGCCTTTTTTTATGCCTTTAGCTTTTAAAACATTAGCAAATTTATTCACCCGGGTATGAAGTTGTTTATAGGAAATATGTTCAGCAGGCTCATCAGGACTATTAGGTTCAAACAAAATAGCCGTTTTATCGCCACGTGTTGTTAAATGCCTGTCAATACAGTTTTCGGTAATATTAAGTTGCGCCCCTTCAAACCATTTTACCTCTGGTTTACTAAAGTCCCAACTTAAAACGGTATCCCATTTTTTACGCCACATGAAGTGCTCTTCAGCGACTTCTTCCCAAAAATTTTCTGGTTCTCTAATCGATTTTCTATAAACTTGATAATACTCTTCTAAATGTTTTATGTGATAATTACTCATGATTTTGGTTTATAATCTTAGATAATTTAGTTTTATTCAGTTAAATCTAAATGTAATAAAATATTACCCATTTAAATCATTTTTTTCTACTAGCAACCATTTTTATACGACAGACAACCTAATCACCTAACGAATTATCCGATTTTACTAATTTGATTTTCTTACATCAAACTGAAATCATATATTCGTCTTTTTTCATTTAAAATATGCTCAAAACCATCCACTGTTTATTTGTGGCTGCGGTATTTTTAAATACTGTTTATGCTCAAAAAAACGTTCAACCTACCCCCGAAGAAATCGCATTATCAAAATCTTTAAAAGAGAAATATCCAGATAATTCAGTTGTTTTATTAGAAAGCTCAGATTACATTTCTTTCGAATTCAATAAAAATGAGGAGAAAATTTATGTCAATCAAGAATCAAATGAATCTATTATCAATATAGATTCTCGAGCTCAAATTCAAAAATATTCTTTTTATGATGAACAAACTACGATTCGGAAATTTGAAGTTACCACCAAGAATGATAAAAGTACAAAACCCTACATCACTGATGAAGCTTTGACTAATGATGATTTATTTCATCATGATACTCGGGTAAAATATACAAATATCAGTTTCCCTCTAATGGGGTACAAACACAACACTTACATTTCCAAAGAATATCGTGATATTAAGTATTTCTCCAATATTTATTTTAATGATGACTACCCTGTTCTTAAAAAAGTGATAAAAATAGAGGTACCTAATTGGTTAGATTTAGAGTTAAAAGAATTTAACTTTGAACAATATTCTATCCAAAAAGACATCAGTACTAACACAAAAAACGATTCAAAAACCTTTACATTTACTATAAACAACATCCCTGCAAGGTATAACGAACCTGATAGCCCTGGCCCCACCTATATATACCCTCACCTTTTAATTCTTGCAAAATCATACACCTTTGATGGCGAAAATAAAAATATATTTCATTCAACACAAGACTTATATAATTGGTATAAATCGCTTGTCACTGCTTTAAAAAATGATAATACCGTATTTAAAAAGAAGGTCCTATCATTAACTGAAAATACAACTAGTGATGAGGAAAAAATTAAAAACATATACTACTGGGTACAAGACAATATTCGTTACATCGCTTTTGAAGATGGTATAGCAGGTTTTAAGCCCGATGAAGCATCAAATGTTTTCGACAAAAGATATGGCGACTGCAAAGGTATGGCCAACCTGTTGAAACAAATGCTATTAGAAGCTGGATTTGACGCACGATTAACTTGGATTGGTACAAAAAGAATAGCTTATGATTACTCTACCCCAAACCTATCTGTAGATAACCACATGATTTGTACTCTTTTTAAAGACGGTGACACCATTTTTCTTGATGCAACCGAAAAATTTAATGCTTATGGTGAATATGCAAACCGTATCCAAGGAAAACAAGCCCTCATTGAGAACAACGATGGCTATATACTTAAAACCGTTCCTGAAATAACATCAGATTTCAACAGAGAATCTTTTAATTACGATTTCATATTAAATGACGATAAACTTGAAGGTAAAGCATCTAAAACCTTTATTGGAGAAAGCAGAACTAGTTTGCTTTACGCTTTTAATACATTGAAAGACAACAATAAAGAGGAATTCTTAGAACATTATTTAAACAACGGAAACACGAACATTGAGGTATCAAATATTGAAACTACAGATTTACTAGATAGAGAATTGAATTTAAATATGTTATATGATATTAACATAAAAAATGTTGTATCATCCTTTGATAGTGATGTTTATATTGATATCGATTTTGATAAAGAACTTGAAGGCTTTCTTTTAGAAAAAAGAAAAACCAACTACATCTTCCCTTATAAAAAAGACTTAGAATCATTAACGACACTAAAAGTTCCTTCGGAATATACAATTACACACCTACCGAAGGATATCAGCTTTTCTTCTAAAAATTTTGACATGAATGTTATGTTTAATCAAGCTAATAACATCATCACATATAAGAAAATATTCAAAATTAAAAATGGGCAAATTGAAAAATCAGATTTTGAAAAATGGAATCAATTTATATCTAACCTAAAAAGCGTTTACAACGAACAAATCGTACTAACCAAAGCCAACACCAAACATGAAAATTAAAATTATTCTCTCCTTATTAATTACATTTTCCTTATCTGTAATGGGTCAAACAAAAAAAGAACTTGAAGTTAAAAACTTTTTCTGGGGAGAACACGACACGCATAAAAACACTGTTGAAATACCCGATAAATGGAAGAGTGAATCGGCAGTTATTCTTTATAAAAACCAAAATTATGATTTTCATAAATTTGGTAAAAATGTGACCTATAAAAACTCGACAAGAAAACGTATAAAATTATTAGATAATTCTGCGGTAAAAGAATTTTCAGAATTTTCATTTTTAGATATATTTAGGGCTCCAACTAAAGTCATTGTTTTCCCTATTCCTGTAGCTTTCAATTGGCAGCAAAATACAGGTAATTTTGTAGGAATAAAAGTTGTTAAACCCAATGGTGATGAAATAGAAATTGATATCAAAAAAGAATCGGTTCAAGTAGACGGCAAAACAAACATCGCTATTCCTAACCTAGAAGTAGGTGACATCATAGATTATTACACGTATTACGAAGATTCTTTTAAATCGACATTCGCATATGGTTTTGAACCGGTAGAAACTACCTTGTCAGAAGAATACCCTATAGTAAATTTTAAACTGTTTTTTGAAACTGAAAATGATTTCTTTATAAATTTTAATTCTTACAATAAGGCTCCTGAATTAAAACAACTACCTACAGAAAAGAGAAGCATTAGACGCTACAGCCTAGAAGGCACTAATATTGACAAATACATCTCTAATAGATGGTTCTTCCCCTTGTTAGATCTTCCTTCGTATAAGTTTCAAGTATATTTTGCGCGTTCTGGGTCGTTTGAAGACCGAGCTTTAGCCTTCTTACCTGAAAAAGAAACCATCATTAAAAAAAACGTAAGCGAAGAAGAAGTCCTCGATTTATATGACAAGCGCTTAAGAGCTAATAGAGATATTGGTGACCTTAGAGATTTTTTCAAAAGTAAAACCTTTAAAAATGATACTGAGAAAGTTAAAGAGGCCTACTATTTTATGCGTCATGCTTACCTTACTCAATACATTGAAGCCATGGTTGTTAAAGAAGCAGATATATTATACAATCCCTTTGAATTCTATGGCTCTAACCCTCCTTTTATTAGTAGTCAAAAAGAGTTTATTAAATACTTTACAGCCTTTTTAAATCGTAATGACATTGATTATGACGTTGTGGTTTCGAAAAAACGATATGATGGAACAATTGATGATTTATTAATTGAAAAAAATGTAGACCTTCTCTTAAAAGTAAACACAGAAACACCACTTTATGTTGAATATTTTGACCAATATAACTCTATTAATGAGTTCAATCCATTAATTGAAAATACCGAAGCCTATCTATTGACCTCTTCAAAAAACAAAATAGATGGCATAACGAGAGAAAAGTTACCTCATAGCGTTTATTCTCAAAACGAGGAGAAAAAAGAAATAACCTTCACTTTAAATGACGATTTTTCTGGTTTTTCAATAACGTCCATTAGTAACTTCAAAGGACATCAAAAAAAGGAAGAACAAAATAACCGATTACTCTTTACTGACTATATTTATGATGATTATAAAAAATATGAAACAAAATCTTTTATTGAGCTTGTAAAAAGAAAGAAGAAGAAAATAGAGTATCAAAAACAATTGGATGCTGCCATATTAAAAATACAGAACCACCATAAAGAACAAATGAAAGAAGCTGCTCAATCAGAATTTGAGTTGAATGAAATTGATGACTATGCATTCAAAATCAATGAAACTGGTCGATATGGTTTTGATTCGTATTTAACATTTACTGAATCATTTAAAGGTAAAGATGCGTTTATAAAAAAAGCAGGCCCTAATTATATTGTTGAAATAGGGAAGCTCATCACCAATCAAATTGATTTGAACAAAAAACAACGGGAACGTACAGAAAACATACATATGTCATACCCTAGAATTTATAATAATAAAATCACGTTCAATATACCAAAAGGGTATGCCGTTACTGGTATAGACAAACTAAACAAGTCTATAGATAACAGCACCGGAGCCTTTATTAGTCAAGCAGAAGTTATTGGAAGTGACTTAATTATAACAACTTCCAAACAATACAAAAACTATTCTGAACCCAATTCAAATTGGAGTTTAATGGTTGATTTCCTTGATTCTGCTAATCAGTTTGTAAACGAAAAGATATTATTGAAGAAAACATAAATGCCCCATCCTCAAAAACCTATCCTATGATAACCAGTTGTAATAGCATAGCATAGGTTTTCATTATGACTTAAACTAACACAATGACTTGTTAACTAGATTATCCTCGACACAATAGTTGCACTGCCCTAATCAAGATTTAATTTTTAAAGTATATTTGCTCACAACCAAATTAAATACCATTGCAAACCAATCGCCTATACTTTATTGATGCCGTTAGAGCTTTTGCTATTCTAATGATGCTACAAGGGCATTTTATAGATACGCTCCTCGACCCTATTTATAGAAATTCCAACAATATATTTTATAATATTTGGAGCTATTTTAGAGGGGTTACGGCACCTATGTTTTTCACGATTTCAGGTCTGGTGTTTACCTATTTGCTCCTTCGTGCCTATGCCAAGGGACAAGATAAACCGCGAATTAAAAAAGGGCTATTTCGTGGCTTACTCTTGATTCTTATTGGTTATAGTTTACGAGCCAATATTTTAAGTTGGCTTTCAGGCTATTTTAATCCGTATTTTTTGGTGATTGATGTTCTACAGTGTATTGGTTTATCGCTTATACTCCTCGTGGGACTTTATGCTCTTTTTAGAAAACACAGCTACCTATTTTCTATTGTTTTATTTGTAATTGGCTGTGCTTGCTTTATTTCAGAACCTTTATACCGAAATCTCACTTTAGAAAACGTACCACGCTTTTTTGCCAATTACATGACTAAAAGTAACGGGTCGGTATTCACTATTTTACCTTGGTTTGGTTATTCGGCCTTTGGAGCTTTTTTATCCACTATATTTTTTAGACACTTACACAGAAAGCGTTTTAGACTCCTAACCATTACAGCTTTTTTAACCACAGGACTTTTTCTTGTTTTCGGCTCAACCTCATTTTTACTTAGTCTATATGACCTAACCGGTTTTACACTTTTAGAACGCTGTGCAAACTTCAATTATCTATTTGGTAGACTTGGTGATGTACTCATTATATTCAGCATTTTTTACAGTTTAGAACCTTTATTGAAACGGTCTATCATTTCTAAAATTGGAGAAAAAACTCTCTCGATTTATGTCATTCATTTTATTTTGCTTTACGGAAGTTTCACAGGCTACGGCATAAAACGTTATTTAAACAAATCTCTTAACCCAACTGAAGCCATATTTGGTGCATTATTGTTCATGCTTGTGGTTTGCTTTATATCCTTTCATTACGCAAAAACCAATGCTTTTGTTTACAACCTAGTTCGGAAAATTACTGACAAGGTAAAAAATAGAAAATCATAGCTACTTCTCTATAACTATACCCGCAGTAATTTCAAGAATAAACAAATTTAAATTGGGTTATAGCATTTTATTTTTCTGAAATATTATTTCTAAAGATTTAAAGAAAAAACGTTACAGTTAATAACTTTTAAGTCTTTTTTTAGAAACCTAACAAAAGTCAATATTCAGGTTTCAATACGAGCCTAGTACGCTGATTCATGATGTTGAAAACAACGGGCATTCTATCCAGTTTGATTTTGAAGAAGGTGATTATATCACGTATAAAAATGAACGCTTTTGCTTAAAACTAATACATTTTCATGAGCCATCGGAACACAAAATAGATGGTGTTATTTACCCCATTGAGATTCATCTTGTTATAATTAGTGTGTTCCATATTATTTGTTTTTTTCAATCATTGAAATAATTAATCTAACTTCAAAAAACCAAAACACTAGACCAAAAAGAGATGCAGCAATCGCCTCTTTAGTAGTCATGTAAATATTATCATTTATTAAAAATTTAAAAAAGCAGTATAGACCAATACCAGCAAACAAAAAAGGTAATAGTAAAGTTAAATACAATTTAGTTTTTAAATTCATAATTAGAATGGTTGAGTTTCTGTTTTCTTATATATTCACTCCTGTTACGGATGATGCTATTAAATATCTTCCAGCTATTTTTCTACTAGTTCTAGTTACTGTACGATCTGATTCTAAAATGAACTATGCATTTTACTTAAAGTTTTCATTTTTTAGTTATTATTTATTACGTCAAGGCAAATTAAAGCTTTTCTTTACATTGTAAATGTGTGTTTCCCGTACATTTTTATAAGAATTGTACCTTATAAAAAGGGGGGTATCTAAAAAAATAGCATTATTTTGTCAAAAATCTACTCATTCTTAAAATTAAGAATGAGTAGTAAAGTAATATTTAAGACTTAAAATTAGAACAATCTAAGTCTTTGACTACCAGGTTATAATGATGTAATTCCTATTAACCATCCTGATCGTATTGTTAACATAACAATTGATCATGTTAACACTAGAGCTTTAGAGGCAAATAATAAAGGAGTCGGAACCTCAAGCTATTAACTATTAAATACGGCTGTTACTTAAGGTCATTATTTATGCACGTCTATGTAACTTGTATTCTTCATAAAAAAAAGAACAAGCTTTACATGAGAATTTTCATTTCATGTGACTCAGCGGACAAAGTAAACCAAATCGTAATTCAATAAACGATTTCAGAGGTAAATGTTTACAAGGGAATTTAAAGAAGTTATTTCATTTCTCTCTATTCAACAAATAAAAAACGTTATAGTTAATAACTTTTATGCCTTTCAGCATCAAAACTGACATAAGTCAGTGTTTAGACATGGCATAGCTACTAATTTAGTACATCGAAAATCAACTAAATAAATCAGTTATGCAAACTAAACCATACAGCATCTTACTAGCCGTTATGACGCTAGTAACTATTTCATGCAACCAAGCAGAAAAGCAGACAGAACCTTTATTAGCACAACACCATGACACAAAAAAGCATTGGAGTTATCATGGCGAAACGGCTCCTGAACATTGGGCGGAAATAGAAACCCATTCTGATTGTAATGGTAATCACCAATCCCCAATAAATATCATTCATATCAATGCTGATTCTACTCATTTTGAAAATGAATTAAGCTTTCAATACGAGCCTAGCACGCTGATTCATGATGTTGAAAACAACGGACATTCTATTCAGTTTGATTTTGAAGAAGGTGATTATATCACGTATAAAAATGAACGCTATTGCTTAAAGCAAATCCATTTTCATGAGCCTTCTGAGCACAAAATAAATGGTATCATCTACCCAATAGAAGTTCACTTGGTCCACACCAGTAAATCAGGAAAAGCCACGGTTTTGTCCATACTAGGAAAAGAAGGCGAAGAAAGTCAGTTGTTTGAATTCTTTGAAAGCTTTTTACCCTTAAAAACAGGCGCTAAAAAAGAGATTAACCAAAGTGTTGATTTGTCAAGCTTTTTGCTTCAAGACAGACCCTATTACTCATATGGCGGTTCTTTAACAACACCGCCCTGCTCGGAAAACATCAATTGGATTGTTTTTAAAGACCCTATTATTTTATCTGTGGAAGAAGTCCTAAAGCTTAAAAGTAATATGCCAATTAATAACTATCGTAACGAACAACCTTTAAACGGCCGTGTGGTTGAATATCACTATTAGATTTTGGAATATTTATTTGTTTAATCGTTTATTCTTTGATCCGACTTTTATATGGGTGAATGAAATTGAATATTGTTTATTTCTATTGATTATTTGAAGGCGTGTTTATGTCTTTAATTATGTAATCTTTGTTGAGGCTAAAACCTGAAATTAAACAAGACTTTTCCTTTCGTGAGAGTTGGCAACCTGAACCATGAAAGCTTTTATAAAACAAAAAAATCTCCGCAGGAATAACCTACGGAGATTTTTTGTTATGATTTTTAAAGTAAATTAAGACTACTTTAAATAGGCTAAAACATTAGCCTCGATACGTTCTTCAATGTTACTTACATCGGCTTTTATGAAAGTTTCACCAGTAATGTTTTCGTAAAGTTCAATATAACGCTCACTTACCGATTGGATGTATTCATCACTCATTTCTGGTAAATTTTGCCCCTCTAAACCTTGAAAATTGTTAGCAATTAACCATTGACGTACAAACTCTTTACTCAATTGTTTTTGAGCTTCTCCTTTATCTTGACGTTCTTGATAACCTTCAGCGTAGAAATAACGAGAAGAATCTGGTGTGTGGATTTCGTCTATTAGAACAATTTTACCATCTTTTGTTTTTCCAAATTCGTATTTGGTATCTACTAAAATCAAACCTCTTGAGGCGGCAATTTCAGTACCACGTTGGAATAATTTACGGGTATAATCTTCTAACACCACATAGTCTTCTTCTGAAACAATACCTTTTTTCAAGATATCTTCTCTAGAAATATCCTCGTCATGGTCACCCATTTCAGCTTTGGTTGCAGGTGTAATAATTGGCTCTGGGAAAGCATCATTTTCTTTCATGCCTTCAGGCATAGCAACACCACAAAGCATGCGTTTGCCTGCTTTATATTCGCGAGCTGCGTGTCCAGACATATAACCACGAATCACCATTTCAACTTTAAAAGGCTCACATAGATAACCTACCGCTACATTAGGGTCTGGTGTTGCTGTTAACCAGTTTGGCACTAAATCTTCGGTTGCTGCCATCATTTTAGTGGCAATTTGATTTAGTATTTGTCCTTTATAAGGTATGCCTTTTGGCATCACCACATCAAATGCTGAAAGTCTATCGGTGGCTACCATAACCAATTCTTCGTCGTTGATGTTATAAACAGCTCTTACTTTTCCTTTGTAAAGACTTTTTTGCCCTGGAAATTTGAAATTGGTATCTGTAATTGTATTGCTCATCAAAGTTATATGTGAATTTTAAGTTACAAATGTAATTTGTTTAACTGCGCAAAACAAATACAAATAAAAAAAGGAAACATAAATATGTTTCCTTTTTACTAATCAATTAAACATCGCTATGTTATTTGAATCTAATATTATAGGTAACTCCTAAACCAACGGTTTGAATATCAAAATCGTGTTCAGCAAATGTATTTTGATAAAACGCATAGAAATTCCAATCTCTGTTGTGATAACCAACTTGTGGGTTTACATATAAACCACCATTATTATTATCTACATTTGTTAAGAAACCATACCCAACATCTGAACCAATAAAAAATCCGCTTGGTTCAAAATAATAACGTAAAAATCCCGCAACAGGTACAATTCCGAAATCATCTACACCTTCTTTTCCGAAAAAATGATTATATCCAGATGCCACACCCGCAGCTATATAAGGCGTGAATAGATATTGTCCTCTAAGACTTAAACCTAAATTAAAATCTGAAACATCACTAGCATCTCCAACAGGAATACCTGCAGTAACTCCAGCTTTTAACCAGGAATTATCTGGTGTAATTTCTATATCATTTTGTTGAGCGAAAAGCTGACTAAATCCTAATAATCCTGCAATTAAAAATAATTTTTTCATAATTTTTATTTATTGTTATACTGCAAATCTATTGGAAAGGACTTTCTAAACTCTTACACTATTTCTAACAAAGTTTATATAATTAAAGGATTGTACTAAAAACAAAAAACCAATTAACTGAATAACTGGTTTTTACTTAAAATAATATTTATTTATAATTACTCGGCGTTTTCTATACTCTTGTAAGCTTCAATGACTTTTTTAACGAGTTTATGACGAATCACATCTTTATCATCTAAAAATATAATACCTACACCTTCTACATTTTTCAAAATAAGCAAGGCTTCTTTAAGTCCGGAAATGGTACGTCGTGGTAAATCGATTTGCCCTGGGTCACCGGTTAATAAAAACTTGGCGTTTTTCCCCATACGGGTTAAAAACATTTTCATCTGGGCGTGTGTGGTGTTTTGTCCCTCATCTAAAATCACAAAAGCATTGTCTAAAGTTCGTCCACGCATAAAGGCCAAAGGCGCAATTTGAATGGTACCGTTTTCAATATAATGTGCTAATTTTTCGGGAGCAATCATATCACGAAGGGCATCGTAAAGTGGCTGCATATAAGGGTCTAACTTTTCTTTTAAATCACCAGGAAGGAAACCTAGATTCTCACCGGCTTCAACAGCTGGGCGTGTTAAAATGATACGTTTCACCTCTTTATTTTTTAGAGCTTGAACAGCCAGAGCGACACCAGTATAGGTTTTTCCTGTTCCTGCAGGACCAATTGCAAAAACCATATCGTTTTTACGCATGAGCTCTACCATTTTCCGTTGGTTTGCTGTTTGTGCTTTAATAAGGCGACCGCTTACACCATGCACAATCACTTCGCCGCTTTTTTCTGAAGTATTATAATCGTCACTACTTTGACTCGTTAAAACACGCTCTATAACATTTTCATCGAGTTTGTTATATTTTGCGAAATGTTTTAAAAGCATGGTAAGGCGCCTATCAAATTCCTCTAGTAATTCTTCATCACCGTAGGCTTTTATTTTGTTGCCTCGCGCTACAATTTTTAATTTTGGAAAGTACTTTTTTAAAAGTTCAATGTTCGTGTTTTGTGCTCCAAAAAACTCTTTTGGAGAAATCTCTTCAAGTTCGATGATTATTTCGTTCAAAGGCGTGGTTTTAAGTTAAAAATTACAGTTTCATTGTTACGTGTTCAGTCTAGTTTTTAAATTTATGTTCATGAGTCTTACAAATACACATTTTTCATTTAAATTATAAATACGAAAACGAAAATTTGTAGGTTTGTAATCATTCATGTCTCTCTCAAATTTAAGTAAAATTGAGGGACAAAACATTAAAAACATATCAACAATTTGCCCATGGCAATTATTACACTAACAACCGATTTTGGAGAGAAAGATTACTTTGCTGGCGCGACACGAGGCGCTATTCTAAGTGAACTCCCTGGTGTGACCATTGTTGATATCTCACATAATGTTTCACCTTTTAACATTCCTGAGGCGGCGTACATTATTCAAAATGCTTATAACAATTTCCCAAAAGGAACCATACATATTATAGGTATTGACTCAGAATTAAATCCAGAAAACAAACACATTGCCGTGAAACTCGATGGGCATTATTTTGTTTGTGCCAATAATGGCATTATGAGCATGATTTGTTCTGAAATTGCACCTGAAGATATTGTTGAAATTAATATCCACGATAAAATAAGAAGTAGTTTTACGGTTTTAGATGTTTTTGTTCAAGTGGCTTGCCATATTGCGCGTGGTGGTACCTTAGATGTTATTGGTAAAAAGATTTCTGAAATTAAACCTATAAAAGGCATCAAACCTTATATTAAAGACGACAAAACGATTCTTGGAAACATTATTTATATTGACAATTATGGTAATGTAGTAACTAATATTAAACGCAACTTTTTTGAATCCATACAAAAAGGGCGCAATTTTGAAATTACGGTCCGCCAGTACACCTTTTCAAAAATCTATCAGAAATACAGTGATATTGTTAATTTTGACATTCCAGAAAATAAACGAAATGATGAAGGGCGTCGTTTGGCCGTTTTTAATTCGGGTGATTTTCTGGAAGTTGCGGTTTACAAAAGTAATAGTGCTACAACAGGTAGTGCTTCTAGCCTTTTAGGCTTAGGTATTATGGATTCTGTGAGCGTGACGTTTATTCCTGACCCGATTAAATTAGACGATGTGGAATATCCTCAAAACATTCATAGACTTTCTGATTTCGAATAATAATTTAAACCTTATGTTTGTGAGGAAAGG
>NZ_WAAT01000032.1:339-55490 GCF_008806375.1 Pseudotamlana haliotis | reverse complement strand
TATTGACTATTGACTATTGACTATTGACTATTGACTATTGAAATTATCAAAAAACCAACAACCATTAACAAATAACTATTAACTAAATCCAATGTTAGCTATTTTAAGAAAAGAAATCAATTCATTTTTTGCATCGCCCATAGGCTACTTGGTTATTGCTATATTTTTAACCTTAAATGGTTTATTGCTTTGGCTATTTAAAGGAGAATTTAATATCCTTGATTATGGTTTTTCAGATTTATCGTCGTTTTTCTTATTAGCGCCATGGATTTTAATTTTCTTGATTCCTGCAGTGACCATGCGTAGTTTTTCAGATGAAAAAAAACAGGGTACCTTAGAATTACTACTCACCAAACCCATTTCAATTTTCAATATCGTTTTAGGTAAATATTTTGGCGCTTTTATCCTTATTTTAATTGCCCTCTTACCTACGCTTTTATATGTATACACCGTTTATGAATTAGGAAATCCTGTTGGAAATTTAGACATGGGAAGTACTTTAGGGTCTTATTTCGGGCTTCTATTTTTGGTTGCAGCCTATACCGCTATTGGTGTTTTTGCTTCAACATTATCTGACAATCAAATTGTAGCTTTTATAAGTGCTGTTTTTATTTGCTTCTTATTTTATGTTGGTTTTGAAGGTATTGCAGATTTTGCTTCAAGTGAATTTATAAACCAATTGGGTATGAGTGCACATTTTAAAAGTATGAGTCGTGGCGTTTTAGATACGCGCGATATCATCTATTTTTTAAGTATTACCCTATTCTTTTTAATGTTAACCAAAATCAATCTGACTAAAGCTAAGGCATGATTTTAACTCCTATTTTTATTATTTCAATGCTTATCGTGTTTGTGCTTGTCTGGCTGTTTGTAAACACCATAGACAAGCGCAAGTGGCTTACTTTTTTAGTAAGTTTAGCTCTAGCACCACTGGCCTATTTTTATATTTTTTATCCGGTTATTAATATTTTCAGCAACTACCATCATGAAAAATATTTTAAAGCCGAAGCTTGGGAAGAAAGTCCCGAGTTACGTTTTGAAATGTTAAATAACATCACCGAAGACAGCCTCTTTATTGGGAAACCTAAAAAGGAAGTTGAAAACCTATTAGGAGAAAGTGAATGGTACGGCTGGGATGATAGCATAAAAGCCAATTCACCAGATAAATGGAATTATAACTTAGGCTTCAAACCTGGCGCTTTTAACGAACAGCAAGAATGTATTGAACTTGATTTTGAAGATGATAAAGTCACGGCAATAAGAACCTATCAATTAGAAAAGACCTTTGAATAGCAATAAAAAACATATCCTAATTCTTGTTATCGCCCTCATAGCGATAAACTTTTTAAGCAGTAAAGTTTTTGAACGTTTTGACTTAACGGCAGACAAACGCTATACCTTAAGTGAATCGGCTCTAGAAACCATAGCTGATATAGACGCGCCTATTATTATTGATGTTTTTTTAGAAGGCGACGATTTTCCTTCGGAATTTAGACGCTTAAAAAAAGAAACACAACAGCTTCTTGAAGAGTTTTCAGCTGAAAACAGCAACATCATTTTCAACTTTATTAATCCGATTGAAGATGACGCTACTCGCGATCGTAACATTGAGCAGTTAACCCAACGCGGATTAACACCTATGCAATTAAGTGTGACCGAAAGCGGAAAATCATCAAAAGCCATGATTTTTCCATGGGCTTTAGCGAGCTACAACGACCAAACAGTTATTATTCCATTAGTGAAGAATAAAATTGGTGCCACACAGCAAGAATTGGTTTCAAACTCGGTGCAACATTTAGAATACGCTTTCGCGGATGGGTTTAGCAAACTCACTAAACCAAAGAGACGTAAGATTGCTATTCTGAAAGGCAACCAGCAACTTGAAGATAAATACATTGCCGATTTTGTTAAAAAAATTGGTGAATACTATTTCATTGCACCATTCACATTAGATAGTGTGGCTAATAATCCGCAAAATACACTGAAAGACCTAAATACTTATGATTTAATCATTTCAGCAAAACCTACCCAAGCCTTTTCAGAAGAAGAAAAACTGGTTTTAGACCAATTTACCATGAATGGCGGAAAAAGCTTATGGCTCATTGATGCGATTAGCATGGAAAAAGATAGTTTGTACAACCCAAGTGGCAGTAATGTGGCCATTCCGAGAGATTTAAACCTTACCGATTTCTTTTTTAAATACGGGGCACGTATCAATCCGGAACTAGTAAGCACACTGTATTCAGCCCCTATAACCTTAGCCATGGGCGAAGGTAGCCAGTCGCAATTTCAGCATTTACAATGGCCTTATTCCCCTTTAGCTGGCACTAATAGCTCGCACCCTATTGTAAATAATTTAAATCTGGTGAAGTTCGATTTTGCAAATCCAATTGACACGCTTAAAAATAACATTCATAAAACGGTTTTATTACAATCGGCACCTTTAACGAAGCTTGAAGGCACCCCAAGAATGATAAGCCTAGAAATGGTTACCAAAGAGCAAAACCCACAAGATTTTAGAGCTGGAAACCAAAATTTAGCGGTACTGTTAGAAGGCGAATTTGAATCCGTTTACAGCAACCGTATTAAACCTTTTGAACTTCCAAAAGGTAAAGATCTTAGTGTACCGACAAAGATGATTATCATTGCTGACGGTGATATTATCAAGAACGACGTGATTAGAAACGCACCTCAAGAATTAGGTTTTGACCGATGGACTGGGCAAACTTATGGCAACAAGGAATTTTTACTCAACGCGGTGAATTACCTTTTAGATGACAACGGACTTATAAACATTCGTTCCAAAGAAATTGCTGTAAGCTTCTTAGATCAGCAAAAAATAGCCGAAGAAAAAACCAAGTGGCAAATCATTAACATCCTGCTACCATTGGTTTTGTTAGGTCTTTTTGGTTTTGTATTTAACTACATCAGAAAGAAAAAATACGCAGCTTAAATGTTAATAAGTTTGTTTCGAAATATAAGCGGTTTAGAATATATTTGTATGAAGCATTATGATAATAAAAACTAAGCCATTTGTTTCATGATCACAAAGTTAATAGTCGATTTTATATAGACAAAATCACTATGAACATGAGCAACCTACTTAGAAAATATAATATCCTCACATGAAATTTATAGTATCAAGTACTTATTTACTAAAACAATTGCAGGTTTTAGGTGGTGTCATTAGTAGTTCGAACACCTTACCAATTTTAGATAATTTTTTATTTGAATTAGACCATAACAAGCTTACCGTTTCTGCTAGTGATTTAGAAACGACCATGGCTTCTAAACTAGATGTTGAAAGTGATAGCGAAGGCAGTATTGCGATTCCTGCACGTTTGCTTTTAGATACTTTAAAAACTTTTCCAGAGCAACCCTTAACATTTGTTATTGAAGACAATAACACTATCGAGATTAGCTCTAACCACGGTAAGTATGCTTTAGCTTATGCCGATGGAAAAGAATTTCCTAATGCGGTATCTTTAGAAGATCCAAGTCAAACCGTTGTCACTGGTGATGTTTTAGCTACGGCCATTAGTAAAACCATTTTTGCAGCTGGAAACGATGATTTACGTCCGGTAATGAGTGGTGTGTTTTTTCAGTTTTCTACTGAAGGCTTAACCTTTGTAGCGACCGATGCACATAAATTAGTAAAATACACACGTGAAGATATCAAAGCCAATCAAGTGGCCGAATTCATTATGCCTAAAAAACCTTTAAATCTTTTAAAAGGCATTTTAGCAGGTAGTGAAGACGATGTATCTATTGAATACAACGACTCTAACGCCAAGTTTACTTTTGAAAACTCTGAGTTAATTTGTCGTTTAATTGATGGTAAATATCCTAATTACGAAGCGGTAATCCCTAAGGAAAATCCGAATAAACTAGTTATTAGCAGAAATCAATTTTTAAATTCTGTACGTCGTGTTAGTATTTTCTCTAACAAGACTACACATCAAATTCGTTTAAAAATTGCTGGTGCTGAGCTAAATATTTCTGCGGAAGACATAGATTACAGTAACAAAGCTGAAGAACGTTTAACTTGTGATTATCAAGGTGACGATATGCAAATTGGGTTTAACTCACGTTTTTTAACCGAAATGCTGAATAACTTAAATGCTGATGATGTACAACTAGAAATGAGTATGCCAAACCGCGCTGGAATTTTAACGCCCGTTGATGGTTTAGATGAAGGCGAACAAGTAACCATGCTCGTTATGCCAGTAATGCTGAATAGTTAAAAATTACAATATCATATTCTGAAAAACCTTCAGAACACTAAAAACAGCATTACTCTTTTGATGCTGTTTTTTTGTGCTTAAAATTAATTGAAATGAAAAAAACATCTACCATTATTGCTTTTATCTCGGCTGTTATATCTGTAATTATAGCCGTTTTACCAAATTCAAAATTTACATTTATTCCTGCCTTAGCTGCACTTATCTTTGGTTTTATAGCCTTTAACTTATCGAAAAAAACAGGTGAGGTGAAGAAAATCATTCAGTTTTCAATGCTGTTGGCTTTACTCGCTTTAGGTTTAAGTACCTATAAAACGTTCTTTACAACCCCACAAGCCCCTCAAACCGAAGCACTGGAAAAGCAGATCACGGACAAAAGTGAAGAAGAATCAGAAGAAAAGAAAGAAACCAAAGAGCCGACTGAATTAGATCCTGCAGAAATGGAAGCCCTTCATGATGCGCCTTTAGAGAATTTAGACCCTAAAGATTAGCCTATGGAGCTTTCATCTACAAAACAGCTCTGAAAGTTCATAAATATTAACCATGATATTAATGCTACTCTAAACATTACTATATTATAAAAAATCAACAGAGATAAACTATGAGACAAGTCGTCATTATTTTAGGTTATTTACTTATAGGGGAAATTGTGGTGCACTTAACAGGATTAAAAATGCCTTCTAGTATTATTGGTATGATACTCCTCACCTTTTCCCTAGAAATCGGTTGGATAAAATTAAAATGGGTCGCTGGATTAAGCCATTTTCTAACCAAAAATATGGCTTTCTTTTTTGTTCCTCCTGGTGTTGCTATTTTGTTGTACTTAGATTTAATTCAATCGAATTTTTGGTCTATTATTATCGCTTCAACATTAGGAACTATAATTGTTTTTGCTTGTACCGGTTGGACACACCAGTTGTTTATGCGTCATAAAAACAGCTTCAAAAAGAACAAAAACGCTTAAATAACAGCTATGGAAAACATTCTAAATTCTGAACTTTTTCTGCTTACGCTTACTTTTCTGGCCTATTTTATTGCTCAAAATATTCAAAGAAAAACCAAACTCATTTTTCTCAACCCTGTATTACTCGCTATTATTTTTATTATTGGTTTTTTGATGCTTTTTGAAATAGATTTCAACACGTATAAAGAAGGCAGTCGGATGATAGAATTTTTACTCAAACCAGCCATTGTAGCTCTAGGTGTGCCTTTATATCAGCAATTGGGAAAGATAAAAAAACAAGCTATTCCTATTATCGTATCACAATTGGTAGGTTGTATTGTTGGTATAGTTTCAGTAGTATTAATAGCAAAAGCTTTAGGTGCTCCCAAAGAAATCATATTCTCAATAGCTCCAAAATCGGTCACCACACCAATCGCTATGGAAGTTTCTAAAACCCTTGGTGGTATTCCGCCATTAACGGCCTCTGTAGTTATTCTCTTCGGAATTATTGGTTCGATATTCGGCTACGAAATCATGAAGCTCACCCGTATTAAAAGTTCGATATCTCAAGGCATATCCATGGGCACTGCATCCCACGTTTTAGGTGCTTCCAAGTCTATGGAAATCAGCGGTAATTTTGGAGCCTTATCCAGTATTGGTCTTATTATAAACGGTATTTTAACTGCTATTTTAGCCCCTTATATTATTCAGTTTTTAGGTATTTGGATTACTTTTTAATTAAAAGATTAAGCCTAAAATTTGAGTACAAATAATTAACAACACCATAGCAATAGGATATACCGTTGCATAAGCCACAGAAGGGGCATCGGTTTTAGTCATCGTATCTACAGCCGCTAAACCAGGGGTACTTGTCATAGACCCAGTTAAAGTTCCTAAAAGGGTTAAAATATTGATTTTAAAAAACAAGCGAGCTACAATAGCTGCCAAAACCATTGGCACAAAAGTGATAACACCACCTATTAAAAATAACTTAATCCCGTATTGTGAATAAGTTTCTACTAAGGTCGAACCAGCATTGGTTCCAACCACGGCTAGAAAAAGCATTAATCCAAACTGACGCAGTAAGTGATTAGAATTACCACTCATCACCCAAAGCATTTTTCCGGTTTTACCAATTCTACCCAAAATCATAGCGACAATAAGCACACCTCCTGTTAATCCAAGATTGAATGTAAACGCATCTCCAAAAGATAAAGAAACGCCACCGACTAAAATACCTAAAACGATACCTAATGCTAATGGGAAGAAGTCAGTATCAGATAACTTACTTTTATTATCACCAATTAATTTAGAAATCTGCTTCGCGCTGCTTTTCTGACTCGAAATCATCAGTTTATCACCAATTTGAAGCTTCAAAGAAAGTCTAGGTGATAAATCTATACCACTTCTTCGAACTCTAGTGATAGTCGCACCAAAATTATCTTTAAGATTTAACTCCCCTAAAGTTTTATTTACTAATTCAGTTTTAGTTACTAAATAAGACTGCACAACGTATTCTTCTCCAAATGAAATTTCAACATCAGACTTAGGCCCGATTAACAATTCCACTCGTTTTAACGCATCTTCCGTACCTACAACTCGTATATAATCACCTTTATGTAATACCGTATTTTTCTTCGGAACAAAGGCTTCATTCTTATGTTTTACACGAGAAACCACACCTTTGGTCATAGAACCAATTTGCAAATCTTCTATCGTTCTACCAATCACACTTTCGTGCTCCACTAAAAAATTACATCGGGTTATTATATCAAAATGCCCGTGTGCTTTTTCTTCGTATTCTTCCTCTTCCTTAGTAAGATTAATTCTGAAAATTTTCGGATATAATTTTACAAATAAAATAACACCAATAACGCCAAACGGATAAGCTATACCGTAACCAATAGACGCTAATGGCGATTGGGTTACATCAATAGCCGTGGCTAAACCAGGCGTACTCGTTAGCGCCCCAGCCATCAAACCAATAGCAATAGACTTATCAATAGCTAAAAACTGGATGGCTAAAAAGGTAATCACCGCAGCAGACACCACAATCAATGCGGCTATAGTCACTAAGTTTTTACCATTTTCTTTAAAAGAATCAAAAAAACCAGGCCCTGCTTGCAACCCAATAGTGTAAATGAAAAGTATTAATCCAATTTTCTGTAAAATATCCGGGAGTTCCACGCCAAAGTGGCCAAAGAGTAGTGCGACAAAAATAATGGCAGAAACATCTAGCGATATGCCTTTAATTTTAATGTTTCCTATAATAAATCCGATACAAATAATTAAAAATAAGGCTAGATAAGTCGCGTTTAAAAACTCCATCAATTATAATTTAAATTTTAAGATACAAATGTAATTTATAAAAAAGATACGGATACTGACATTTATCATTCTATCTTTTTTATCATAATGATAATAATTTAATGAATGGCACTAAAAATCATATATTGAACTGTTAAAGTAAGCTGAAATCAAATTTCAATAAATTCAATTTTGTAATATAGCCGTACAATTTTAAACTTTATTTCATTTGAAAAATTTACTAACACTTGTATGCCTTTCTCTTTTATTCACTTCCTGTAAAGGCGAATCTCAGAATAATGTAGAGACTACAACAGCTTCAGCTGAAACCTATGCAGAAAAAATCACTGCAGCAGACCTTAAAAAGAACCTTTATATTTATGCTTCTGATGAATTTGAAGGTCGTGGCACCGGTGAACCCGGACAAAAGAAAGCCGTGGAATTTTTAAAAGACTTTTACGTGGCAAATGACATTCCTTCTCCTATTGCCGAAGGTAATTATCATCAAAAAGTTCCAGCTTCCTTCCTTCCTAACGGCACAAAAGATTCTGAAAATGTATTGGCTTACATTAAAGGTTCTGAAAAACCAGATGAAATTCTAGTAATTTCGGCACATTTAGACCATATTGGTGTGTCTGCTAACGGCGATATAAATAATGGTGCTGATGATGATGGCTCTGGAACAGTAGCTATTTTAGAAATCGCAAAAGCTTTTAAGGCCGCTGAATTAGATGGTAAAGGCCCGAAACGATCTATTCTGTTTTTACACGTTACCGCAGAAGAAATTGGTTTACAAGGTTCTAAATATTACACAGATGTTGAACCTATCTTTCCTTTAGAAAATACGGTAACCGACTTAAACATTGATATGATTGGGCGTGTAGACGACAACCACGAAGGTGGTGATAACTACTTATACCTTATTGGATCAGATAAGCTGAGTCAAGAGCTACATGATGTTTCTGAAGCGGTAAATAATAAATATGTGAATTTAGATTTAGACTACACTTATAATGATGAAAACGACCCAAACCGTTTTTATTACCGTTCAGACCACTACAATTTTGCAAAAAACAACATTCCGGTGATTTTCTATTTTAATGGAACACACGATGATTATCACAAGCCAAGTGACACACCAGATAAAATAAACTATGAATTTTTAGAAACACGTACACGCCTAATCTTTTATACAGCTTGGGAATTGGCTAACCGCGAAAACCGTGTGAAGTTGGATTAAAAATTTCACTTCTATTATAAACTTACAGAAGCTGATTAGAAAGTATCTCTTTTTAATCAGCTTTTTTTTATGAAATTGATAACAACTTTCAATTTAATGCTTCACGATAAACCTTTAAACAACGTTCGCGTGCTTCTTTGTGATTGATTATAGGCTTAGGATAAGTCAACTCTTGAAACTCTGGCACCCACTTTTTAATATATTCTAAATTTTTATCGAATTTTTGAATCTGAGTGGTCGGATTAAATATCCTGAAGTAAGGTGCTGCATCGCAACCCGTACCTGCTGCCCATTGCCAGTTTCCATTATTGGAAGCCAGCTCAAAATCTAATAACTTTTCAGCAAAATAGGCTTCACCCCACCTCCAGTCAATTAAAAGGTGTTTGCATAAAAACCCAGCAGTAATCATACGAACCCGATTGTGCATATAGCCCGTTTGGTTTAATTGCCGCATACCAGCATCAACTAAAGGGTAACCAGTTTGACCAGCACACCATTTTTTAAAATCTGTTGGATCATTTCTCCATATTACGGCATCATACTTTGGTTTAAAATTTTGAGTAACCACTTTAGGGAAATTAAATAATATTTGCATAAAAAATTCACGCCAAATAAGTTCGCTTAAAAACACTGCGTTAGTGTTAAAAGCATGTTTTACCACCTGACGAATACTTACTAAACCAAACCTTAAATAAGGCGACAAATGCGATGTTTTATCTAAGGCTGGAAAATCACGTACAGCATCATACTGCACCAAATCATCAAGGCTATAGGGTTTTACTTTAATAGAACTTTCTTCAAAACCAATACTTACTAACTTTGGAAAATTTATATTTACAGAAACAAAATTACTTTTAAACTCTTGACAATCGAATAACTTAACATGTTTATCAACATCAAATTGTTTTAACCATTGGTTTTTATAAGGTGTGTAAACAGTATACGGCGTTTGGTTTGCTTTTAAAACTTCATCCGCCTCAAAAATGACTTGATCTTTATACGTGTGAGTTTCTATGCCTTTAGATTTAAGTAAAGCCTTCACACTTTCATCCCTTTTTAAGGCATAGGGTTCGTAATCTTTATTGAAGAAAACCTTTTTAACCTTATAATCTAAAACCAGCTTATCCCATATTTCCAAAGGCTCACCTTTTAAAACGCGCAATGAGCTGCCAATAGTTTTAAGCTGATTATCGATTTCTTTTAAACTCTTGTAGATGAAAGTTATGCGCGCATCTTGCTTAGGTAACGTATTAATAATTTCTTCATCAAAAATAAAAATTGGTAATACCTTAAACCCTGAGTTTAAAGCATGATGAAGCGCAACATTATCTTCCAAACGCAAATCACGTCGAAACCAAAAAACAGCTATTTTATCTTCCATTGAATCGAGTTTCTAAGGTGCTATATCTGTAATTAAAAATGGTTTGTAACTCACTTTTTATATACATGTTATGTATAAAATGACCTAAAAAACCAAACGGTAATTTATAAGACACTTTATCACGCATTAATGTTTTTCCGTCAGGAAGTGCTTCAAAAAAATGTTCATGATGCCACATTTTATAAGGACCGAAGCGTTGTTCATCAATAAAAAACTCATGATTTTTTACCTGTGTGATTTCTGTGACCCAATTTTGTTGGATCCCAGGAAGAACACCTATTTTATAGCTGATGATTTGTCCTGGATAAGCACTTCTTTCAACGTCTGAGGTGATTTCAAAACCCATTTTAGAAGGTGTTATTTTAGCTAAATTTTTAGGATTACTAAAGAATACCCAAGCTTCCTCTAATGGTATGTTTAAAATTTGCTCAGTACTAAGCGTATATATTCCTGAATGTTTTTTGAATTGGATCATTTTACTTCAATTAAGTTTAAAAGGTTCTCTTTAATTATGTTAAGATTATTTTATCTATAACTAAATTGAAAATTTCATTTTTTTTGTTTCCTATGAAAAAGGCAACTTCCATGATAGAATCTTCTGAAAAATTATCCAGTTTTAATATATTACCACGATATGATGGGTAAAAGTCTTTTAGAAGAAGCTCAACTTTATGTTTCCCTTTTTCCGCTTCAAAGGGATGTATGTACCAGTAAAATTGAGTACTTGTAGATTTTATTCTAAACTGATACCTCTTAGCATCACCAACCAGGTGTAGCTCTATTTTTTTATGATGCTTTTCTTTTTTAATTTTTACTGGCAGGCGTGTCATGGTAAACCCGCCATTATTTTCAAGTGACACATTTCCAGTGAAAACACCATTACCATGTTCATCAATGAGCATGTTTGAACTAGAAACGCCACCCATAACCGTATCACTAATTTGATACCATTTGTTTGGGTTTACATTTAAATTAAAATCGAAGATCTCTATATCGTTATTTTTGGACATTACTATATTTTTAAGTAGCTACTAATTCGTCAATCATGCCATTAAATACAAAAGCATGAAAAGGGAGTACGGCGTACCAATACAATCTTCCTAAGAGCCCTTTAGGTCTAAAAACAGCGCGTTGGTACAAGTTTCCTTCTATAATTTCAAACTCCAACCAAGCTTCTCCAGGTAATTTCATTTCAGCGAAAAGCAATACTCTTTTCTTTTCTTTATCTGCTAATAATACTCTCCAGAAATCTAGGGCATCTCCCGCTCTTAAGTCGGTATCATCTCTCCTACCTCTACGCAAACCTACGCCTCCAAATATTTGATCTATAAACCCTCTTAACTTCCATAAGCCATTTAGTTTATACCAACCATTTTTACCACCAATAGACCATATTTTAAGCATGGTCTGAGCTTCATTTTCTATCTTTCTAGAACGAATATCTTTAAAACAACCAAATTCCGGTATTTGAATGTGTTCACTTAGTTGGTTGTGAATAACTCCACTACTTATAGCATCTTTCCAACTAGAAACGACCGTGTTTTGTTCGATAATTTGAAATGCTAATGCTACAGAAGTTTTATAATCTATGGGTTCTACGCCTATAATTTTATTAATTTCACTAGGCTTTGCTATAACTTCAACTTTCATACTATCTACCAGTGCTTGCGCTAGCTTAAACGAAGTAGACGTCACGAAGTACAACCAATATGAAGATAGTTTCGGCGTTAAAACTGGTAAAGTAAAGATGTAACGTTTAAAGCCTCTAACTTCGGCAAATTGAAGCAACATCTCTTTATAGGTTAAAATTTCAGGACCACAAATATCAAATGATTTATTAAAGGTTTCTTCCCGTCCTAAAGCTTTTTCCAAAAAACTTAAAACATCTCGAATAGCTATGGGCTGCGTTTTTGTATCTAACCACTTAGGCGTGACCATCACGGGTAATTTTTCAACAAGGTCTCTAATAATTTCGAAGGAGGCACTTCCGCTACCAACAATAATTCCTGCTCTGAAGGTGGTTAAACTATAGCTATCTGAACGCAGTGTTTTTTCAACCTGAAGTCGCGACTTTAGGTGCTTAGATAAAGTATCTGCATTTACAATACCGCTTAAATAAAGCACTTGCCTACACTGGGTGCTTTCAAGTAAACTTTTAAAGTTTTCAGCACATGTATTTTCTAAATCTTCAAAATTAGAACTGCTGGTGGACATAGAATGAATTAGATAATACGTAGCATCTAAATCGTCTGGAAATTTTACTTTTGATGGCTTTAAAAAATCAACTTCTAAAAATTCTACTAAAGGATGATTTTTAAATTCTAAAGGAACTCTATTTATATCTCGAACACAACAAACTAAAGCATGGTTATTTTCTAACAAAATCGGGATTAAACGCTTTGCTATATAACCAGTAGTTCCTGTAACGAGAATCTTCATTTAGGTATTCTAATTATTAAATAATATATAGGTATTTAAACTGGTTGCGATGCTCATCCAAATTAAATAAGGAACTATTAATAGCGTATACCATTTAAGTTCTTTTAAGAATTTAAATGTAAAATAACCCACCAGCAACCAAAGTAAAGTAATTACAATCAACCCGATGAAAACCTCATGCTTATTGAAGAAAATATAATTCCAACTCACGTTGAAAATCCATTGTACACTGTATATCGTTATTAGGTATTTACTGAATAGTTGAAATTGAAAGCTCAACTTGGTCATGTAAAAAGAAAAGAGAAACATGATCGTAAACCATGCTGCACCAAAAGCCCAGTTGGGAGGCGTCCACGGCGCTTGATTAAGCGAAGTATACCATTCTGACTGTGGCCCATTTTCCATGAAAATAACCCCAAGACCCAATGCTAGAAAATTAGCAGCTATAAAAATTAGAAAACGAATGTATTTGTTATTTAGCATGGTATTTTATTTTAAAAAAATTAAAGACTAATTGAACTAAAAACAACAAGTTAAAGGCATAAAAAACATCCTCAAAAGGAATAGTGAATAAACGAAACCCAAGGTTTTCAGTATCGTCATACCAAACAATTGGCGACTCAATAAAACTTCCTGTTAGCACGCCATTTACTAAAAAAAACGGGATCAAGATTATTGCAAAAACAGGTAAATAAGATTGTAAGGTTTCTAGATGATTTTTGAGTCCGTATAAAATTAAAATAATGAAAAAAATGAAATTAACAGAGGTATACCATTTTCCAAAATTGAATACCAGTAAGGTGCTTGTTAAAATTAATAACAGCACACAAACCAGTACTGCACCTGCTTTAGACAACTTAAAATTTGGCAAATAATACCGTATCACTTCATAAGTAAATAAACAAGCATAGGGAATACAAAAGAAAAATAGCCATTCCTCTATTGGCACATTTAAAGCCATAACCGACAAGTGATAATCTGGGTTAAATCCCCAAACTCCCATTTTGGTAAACAAGGCATCCCAAATTAAAAAAGGAACAGCAACCGTTAGTATGCTAAAACATGCTGCTTTAAAATACTGTATAAAATGAAATTTCTTTTCAAAAATACTGTATAGCAATGGGATGCTTAAGCTTCCTAAATTTAGAAATAAGTATAAATATGTATTCACTGTGATTTTTTAAAATATTTAAAAGGCACTAATAGCATACCAAAACATTCGCCGTCAGGCTTATCTAAATGCTTATGATGTATTTTATGAGCTTTTCTCAACCCTTTTAAGTAGCGACTTTTAGTGTTTTTAAACCATTTAAATCGTCTATGAATCAATACATCATGAATTAAAAAGTAAGCTACACCGTAACATAAAACACCTAATCCTATAAAGAAAAGGTAATTTAATTCACGTCTAATTCCAAAGTAAAACAATAAAATACTAGGAATAGCAAAAACGACAAAAAACGCATCATTTTTCTCGAAAACATGCGGATATCCCGGTTGATGATGGTCTTCATGCAAAAACCAACCAAAACCATGCATAACATATTTATGGGTACACCAGGTTACCCCTTCCATAACAACAAAGGTTAGCATTGTAATTCCTATAAAAACCACTGCGTTCATAGTGATGTATTTTTTTTGATATAAGGATCTAGATAATCGGTGTCATCTTTACGTTTCATCATTTTGCTTAAATAGGCCTTATCGTTTTCTATATCCGAACTATAATTTAAAATACTTGGTACATTTTCTTGAATAACCAACCTAACATATCTTAAATTCATATTTCCTGGATGTTTAGAAATTAGTTCTTCTAATTGATTTTTATAAGTAGTAAAAACTTTCATTTTATTCCAAGGCATGCGCTCGTATTTTGCTTGCTTCATTTTAAACGAAACCACATAAGCTTTAATATCAATTTCATTACTTTTTTCATACTTAGCAATGAATTCTTGCTCTTTCTCTTTGGTTAAAGCCTTATGATATTCTTGAATAAAATCTGGAGTATTCGAGTTTGATACAAGCATCATGACTATATGTAAAATTAACAGTGTCATTAAATAATATTTAATTTATACTTCACGTAACTTCTTGCTAATAAATTTATTTTCATGGTATTAGAAACTCTAATTCTTGTTTCCATAATTTCAGAAAAAGATACACTTTTTAATTTTTTTAATAGCCTCAGGTAATATCGATATGCCATATAAACTCCAAATTTGGCTTCAACCGGAAGTTTTAAAACACCATTTTGGAAAGCATAGTCAAAATCTTCTTCAATTTCTTTAATAATGGAAGCCTTAGAATTATCATCTAGAGATGAAAAATTTATATTTGGAAAATAAGATCGGTTTAAAACTTCAAAATCATCCTTTAAATCACGTAAAAAATTCACTTTCTGAAAGGCAGACCCTAAGCGCATGGCGGCATCTTTTAATGCATCGTATTTTTCTTGATCACCATTTACAAAAACTTTTAAACACATAAGCCCAACCACATCTGCAGATCCATAAATATAAGCTTTATACTCATCATCAGAATGATAGGTAGTTTTATATAAATCGGCTTTCATACTCTTCAAAAAAGCCTTAACCAAGTCTTCGGAAATGTCATATTTGTAAACCGTATGAATGAATGCATTTATAATTGGGTTAAGACTAATACCTCTAGACTTTGATTCGTAGTATTCGTTTTCAAATTCTAAAAATAATTGCTCTTTATTGTAATCATGAAAAGAATCTACAATTTCATCTGCAAAGCGAACAAAACCATAAATATTATAAATATCGGGACGTATTTTAGGTGCCAACATTCTAGTTGCCAAAGTAAACGAAGTACTATATTTTTGGGTGACCAACTTACTACACGAGTAAGAAACATCATCAAATAATTGTTTCATTCTTGTAAGTTTTTAAAATTGAATCTGAAGCGATTTTTCCTGAAATAAGTGATGGTGGAACCCCAGGGCCGGGAACCGTTAATTGGCCTGTGAAAAATAGACCCTTCACTTTTTTACTCTTAATTTTCGGCCTTAAAAAAGCCGTTTGTGTTAGAATATTTGCCAAACCATAGGCGTTTCCTTTATATGAATTGTAGTCTTTTACAAAATCGTTTACACAGAAACTTTCTTTAAAAAGAATATGTTCTTCAACCTTTTGATTGGTTAATAACTCTAACCGATCGACAATGAGTTTGAAATAATGTTCACGAATTTTTGGTGTATCCTTTATACCAGGAGCCAAGGGTATTAAAAAAGTAGCAGACTCCTGACTATTTGGCGCAAAACTAGCATCTGTTATAGATGGAAAACTGGCATAGAACAAAGGTTTCTCTGGCCAACTTGGTGTGTCATAAATCGTTTTAGCATGCGCATCAAAATCGGTATCAAAGAATAAAGTATGATGACTAACATGTTCCAATTTTTTATTAAACCCTACATAAAATAACAATGAAGATGGCGCAAAGACTTTACTATCCCAATATTTTTCTGAATATTGCCTAAACGATTCGGGTAATAAGGTTTCAGTATGGTGATAATCCGCTCCGCTTAAAACGATGTTCGTTTCAATCACTTCATCATTTACAACTAGACCATTCACTTCACCATCTGTATTTAGCTTAATTTCTTGAACATTGGCATCCGTTCTAAATTCGACACCTAAAGATGTGGCTAAATCGACCATCGCTTCAATAACTTTATACATACCGCCTTTGGGATGCCAAGTGCCTAATCCGAAATCGGCATAATTCATAAAATTGTAAAATGCAGGCGTGTTACTAGGTTTAGCCCCTAGAAACAATACTGGAAATTCCAGAATTTGAATGAGCTTTTTACTCTTTATATGTTTTCTTACCTGAGTTCTTATCGTTGAGAAAAACTGGGTGATTTTACCAATAGTTACTGGTGTTACCAACTCTAAAGGTGAGGCACCTGGTTTATAAACCAAATCATTAATAGATACGTCGTAATTATAAGCGGCAGACTTAAGAAAAGCCTTCAAATGTTTTGAGCTGCCTTTTTCTTCTTCTTCAAAAACCTTATATATACCTTCTAGGTTTCCCGGAATGGTAATAGAATCGGCTTTATCAAAATAGACTTGATAGGCAGGAGTTAATTTTTCTAACTCATAAAAATCTGAAGGCTTTCTCCCAAAATCTGCAAAGAATTTCTCAAAAACATCTGGCATCCAATACCAGGTTGGTCCGATATCAAAAGTGAATCCGTCTTTTAACAACTGCCTTGCCCGACCTCCTATTGTTTTATTTTTCTCTAAAACAATCACTTGATATCCAGCTTTTGCTAAATAACATGAGGCTGATAAGGCAGAAAACCCCGAACCAATAATGTAAATGTTTTTTTTCAATGTCTTTTTCAACTTTTATTTAAATGTTCTTATTAATTGATTTACATAATAGAAATTACTATGGTAAAAGCACAGCGTTTATAGCATGAATAACACCATTTGTACCCTGCACATCGCTAGTTGCATCACCAACAAGTATGTCGACCGTTTGACTACTTGAGGTTTTAATTTGAGCACCACTTGATAAATCTATAGTGATCATTCCTCCACTTAACATGGTAATGTCACCATTAGACAATTGATCGGATTGAACATTTGCATTATTCACCACATGATATTTTAAAACAGCATCTAAAGTTTCAATAGGGATATCGCCTAATCCATTCCATGAATCGTTCGAATCTAATAAGGCTTGAAAAGCATCATTTGTTGGTGCAAAAACAGTAAAAGGACCATCTCCCGAAAGCACAGAAACAAAATCTGTAGTATGTCTACTATCTGTTAATGCAGCTACTAAAGTTGAAAATCCAGCATTATTTAAAGCTAAAGATACAATATTTGGTGGAAACATCACTTTATCAATGATATGAATAACGCCGTTAGATGCTACAATATCCGTAGTAATTGGCTTAGCATCCCCATTAAACTCTACAGCTCCAATTGTTTCTACTTGTAAAGACAAAGCCTCATCATTCGGTCCAGTAGCCATCGTATTTACATAGGTGTCCGATAGATCTGAAGCCATAACTTCAGCATTCAACACATGAAATAATAATACAGATTGTAAAGTTGCCACTGGGATATCTTCTAGAGCATTCCAGTCTGGATTAGAATCTAATAAGGCCTGAAAAGCAGCGTTATTTGGTGCGAAAACAGTGAAAGGTCCATCTGCATTTAAAGCATCCACTAAATCAGCACGCTCTAAAGCTGCAACTAAAATGCTTAAATCTGGAGTTTCCACAGCTAAATCCACAATAGTTTTAGGATCAGGGGCTGAATTTGAATCATCGTCACTACTACATGAAGTAAAAACACTTAAACAAAATAATAAACATAGCGCCCAAACAGGTAATCTTTTTTTTAATAACATGATATTACATTTTTTCGATTAAAACCTACTCTATTTTTTTTAGTCCATTTTCGGTTAACTAGACTTTTGTTTAACAAAATTACTTGAAAGCTAAACAATTTAAATTCAAGCAAAAAAAAATTTGCGAAGAATTTTAGTCAAATTTAGACTTTTTGTTTAATAAAAACAAAATAAAGTTAAACAAAATAATTATATATGGTATTATAATATTTTCAAAAAATCAAGAAGTGATGGATAAATAGCCATATTAGAACTTAAATTTAAATCATTAGCAAAGGCTGTTTTTTTTCCTATGGCAATAAACTTATGTTTTGTGCCCTTTAAAGCGGCTTCTATTTCCTGAAGGTAAGGAACAACTTTATCATCATACGGTTTTACAGTTAATGAGGTTACAAAACAAATATCATTTTCGCTATCAAAAAAGTAATTTAAGTTATTTAATGGCAAACTTTGTCCGAGATAAATGGTACGATACCCTCTAAGCGTTAATTCGTAATTTAAAAACATCAAACCCAATTCATGGATTTCATTTTCTGGCAAAAACAGCACATATATCGCTCCTGAATTGGTTACAGTAGACTCTAATTGATCTATACTTATTTGAATTTTTTGAGAAATTAAGTTTGATATAAAATGCTCATGAGCAGGAAGCACTGTCCCTGTTTGCCACAACAGGCCAAGATGATCTAAAAAAGGTACAAACACGTCTTTGAAGATTTCACGAAAGGTTTTTCTGTGAAGCAATTTATTATACGTGTTATTAAACAGTACTTTATCAAAATTAAACATGGCGAGCTTTAAAGCATTAATGGCTTCATCTGCAGCGGCCGATTTCACTGCAAGCTCTCTAGATTTCATTTTAATAGTGTCATTAGACATTTCTGCTATTTTAGAAATCTTATGGTTATTATTATACAAAAGCGCGACATTTAATAACTTTTGCAGACTTTCTGATGAGTAGTACCTAATATTTGTATCGCTTCGATTAGGCGTTAATAGATTATACCTTTTTTCCCAAATTCGAATGGTATGTGCTTTTATACCTGAGAGGTTCTCAAGATCTTTAATTGTAAAATCTGTCTTAATATTGTTCAACGAAATCTATTTTTTAATAAACAAAGTTATAATTTAAAATAGTATCATACGGCTTTTGGTGGTAGATAATTTTAAAAAAGTATAAAAAACAATGATTTATAAGCACAAAAAAAGCCTTTCAATTTCTTGAAAGGCTTTTACTTTTGGGTGGAAGATGGGATTCGAACCCACGACCCTCGGTACCACAAACCGATGCTCTAACCAACTGAGCTACAACCACCGTGTAACTGCATTTTGTAATGCGTGTGCAAATGTAAACGTTTTAAGCGTTATCAGCAAAGACTTTTTTAAAAATTTTACATAAATTTTTAAAAAATTTATATCAAAAAGCTAACTACTTTAAATCGAACAAACTATCAACAGCAGCATAACGTTCTACTGTAAAACCTTCACCATGTTCTACACCAATCAACCTACCCAGGTCTCTTGCTCTATAATTGACACTATCTGTAAAATTAGCACTTGAAATAGGTGTTTCAGGGCCCTTTATACTCGGATTAAAAAATTGGGTTTTATAAGCTAATACCGCTTCCATTTTTTTATCGATAAACCCAGAAACATCTACAACCAAATCAGGTTCTATATTTTTCCACTGAATATAATGGTACACATGTTTTGGGCGCCATTGGGTTTGTAAAAAACCATCGTATGTGGTTTCTATTTTTGTTAATCCGCTTAAAAAACAAGCATCACTTACCAATTTACTCGCTTTTCCATGATCTATATGCCGGTCATCAATAGCATTACACAGCACCATTTCGGGCTGGTATTTTCTTATCATTTTTATAATTTCTAGCTGATGTTCTTTATCGTTCACAAAAAAAGCATCGGCAAAACCTAAATTTCCCCTAAAGGCCACCCCTAAAATATCTGCAGCATCTGTGGCCTCAACTTGTCTAGTTTCAGCAGTTCCTCGAGTACCTAATTCGCCTCTTGTTAAATCTACTATACCCACTTTTTTACCATTAGCAACTTCTTTCGCAATAGTTGCGCCGCAACCTAATTCAACATCATCTGGATGCGCACCAATAGCTAGAATATCTACTTTCATGTATTTGTATTTATAATCACAAATTAATAAACTTTAATTTTAATGGTCTGTTTAAAGGAGTTTGTCTAAAAATAAAAGAATTCCTTTCAAATAAAATTTGGCTAAAAACTATGCAAAAGTCCACGCTAAAAATCTAGAAACTTTGTTCCCCTGCCCCATTGGAATGATTTTAACAGCTGTAGCACCTAATTTTTTCAAAGAAACTTGCATGCCTTTCACTAAATCTTTTTTAGAAACCAACGTTGTAAACCATTGGCATTGATCTTTATACAGCGAACTTTCATAAAGGTAATTATGAAGGAAAGCCTTTTCTCCTCCTTTATAACACAATTCGTTTTGAGTCCCAGAGAAATTTCTAACCGGCTTATCCCCTGCTTTTTTTAGCCCTTTTAACTTTCGTTCTGTAGCTTCCCAGGCTTCTTCTTCCGAATTAAAAAATGGCGGATTACACATCGAAACCGTAAACTGGTCGTCTTCTTGAATCACACCCTTAAAAATTAAAGAAGCTGCTGCTTGTTGCCTTAATTTTATAACTGCACTTAAATCATTTTTATCAACGATTTTTTGAGCACAGGCTAAAGATTTTTTATCAATATCGGTCCCTACAAAATGCCAACCGTATTCGGCTTGACCTAAAATAGGGTAAATACAACTGGCTCCTGTACCTATATCTAGGACCTTAATAGGTGCTTTAACACCAGATTTATTGAGCAAACTCTCGATATGGTGAATATAATCTACTCGACCAGGAATTGGCGGACATAAATTCGTATCAGGGAACTCCCAGTACTTAATACCGTAATACTGAATTAACAAAGCCGTATTTAAAGCCTTTACCGCTTTCGGGTTTGCAAAATCTATCGTTTGTGTTCCGTATTTATTTTCGAAAACATAAGCCTCCAATTCAGGAAATACCGTTCGTAATACCTCCAAATCGTAACCTGATTTATGTTTGTTCTTAGAGTGAAAATTTAAATTTGTTTTGATAGCGCTTCAATTTGAATGATAGAATTAACTCGTATAATTCCTGTAAGTTACAAAGGTCAAAATAATTTTTGTTCTAAAACGGCTTAATTTCGGTTTTGTCCATTTTATTTACATGATTATCTATAAATATTAGTGTTTTGCTTCCGCGGAAGTGTGTCCGTTATTTTTCAAAAGAGCGTTTAAATAAGCTATTTAATCTTAGTATATTTGAAAAAAAATTAAGATGTTAAAAGCTGTTATTTTTGATATGGACGGGGTTATTATTGATAGTGAACCTATGCACAATCAAGCCTATCACGATATGTTTGATGAGGTTGGTATTGATGTGTCTCCTGAACTTTATCAGTCTTTTACGGGGCAATCAACTATAAATATTTGCAAAAAACTTTGCGATCATTTTAACTTGGAAGAAGCTCCGGAAACTTTAGTCCAGCTGAAACGTAAACATTTTAAGCACTTTTTTGAGCACAACTCTACTTTAGGACTTATTGATGGTGTTTTAGATTTAATAAAAGATTACCACAGTAATGGTTTAACCCTAGTTTTGGGTTCATCTGCAGCCATGACAAGTATTAATCAGATTTTTGATCGCTTTGATTTACACCAGTATTTCTCGGCTAAATTTAGTGGTGGTGATTTAAAAGAATCAAAACCACATCCTGAAATTTTCATTAAATCTGCCGAAGCTACGGGCTTTAAAAACGAAGAATGTTTTGTTATTGAAGATTCTACCAATGGGATAAAAGCAGCTAAAGGCGCCAATCTTTTTTGTGTAGGTTATGATAGCTTTCATTCTAAAAACCAAGATTACAGTCAGGCTGATTTGGTGGTTTCAGATTTTAAAGACATTAGCTATAAAAAAATGGTCGAACACTTTTAAGCTTGACCATTTTCTTTTTCAGCATTTGCCTTTTCAATAATAGCTTTTAATCGTGCTTTTCTATTGGCTTCTTCGGCTTTCTTTTTGTTTATTTTTCTAGCCATAAGTTTAGAATGCTTGGCTTTATTTTTAGTGTTTTTTTCTCTTCCTGTTTTTGCCATAATTCATGTAGAATGTATTCTTAAAAAAAGTACTATTTTTTAGTTTTTAAAAGGCTATTTTGTTCCTCCATAAGTGTTGTCATTTTTGTTAACAACTCAATATCTTTAGGCGTCACTACGGTTTTATCTTTGGCGTTATCTGCTTTTCTTTTTAGTCTATTCACAACTTTAACCACAAGAAACACCGTAAACCCAACAATCAAAAAATCAATTACAACTTCACAAAAAGCACCATACCCAATAGCAACTTCTTCCTTTGTGACTGCTCCCGATGCGTCTAAAACAGCTTCTTCAAGAATGAATTTTTTATTCTCAAAATTTACACCCGAGGTTAATACCGATAATGGTGGCAAAAATACTTGTTTTACTAATACATCTATGACTTTATTAAAGGAAGTACCAATAATAATACCAATAGCCATATCTATCATATTGCCTTTTACAGCAAACTCTTTAAATTCTTTAAGTAACTTCATACGCGCTTATTTTTCTAATTAATACCATTTTAAATTTAAAGGTAAAGATATTCACTTCTATTTACAAGCTATAAAGGCATTCAAAGCTACTTTAATATCAGCTTAAAGGATTATATTTACAATTATTAGCCTAAAAACTAATAATCTACTTTATTAGCTAATTAACTAATAATTTGCCGTTGTAAATAAAAAAGAATACATTTGGTAACCAATTAGTTATCATAAATACATGACAAGCATTATTACAGGCGACATTATCAACTCTAAAGAAAGTTCACCAAAACAATGGTTAGAACCACTTAAAGCCGTGCTCAATCAATTTGGTACAAGTCCTTCAACTTGGGAGATTTACAGAGGCGACAGCTTTCAGTTTGAAGTGACACCAGAAGATGCCCTAAAAGCTTGCTTGCTTATAAAAGCAACCATCAAACAATTTAAAAATATTGATGTGCGACTCGCTATTGGCATTGGTAAAAAATCTTTTACCTCTGAAAAAATAACCGAATCTAACGGTGAAGCCTTTGTAAATTCTGGTGAATGTTTTGAAGATTTAAAGAAAACAACTTTAGCCATAAAATCACCTTTTCCTGAATTTGACACTACAATAAACATCATGCTTGAATTAGCTCAGCTTACCATAAACCACTGGTCTAGCACTTCAGCATTATTAATAAAAACCACATTAGATCACCCAGGTTTCACACAAAACGAACTAGCCGAAACATTAGGGAAAACCCAAGGAAACATCAGTCAAGGACTAAAACGTGCTGGCCAAGATGAGCTTTCTAAGTTACTTAACTACTATAAAATCCAAATACAAACCTTATGCTAATTCTAGCCCTCAAATTGATTTTAGCGCACCTCATTGGCGATTTTCTCTTTCAACCAAACCAATGGGTGAAACATAAAGAAAAACACAAACACAAATCAAAATTCCTATATTGGCATATTTTAGTACATTTTTTAGCGCTTATTATCGTTTTACAATTTAACTTCAATTATTGGTTAGGTATTTTGATCATCGTAGCTTCTCATTACAGCATTGATCTTCTAAAACTTTATCTCAACAAGTACATAAACAGCCGCCTTTTATTTGGTTTAGATCAATTAGCGCATTTTATAATTATCGCCCTTGTGGTTTGTATTTATGAACCTTATGACTTCGATTTAAATTTTCTATTTGAAGCAGAAACACTACTATTTATAACTAGTTTGGTTTGCTTAACACAGGTAGCTTCAGTCGTTATGAAAACCATCATTTCAAAGTGGGATTTACGCGATTTTGACAATGAATCATCTCTAAAAAACGCTGGAGCATATATAGGTATTCTAGAGCGTTTGTTTGTATTTATGTTTATAATTACCAACCATTGGGAAGGTGTTGGCTTTTTAATTGCTGCCAAATCGGTGTTTCGTTTTGGAGATTTATCAAAAGCAAAAGACCGAAAATTAACCGAATACGTTTTAATTGGTACCCTATTAAGTTTCGGTCTTGCTATTTTATTTGCTTTAGGTTATAACTATATATTAGTTATCAACGACTTGTAATCGATTCGTATTTGGTGTATATTTACATCAAACATAAAATCATGCCTAGACAAAGTATCTCATTTACAGAACCAAACGACGAATGGCTAAAAGCGCAAGTGAATAAAAATGAATATTCAAGTAAAAGCGAATTAGTAAATGATTTAATAAGACAAGCCAGAAAACAGCAAATCCAAATTGATTGGGTTAGAGCCAAACTGGATAAAGCAGAAGAAAGTGGATTTACAAATGATGATAAAAATGAAATTTTAGCTCAATCAAAGTCCTTGCTGAATGGCTAAATACAGGTTAAGTAACGAAGCTAAAAACGATTTAATACGAATTCATCATTACGGAGTTGAAAAATTTGGAATGACTCAAGCGGATAAGTATTTTGAATCATTTTTTGAATATTTTGACACTATCGCCCAAAGACCTTATTCCTTTGAATCTGTAGAATATATAAAAAAAGATTATAGACGCTGTGCCTGTGGAGCTGATAGTATTTATTTTAAAGTAAATGAAGATATTATTGAAATCATGGCGATTGTAGGAAGACAAGACTTGAATGAAAAACTATAAGGAAACCATAAAAACTGTTTCCTAAAATGGCTATAAGTAATTGCTTATTCCTTCCTATTTGGAAAAATCCTTTCCATTTTCAGTTTGATGGGTACTTATAAAATTAAGTACTAAACCACGCCTCTACTCATAGCCAGTAGCAGATATAATTTAATTCATTTCCAAAACGGCATTCCCAAAATTCACACCAAACGGTACACACCATACGATAACATGGTTATACTCCGAAAAGTCTAAATCTATATTTGCCGACAAATCATATGTATAGTTTCCATCTAAACCCTGTAAAGCACCTAAACTAACATATTTGGTAGCAGATGCATCGGTAGACAAATATAATTCCAAAGACGGACCTTCATCCGATTTAAAGTTAGACAAAGTTAAAGTCGCTTCTTCTTTGTTAATTTCTGCAGTACCTTCGGTAGGATGTACCACGGAAACAAAATTTCCACTATAAGCAACAATTTCCATAACGTCATCACCAGAGGTATCCATAGAAGGACTATCATCATTATCAGATGAACATGACATTAAAGCTACAAGACTAAAAAAAAGTAAAAAATAGGTTTTCATAAAATTTAGTATAAGTTAGAATCATCAAGTAAGTCGGAAAAAACTACAAACTTTACACTAAATTATAACAAAAATTACTTTTTATAGTGTTTGGCATAGCCACGGTAAGAGAAAAACCCTAAAATAGCGACTAAAACACAAGCGATTGCAATAAACTTCACACTTACAATTTGATCGCCACTAGCATAACTATGAAGTCCTGCAAGGTAGAAATTCACCCCAAAGTAGGTCATAATAATACTTGCAAAGGCCACAATAGAAAGTAAATTGTAAATCCATCGTCCGCGTAAACCAGGTACCAATCTCATGTGTATAACAAAAGCATAAATCATGATACTAATAAGCGCCCACGTTTCTTTAGGATCCCAACCCCAATAGCGTCCCCAACTTTCATTAGCCCACATACCACCAAGGAAGTTTCCAATAGTTAGCATTACTAGACCAACAGTCAAAGCCATTTCATTAATTACGGTAAGTTCTTTTATGTTTAAGTCCATCTTTGTTTTATTGGACTTGTTGGTAAAAATCATAAGGAATAAAGCCACGATACCTAAAATCATTCCTAAGGTAAACGGCCCATAACTCGCCACAATAACTGCCACGTGAATCATTAACCAGTAACTGTTTAGAACAGGTTGTAAATTGGCAATAGCAGGGTCCATCCAGTTCCAGTGTGCAATCATTAAAATCATGGCCGTCACAAAGGCCGTAGACGCCAGCGTTAAATCACTTTTTCTACCAAAAATTAAACCAAACAACATAGTGGCCCAAGCTACGTAAATCATAGACTCATAGGCATCACTCCAAGGCGCATGACCAGAAATATACCATCGTGCAATTAAGCCTGCTGTATGTAATATGAACAGTGCAAAAATGATGTACTTAAAGACATTTACCCCAGTATTTACCCATTTACGTTTATCGTTAAATATTTGAAAAATAAGTAAGATAAACATGAAGGTTCCGGCGTATAAATACCAACTGAATAACTTTTTGAAGATGTCATACTTATTATAAAGCACCTCCGCTTTAATCTTATCATCACTAAGCATCACCTCACCTCCATAACGGTGTTGCGTCTTTTTAAATGCTGTTAAAAGCTTTTCAGCTTCTTGGTAGTCTCCAGATTTTTTAGCTTGGTTTAAGGTGAATAAGTAGGTTCTAAATCCATTTTTCACAAAATTACTATAAAGTGAGTCTTTAATCACCGAAATATCCTGTGTAAAATCGTAATGAGAAATCCACTTATTATTAGCATCCTCTGGAATTGGGAATATTTTTAAAGACATCCCTTCAATCGCATTGTACAACAAACTCACACGCTGATCAGTTTCTTTAAATTCTTTTTGAAATCCGTTTGGTACTTGTGCTTTATAAGCCTCATCCAAAAACGGTGCTAACCTGTATTCGCCTCTTTCTGAAAAGAAATCTGCCAAAGCCACATAATTCTTTTCTTTTGGAGCTCCGATTAAACTTCTAATAGAATCGCCTTTTTTAGGTTTTAGGTAAATGATAGGCACATTATACCAAAGCATCGGACTCTCCTGAATGGACAGATACACTTGATTGGCATCAAAATCTTCATAAGTATCGTGTTTACTTAGCTTACGAAGCATCTCTGAAGCATAAGTATTCACTGGCATCATTCGTCCGCTAAGATCTTGAATCACTAAATTTCCAAATTTCTCGGCGTGTTCTCTAGGCGTTATATTTTTCTGAAGTATAGAGTCAATTTGTGCTTTTGTAGGTTGCGAATGGTTATGACCATCATCTGCTGAATGTGCCCCATGATCGTGATCTTGAGCGACAGCTGTTAATCCAAAACACAAAATAAAAATGCTTAATAATTTCGATTTCTTCGATTTTACTTTTTCCAACTGGCGCCTTAAATCTCCAAAACGTGAATGCTTAGTAAATATAATAGCTAACAAACCAAAATAGAGCATAAAATAACCAAGGTAAGTGATTAAAGTCCCCCAATAATCGTGATTAACAGAAAGAATGGTTCCTTTTTCATCGGGATCAAAACTCGATTGAAAAAAGCGGTATCCTCCGTGATCTAAAATGTTATTCATGTAAATTTTATAGTCGTAATCTTCTTGATTTTCATCAATAACCGTCACCTCACTGGAGTAGGCTGAATAGCCACGTTCGGTTCCTGGGTAACGCTCGGCTTCAAAATCGTTTAACTTGATGGCGAATGGCAACTCCAATACTTTAGAACCATATTTTAAGGCAATATCTAAACCACCAACACTAATTTGTTTAAATGTACCGCTGCTTCCTTTGTTCCCTAAAACACCAACGGTTTTAGATTCTCCGTTTGAAGTTATGCGTAATTTGGCACCATCGGTTGAACTATTTTTTAGTAAAGCTGAGCCTTCAACAATATCAAATTCGCCTTTAACCACAGGCTTAGGAAACACCATTTGCATGTTTCCAATCACATACCGTGAACGTAAAATTAATGGCTGTAAACTGTCTTTAACCAATTTCCCTTGTGCCATGGTTGCCATGGTCATGTACTCGCCTTCAAAAGGTGATTGTATGGTTAATTCACCATTTTTATGAGTAATATTAATAGCACCATCGGTTGGTTTATTCAAGGCTAATAAAATACCATGAACACTTTGTACTTCGCCTACTTTGAGAAAATGGTTGTGCGGACCGTTACTTCCGGCTTCAACAATTTTAAGGTATTCTTCACCATTTTCACTAGGAATAATATCTTCTTCAGCACCAACAATAAATTTTTCTAATTCAATTTTTACAGGTTGCTGATTGTAATTCGTTTCAATTTCAAAATGATTTTCCATGCGTCCAGAAAAATCAACTTCACGTTCTATTGGAAGACGTTGTGGTACCCCATCTATTTCATAATCACCGTCAATAAAGGCCGTAACGTATGTTTTTTGCGAAAGAAAAGTATTTTCGGTAGCCCCTTCACGAATAGCCATCATGCCTTCAAAACTCACATAACGGGTAATAAACGCCCCAAATAAGATGAAGATAAAGGATAAGTGCAGAATAAAGGTTGCCCATTTTTCCTTTTTATAAAGTCTGAAACGGAATACATTTCCAATAAAATTGACAATAAAAAACACCATAATAGCCTCAAACCACCATGCGTTATAAATTAAATTACGAGTGTACGGCGTAGGCGATGTTTCTTGTCCGGCATCTAAAAATGTGCCTACAGCCATAGCCGCAGCAAAAACGATAAATAAAACAGCTGTTAGTTTGGTCGAAAATAAAATGTTGGCAAGTTTTTTTTGCATGATAGTTAGCCTATTTTGAGGTCGCGCAAATTTAAGGATTTAAGTTTAGTTCAATTGTTAAAGTCTTCAAAAAAGAAGAAAGACTTTACAGGCTCACAAAGTGCTTCCTGAGCTATTGGATTTAGTAGGAAAATAAAGAAACCAAAACACTAAACTCTAATACTTTTGACAAATAATTTTCCAAAATTGTTGATACGGCTTTCCTTCAATTATTTTTTCGGGCTCAGATATTTCCTCGGCATCAATGAGTCCGAAATCTCCAAATTCACTTTCTACAGCTTCAGCATCATAATAAAACAAATTTACGCCATGTTTGGTTTTAAAACGGTTTTCACTTAAAACTTCACCTTTTGCAAAATTGGGGTCTTCCGTAGAAATCGCTATAAAAACCATGAGCCCATCAGGTTTGAGTTGATTATAACAATCTTTGATAAATTTAATACGTTCGGCTTCATCAAGCAAATGAATGAGCGCATAACAAAAAATACCATCATAAAACTCACCATCAAAAGGCATCTCTCCTACTGAACCAGAATGTATCGTAAGGTCATTATCAAAATGTTCTTCAGCTAAATTTATAGCGGTTTCAGAAATTTCTATACCTGTAACCTCACAGCCATTTTTAAGGAAAACTTGGGCATTTCGGCCGTAGCCAAACCCGGGAATTAAAACAGAATGTACGCCACTTTCTTTAAACAATTTTGCCGTAGACACAGCAGAATCACACGGATTAAGCCCCCACATTGCTTGCTTTTCTTTAAAATTTTCTTCCCAAAATTCTGCCATGGTATTTAATTTTTTTTATAATAAAAAATCAATGCTCTATTGGCGCGCCTCAAATATTTTCATATATAAAAAAGTGCCCATTTTTCTAGCCCGATGTTTAGCATTTTGGGCATAATCGCCTTCAAAAAGATCATCAATGGTTTTAAACCACAGGTTTAACCAGAGTCCGAAATGACGCTCATTAATCACGTTATTATTATCTTGGTCTACCTTAATATGTGCAGCTAAAGGATCACCTTTATATTTGGTTTTCAAGAACAAACTCGCCTCCCAAAAGCTGGTTAGTTTTTCAATATGTGCATCCCAATCGTGAATCAAATTATTAAAAAAAGGCCCTAATTCTTCATCGGCTCGAATGCCATCATAAAATGAAGACACGAGTAAAAACACATCTTCTCTCGTTTTAATATCTTTTTTCTCCATCTAACAAAGATAAGGCAATAGGTTTTTAAATAGACGAATTATGCTTAATTTAGCCCCATGATTTCAGTAATAATTCTTGGTGCTGGCAATGTAGCCACGCACCTATTCAAAGCCTTTAAAACATCTTCTGAAGTTTCTGTAATACAATGGTATAACCGAAATTTAGATGCTCTAAGACCATTTAGTAATCAGGTTGAAATAACCAATGATTTAAACGCTTTAAAGGATGCCGATATTTATATTTTAGCCGTTAGCGACGATGTGATTGGTGAACTTTCTTCAAAATTACCTTTTGAAAATAAACTAGTTGCCCATACCTCAGGAAGCGTGAGTGTGTATGATTTAGACAAAAAACACAAACGTGCCGTGCTTTATCCTTTACAAACCTTTAGTAAAGATGCTAAAGTTGATTTTGCCAATGTGCCTATCTGTATTGAAACCATAGACAAAAAAAGTTATCCGCTTTTAAAACAAGTGGCAAAAAGTCTTGGTAGCCCAACAAAACGTGTAAACAGCGACCAACGCCGTGTGCTCCACCTGGCTGCGGTTTTTGTGAATAATTTCACGAATCAGTTGTATCGTATCGGACATGAAATTACAGAAGGTGAAGGTGCCGAGTTTGACATGCTCAAACCGCTTATTTTAGAAACCGCTAAAAAAGTGCAAGACATGTCGCCATTCATGGCACAAACTGGCCCAGCCAAACGAAACGATAAAAAAACAATAAAGGCACATTTAAAGTTGCTCGAAAAGCCGCAACATCAAGAGATCTACAAACTCCTAACCGATTCAATTCAAAACACCCATGGAAGAAAAAAGCTATAAAGAATACCTCGAACACATTACCACTTTTATTTTTGATGTTGATGGGGTTTTAACCGACGGTTCGGTGACTGTAACCACCACAGGAGAAATGCTTAGAACCATGCATATTAAAGATGGTTATGCCTTAAAAACAGCTGTAGACAAAGGCTTTAATGTTTGTATTATTTCTGGAGGTTCTAACGAGGGGGTTCGCATTCGTTTACAAGGTTTAGGCATTACTGATATTTATCTAGGCGCTCATAACAAAATTGAGCAGCTTCAAGATTATTTTGAGAAAAAAAATATTACTTCAGAAAACGTCTTGTATATGGGCGATGACATTCCTGATTATCCGGTCATGCAACTCATAGGTTTACCATGTTGCCCACAAGACGCCGTTCCTGAAATAAAAAATATTTCTAAATACATTTCACATAAAAAAGGTGGCAAAGGTGCCGTACGCGATGTTATTGAACAGGTATTAAAGGTACAAAACAATTGGAGTGGTCATTTTTCGGCTAACTATGACTGATTTTTAACTAAATATGTTTATTCGTTTATTTGTTTAATCGTGTAACCGAAAACACTAATTGAAACTTCATAACTCTTAACTTTTAACTTTTAACTTAAATATGTTTATTTGTTGAATCGTGTTACCGAAAACACAAATTGAAACTTCAAAGGTCACTTCTAACTTTTTATATTTAACTTCTAATATTTCATTTTTAACTTTTAACTTAAATATGTTTATTTGTTTAATCGTGAAACCGAAAACACAAATTGAAACTTCAGAGTTCACTTCTAACTTTTTATATTTAACTTATAATATATCATTTTAACCATCAACCAACTAAACGCCATATTAAACCTCATTCGTTGGAAAAATTTAATAATGATTGCCCTTGTGCAATTCTTAATTAAATACGCGCTTTTAGAACCTTTTGGCGTACAAACGGCTTTAGATCTTTTTGGTATTTCCTTACTAGCTTTAGCTACCGTTTGTATTGCAGCAGCAGGAAATGTAATGAATGATATACAGGATATTGAAACCGATTTTGTTAATAAACCAGATAAAATTATTGTAGGTGAAACCGTTTCTGAAAAGGCCGCTTATAATCTTTTTATTGTACTAAATTTAATAGGTGTTGGTGTTGGTTTTTATTTATCGCATCACGTTGGAAAAGCACCGTTTTTTACCATTTTCGTTTTAATTTCAGCACTACTCTATGTTTACGCCAATACTTTAAAGCGAACACTTTTAATAGGGAATCTAGTCATTTCTTTACTAGTTGCGTCAAGCATTCTTATTGTTGGTGTTTTCGATTTGCTTCCGGTCATGACACCCGAAAACCGTTCCATGCAGCTCACTTTTTTTAAAATCCTTTGGGATTATGCCGTTTTCGCTTTTGTAATTAACCTTTTACGGGAAATAGCTAAAGATATTGAGGACATTGACGGTGACTACAAAGCAGGTATGAACACCTTGCCTATTGTCCTAGGTCGCGATCGTACTAAAAACATATTAATCGGACTAAATTTCATCCCTTTATTCGCTACCATTTATTACATCACATCTGTATTATACAAACAACAAACGGCTGTGATTTATTTCTTAATTCTTATTGTAGCACCACTCATTTATATCATCATAAAAACCTTTTCGGCAACTACAAAGCAAGATTTTCACCATATAAGTTCGGTCTATAAAATCGTTATGCTTTTCGGAATGCTTTCCTTACTTTTATACAAGTTTGTAATTCTGAGTTCATGATTAAAGACCTTTTAAAAGACTACCATATTATTTTAGCTTCAGGTTCTCCTAGAAGACAAGAATTTTTCAAAAATTTAGATTTAGATTTCGAAATTCGGCTAAAACCCATTAAAGAAGAATATCCAAATCGCTTAACACATTTTGAAATTAGTAACTACTTAGCACAACTTAAGGCCCTGCCTTTTAAAAATGAGCTTCAAGAAAATGATATATTAATAACCAGCGATACCATTGTTTGGCACAATAACAAAGCTTTAGGCAAGCCATTAGACGCCCAAGATGCTTTTGAAACTCTGAAGTCGCTTAGTGACACCACGCATGAAGTGATTACCTCAGTGTGTTTTACCACCACAACCTTTGAAAAAACCATACACAACATCACCAAAGTGACTTTTAAAGCTTTAAGTGATGCTGAAATTAAATATTACATTGAAAACGACAAACCTTTCGATAAAGCTGGGGCTTATGGTATTCAAGATTGGATCGGGCAAATAGGCGTTACAAAAATTGAAGGTTCTTATTTCAATGTGATGGGTTTACCCGTTCATCAAGTTTATAAAACCTTAAACGCCATTGCGGAAGGCAAATAACTTCTTAACTTTAGGGTTAAAAGTTATTATGAGCAAAATGTCAACTATAAAACAACACTGTTTGACAAGCTTTCTGCTATGTACCTTTTTGTTTTCTTGTAACCAATCAACGCATACGGAAAACACTTCAGAAACTACCAAAACTGAAGAAACTGCAGAAGCTAAAACAGAAACTTCAAATCCCAAATCAAATTTATCTTCAGCATTCAAAACCTATTGGTATGCGGGTGAAGCTGAAATTTCATCATACAAACTCGAACAAGCACGTTATGGTGAACTTCGTGAAGGCACCGCTGTTTTAATTTATGTGACTGAAGATTTTCTTCCGCAAAAGCAAGTCAAAGCCGATCGTCAAAACCCAGAAAATATTCCCGTTTTAAAGCTGAATGCAACCAAAAATTTTAATACCGGAATTTATCCGTATTCCATCATGCAAAGCGTGTTCTACCCCGTATCTAACCAACAACACGCCTTGAAAGTATCAAATTCGGTACAGGAGTGGTGCGGACAAGTATATACACAACTCAATAATCGTGAGCAATTTGAAATCACTTCGCATTCCTATTTTGAAGGTGAAGCTGATGAAAAATTCAACCTCAACAAAACCATTTTAGAAAACGAATTATGGACACAGTTGCGTATCGACCCAAAGTCTTTACCTACCGGTGAACAACAAATTATTCCTTCTTTTGAATTTACACGATTAAAACATATTGATATCAAAGCCTATCACGCTTTCGCGGAATTAAAAACCGGCCAGTACATTATTAAGTACCCAGAATTAAACCGAAACCTAAAAATTACATTCAACCCAGAATTTCCTTATGACATACTAAGTTGGGAAGAAACCTTCCAAAGTGGTTTTGGAGAAAATACTAAGGAAATTACAACTAAGGCTAGCAAGCTAAAAACCATAAAATCTGCTTATTGGAAAAAGAATGCAAACAAGCATGAAATTTTACGAGACACACTGTTTTTAGAGTAAATTTGCCGCTTCAAAACGATTACACTTCTCATTAAACCCAAAACTAAAACAACTCATATGCTAGATTTTCATAAGGTATATCAAAACGAGCTAATTATTTCAGCACTAATCATTATTGCGCTGCTCATTTTACGTTTTATCGTCAATTTTACCATCTCAAAGGTGGCTAGAAAAAATGGAATTAATGAAGCCCGTATCCGATTAATGCGTCGTTACGTTACCGTCATTTTTTTTATAATTGGCTTACTGTTTGAGTCCATAATTTTCGGTGCCAACCTAAAAGAGCTCACCGTTTTATTTTCTTCCATCTTTGCAGTTATTGGTATTGGGCTTTTTGCGATTTGGTCTATTCTAAGCAATGTCACTTCAGGAATTATCATGTTTTTCAACTTTCCTTATAAAGTAGGTGACAAAATAGAAATTCACGATCAGGACTTCCCTATTACCGCTATTATTGAAGACATTCGTGCCTTTCAAATACTTTTACGCTTAGACAATGGCAATTTAGTAACCTACCCCAATAATTTAATGCTTCAAAAAGCAGTCACGCTCATTAAGAAAGATGCCATTGTAAAACCTCAAGAAGACGATGGTGATGCGGTTTAATATTTCATTATATTTATAATATTATTTTTTCTATGTCTAAAAAAAAACGCACACAGCATTCTAAAAAAAAGTTAGGACAAGCTCCTGGCAGTCCTATTTACACCGGTGAACGCTCCAAAGAAAAACTCTTTATTGAAGCTTTTGATTACAATCAGCAACGCTGTAACATCACAGAATTAATTTCGGTTGAAGAAAGCTATAACTTTAAAAACTCTGACTCTGTTACTTGGGTGAACCTCAATGGCCTTAACCATGTAAGCGCCATTCAAAATCTTGGAAATCACTTTAACCTCCACCCCTTAGTGATTGAAGATATAGTGAGTATATCTCAGCGCCCTAAACTAGATGATTATGGCGATTACCTTTTTGTGGTTTTAAAAATGCTTTATCATGACGAGAATGATGATAATATTATTTCAGAGCAAATCAGTTTTGTCTTAGGTGAAAATTATGTATTAAGCTTCCAAGAATCTGAAGGCGATGTCTTTGATGCGGTAAGAGCTCGTATAAAAGCAGGTAAAGGTCGTGCCAGATCTTTGGGCTCAGATTATCTTTTATACATACTTATTGATGCCATTGTGGATCATTATTTTAGTGTGATTGAAATTTTGGGCGATAAAGTCGAAAATTTTGAAAGCGCTATTTTTGCTGGTGATGTGAATGATCAAACTAGTAAAAACATTCGTGATTTAAAGCATGAAATTCTAAAAATAAGACTTGCTATGTTTCCGCTGCGTGAAATGCTTATTAAAATTGACAAAAATGAAAATCCACTTATAGAGAAAAAAACCGTTACCTTCTTTAGAGATATTTATGACCACCTTATTCAGGTCATAGAAAGTATTGATATTTACAGAGAAATGGCTGCCAGTTTAATGGATATGTACATGACGAGCATCAGCAATAAAATGAATGAAGTCATGAAAGTTTTAACCATTATGGCGTCCATTTTTATCCCCCTCACCTTTATTGCTGGTATTTATGGTATGAACTTTCAATACATGCCAGAGCTCAATTTCAAATACGGTTATTTTGTAGTTTGGGGGGTTATGATTGCCATGTTTTTAGGTATGCTGTATTATTTTAAACGTAAAAAGTGGTTGTAGTGCCAATTCTTTTAGATTGTTTTTATGAAGTAGATATAATAACGAGTACTTGATACAGTTGAGCGCTAGCGGGGGAAATCAAAGAGGTTTAAAGGAAAGTTTATTTTCTACAACTAATAAAGCAAGAGCGAAAACTGAATTTTTAGAAATGATAGAATTCCAAGATGATGCTTTGTTCAAGTTTATAAAAGTCGAATAGGGATATGTATAAAATTATAGAAAGAAAGAGTAATGTATCAGGGTTGAAATGCTTCAAGGGTAACGTCTTTATAAATCAAAATAACATCCTGTATAATAATAATGTTGAATTGATAAAAGATGTTGAAGGTTATTCTTTTTGGTTTTTATATGATTCGATTTATTTCCATAATAATGATGGGATTGAGTTTCTAAAGGTTGGAAATCGAATCAAAGAAATAGAAACTCCGTTGTTTCCAAAATCACTTACAAACAATCAGGTATTCTGTTGTATTAATTTTCGGAGAGAAAATAGGAAATGGATGTGGAATCTTGGAATGTTCGATCTTGAATCTTGTAGCGAAGCAAGAGAACTTCCCTTTGAAAATTATACTATAGAATTGGTAGTTGCAGGTGTTGGCATCGGATATTTTGATAAGAATAAAATATCTGCTTTAGATATCAAAGAAAGTCAAATTAAGTGGGAGTTAATGCTTAATCAATTTGAAGAAGTTGAACTCCAAAGGGTTTTAGGTATATATCAGGATCAATTATTAGTAGCCTGTAGTAATCATTTACTATTATCGATTGATGTGAATACAGGAGGAATACTTCACCAATGGCGTGAGCTGAAAGGTTTTGAGGTTGGATCATTTTACAAAGACGTACTTCCAGACCCAACGAATTTTGTATTGGACAAAAGTGCTTCTAAGCTGATTGGTGTTTTTGATACCTTTTATTTTGAAATTAACCTAGACTCTAAAGAAATCAGCTATCATCAGTTGAAAGATGAGTTGTCCAAGTATGGTGTAAGCGATTTTCGTCCTTTTAATAATAACTCTTTTACACCAGAGCATCTTTTTTTAACGGCACATACTTATTTAGAGGAAGTTCCAAATGTTGATTTAAGCTCGGTCCTTTCTTTAAATAGAAAAACAAAAAAAGTGGATTGGATTCATATTTTTAAGGATGTAGGGCTTGGTACAAACGTTCCAAAGATTACCAATACTCATTTGTACCAATTAGATACAGAACAAACTCTCCATATATTCAAAAAAGAAACTACCTCGACTGATGTTTAAGATTAAGTTTAAACATGAACCCATAAAGTAAATCCATAACTGTTTTCTTTTGGTCGTCCGAATATTACTGTGTTCTATTAAAAGACTTAGTTGATTCTATGAGTAGCAGAAATAATTAATATGAGTAGAAAATATAAATTTTATAACAAAGAACAACCTAAACAAATGGCAAAAACAAATTATAAAATGAATTGGTATGACTATATAATTATATCAATAATTTTTACCTTAATGGCTTTAGCAATTGCTTTTAAATGGTTTTCTTCTACGCTTGGAGGTAAGTCGTATAGTGAAATAAGCTCTTCTAAACAGTCAGCTATTGCATACTCTATATCAATAATAGAACAGAGCAACTGGAGGTATGTATTAGTTATAATCATTTTTTTATTTGCAATAATTAGTTTTAAAAATGGTCTAAAAATGTTTAATGAAAAATAATTAATTTAAGAACCCCGCTAAAGCGAACATATAGTACGTGCCAAACATAAAATACAAAAGCAGCACCACAAGAAAGTTTCTAAAAAACAATAAAAGAAGTCTACAAAATATAAAACTACAGAAAAGGACGTCGCCTATTTACATCAAAAACAACAGCAAGTTGGCTAGATGTTTTTACATTATATTTGTTTTGAGCTATTTGTGTTGCACGGACTACAAGTACGCGCTAGCGGGATTAGATTTTTTTATGAAGTAGACACAATAACGGGCACCCGACACAGTCGAGCGCTAGCGGGAGGGGCATAATTTCTCAAGATGTGATTAATAAGTTAGTTAAAATAGGACCCAAAACCAAAGACGCATTGATAGATTTAATTGATGACAATTTTGATTTAATTTTCTCAGTAAAGTAATGTTTAAAAAAGTTACAAAAATAGATGATGTTTATTCCTGCCCAAGCATAAATGATGAATGTATTGTTTACTATTCAAGTAAGCATGTATTAAAATTTTTTGATATCAGAGATTTGACATTAAAGTTCGAGCATCAATTTACAAGGGATTTTGATTGTAAGCTTATTAATAGTCATTTGTATATTTCTGTTGATAGTGACCTTTTATCTTTGGATGTTGAAAACTTGAAATTAGAAAAAGTATGCAAATCTAATGATCAATATATTATGGCTTTATCAAATCATAGGTATATATCTTCCTCTTACCGTAGAAAAGACAAAAAGTATGATAACTCCATTTATGATCAAAGTTGCAAATTATTATTGGCCATAAATGGAGAAATGTCATTTAGAAATGTTTATCAATCACATTTATTATTATCGAACAGGGGTGGAAATAAGATTGCATATTTAAATTTTGAAAACTGTAATATATTATGGCAAACAGACTTAAATAGTATCATTAATGGGGAAAGTATAGAAACAAAGAAATATATCATTATTCCTATGTCAGATAGCTTGATCGCGTTTGATAGGCAATCAGGGGAAAAAGTTTGGAGTAATAAAAATTCCTTATCTCATTATAGTTACGCGGAGCAGAATGATAACCTTTATGGTATAACGGGTAATTTCTTTGAGGTAATTGATGCAAATACAGGCAAGAAAGAAGTCAACCAAAAGTTTAGTGAGAATTTACACATAGCATCACATCTTACTTTCAATAGCAAAGACTTGTTATACTTCTCAGGTTATCGAGATACGAACATTCCTGTATTTGGCGCAGTTAATGTAAAATCAGGAAAACTAGAGTTTATACAAGAAGTAAAAATTGAAGGAGAAAAATCATTTAGAATTGGCTTGGAAAAACCAATTGTAGTAGATAATAAGTTGTACGTGAAAGATAGCTTGAACACTCTCCATATATTCAAAAAAGAAACTACCTCGACTGATGTTTAAGATTAAGTTTAAACATGAACCCATAAAGTAAATCCATAACTGTTTTCTTTTGGTCGTCCGAATATTACTGTGTTCTATTAAAAGAATTAGTTGATTCTATGAGTAGCAGAAATAATTAATATGAGTAAAAAATATAAATTTTATAACAAAGAATAACCTAAAACAAATGGCAAAAACAAATTATAAAATGAATTGGTATGACTATATAATTACATCAATAATTTTTACCTTAATGGCTTTAGCAATTGCTTTTAAATGGTTTTCTTCTACGCTTGGAGGTAAGTCGTATAGTGAAATAAGCTCTTCTAAACAGTCAGCTATTGCATACTCTATATCCGTAATAGAACAGAGCAACTGGAGGTATGTATTGGTTGTAATCTTTTTTTTATTTGCAATAATTAGTTTTAAAAATGGTCTGAAAATATTTAAAGAAAATTAGCTTATTTAGGAATCGTCCTGCTAACAGGTGAATATAGAGAGACCTTTACCAATTATCCTATTTACTTATTCATATACAGCATGGGTCTATTGTGTAAAATTGTGTGCAATCTCTACTTATTTTATAATTTAAAAAAACTTAATTATCAGACATAAACCGTTAAAGAAACATTAAAACCTAGCCAAGCCGCGAGCAACTTTTTATATTTGGTTTTTTACTAAACAACCCAAATGAAAAAAATTATACTTGCCGTTTATATTGCACTTTTTTCGCTATCCATAATACATGCACAAGCCCCAGTAAAAAGCTCATCTTCTGAAATTTACGAATCCATACAAAAACTCAACTTTTTAGGGTCTGTACTCTACGTTGCGGCACATCCAGACGATGAAAACACACGCTTAATTTCATACATGTCTAACCATGTAAAGGCCAGAACGGCTTATTTATCATTAACCCGCGGTGATGGCGGACAAAATTTAATTGGTTCAGATCTGAGAGAACTTTTAGGAGTTTTAAGAACCCAAGAATTACTAGCGGCGCGTCGTATTGACGGTGGCGAACAAATTTTTTCAAGAGCTAACGATTTTGGTTATTCAAAACATCCTGAAGAAACCTTCGAAATTTGGGATGAAGACGAAGTGCTAAGCGATGTGGTTTTAGCCATTAGAACTTTCAAACCCGATATAATTATTAACCGTTTTGACCACAGATCTCCAGGAACCACACATGGTCATCATACGGCTTCGGCCGTGCTTAGCGTAGAAGCTTTCGAATTAGCAAACGATAAGACCGCTTTCCCTAATCAATTAAACAGAACCAGTTTATGGCAGCCTAAGCGTCTGTTTTTCAATACCAGTTACTGGTTTTACGGCGGTAAGGAAAAGTTTGAGAAAGCCGATAAAAGTGATATGCATAGCGTAGACATAGGTACCTACTACCCGCTTAAAGGGCTTTCCAACAACGAAGTCGCTGCCTTAGCTAGGAGTCAGCATTTATGTCAAGGTTTTGGAAACTTAACCCAGCGTGGTACTCAACAGGAGTATTTAGAATTTCTAAAAGGTGATCCCCTTAAAAAAGACGAAAATATTTTTAAAGGTATAGACACGTCTTGGAGCCGTGTAAAAGGCGGTAATGCTGTTGGAGAGATTCTATATGAAATAGAAAAAAACTTCAACTTTAAAAACCCGGGAGCCCATCTTCCGCAGTTAGTTGAAGCTTACCAATTACTTCAAAATATTGAAGATGAACACTGGAAAACCCAAAAATCAAAAGAACTGATTCACATCATTGAAATGTGTGCCGGACTCTATTTAGAAGCTTCCGCAGAAACCAACTGGGCCACACCTAGTGAAGCTGTAAAACTCGAAATTGAAGTCTTAAACCGAAGTGAAACGCCAGTAACTTTAGTAGGTTTTAAAACTTCCGAAGGCCTTCATATTTCAAAAAACATCAACCTAAAAAACAATATCAAATACAATTTCAACGAGGTTTTAAATATCAAAGACAGCCAAGAACCTACAACGCCATATTGGTTAAATAAAAAAGGCAGTTTAGGCATGTATTACGTTGAAGATGAAAACCTCATCGGATTGCCAGAAACCCCTAGAGCCTATAAAGTGGATTTCAACCTGTTAATTAACAATGCGCCATTTACTATAACAAAAGATGTGATTCAGCGTTATTCTAAGCCCGACAAAGGCGAATTGTACCGCCCATTTGAAATCATCCCTGAAGCTTCAGCATCCATTAGTGAAAAGGTTATTATTTTTAATACTGACGCAAAGCGTTTTATTAATGTCACTGTAAAAGCGGGTCATGACAATTTAGAGGGCACCATAGAAATTGAACATCCTGCAGATTGGCAAATTACACCAAAATCTCAAAAGGTAAATATCGCTCACAAAGGCGCCGACCAAAATTTCACATTTACGGTAACGCCTCCAAAAACAGGTAGCGAAGCCTACATCACCCCTATTGTTTACGTGGGTAACGAAGCTTACAGCAAAGAACTTATTAGCATGGTGTACAGCCACGTGCCACAGCAAACCGTTTTATTGCCAAGTGAAACCAAAGTGGTCCGTTTAGATATCAAGAAAAAAGGGAAACGTATTGCCTATATTGAAGGCGCCGGTGATGTGGTTCCTGAAAGCTTAGAACAAATTGGTTACCAAGTTGAATATATAACTCCTGAGCAAATTTCAGCTCAAACATTACGTCAGTTCGATGCTGTTGTGGTGGGCATACGCGCCTATAACATTCTAGATAATTTACAATTTAAACAGCAAGAATTATTTGATTTTGTCGCTCAAGGCGGAAATATGATCGTGCAATACAATACCAACCGTCGTTTAAAAGTTGAAAACATTGCGCCTTACAAACTCAATCTTTCTAGAGACCGTGTCACTGATGAAAACGCCGAAGTACGCTTTTTAAAACCAAATCATCCGGTTTTAAACACCCCTAATAAAATCACCCAACATGATTTTGAAGGTTGGACTCAAGAGCGTGGTTTATATTTCCCAGATTCATGGGGAAGAGAATTTACACCTATTTTAGAACTACATGACAAAAAAGAATCTGATAAAAAAGGCAGCTTACTCATCGCTAAACACGGAAAAGGCTATTATATTTACACTGGATTAAGCTTTTTTAGAGAGTTTCCTGCAGGGGTTTCTGGCGCTTACAGACTCTTTGCAAACATGCTTTCTCTAGGCAAAGAAGACCTAAATCCTTCTGAAAAATAAAATATTATGGATAACGACGAAGCACCAAAACAAACCTGGCTTAAATTATATACAGTGGTTTTAATTGCCAATGCCCTTTATTTTATTGCCTTCTACTTCATCACAAAATCTTTTTAATTCATGCAAACTTTAAGTTGGATTGACTGGTCCGTTTTATGTACCACATTAATTGCGATTGTGGCTTACGGCACTTGGCAAACTCGAGGTAGTAAAAATGTTACCGATTATTTACGTGGTGGAAACACCTCAAAATGGTGGACCATTGGTTTATCGGTAATGGCAACACAAGCTAGTGCCATTACTTTTTTATCCACACCCGGACAAGCCTTTAACGACGGTATGGGTTTTGTACAATTTTATTTTGGTTTACCTATTGCCATGGTGGTTATTTGTATGGTGTTTATTCCATTATACTACCGACTAAAAGTTTATACCGCTTACGAATTTCTTGAAAACCGCTTCGACTTAAAAACCAGAACTTTAGCCGCCATTTTGTTTTTAATTCAACGCGGACTAGCAGCTGGGATTACCATTTTTGCCCCAGCTATTATATTGTCTGTTGTTTTAGGTTGGGACCTCCTCACCCTCAATATTATCATTGGTTTACTAGTTATCATTTACACGGTTTCTGGCGGAACACGTGCCGTTAACGTTACGCAAAAACACCAAATGGTTGTTATTTTCTTTGGTATGTTAGTGGCTTTCTTTTTGATTGTAGATAAACTTCCGCAGGATATTACCTTTAAAAAAGCTTTAGATATTGCCGGTGCTAGTGGTAAAATGGAAGTCCTTGATTTTTCATTCGATTTAAATAATCGCTACACCTTTTGGAGTGGTATTATTGGAGGAACCTTTCTAATGCTTTCCTATTTTGGTACAGACCAAAGTCAGGTGCAACGTTACCTTTCCGGGAAATCGGTAAAAGAAATGCAATTGGGTTTAATTTTTAATGGTATTTTAAAAATCCCGATGCAGTTTTTTATTCTACTTGTTGGGGTTATGGTTTTTGTGTTTTATCAGTTTAACGCATCACCTGTCAATTTCAATCCTACAGCAACCGAAGTGGTTTTAAATTCTGAATACGCCAATGAATACCAAACCCTTCAGAAGGAACAGCAAGAAGTTTTTAACGACAAACAAAAGATTATCACGTCTTTCATTAATTCGGAAGATGAAAATAGCAGAAAATACATGGCTATTGCCAACGCGGTTCAAGAGGATATTAGAAGTGAAGCCCGATTGTTGATTGATAAAGCTTCAGAAAGTGAAGGCGTTAAAGTAGAAAGCAATGACAAAGATTATGTTTTTATTCATTTCATACTTAACAACTTACCTCGTGGCTTAATTGGTTTATTATTGGCCGTTATTTTAAGCGCAGCCATGTCTAGTACAGCCAGTGAGTTAAACGCCTTAGGTTCTACAACCACCATGGATTTATACAAGCGTAATGCTGGTGAAAAAACTGAAAAAGCTATGGTAATTGCCTCTAAATGGTTCACTTTTGGTTGGGGCCTCATCGCTATTGGTATTGCTTGTGTAGCCAATCTAGCAGAAAATTTAATTCAGCTAGTTAACATCATCGGGTCTATATTTTATGGTAACGTTCTCGGAATATTCCTGTTAGCTTTTTTCTTCAAATTTGTTAAAGGAAATGCCGTATTTGTTGCCGCCTTAATCACACAAGTTATCGTGATTAGTTTATTCTTACTCAATGAATATGAATACATTAACCTGCCTTTTTTATGGTTAAATTTTGTAGGCTGTATCATCGTGATTACCTTAGCCTGTATCCTACAATTCATATTACCAAGTAAGACGAATTATGACACAGAAAACAATTAATTGGGGCATTATAGGCCTCGGAAAAATTGCAGATAAATTTGCCACAGATTTACAATGTGTTCCTGGTGCAAGACTTTATGCAGTCGCTTCACGCACTCAAAATAAAGCAAACGCTTTCGCGGAAAAACATCAGGCTACAAAAGCGTATAACAGTTATGACTTATTGGCTAAAGACAATCAGGTGGATGCGGTTTATATAGCCACCCCTCACGCCCTACACATAGAGAACACCTTACTTTGTCTAGAGCACGGTATACCTGTACTTTGTGAAAAACCTTTCGCTATGAATGCTGAAGAGGTCAATGACATGATTGCTAAAGCAAAGCAAAACAATGTCCTTTTAATGGAAGCGCTTTGGACATACTTCTTACCGCATTATCAATATGTTTTAGATTGTGTTCATCAAAAAACCTTCGGAAACATCAAGAAACTAGAGGCTAATTTTGGTTTTTACAGAGCTTTTGATGATAACTCACGATTATTCAATAAATCTTTAGGAGGAGGTAGCTTATTAGATATTGGCATCTACCCTATTTTTGCAGCCCTATCAACTTTAGGTATTCCAGAACATATTAACGCTCAAGCTACCTATTTCGACAATGGTGCTGATTCTTCATGTAACATGATTTTCAATTATAAAAATGGTGTAATCGCCCATTTAAAAAGTTCACTGAAAGAAGATTTACCTACCGAAGCCATTTTTCATTTTGAAAAAGCTACAGTTAAAATAAACGGTAAGTTTCATGAACCTTCAACCGTTACAGTCACAACTAATAATAACGAGGAAACCATTGATTTTAATTACAAAACTATTGGTTACAGTTATGAAGCAGGTCATTTTAACGCTTTAATTCACCAAGGAAAAACCGAAAGTGATCTGATGACTTTTGACTTCAGCAAACAACTTATAACCACTTTAGACCGTGTTCGAGAGCTTATACATTTAGAGTACTAAACGGCACTTATTCCCATAAAAAAACGCAACCTTTTCGGTTACGTTTTTTATATTTTATGAATATTAAACGAAGCTTACTCGCCTAACCAGTCAGCTAAAGACTCTTGATTCATTTTAACATAGTTATCATTTCCAGCAATTTCAGCTAATTCTAATGACTTTCTAGCTGCTGCAATAGCGCCTTTTGAGTCACCAGCTTTATTGTGAATTAAAGCTTGTTTTCTGTAGTAGTAAAAAAGAGGTTTCTCTTTGGTCATTTCTACAGCTTTATCAATCCACTCCATCGCTTGTTTCGGACTTTTACCTTCTTCTAAGTAGTAAGAAGCCGCTGCATAGTAATCACTAGCTTTTGGAGATCCACCTAAAACGTCATTAATACTTGATAAAACAGCATCATCCGTACCAACAGTAAAAGGTACACCGATATACATTTTTTCCCAAATAAGTTCAAGCGTAGCACCACCATTAGTAATACTGTTAATGTCTAATGTAAACGTCTCTACATTAAAAGGTACTTTATAAGCTTTTACTGAAGTCACGGCTACAACTTTAGATTCGTCCCATTTTTTTGGAACACCCCAGTTATCGGTATCAGCATAAAAATATACTTTCCAAAGACTTTCACCTGGCTCTGTAAAAATAGCGTAAGATCCCGCTTTTAATTTATACTCACCAACCATGGCATCAGTACTAAATGTAATTATTGTGTTTTTATTAGCTCCCGTTCTCCACATTTTATTAAAAGGTACTAAATCACCAAAAATAGTACGGCCCTTTACACTTGGTCTAGAATATTCAAGAGTTACATCGGTTAAACCAACCTTTTGCTCCAGTTTCGCTGCAGGGCTTGGTTGAGGCGTTTGCACTTGAGCATTCACAGAATATACTGTAGCACAAGCCATAAAAAGTAAAAGTAATTTTTTCATTTTTGTTTTTTTTGAAATTTTCATTAGCTATAAAATTACGTATCGAAAATTCTATTTTTGTTAACAAAAACATAAAAAAAAGACCACAAGATCGCATTCAAAAAAAGCTAAAATCTGCAATCAATAAAATGAATATATCAAAAAAACATGTCTTATTATCGATAGAATACTAAAATTAACATAATTATTCACTATAAAAATCGAATATATCACAGATTTTATTATATTGGCGAATTGTGACAGAGAACTATTTGTCACGTCCCTTAAAATTGATTAAAGATTAAATACACCGTATGGAGATAATAGACCGAGCTTTAGAATTCGAGCAGCGTAAGCACACCTTTAAAACAACTAGTGAACGCATTGAATCGTCTAGGGAAGTAAAAGACCTAATTTTAAGTTTAAATACCATTTATAAAGAAGAAAAAGATCCTGAAATTATGGATTTGATGAAACGCTTAACCGCAATTAAACAAAAAATTGAAAAAAGGTTAAAAGGTAGACCTTAAACGACTCAAAAAGCCCTTGCTAATTTATATCAATGAGCAAGGGCTTTTTATCTCTACACCGCATATTTACATTACCTAATTATACCAATTATTAGCCATAAAAAAAGACTTGCTTTAAAACAAACAAGTCCTTTTATATATTATAAAAACTGACCGTTCCCTAATCGATACGCTCAATTTTAGCACCAATAGCACGTAAACGATCATCTATATGCTCGTAACCACGATCTATTTGTTCAATATTTTGAATATGTGAGGTTCCTTTTGCTGAAAGCGCTGCAATTAACAAAGAAACACCAGCACGGATATCAGGGGAAGTCATGGTTGTGGATTTTAAAGTCGATTTAAAATCATGACCAATAACTGTTGCACGATGCGGATCACATAAAATGATTTTAGCCCCCATATCAATCAACTTATCTACAAAGAACAAGCGACTTTCAAACATTTTTTGATGTATTAAAACACTTCCTCTAGCCTGTGTAGCTACTACTAGAATGATACTTAATAAATCTGGAGTGAATCCTGGCCATGGCGCATCAGAAATATTTAAAATAGAACCATCTATAAAATTTTGTATTTCATAACCATCTTTATGTGCTGGAATGAAAATATCCTCGCCACGTTTTTCAACGGTAATGCCTAATTTTCTAAAAGTTTCAGGAATTAATCCTAAATCATTCCAAGAAACATTGGTAATGGTTAATTCACTTTTAGTCATCGCAGCAAGACCAATCCAACTTCCTATTTCAATCATATCAGGAAGCATGGTGTGCTCAGTTCCGCCAAGGCTATCAACACCTTCAATCACCAATAAATTAGAGCCTACACCACTAATTTTAGCCCCCATTCTATTCAGCATTTTACACAATTGCTGTAAATAAGGCTCACAAGCCGCGTTATAAATAGTGGTTTTGCCTTCGGCTAAAACAGCTGCCATTAAAATATTAGCGGTTCCTGTCACCGATGCTTCTTCTAAAAGCATGTAAGCACCTTTTAGCTTTTCGGCTTCAACACCATAAAACTGCTCTTCCTTACTGTATCTAAATTTCGCTCCTAATTTAATAAGACCTTCAAAATGGGTATCTAAACGACGACGACCAATTTTATCACCGCCAGGCTTAGGAATAAAACCTTTCCCAAAACGGGCTAGTAACGGACCAACAATCATGATAGAGCCGCGTAAACCGCGTCCGTCCACTTTAAATTGATCAGATTCTAAGTATTTTAAATTAACTTCATCTGCTTGAAAAGTATAAGAGCCCTTCCCTATTTTATTTACTTTCACACCTAAATGTTCAAGTAATAACATCAATTTATTGACATCAATAATATTAGGAATATTATGAATGGTTACAGCTTCTGGCGTTAGTAAAACAGCACATAAAATTTGTAAAGCTTCGTTTTTTGCTCCTTGAGGTTGAATACTTCCTTTTAACGCGTGACCGCCTTCAATTTTAAATGTTCCCATGAAATTTTAGTAGCGTTTTCTTTGTCGGTTATTAGAATTGCTTTTTTTATGATGCGTTTTCTTATTGTTGTTATTAGAAAACTTCGATTTTGAACGCATTAAACTTGAAGAATCTGATAAATCTTCTTCTGAATTTTTCAAATTAATTTTTCCACCTGAAAGTTCATATAAATGATCATAAATCACATTATCTTCTACCGTATCCTTATTCCAATTCAAGAAACACTTCTTCATGTGGTTGGCTATGGTATAGGTTAAGGCTTCTTTAAGCTCACCATCCTCCCAAGTATTAGCCACATCAATCATGGTTTTAATATTGTTTCCGTAGAAACGATATTTAGGAAAGTTTTGAGGATATTTTAAAGGTTCTGGACGTTCTTCATAAATTTCCTTGGTAGGAATTGGGTATGGTGAATCAACATCTAATTCAAAATTAGACATGATAAACATTTGATCCCATAATTTATGTTGAAAATCTGGAACGTCTCTTAAGTGCGGTTGCATATTGCCCATTACAGCTATAATCCCCTTGGCTACTTTATTGCGTTCCTCTTTTGATTCTAGTGATTTGGCGTAATTAATCATCTTCTGCATATGTCTTCCGTACTCTGGAATGATTAAATGCTCACGCTCTGTGTTGTATTCTAAGGTATCTATCAAAATAAAAGTTGTAGAGTTTTGGTATTGAATGAAGTGTTTCTGCATGTGCAAAATACAAAAAATATCTAAAGACTGATAACGCCTTCAATATTTTCTGTAACTTCTTTGTACTTGGCAATTACGGCCTCTGGACTTTTCATGGTCACATTAATTGAAACACTGGTATATTTGCCGTTTTTAGAGGCTTTAGTTTGAATGACAGCACCTAAATTATCGAAAATATCTTCAATTTGATTGATTTTATCCTGTTCTGAAATCACAATAAACTTATAAAGATATTCTGAGGGCCATTTTGCTGTGTCGTATAATTGTTCTTTTAATTTCTTGTAAAAGGCTTCTGAATTTGGTGGTGTGCTCATAGTATTTTTTTCTGCGACAAAGATACAATTTCATTCGTTGTTATCCCACTCTATTAACGTATTGAAATCTTCTAGTAAAAATAGATTTCGAGGCTAAGGTTTACAATAAATCACCCGATTTAACTTTCCATTTTTTTTATCGCTGTTAAATTCCGATTTTTACAACAAATATGGTGGATTTGAACACAAGAAAAATTCTTATTACTGGTGGACCCGGAACTGGAAAATCAACTTTAATTAATGCCTTAATAGCCCGTGGTTTCCTGTGTATGGAAGAAATTTCACGCCAGGTAATTATTGAAGCCCAGAAAAAAGGCATTGATCAGTTGTTTTTAACCGACCCCATGCAGTTTAGCAACATGCTTTTAAAAGGCAGAGCGCAACAGTTTTATGATGCTCAAAAAATAAAAGACCAGACTGTTTTTTTTGATAGAGGGGTTCATGATGTTTTGGCTTACATGGACTTTATTGGAGACGCCTACCCTACTGAATTTACAGAAACTTGTAAAAACGCCAGATACGACATGGTTTTTATTTTAAAACCTTGGAAAGCCATTTACATCAGTGACAGCGAGCGTTACGAAACCTTCGAACAAGCGCAAGACATCTATAAATATTTGGTAAAAACTTATGAGGCTTATCAATATCAATTGATTGATGTGCCTTTTGATACTGTTGAAAACCGAACCAATTTCATATTAAAAACTTGTAAACTTTAATATGGAACACCCCATTAACATATTAGAGCGTTATTGGAATTTCACCAGTTTTAGAGCAGAACAGGAAGCCATTATCAATGCCGTTATTGAGGGCGAAGACACTTTTGTTCTACTTCCAACCGGAGGCGGAAAATCCTTGTGTTTTCAAATACCAGCCTTAGCCAAAGATGGTATTTGTATTGTCATTTCGCCATTAATAGCCTTAATGAAAGACCAGGTACAAACCTTAAATGACAAAGGCATTAAAGCTATGGCGCTAACTAGTGGCATCAGTTATAATCAACTTGACACCATGCTTGATAATTGTATTTATGGCAATTACAAGTTTTTATATTTGTCGCCAGAACGTTTACAGCAAGAACTTGTTCAAGACCGTATTCGGTTAATGAATGTCAATTTAATTGCTGTTGACGAAGCCCATTGTATTTCGCAATGGGGTAGCGATTTTAGGCCTGCCTATAAAAATATTGCTTTGCTCAGGCAACTGCGACCTACGGCTAATGTGGTAGCTTTAACAGCTTCAGCAAAACCAGAGGTGGTTCAAGATATCATTAAGGAACTTGATTTTATTCAGCCTAAAATATTTAAAACGTCTTTTTGGAGAAGCAACCTGTCTTACATGGTTTTTCATGAAAATGACAAATATTACAAGCTCGAAGCTATTTTAAGAAAGAACCCGGAATCTTCCATTGTGTATGTCCGTAACAGAAAAGCAACCATTGAAGTCGCTTCCTTTTTAAAATCAAAAAACATCAGCGCTACATTTTATCACGGCGGACTCACCAATGCCGAAAAAGATAAAAACATGACGGCTTGGTTGCAAAACCAGAGTCAGGTTATGGTGGCTACCAATGCTTTTGGTATGGGCATTGACAAACCCGATGTGAAAACCGTTGTCCATTTAAATTTACCCGAAAGCCTTGAAAGTTACTTTCAAGAAGCTGGACGTGCCGGGCGAAATGGCAATAAAGCTTTTGCGGTTATTTTAAAAAATAATAGCGATGAAGACCTCGTTAAAAATCAGTTTTTAAGCGTGCTTCCTCCTGTAGATTTTATTAAACAGGTCTACCGAAAACTCTGTAACTATTTTCAAGTTTCTTATGGAGAGGGTGAATATGAAACTTTTGATTTTGATTTTAGCAGTTTTTGTAAAGCCTATAACTTTCCGTCAATTTTATGCTACAATGCCTTGCTTTATTTGGATAGAAATAGTGTGATTACGCTTTCAAAACAATTTAAAAACAAGGTAACGGTTCAGTTCATCATTTCGAATAATGCACTTTTTAATTACCTAGACACCCATCAAGAATACGGTATCATTGTAAAATCTATTTTAAGAATGTATGGTGGTATTTTTGATAATCTCACCAAAGTAGATTTAAAAAAGGTCTCGAAAAAGGCTTCTACCCCAGAAAACCGACTCATCCACACCTTACAGCAATTGGAAGACGATGAAATTATCGCGCTCAATTTAGCCAAAACCGATGCTCAAATCACTTTTATTGAGCCTCGGGAAGATGAAATCACCATCAATAGAATTGCACCAATCATTAAGCAACAAAATAAGCTGAAACAAAATCAGGTTAAAGCCATGCTTGATTATGTTAAAAATGATTCGGTTTGCAAAAGCGTGCAGCTCCTCTCTTATTTTGGAGAAACCGAAGTTAAGGATTGTAAGATATGCTCCGTTTGCATTCAGCAGAAAAAGAAAACCCCACAAGACCTTAATAATCTTCGAAAAAAGTTAATTGAAATTTTAGAATCTGGAGATTACAATTCCAGAAGTCTTTTAGAAAAATTAAACTGTTCTGAAGACGAACTCAAAGACGTTTTAAAATTACTTTTGGAACATCAAATTATAATTATTACACCAAAAAACACATATAAATTAAGTCATTTGTAAGCTTACAAAGACATCAAAATAAAACATCAAAAGATGAGAGAGTTAAGAATCGTATTCATGGGCACACCCGATTTTGCGGTAGACACCTTAAAAACTTTAGTAGAAAACAACCATAATATAGTAGGTGTAATTACTGCATCTGATAAGCCAGCTGGACGCGGAAGAAAGCTTAACGAAAGTGCTGTGAAAAAATATGCGGTTTCACAAAACTTAACGGTATTACAACCCTCCAATTTAAAAGATGATGATTTTTTAGACGAACTAAAAGCCTTAAATGCCAATTTACAAATTGTAGTCGCTTTTAGAATGTTACCAAAAGTGGTTTGGAACATGCCGGAATTTGGCACCTTCAACCTGCACGCTTCTTTATTACCTAATTATCGCGGAGCCGCACCTATCAATTGGGCTATTATTAATGGAGAAACTAAAACAGGTGTATCCACCTTTTTTATAGACGAAGAAATTGATACCGGCGATATGATTCTACAGGAAGAACTTTCTATTGACACCAATGAAAATGCCGGAAGTCTTCACGATAAATTAATGACAACTGGAAGCGCTTTAGTTTTAAAAACGGTTAAAGCCATAGAAAAAGGCACAGTAACAACGATTCCGCAGAAAGATTCATCAGATATTAAAACCGCTTACAAGCTCAATAAAACCAATTGTAAAATTAATTGGGAAGCTTCGATCGACGCCATTTTCAATCATATTAGAGGTTTAAGCCCTTACCCTGCCGCTTGGACGACCTTAATTAATGGTGAAGATGCGTTAGATGTTAAAATTTATGCTTCTGAAAAGGAACTATCAGATCATAATTTAGCCTTAGGAACTGTTATCTCCACTAAAAAAGAGCTAAAAGTAGCAGTAACAGAAGGTTACCTAATTCTGACAGAAATTAAGCTCCCAGGGAAACGTGCCATGGATATAAAATCTCTTTTAAACGGATACCGTTTTGAAGAAAATGCAAAAATGCTGTAAACCCCTATTACCATTGATATTATTAAATATCCGATAAAGTGTATGAGCTTTATTAACAAATACCTGAAGTTATTAACAAAACAGTGTATTTCCCTTGCTATTACTTGCGTGGTTGCATAATCCGTATAAATTTGTAAAGGATTTAAACAAAAATGTAATCCAACTTTTATTAATAATTAAATTATACATTATGAACAAAACAGATTTAATCGACGCAATGGCAGAGCAAGCAGGAATTACTAAAGCAGCTGCTAAGAAAGCTTTAGAATGTGCTTTAACTGAAATTGAAGGAGCTTTAAAAAAAGGAAATAGAGTTTCTTTAGTAGGTTTCGGATCTTGGTCAGTTTCTAATAGAGCTGCTAGAGACGGAAGAAACCCTCAAACAGGAGAAACTATCAAAATTGCAGCTAAAAACATTGTAAAGTTTAAAGCTGGTTCTGATTTATCAAACGCAGTAAACTAATCATTTACTTCTTTATATTTAGAAAAAGTCTCCTATTTAGGAGGCTTTTTTTTTATATATTAACTAAAGAGTTGCATTTTCCATAAATTAATCTTAGTTTTAGTTACTAAATTCCTCTACATATGGTGACAATCAAACCCAAAAAAGGAGATTTATTAATTGCTGAACCAGCAATTATTGGAGATGTTTCTTTTAACCGCTCGATAGTCTTATTAGCAGATCATTCAGAAGAAGGGTCTATAGGCTTCATCCTTAACAAACCCCTAGATTATACAATTAACGAGTTAATTCCTGAATTGGAAGCTACGTTTAAAGTTTATAATGGTGGTCCTGTTGAGCAGGATAACTTATATTTTATTCATAAAATTCCGCACTTAATACCTAATAGTATTGAAATATCTTTAGGTATTTATTGGGGTGGCGATTTTAATCGTGTTGCTGAGCTTATTAAAACCAATACGATTAACGAAAATGATATTCGTTTCTTTTTAGGTTACTCAGGTTGGGATATCAACCAATTAGATTCTGAATTAAAATCAAACTCTTGGGTCGTTTCTGAAAACGTATATAAAAAGAACATCATAGAAAAAGACTATGAGACCTTTTGGAAAGAAAAAATGTTAGAATTTGGTGGCGAATACAGTATTTGGTCTAACGCCCCAGAAGACCCGAGTTACAATTAACTCAATCGAATTTTCACATTTAACTTTTGAAGTAAACTTTTAGAAACCTCGTTTTTAAAGGTCTTTTTTCTGTACTTACTCACGGGCTGAATCCCTACCATCACATTTGTAATAAACATTTCATCTGCTTTTTGAAGCTCAAAAGGTGAAATAGAATCTTCTACCAATTCATATTCAGGAATTAATTTAATAATTTCTAAAAGTTGTGAACGCATCACTCCTTTTAAACAGCCATCAGTTAACGCAGGCGTTTTAATGGTATTTCCTTTTACTAGAAACACATTACCATTTAGGGCTTCAACCACATGCTTATTGGTATTTAATACCAGGCAATTATTTAAACTGTTGTCCTTCGCATAAATGCTTCCTACTATGTTTAAAGCCTTGTTATTCGATTTTAGAGTCGATAATAAACTTGGTGACACATAATAATCTTTAAACAAATCAACCTCGTAGAAGTCCTCAGAAAGCGTATAAAAACTATCTGAAAGTTCATTAACGGCAATCACAAAACTTACGTTGTTCGTTTTTGGAGTGTATAAGCCACCTTCGTTTCTATGAACTGTTAATTTTACACGTGCCGAAGCTTTTTCTAAATCGTTAGCCTCTAAAGTTTTTAAAATTTCACTTTCTAGAAACTCCATCGTAAAACTCATCGGGATTTCCATACGCATAATACGCATAGAAGCCATTAATCTGAAATAATGATCTTCCCAAAATAAGAGTTTACCACTACTCGCTTTTATCGTTTCAAAAAGAGCATCGCCATAGGCATAACCTCTATTATTTATTGATAAAAAAGTGTTTCCGTCTAAAAGTGTTCCGTTAAAATTCGTCATAAAAAATCCCGCTTAAACGTTTTTTGAGTAAGCGGGACAAATATAATTTAAAATATGTGATTTGTAATTAAGCCGAACCTAATACTTGCTTTAAACTAGATATTTGGTTGGTCCAAAGCATTTTAGCCTCATCAACCTCATCATCTTCAGCATAGTCGGTAATCATCAAGCAGACATCTTTAGTAATTTCATCTACTTGAATTTTGATTTCAAAGTAATAAGACTGTCCGTCCTCTTCATCTTCTAACCATCTGAACTTCACACGTTCTCCTGATTTTTTATTTAATAATTTTGCTTTTTCTTCGCTACCATCCCAAATAAAAGTAAACATTTCACCACGAGAGTTTACGTTGTCAGAAAACCATTCTGATAAGCCAGAAGGTGTAGAAATATAATTGTATAAAAGTTGAGGGGATGCGTGTATTACGAATTCAATATCAAATCTAACTTTGTCGTCCATAGGTAATTTAGAAATTTATATTGCCAATATATACATTAATTGATAAGTGAGCCTATAAAATTTAATATTATTTTTTTATCAGTTCTATTTGGTAACTCTAATAATGTTTCTATATTTGCAGCCTCAAATTATGGCGAGGTAGCTCAGCTGGTTAGAGCGTCGGATTCATAACCCGGAGGTCGCGGGATCGTGCCCCGCTCTCGCTACAAGTTTTAAAGAATTGAGGTTTAACGGTTTAGTGTTCACTAAGCCGTTTTTTTATGCCTAAATTAATTGAATTTCTTACCTTGGAACACAGAAACGAACACGGAAACGAACACAAATTGTCAATTAAAAAGTCTTTTTCTACACCAAAAATTTATACTGCAAACGGAGATTTAAATCAACGTTGGTTTGTGTATTACAGCTTTAGAAATCCTGAAACTGGTCGATTGAAACGAATGGGTAATATCTATGGAAAAGCG
>NZ_WAAT01000032.1:0-246 GCF_008806375.1 Pseudotamlana haliotis | reverse complement strand
CACCTGCTAAGAAAATTAAGGTTGAAGAAAAACCGCAACTGGCATCTGAAACGAATATTATTCAACCCGAAAAACCTAGCTTAACCATTCAAAAAGCTATTAATTTTGCTCTTAACTTAAAACAACAAACTTTAAACCCTACATCTTACAGAGGGCTTAATAACAGAATGAATAACTTTAATCAATGGATTTCAAAACAACACCCAGAATTAAAGTCTATTAATCAGCTTAACAAAAAAAACAATT
>NZ_WAAT01000031.1:336-549 GCF_008806375.1 Pseudotamlana haliotis | reverse complement strand
AAACTGTACGTAATTCACACACAACTTTTGCGCTTGATCCTTTCTTACCTTGGAACACGGAAACGAACACAGATTGTCAATTAAAAAGTCTTTTTCTACACCAAAATTTATACTGCAAACGGAGATTTAAATCAACGTTGGTTTGAGTATTACAGCTTTAGAGACCCTGAAACTGGCAGATTGAAACGAATGGGTAATATCTATGGAAAAGCA
>NZ_WAAT01000031.1:0-246 GCF_008806375.1 Pseudotamlana haliotis | reverse complement strand
CACCTGCTAAGAAAATTAAGGTTGAAGAAAAACCGCAACTGATATCTGAAACGAAGATTCTTCAACCCGAAAAACCTAGCTTAACCATTCTAGATGCTATTAATTTTGCTCTTAACTTAAAACAACAAAATTTAAACCCTACATCTTACAGAGGGCTTAATAATAGAATGAATAACTTTAATCAATGGGTTTCAAAACTATACCTAGAATTAAAGTCTATTAATCAGCTTAACAAAAAAAACAATT
>NZ_WAAT01000030.1 GCF_008806375.1 Pseudotamlana haliotis | reverse complement strand
AATTCGAATTTATAACTGTCCTATTTTTGGGGAAGCCTACAGTTTATCCGTATCCCAAAATGCATATATTCGTTTTTGAATCATGGACTTATGGTGTTAAGACGTTGAAGTTATAAAAATTTTTCTAATTGAATACTTGGAGTGATTAGTAATTTTTCTGCATGGAAATTGTTGCAACATAAAGAGGCATACTAAGGGTTGTGCAGCTGATTGAAATCGTTTCAGAAAAAAACTAAAAAGACTATAAAAACTTCGATTACTTCCCCTTCAAAGTGAATCAAAATAAGTGTAGAAATAATATTAGTTAGTATCTTCTTGCATTTCTTTTTCCAAATGATCTAAATAAAGAATACCGTTAAGGTGATCAATTTCGTGCTGAAAAATTACAGCTGTAAAAGCTTCAATTGTTTCTGTTTTATGCTCGTTTTCCATAGTGTCGTATTCTATTTCGATGGAATTTGATCTGCAATTTAATACATCACTTCGGTTAGGAATGGATAGACATCCTTCTTTTACTGTTTGTGTTTCTTTTGAATATTTTGTGATTTTAGGATTTAAGTACACTTCAAAAGGGATATTTTCTTTATCAAAACGTTGTACCCAAATAATATTTTTCAATATACCCACTTGTGGTGCAGCTATGCCCACACCTAAGGACATGCTATCACGTACTGTGGCATAAAGTCTATTGACAAAATGCTTGATTGTAGGATCATTTGGATTAACATATATCGTTTTACTTTTTGTACGTAGTATTAATGAATCCTTCGGGTTTGTTATTTTATAAACACGCATCGGCGTCAAACTATCAGCACTCATGATACGCTTAGTTTCTTTTGCAGAAAAGGATGAGGTTGAATTGCAGCTCGCTGTGAATAGCGCAATAAGTACTAAATGTAGTAGATATTTCATAATAGTAGAACTTTACGAGCTAATAAAAAATAATAAGGCTTACTAATAATTTATAAGTCCTACCACTCATTAATGCGGTTGGAGTCTAGTTTTACAAAAATGAAAATGAGTATTGTAAATGATAAAAGACCTGAGCCTCCAAAGCTAAACATAGGAAGCGGGATACCAATAGTAGGGATAAGCCCCATAACCATACCAATGTTTATTAAGAAGTGTATAAACACGATAGCAGCGACACTGTAACCGTAGATTCTACTAAATTGTGACTTTTGTAATTCGGCTAAATGAAGTATGCGTAATAGTAGCAAAACAAAAGTAATAACAACCATACTACTACCTAAGAAGCCCCATTCTTCACCAACAGTACTAAAGATATAATCGGTGTGCTGCTCAGGAACAAATTTACCAGTTGTTCTGGTACCTTGCATAAAACCTTTCCCCCAAAGTCCTCCAGCTCCAATTGCTTTTTCTGATTCGTTAAGGTTATAAGCAAAGGTTTTTTTCATCCTATGCAGTTTAATAGGGTCTTTTTCAAGATTTAACCATAAACTTATTCTATCCTTTTGATGAGGTTGTAATACATTATTATAGAATAATTTGATGCTAAAAGATACCGCAATGGCAGCCACCAAAATCAATAGAAGATAGTGAATACGAAGTTTCTTTTTGTTAAAAACATGTACTAATACGGCCACAATTACAGCAATAACCGATGTCACTATAGGTCCGAACTTTAAGGATATAATAGCTATTGAAATTAGGGATACCAATATATTTAAATAGTATTTAGGTAAACCTTCACGGTATAAAACAAAAAAGAAAGAGCCATAAACAATGGTACTACCGGTATCGTTTTGGAGTAGTACCAATACGGCAGGTGTGAAAATAATAGCACAAACTTTTAATTGATCTTTAAAGGTATGTAGGTTTGTATTTAAATCACTTACAAATTTGGCTACAGCGAGTGCCGTTGCTGCTTTAGCAAATTCACTGGGTTGAATGGTAAAGCTTCCAAAGCCGTACCACGATGTGGCTCCATTTACATTTTTACCAAATATAAAGAGCCCAACGAGTGAGAGCATGGATATGACGTAAATGATACTTGCGAAGCGCTCGTAAAATTTGGCGTCTATAGCGAGAATGATTACGATTAATACGACACTTATTGCAATAAAGATGATTTGTTTACCAAATGGTTGCGAAATGTCAAAATAGTCTACAACTGTACCAGTGTGAGAGGCTGATAATATATTCACCCAACCAAATCCAACTAAACAAAAGAAAAGTAGAATTGTAATCCAATCGAATTTAAAGTATCTATTTGTCTCTCTGACCATGTATTATTTGTCTTGTTTATTAATTTTATCAAGAAGCTCTCTAAGTTCTGTATACTCTTCGTCGTCTACCACTTGAAATGCCGAACGCCCATTGATACCAAAAGGTTTTCCTGAATAAGGTTTCGCATATTCATTCTCTAAACTATGCTTCAGAATCCAAGTTTCTAGATCGGTTCTAGTAATGCTATCCCTTAAGTGTTTTTCAATCATTAAACTGGCAATTTTTCCAGCATAGCGACTTCCCCAATAACCATTTTCAACAAAAACAGAAATGGCTATTTTAGGATTATCTTTAGGAGCAAAGGCTAAAAAGATAGAGTGATCTGTTAATTGCATTTTTACACTGTCCAGTTTGATAAAGTTTTCTACCGTTCCTGTCTTTCCGCAAATATCTATGCCTTTAACTTGCAATGCAGCTGCTGTCCCCCTTTTATATACTTGATACATACCTTCAATTACAGGGTCGAAGTGCTGTTTATCTATAGACGTTTGTTTTGGTTTTGTAAACTGTTCTGGTAAGGTTTCGCCTTCTATATTTTTAATTATGTGAGGCGTATAAAAATACCCGCGGTTGGCTATAGCTGCCGCCATATTAGCTAACTGAATAGGTGTCGTTGCAACCTCACCTTGACCAATCGCATTAGAAACGGTATAGGATGAATAGAACGTTTTTGGGTAGACATATTTGTAGTAATCGCGATCAGGGATTCTACCTTTTTGGCCTACATATAAATCATTGTTTAGAAATTCACCCAAACCAAAACTTTTGGCATGGTCACTCCAAACGTCAATACCTTTTGAAGCACTGCCTGTTTTGTCTAAAATTTTCCTGTAAATGGTTGCGAAGTAGGCATTACATGAATGTTGTATCCCCGAAATCATATTGTTTCTTGTACCAGAATGGCAGTGACACTTCATAAAACTTCCTCCGTAGTGGTAGCCGCTATAACAAGTTACCGTTTCTTTAGGAGACATCACGCCTTCTTGCAAAGAAATTAAAGCGTTCATGAGTTTGAATGGAGAACCTGGTGAATATACACCTTGTAAACTTCTATTAAAAAGCGGTTTTGCTATAGAGTCGTTATAGAGTTTAGTGAAATTTTTTGAACGGTCTCTTCCTACTAGAATATTAGGGTCGTAGGTAGGGGCTGCTACCATGGCTAAAATTTCTCCTGTAGCCGGTTCGATAGCAATAACACCACCACGTTTATTACGCATTAAAAGTTCGCCGTAGGCTTGAAGTTTGGCATCAATAGTAATGGTAATGTCTTTACCTGGTTCAGGAATAGTATCAAAATCACCATTTTTATACGGACCAATATTTCTGTTAAAGCGGTCTTTTTGAATGAATTTGATACCTTTTACACCACGTAGGGTATGTTCATAAGATGCTTCAATGCCTTGTTTTCCAATTAAATCTCCCATTCGGTAATAGGGATCCTTCTCAATAATTCTATTGTTAACTTCCCCAAGATCACCTAAAACATTTGCGCCAATGCTAGCTTCATAATGTCTAAGTGAACGCTTTTGAATATAAAAGCCGTGAAATTTTCGCATTTTCTCTTGTAATATGGCATAATCTTCTTTGGATAAATGCGATACAAAAACTGAAGGTAATCTAGGCGAATAATGTCTAGCTTTATTATAGCGTTTTAAAAATTGGTCTTTATTAATCTTTAAAAGGTTACAAAATTCTAGAGTATCTAAGGGTTCAACTTCTCTAGGAATAACCATGATATCATAAGAAGGTTGGTTTGAAACCAAGAGTTTTCCATTTCTGTCAAAAACAAAGCCTCGCTTAGGGTAATCGTAAACTTTTCTAATGGCATTATCTTCAAATAGACTATGCGACTCTGAGGTATAAACCTGAAGGTAAAACAGCCTTGAAATGAATATTAGACCAACAACAATGATCGATATAAAAAGTAAAACTTGTCTCATTTTATTTTTTTACTAAATATGATAGTTAGTATGATACTCAAAATAATTGTGAATATACTAGAATATAACGTTTTTTCTAGTATTAAAATTATTCTTGAAAAGCTAAATATCTCTAAAGTAAATAAGACAAAATGGTGTGTCACAGTCAGTAAGGTGAAATAGGTGAGTTTAGAACCGAATTCTACCGTGTTAAATTTTATAATTTGATGCTCAAACATGGCCCCAAAGGCAAATTTGAGAAATATAGGCCTGGCATAGGCTATAAGCACGGATGCCCCGGCATGAGCACCTCCTGTATCTTGAAAGAAATCAATGGCTAAACCAAGAAAAAAACTTAATAAGATTAATGCGATGCGATTATTTTTAATAGGGTATAACGCTATAAATAAAATGTATATATAAGGGTTTATATAACCTAAAAAATTTATATGATTCAAAATCAACCCTTGTAAAAGGATTAATACAATAAAACGGACGGTATGTATGGAGAGTATGCTATTCATCGCTAGTACCGTTAGTTAGGTTATTAATTTCTTTAGAATGTAAATTTTCAATAATATATACATGCTCTAAATTTGTCATATCATTGAATAACTTAATATTGACTTCAAAATAATTTTCAGATTGATCTAATTCAAAGTCATTTACAACTCCAATAGGTACGCCTTTTGGAAAAATTGAAGAGCGTCCAGAAGTTATAATAGTATCACCTGGTTGTACAGGAGCAATTTTAGGAATATCGATAAGTTTAATGTATTCTGGAGAGCCGCCTTTCCAAATCAAGGTTCCAAAATGATTGGTCTTTTTTAACTGGGCACTAATTCTGGTTGATGTATTTAATATGGAAAGTACTCTAGAGTAGTGTTTTCCAGATTTATCAATAATACCAACAAGGCCGTTGGATGAAATAACTCCTAAATCTTGTTTTATACCGTCTACAGCTCCTTTGTTTAAGGTTAAAATGTTATTCGTTAAGGAATAACTGTTTTTTATAATATTGGCATTGTATATGCGGTAGTTGTCAGCATATGAAGCCGTGTCAATATAAGTAGAGTCTGAAAAAACTACAGGGTTTAACAATTTCAAGCGAAGCTTTCGATTTTCTTCGGCAAGCATGTCGTTTTGAGTATTTAAATCGACATATTTGTGAATATGGTGGAAAGATTCGTATAATCCACCAGTGACTATGTTTGCCGAATTAATAAACTTACTCGTATGATAAGAGTGAGATAAAATCGTTAATGCAAGCGAAATACAAAACAGCAATAAAAGCAATAAAAAGTTTTTAAACCGAATTATAAAATTAATGATTTGCTGCATGGTGTTTTATGGAGATTCTTATTTTATCAATACACTTTTGAACTTAGGTAAATTTTTAAGTGTGATACCAGTCCCTCTGACCACAGCACGCAAAGGATCTTCAGCAATATAAACAGGTAAATCTGTTTTTTGAGATAAACGTTTGTCTAAACCACGAAGCATTGAACCACCACCAGCTAAGTAAATACCCGTATTGTAAATATCGGCAGCTAGTTCTGGAGGGGTCTGAGATAAGGTTTCCATAACCGCATCTTCAATTCTAAGAATAGATTTATCTAATGCTTTAGCGATTTCACGGTATGAAATCTGTACTTGTTTAGGTTTACCTGTAAGTAAGTCACGTCCTTGAACGCTCATATCTTCTGGAGGCAACTCTAAATCTTCAGTAGCCGCACCAATTTGAATTTTTATTTTTTCAGCAGTACGTTCACCAACATATAAGTTGTGTTGTGTACGCATGTAATAAACAATATCACTAGTAAATACATCACCTGCAATTTTAACCGATTTATCACAAACAATACCACCTAATGCAATAACCGCAATTTCTGTAGTACCACCGCCTATATCTACCACCATATTTCCTTTAGGCTGCATGATATCTACACCAATACCAATAGCCGCAGCCATAGGTTCGTGAATCAAATAAACTTCTTTACCATTAACACGTTCGGCACTTTCTTTTACGGCACGCATTTCAACCTCAGTAATTCCTGAAGGAATACAAATAACTAAGCGTAAAGCAGGCGTGAAAAACTTCTTTTTTAGAGCAGGAATGTTTTTAATAAACATACTCATCATTTGCTCTGAAGCATCAAAATCGGCAATAACACCATCCTTCAAAGGGCGTATAGTTTTAATGTTTTCATGGGTTTTACCCTGCATTAAACTAGCCTCTTGACCAACGGCAATTATTTTTCCTGATACCCTATCGCGAGCTACAATAGAAGGCGCATCAACAACTACTTTGTCGTTATGAATAATAAGAGTATTGGCGGTACCTAAATCTATCGCAATTTCCTCAGTAAGGAAGTCAAAAAAGCTCATGTGCAATTAAAAGTTTAAAAGTGATTTAAATAATCGAATTCCGTAAATGTAATAAAAGTATATAAATATACGTGATTTACGCAGTTCATTTTATGATTAAAATATCGGTTCTGAAACTTATACGCGATTCTTCGGTTTTTAGACGGTTAGAAACACAATAAAAACCGATGAGACGTATTTTGTGAATTTTAGTGTTTGAAATGACGTGTTCCTGTCATCACCATAGCCACATCATTATCGTTACAATAATCGATGCTTAATTGGTCTTTAATAGACCCTCCAGGTTGAATAACAGAAGTGATTCCAGCATTTTTAGCAATTTCTACACAGTCAGGGAATGGGAAGAACGCATCACTTGCCATGGCAGCTCCGTTTAAATCGAAGTTAAAAGATTCTGCTTTATGAATGGCTTGTTGCAAGGCATCTACACGACTTGTTTGTCCTGTTCCACTCGCACATAATTGATTGTCTTTAACTAATACAATGGTATTAGATTTCGTGTGCTTACATATTTTTGAAGCAAATAATAAATCTGCTATTTGAGCGTCTGTAGGCGCTAATTTAGTCACGTTTGTCAAACCTTCAGCAGTATCAGTGATGTTGTTTCTGTCTTGAACTAAAACACCGTTTAAACAACTTCTTACGTTTGTTTTTGGTAATTCAATATCGTGAATCACTAATAAGATTCTGTTTTTCTTTCCTTGCAGTAATTCTTGCGCTTCCGCAGAAAAAGAAGGAGCGATAACCACTTCGCAGAATAATTTGTGAATTTCTTCAGCTGTAGCTAAATCAATTTCTTTATTACTAATTAAAACACCACCAAAAGCAGAAACTGGATCTCCAGCTAAAGCATCAACATAAGCTTGGTGTAAGGTGTCACGTTGTGCTAATCCACAAGCGTTGTTATGTTTTAAAATGGCAAAGGTTGGTGCGTCATTTTTGAATTCATTCATTAAATTAACCGCTGCATCAACATCTAATAAATTGTTGTAGCTTAATTCTTTTCCGTGAAGTTTTGTGAATAATTCATCAAAATTTCCGAAGAAAAATCCTTTTTGGTGCGGGTTTTCACCGTAACGTAAGGTTTTACCGTTTTGGTCACTGATTTTTAAAACAGTTTCTTCATTGTTTTGGTTGAAATAATTGAAAATAGCCGTGTCATAATGCGACGATACGTTGAATGCTTTTCCAGCAAAACGTTTTCTGTCTTCTTCAGAAATGCTTCCGTTATTTGCAGAAATAAGTTTTAAAAATTCAGCATAATCGTTTACTGAAGAGACACAAATCACATCGGCATAGTTTTTAGCAGCCGCACGAATTAAAGAAATACCTCCAATATCAATTTTTTCAATAATATCTTGGTTACTAGCACCAGAAGCTACCGTTTTTTCAAAAGGATATAAATCAACGATTACCACATCAATTTGCGGAATCTCATATTCAGCTAATTCAGCAACATCACCATCATGGTTTTGTCTGTTTAAAATACCTCCAAAAACTTTTGGGTGTAACGTTTTTACACGTCCGCCAAGAATTGAAGGGTATGAAGTAACATCTTCAACAGGAACAACGTTGATACCTAAATCGTTAATAAATTTTTCTGTACCTCCAGTAGAGTAAATGGTAACTCCTTGCTTATCAAGTTCTTTAACTATTGGCTCTAAACCATCTTTACTAAATACTGAAATTAGGGCAGATTTAATTGTTTTCTCGTTGCTCATTTCTATTGTGTTATGTTTTTAATTATTTGTTTTAAAAATAATTTGATGTTGTTTATCAGTATGTTACACTGAGTGTTAAAAATAAGTGCAAAAATACTTATTTCTTCTAAAAAACAAGCTTTGATTTCTTAAAAAAGGCGGTTTCGATTGTAAGAAAATCGAGAAATGGTTAGAGTAATAACAAATATGAGTTAAGTTAAGATTAAAGTATTAACTTTTAAGGAAGAATACTTGCTACTTTTTTGCAAACAAATTCTAAAAATGGTTCGTCTTCTTTTGTAAAAGGGTCAGGGGTATTAGAGTCAATATCAATTTGACCTATATTCTTTCCGTTTTTGAATATAGGTACTACAATTTCAGCTTTTACCGTGATGCTACAAGCAATGTAATTGTCTTGTGCTTTAACATCAGGCACTACAAAATTTGAGTTGCTCACGGCTACTTGTCCGCAAATCCCTTTTCCGAAGGGAATTACCGTATGGTCTGTAGCTTCGCCAACATAGGGGCCTAAGTGAAGTACTTCTTTTTTTGCATCACTAAAATAGAAACCTACCCAGTTATAGTATTCTATTTCTTTTTCAAGCAATTCACAGACACTGTAAAGGCGTTCGTCAACTGTTTTTATGTTGTTAGAAACAATGGCTTCTATTTGAGGTTTTAATTGTTCAAAAATCATAATTTCAAAAGGTTTTGGTAAAAGTATTTAAAATGGCGTAATTTGATAATTCATTAAGATAACATTAATACATTTCTTTAACTAAAAGTTCATGGCACCGCGTTTGAACAAAATAATTGCCAAAAAACATTCCTTTGAAAGCCCTATTTGCTAAATATAAATCGGTTATAAAGTTTATGCTTACTTTTTTAGGGGTGTATATTGCTTTGTCTGTGAGTTATGGTTTTTATTTAGATTTATCTGATGGTTCCCTCTATTATCCAGACTATTTTACAAATCTAGTTGGTGTACAAACTAGTGAGTTGCTAGAGTTTTTTGGGTATCAAAGTGAAGTCATAAAACACCCTGATGAGCCTTCATTAAAGCTGATTTTAAATGGGGAGTATTTAGCGCGGATTGTTGAGGGGTGCAATGCGTTCAGTGTCATTATTTTGTTTATCGCCTTCATCATTGCTTTTGCAGGTACATTTAAATCTACTGCCGTTTATATTGTAGCTGGTAGTGTTTTGATTTATTCAATTAATATACTTCGTATCGGTATTTTGGCTATAGGCTTGTATCTTTTTCCTAAATACGAAGAGGTTTTACATAACGTGGTATTCCCTGGGGTTATTTATGGTTTGGTGTTTTTACTTTGGGTAATATGGGTGAATCGTTTTTCTAAACTCAAGAAAAAGCATGGCTAGAGCATATAAAATAGTGATCTTGTCTATTTTGTTTTTGATGCTGATTTTAATTCGGTATTTTGAAAATAGCCTATTCTATGATCCTTATTTAAGCTTTTTTGAAAGTGATTATTTGTATATAGATAGTCCGCGTAGAGAAGTCGCCAAACTTGTTGGGTTTACAACCTTGCGTTATGTTTTAAATACTATGATTTCTTTAGCTATTATTTATGTGATATCCTTAGATAAAAGCATGCTTAAGTTGTCTGGAATTATTTACACACTGGCTTTTATCGTTTTGATGTCTATTTATTTATACTTTGTCGTACATCCTAGACAAGAAGACTATTATATGTTTTTCAACGTGCGCCGTTTTTTAATTCAACCTATTATTTTAATTTTATTATTGCCGGCATTTTATTATCACAAACTTAAAAACGTATGATTTTTATAATAAAAAGTTTATACAAATTTTCAATTTTGTACTTTTGTGAGGTGTTAAAGTCAATTTTACATAAAGGTTTTACGAGTATACTAGCATTGTTGGTATTGTTTTCAACGGTTTCATTTACCATTGAAAAGCATTTCTGTGGCGATGTTTTAGTTGATGTTTCAGTTTTTGCTGAAGCTGAAAAATGTGCCATGGAAGCCCTAGAACTACTTCAGAAAAAAACCTGTTGTAAAGATGAGTTGAATGTGGTAAAGGGTCAAGATGAACTAAGTGTTACATCGTTTGATGATTTAGATCTTGAACAGCAACAGTTTCTTTACGCTTTTACGCATAGTTATGTTTTTGGATTTGAAAGCTTAGTTAAGCATAAGATTCCGCATAAAAATTATACCCCTCCAAAACTGGTTACCGATATTCAGGTTTTAGACCAGGTTTTTATCATTTGATTTTTAGATGTTACCCTGTTTTTTTAAGGGTGTACCTCATATTCGTTTATGAGGTTTAAAACTATGTTTTCATCTTTTGAAAACAATCAATGCATTATAAAATCAAATTTTAATCAAATGAAACATATAATTTATGTGCTTCTGTTATTACCCAGCATATTCTTTTCTCAGGAAAAACTTGAAGGCGTTATTTTAGAAGCGAATAATAATAACAAAAATCTTGTCTTACCTGGGGCTAATGTTTATTGGCTTGATTCAACAGTTGGTGCGGTTACCGATATAGATGGTAAATTTAGTCTACCATACCAACCGGAGTATAAAAAAATGGTAGTTAGTTTTATGGGGTACAAAACGGATACCCTTGATGTGAAATCAGCAAAATCAATTAAACATTGGTTACAGCCTACCGACAATTTAGATGCGGTTACCATAAAGTCACGAAAACAAGCGACTTCAAAATCCTATTTGCAAGCGACAAACACATTTACTGTAAGTAGAGATGAGTTGCTAAAAGCGGCTTGCTGTAATCTTGCGGAAAGTTTTGAAACCAATCCATCAATTGATGTGAATTTTGCCGATGCCGTTACAGGAACGCGTCAAATTAAAATGTTGGGTCTTACGAGTCCGTATATTTTAATAGCTACAGAAAATATTCCTTCCATTCGGGGGGCCTCACAGGCATTCGGACTCAGTTTTATCCCAGGAACATGGGTAGAGAGTATTCAAATTACCAAAGGGTCGGGGAGTGCCGTAAATGGGTATGAAAGTATTGCTGGGCAAATTAATGCCGAGCTGGTTAAGCCTGCTACAGATGATCGTATATTTGTAAATGTTTATGGGGCTTCAAGTCAGCGTATGGAAATCAATACGCACATCAATACAAAAGTGAGCGAAAAGTGGGATACCGGATTATATTTACACGGAAACTCTCATAATGCTGAACATGATGTCAACCATGATGGCTTTCTTGATATGCCAAAATACGATCAAATAAACCTCATGAACCGTTGGCAGTATACCAATCCTGAAAAGGGTTTTGTGAGCTTTATTAATTTAAAATTTCTTAATGATGAAAAGCAAACAGGTCAATTGGATTTCGATCCTAAAACAGATAAACTCACTACAAATGCTTGGGGGAGTGAAATTGATACCCAACGTTATGAGGTTTCAGGGAAGTTTGGATATGTAAACCCGAATATTCCTTATCAGAAAATAGGAGTTCAGGCAGCTTTTAGCAGTCATGAACAAGAATCATATTTCGGTTTGAATCAATATGATATCACTCAGAATAGTTTATACACCAGTGCCATGTATAGTTCAATTATTAGTGATTCCAGACATAAAATAAAAACAGGGTTGAGCTATACTTATGATCATTATGATGAATTTTTAGTAGCTCCAAACCTTGATTCAAATTATGAACGCACAGAAAGTGCTATTGGCGCCTTTTTTGAATATAATTATGATAATTTAGAAAAGCTAAATTTAACAGCAGGCGTTCGTATTGATCATCATAATTTATTAGGTACGTTTGTGACACCAAGGTTTCATGCCAAGTATACACCATGGGAGAAATCGGCCTTACGTATGTCCTTCGGAAGAGGAAAAAGAAGTGCGAATATTTTTGCTGAAAACCAACAAATGTTTGCGACATCTAGAACTTTTAGTATTCAGAATGCCAACGGTAATGTATATGGTTTAGATCCTGAAATTGCCTGGAACTACGGTATATCGTATTTACAAGGTTTTAATTTATTCGGAAGAAAAGCAGATATAACTTTAGACTATTATAAAACCGATTTTACAAACCAGATCATTGTAGATTATGAAAACCCTTTGGAGGTCAATTTCTACAACTTAGAAGGGAAGAGTTTCGCGAACAGTTTTCAAGCGGAATTAAATTACAATGCTTTTGAACATTTTGATGTTAGGTTGGCTTATAAATATTACGAAGTGAAAACACAGTACAGATCTGGCTTGTTAGATAAACCATTGGTGCCAAAACATCGTTTTTTTGCTAATGCTTCATATGAAACAGCTCCTAAAGAAAATGGTGGGCATTGGAAGTTTGATACCACATTTAATTGGTTAGGTGAACAGCGTTTTTCTTCCACAGCAAGTAACCCGGTAGCTTATCAACTTCCTGATTATACACCAACCTTGTCAACTTTAAATGCACAGGTTACTAAGGTGTTTTCTCCTAAATTTGAAATCTATGTAGGGGGAGAGAATATTACCAATTTGAGACAATCAAACCCTATTTTAGCAGCAAACGATCCTTTTGGTGCAAATTTTGACACTACTTTTGTGTATGGTCCTATATTTGGAAGCTTATATTATGCTGGCTTTCGTTTAAAATTATAAATGAATTATTAAAACCGATAAAAATGAAAAAAGTAATTATTGTATTCATGCTCCTTGTTGGAGCCGTATCATTCGCACAAAACAAAAATGCCAGAGCTACCATTGAAGTAGATGGGGTGTGTTTAATGTGTAAAACTCGAATTGAAAAAGCTTGTTTTAAAACCAAAGGTGTGAAATCGGCCGTTTGGGATGTTAACACACATGAACTTGCTTTAATCTATGATGAAAGAAAAACAAACCTAGAAACTATTGAGGCTAGCGTATTGGAAGTAGGTCATGACACAGAGGAATTAAAAGCGACAGATGAAGCTTATAACAGTGTTCATGCATGCTGTAGATATCGCGATGAAGCAGTTCAAGACGATCATAAAGTAGAGGAAGACTAAATTTATCACGACTTAAAGATGCATCTTGTTATGCACTTCAGTTAGATATCGAGAAAATCTCAGGTTAATTTTTAATCTGAGATTTTTTTTTGGGGTATTAAGTATTAAAAAACTGAATTTGTGTAAGAATATTATAATGCAGTTTACCATTCATCGTAAGGGCTTTCAGTCTTTACATATGAAAATGTTGTTTTTATTTAGATTTATTATAGATAATTTGGGAGTAAGGATCTCAGCAGTTACATTTGCCGAAAAATTCACTATTTATAATTGGTTTAAATAAAATTAAATGAAAAATCAAATTACTTGTTTATTATTTTTAACCCTTACTTTCTTAGGGTACTCTCAAAACAACGACGTTTCTGGTGTTGTAAATAACTCAGCTTTTCAAGCTATTGAAAACGTAAATGTTGTTTTAAAAAACACAACAACAGGAACCGAAACAGATGCACAGGGGAAATTTAATCTTGAAAATATTGAGGCGGGTAGCTATACCTTGTCTTTCTCTTTTTTAGGATATAAAACTAAAGAGGTTCAGATTTCGGTTATGGCAAATCAGAACATAGACTTAGGTGTTATTACGCTTTATGAAGGTAATGAGATTTTAAATGAAGTGGTTCTTTACGGTGGTGAAGGCAATAAGTTTTCCAGAAAGAAGACAGCCTACGTTTCTAAGTTACCTTTAAAGGATATTGAAAACACACAAGTTTATAGTACCATTACAACCAGTTTATTAGAGTCTCAGGTAATCACCAATTTTGATGACGCCTTAAAAAATGCTACAGGGGTAGACAAGTTATGGTCTTCTACAGGACGTGGAGGCGATGGTGCAGGTTATTATTCTTTACGTGGTTTCTCGGTACAACCACAACTAGTTAATGGTTTACCTGGTTTAACAAACGGAACCATTAATTCAGCTAATATTGAGCGTATTGAAGTGATTAAAGGCCCTTCTGCTACTTTATTTGGAAATGCAGTAAGTTCATACGGTGGTTTAATTAACGTAGTGACCAAAAAACCTTTTGCAGGTACTGGTGGCGAGCTTTCATTTACTTCAGGATCTTATGGTTTAAATCAAATAGTTGGTGATTTCAACACTGCTTTAGATAAAGAAAAGAATATTTATTTTCGTTTGAATACTTCTTTTTCAAGATCTGAGAGTTTTCAAGATGCTGGTTTTAACCAAACTTTCTTTGTAGCTCCGTCTTTATCTTATAAAGTAAACAACAAATTGTCGTTCTCTTTTTACGGTGAAATTACTCAAGCAGAACAAACCAATCCTATGTTTTTGTTCCTAAACAGAGGGGCGCCTAGCATAGCTAGCAATCTAGATGAATTAGGTTACAACAATAAATTGTCTTTTACCAGTAACGATATTACCTTATTAAACCCAACTCAAAATTACAGAGTTGAAATGGACTATAAGTTATCTGATCAATGGCAATCACAAACTTTATTGTCTAGAAGCAGTACTTCTACAAAAGGGTACTACTCTTATCTATACGACCTAGGAGGTAACCCAGTAGATACTTTTTCTAGGTATATAAATAAGCAGAATGCTAATACTCAAACTACAGATATTCAACAGAATTTTATTGGAAACTTTAAAGTTTTAGGTTTAAGAAATAGAATGGTGGTGGGATTAGATTATTTAAACACCACAAGTGTAGATAATGGTTCTAGTTATGTTTATTACGGTAGTGTTCAAGCCGATGGAACGACTGAAGCTGGTTACCCATTATCAACCTCGGGGATTGATGCTGCTTTAGCCGGAGCTACAGTTAATAATTTAAAATCTGAATACAATATTTATAGTGCTTATGCTTCTGATGTTTTAAACATTACAGATGCCTTTTCTGCAATGGTTGGTATTCGATTAGATCATTTTGATAATAAAGGGGATTTATCTAATGATGAAGATGATTACGATCAAACGACCTTTTCTCCAAAATTCGGATTAATGTTTCAGCCTATTCAAGATAAACTATCCATTTTTGCGAATTATCAAAACGGCTTTACAAACGTAGCGCCAACCTTAGTTGGCGATCCTAGTGCTGGGCCTCAAACGCTAATGACTTTTGATCCAGAACAAGCGAATCAATTAGAGTTTGGTGTAAAAACAAACTTATTCTCTAACCGTTTAAATGCAACGGTAAGTTACTATGATATTAAAGTGAAAGATCAGGTGATTACAGATCCAGATTCACCGTTTAATAAAATTCAAGGCGGTGAAGTTATAAGTAGAGGATTTGAAATTGAAGTAAACGCTAATCCCGTTGATGGATTAAATATTAGAGCAGGTTATAGTAATAACTTTAGTGAAACCACAGAATCTGATAATGTAAACATCTTAAACAGAAGACCACTTGAAGCAGGACCTGAAAACCTATATAATTTCTGGGCAAATTATGAATTTCAAAGTGGTCTGTTAGAAGGTTTTGGAGCAGGTTTAGGTTTTAATGGTGCTAGCGAACAATTTGCTATTAACTACGCCAATACCGGTGATTTTATTTTACCAAGTTATACCATTGCAAACGCATCGTTATTTTATCAAGCTAATAAATATCGTATTAGTTTAAAATTAAACAATGCGTTTAATAAAGAATATTACAAAGGTTGGACCACAATTACTCCTCAGTTACCAAGAGCTGTAATTGCTAACTTTACATATAAATTTTAATAATAAATTATTATAACGGGTTGTTTGATGCAATGAATATATGGTACATTTTCCAGCTTTAATTTTAAGTAAAATCATAACATCAAACAACCTTTTTTTAGGCCTATGAAATATAGAAAACAAATATTAACACTACATAAAATACTTGGTTTTGCCACAGGGTTGGTAGTTTTTGTGGTTTCTATTACAGGTTGTTGTTGGGCTTTTAAAGATGAAATTGAAAGTTTATATTCAGATTATAAGACGGTAGAAGTACAAGATGTTCCTTTAATTACCGTTACAGAAGCCCAAACTATTGCTCAAGAAGTTTTTCCAAACAACCATATTCATGGTGCGATCTTCGGAAAGCCAAATGAAGCCATTCAAGTTATTTTTTACGATAGAGAACCTGAATTTTATCAGGATGTTTTTTTAAATCCCTATTCAGGGGAAGTGATTCAGGTTAATGATAACCTTTCTGGTTTTTTTCCTTTTATTTTAAAGGGACATATACGTTTGTGGTTTCCTAAAGAATTTGGAGAACAACTAGTTGGTGCTTCTATACTACTTTTTATTTTTATTATCATTTCAGGTTTCTTGTTATGGATACCTAAACAGCGTAAAAATTTAAAGCAACGCATCACTTTCGATTGGAAATCAACGACCCGATGGAAACGTAAAAACTTCGATTTACATACCGTTGTTGGTTTTTATATTTGTTCACTTGCCTTGATTTTAGCTTTTACAGGTACTGTAATGTCCTATAACTGGTTAAAATATGTGGTTTATAAATCTACCGGCGGTGATAAAGTGGCGGCTTTTATAATTCCTGAAAATAAGAGCGGATTAAAAATTAACGATGCCTCGGAAGGCCTAGCTCCCATTGATCAATTAATTCCGAAACTGTGGAAGGAATCACCCGATGTTGAAAATTACGAATTACATTACCCAGAATCTGATACTTCAAGTATTTATGTTGAAGTCTCGAAAACTGCTGGTATATTTTATGATTCCGATTTTAGATTTTTTGATCAAAATACGCTTGAAGAAATCGAAACCCCCGGCATCTACGGAAAATATGAAGATGCTAAATTTGCCGATAAAATTCTAAGAATGAATTATGATATTCATATTGGTGCTATTGGTGGAATTGTGGGCAAAATTATTGCTTTCTTAGTGAGTTTACTTACCGCAAGTTTACCTGTTACAGGCGTGCTACTTTGGTACGGGAGAAATTATAAAAAGGATAAAAAACTTCAAGTAAATCAATAAATGACTTTGTTGGATGTCTTTTTGTTTTACTATTTTTGAAGCATGAAAACTTCTAAAATACTTATTTTATTGGTGTTATTTTGTGGTTTCGCCAGTCATGCTAAACCTCACACGAGTTTTAATAGCTTGATTTTAGGCGAGGTACAAGTTCTAGTCCAAGTTCAAGTCCAAAATAAAAGCACTCCTGAAACTTTTAAAACTCGTTTTAATGCCATTCAAAATGAATTTGAAAGACAACAAAATTTATTGAATGCTGGAGAAATTTTAGAATCAAAATATTTTAAGCAATTAAAAAAGCTTCGCAAAAAGGAATTAAAGCTTTTTAAAGCTGTAAAAAAATACGAGTTTAAAACAGAAGAGGTAAGCGATTATAATTTTTGGTATCGGGGAGTTTTTAAGTTTCCTACTCAAATAGAGCAGGAGTTGTCAAAACCAACTTCAAAGGAGTAGACTTATCTCTTACCTTGTTAAAATTAAAAACAAAAAACGCTTCAAAATCAATTGAAGCGTTTTTAATATAAGTTACGTGTCGAGGCTCTCGATTACATCATGCCAGGCATTCCACCGCCACCCATTGGAGGCATAGCAGCTGCATCTTCTTTAATATCGATTAAAGCACATTCTGTAGTTAAGATCATACCAGCAACAGAAGCTGCATTTTCTAATGCAATACGTGTTACTTTCTTAGGGTCAATGATTCCAGCTTTAAGCATGTCTACGTAAGTTTCTGTTTTCGCATCATAACCAAAGTCTTTTTTACCTTCTAAAACTTTATTGATGACTACAGAACCTTCTCCTCCAGCATTTTCAACAATGGTTCTTAAAGGTGCTTCAATCGCTCTATTTACGATTTGAACCCCTGTAGTTTCATCTAAATTATCGGTTGTGATTTTCTCTAGAACCGCTTTAGCGCGTACTAAGGCAACACCACCACCAGCAACAATACCTTCTTCAACGGCAGCTCTTGTGGCGTGTAAGGCATCGTCAACACGATCTTTCTTTTCTTTCATTTCAACTTCACTTGCAGCACCTACGTAAAGTACAGCAACACCGCCAGCTAATTTAGCCAAACGTTCTTGTAGTTTTTCTTTATCGTAATCTGAAGTCGTTGTTTCAATTTGTGATTTAATTTGACCTACACGAGCTTTAATCGCATCAGCATCACCAGAACCGTTTACAATTGTTGTATTATCTTTATCAACAGTTACAGTTTCAGCAGAACCTAACATGCTTAAATCAGCATTTTCTAAGGTAAATCCTCTTTCTTCAGAAATTACAGTTCCACCAGTTAAAATAGCGATATCTTCAAGCATAGCTTTACGTCTATCACCAAATCCTGGAGCCTTTACAGCAGCGATTTTTAATCCACCACGTAATTTGTTAACCACTAAAGTCGCAAGGGCTTGTCCGTCTACATCTTCAGCGATGATTAATAAAGGGCGACCAGATTGTGCTACGGGTTCTAAGATTGGAAGAATTTCTTGTAAGTTAGAAATCTTTTTGTCGAATAATAAAATGTACGGATTCTCTAAATCAGCAACCATTTTATCTGAATCAGTCACGAAGTAAGGTGATAAGTATCCGCGGTCAAATTGCATACCTTCAACAACATCAACATAAGTTTCCATACCTTTGGCTTCTTCAACAGTAATCACACCTTCTTTTCCAACTTTAGAAAAAGCTTGAGCAATTAATTCACCAATTGTATCGTCGTTGTTAGCAGAGATTGCAGCAACTTGTTTAATTTTTTCTGAAGAGTTTCCTACTTTTTGAGCTTGCTCTTCAAGTTCTTTAGTAATGGCTTCAACCGCTTTGTCAATACCACGTTTTAAATCCATTGGGTTAGCACCAGAAGCTACGTTTTTTAAGCCTTCTTTTACAATCGCTTGAGCTAAAACAGTAGCAGTAGTTGTACCATCACCAGCTAAATCATTGGTTTTAGAAGCTACTTCTTTTACCATTTGTGCACCCATGTTTTCGTGTGCATCTTCTAATTCAATTTCTTTAGCTACAGAAACACCATCTTTAGTTACTGATGGCGCTCCAAAACTTTTACTAATGATAACGTTACGACCTTTAGGCCCTAATGTTACTTTTACAGCGTTTGCTAATGCATCAACACCACGTTTTAAACCGTCGCGTGCTTCAATATCAAATTTAATATCTTTTGCCATTTTTAAGAATGTTTTTTATTCCTGCGTAAGCGGGAATCTATTTTATTTATTGTTTACTTTTTGTTTGATGAGTTTTCCGCTTTCGCGGAAATAAAAAAGCCTATTATACAATCGCCAGAATATCGCTCTCACGCATAATTAAGTAATCAGAACCTTCAAGCTTTAAATCTGTTCCAGCGTATTTACCATATAAAACGGTGTCTCCAACTTTAACAGTAATTGGCTCATCTTTGGTACCTGGTCCAGCAGCTACTACAGTTCCTTTTTGAGGTTTTTCTTTAGCATTGTCTGGAATAATAATTCCTGAAGCAGTTTTAGTTTCGGCTGCAGCTGGTTCAATAAGAACGCGGTCTGCTAATGGTTTAATGTTTAATCCCATTTTGTTTTATATTTTAATGATTAAGTTTATAAATACTAGGTCAATTTATACGAAAAATGTGCCAATAGTATATAACTGACAAACTTGCAGACCTGTCTGCCGAACAGGTAGAAACAAAAAATGCCAACTAATTAAGTTGGCATTTTTGTCTTGTTTTATGTGCGTGTGAATACTATTCTGCTTCTTGAGCTGGAGCAGTATCATTAGTTGTTGCAGGGGTTTCAGGTAAAGCAACTGGTGCAGTTACAGCATCAGAATCTAAAGCTTTAGATTCATTGTTAGAACCACCTTTATCAATAGCTACGTTAGAAGCTAAAATTAATACTAATAACAAAGTAGCTAAGTACCAAGTACTTTTGTCTAAGAAATCTGTGGTTTTCTTAACACCTCCTAATTGTTGTGTGCCTCCACCACCGAAAGATGATGATAATCCGCCGCCTTTAGGGTTTTGAACCATGATTACTACGATAAGTAAAAACGCTACCACCACGATAAGGACTAAAAATATTGTAAACGTACTCATTATTTTTTATTGTTTTGTTCTTGTAATTGCTCTACTGCTTTAATTTGGTTTGCAAAGAAACTACTTTTTTCTGGATATTTCAAACTTAATATTTTATAAGATTGAATCGCTTTTTTAAAGTTTTTTTGCTCTACATAAATTCGTGCTAAAGTCTCGGTCATTAAGGCCTCCGGCTGGATCATTTGGGCTTGGGCTAAATTTCCTTTGTGTTGTAAGGGTTTGGTCGGACTTATTTTTGGGTTTTCAGCAATGAATTTATCGATGAGTTTAAACTTTTTTTGCTTTTCTTTATTGGTAGAAGGCGTAGTTTCAGCAGGTTTGGTTTCAGATTTATCTTCAGTTTTTGTTGGTTCTTCTTTTTCTGGTGCTCTTTCAATAGGTGCAAAACGCGTCAACTGCAGCCACTCATTAAATGAATGTGATTCTTTTTTATCAAAAGGCAGTGGTTTTCCTAGGTCTAAAGCTGTTTCAGCTGAAGTTGTTTCTGTTTTAGATTCTTCTTTTGGGGTTTCGTTGGTTCCCGGTGGTTTTTCTATTAAAGGTGTTTCCTTTAAAGGTCTCGGTTCTTTAGGTTCAAAAAGAGCAGGGTCTAAAACACCATCGGTATCACTAATTTGCTGCTTTAAAGTATCATCAAGAGTCACTTTTCTGTTTATAGAAAGGTCTTCTATTTGAACAGGAATATCTCCTAAATGCGAGCTATTGTTTTTTATAGTCTCTGAAATTTCATTTTGAATAAAAACTTCTGAGGTGATGAAATCAAAAAGAATACTTCTGTCTCCCGTGTAAGCCGCCGTAATTTTAAGCTCTTGATTGTATTGTAGGCTACTTTGGTCTTTAAGACCTTTCAAATAAATAGCACGTGCCGACTGAAAATAAGGAAACTTCGTGATTAGCGATTTTAACCCATCGGTTTGATCGTTGGTTAAAACTTGCGGGTTTTGAAGGATATGTATGTAATCTTCTGAATTCATTGGCGGTGCCAAATTTAATAATTTTAATACAGAGTTTGGTGCCTTACCATTTTGCTAGCGTAGCGTTGAAAATATCTTGGGTGATACGTTCAAAAATTTCTTCCTGTGCTGTAGTTTTTACTGAGCCCGTAAGTTGATCGGTTCCTGGGTAATCATAGAAAAATGAAAAACGCTGCTCTAAATCGTCTTCAGGCTTCTTTTTGTTGAAAAAGCGTAAATTCACACTAATGGTTAGTCTGTTTTGTGCAGCAATTTCATCGGAAGTCGCTGTTGTTGGGGATATTCTATACTCGGTAATTTCACCTTCGTAAACCAAATCACCGCCTGAAGGGACTAAGTTTAAATTGGTTTGATTTTGAATTAGATCTTCTAAAGCTAATTTAAAATCACGATCTAAACCTGGTTCTATAAGCAAAGCTGTGTTCTCAAAACGATTGACCTGGTAAGTGGTTACACCAGCTGGGATAGAAGCTCCTGTAAACGAATAGATGCCACAGCCCAAAAATGTGAAGCTTAATGTGAAAATTATGAGGTGTTTAATGTTTTTTTTCATAAAATGATAGGCTTGGTAAATAGTACTTGTTATATCAATATTTTAGCTTCTCTTATTTTTTGAACAGAGGTGTTCTTCTTGCTAAATAATCTAAAGTTATCTTGTACGCATCTTCCGTTTGCCAGAATGATTGATGGTTCTTATTATAAATATTACGGCCGTTATCTGTGTAAATATTCATGGTAATATTAGTGCTGTAATTTTGAGTTTGTTTAGAGTAGGAATATGAATTGGTACGTCCTTTGTTAGAACTCCAGATATCACCAATAATATGTCCGTGTTTATCAATGTATGCTTTGTTTTTTTTGGGGGATGTTGTTGATTGAGTGTTACGTGTAGATGTTACAGATGTCTTTTCTATCGATACCATGCCTTGAATGATATATTCAACGCCTAAAATATTTGCGATTTCTCCCATGGTGTAGCCGTCGATATTGTTATTAACGATTCCTGCTTTCGATAATAATAGGTTTGTAGTTTTTGGGGCTTGAAATGATAAATTATGCGCCTTTTTATTAAAAATGGTATAGGTTTCCGATTGAATATTTTTCTGCATTTCTGCATTGCTGGTTTCTTGGTCTTTAAGGTAGCCAAAAGGTAGAATAGCAACTTTGTTATGGTGATTTTCTAGATTTTGTTTGGTATCTGCCTTTGGTTTATTGAAAAATTCAACCCGTCCTGATGTAAAGGTAATTTTAACAATATCAGATTTAGAAACGGTGTATTTAATAGTTTCATTCTGATAGGTGAATAGTAAGTCGTTTTGATTCATTTGAACAACAGTACCAACCATTTCTTCACCACTTGTTTTTAAAATAACATCATGTTGAGCATGAATCGTGCTTATAAAGATAAAAAAACAGATTATTATTTGTGCGACTGGTGTATTTAATTTGTTCATGAGGTTTTTTTGTTTTAGAAAGTATAGGTTTGTTTAATTTGTAGTTTCAATTAGCTATAGATCATACTGCTTAATCTTGCGGTATAAAGTTCTTTCGCTTATCCCTAATTCGGCCGCTGCTAATTTACGTTTTCCTTGGTGACGTTCCAGAGATTTTTTTATAAGCTCAAGTTCCTTTTGGTGTAAGGACAAGGTTTCTTCTTCTTCAATCTCTTCAGCAAAATGATACTTGTCTTGAACAGGAGTGAGGTCTTCTTCAACAGTATGTTCTGTTAATGAAAGCAGCTCGGTTTCGTTGTCTAGTGCTTCTTCAAAATCGGTGTCGTCTTCATCTTGGTCACCATAGATTTTTTGAATTAAGCTTTCGTTGTCTTTTTCTACATCTTTGGTGTTGCCGTTTTTCATCAACTCCATAGTGAGTTTTTTCAAATCGTTCAAATCACTCTTCATATCAAAAAGAACTTTATAAAGAATCTCACGTTCGCTACTAAAGTCACTTTCTGATTTTGATGTCTTTATAACCGCCGGTAAATTGGTTGTTGCCGTGTCTGGTAAATAGCCTCGAAGAATTTCAGTAGTAATGGTTCTGTTTTGTTCTAAAACCGAAAGTTGTTCGGCAATGTTTCTTAACTGACGAATATTACCACCCCAACGAAACTTAGTAAGCATTTGGATAGCATCATCGCTAAGTTTTACAGTGGGCATTTTATATTTTAAAGCAAAATCACTTGCAAATTTCCTGAATAATAAATGGATGTCTTCTTGGCGCTCACGTAAGGGCGGAAGGTTAATATCTACAGTACTTAAACGGTAGTATAAATCTTCACGAAATTTTTCTTTTTCAATAGCTTCAAACATATTCACATTTGTAGCCGCTACAATACGTACATTGGTTTTTTGAACCTTACTAGAACCTACTTTTAAAAACTCGCCATTTTCTAAAACACGTAATAGACGTACTTGTGTGGTTAGTGGTAATTCGCCAACTTCATCTAAAAAAATGGTTCCGCCATCAGCCACTTCAAAATAACCAGCTCTGGTTTGCGAAGCGCCTGTAAAAGCACCCTTTTCATGACCAAATAATTCACTGTCTATGGTGCCTTCTGGAATGGCGCCACAGTTTACCGCGATGTATTTGTTATGTTTTCTGTGTGATAATTGATGTATAATTTTAGGAATACTCTCTTTACCAACACCACTTTCTCCTGTGACTAAAACCGAAATATCTGTAGGCGCCACTTGAATGGCTTTTTCAATAGCACGATTTAATGCCGCGGTATTTCCAATAATCCCAAAACGTTGTTTTATTGCTTGAACTGATTCCATAATAAGCCCTCTAGCCTCTAAAGGGGGAATTTAAAAAGTTAATATTTTGATTCTTTCTATTTTGAGTCATACTTATATTTATTCATTTGAGTGAAAACTCCTCTCCTTAAGGGAGGTTAGGAGGGGCTTATTCCCTCTCCTATAAGCGTGGCACTTGTACAATCGGTCACTTTTACATTGACGAAATCGCCTATTTTATAATGCGCTTTATGAAACACACAAACAATATTTTGTGAGGTTCTTCCAGACCATTGCTCGTCAGATTTTTTCGATTCTTTTTCAATTAAAACCTCAACAACAGTGTTTAAATATTCTTTAGTTCTAATTTCACTGTGTATACGTTGTAAGTCTACAATATCTTGAAGTCTACGTTTTTTAGTTTCCTCAGGAACATCGTCTTCCATGTTTCTTCCAGCCATGGTACCAGGGCGCTCAGAATAAGTAAACATGTAACCAAAATTATATTTTACGTAGTTCATTAGAGAAACAGTGTCTTGAAAGTCTTCTTCAGTTTCTGTAGGGAAACCAACAATCATATCTTGGCTAATGGCGCAGTTTGGTAGGATACGACGAATATTGTCAATCAACTCGAAATACTCTTCTCTAGTATGTAAACGGTTCATTTCTTTTAAAACACGGTTACTACCACTTTGAACAGGTAAATGAATGTGGTTACAAATATTGTCAAACTTGGCCATAGTTTCAATCACATCAAGGGTTAAATCTTGAGGGTTTGAAGTTGAAAAGCGAATACGCATATTAGGTTGTGCTTTGGCGCAAATCTCTAAAAGGTTTGCGAAGTTGACAGCCGTTGCTTTTTGAATATCACTAGCTTTTTCAAAATCTTTTTTGAGTCCGCCGCCATACCAGAGGTAGCTGTCTACATTTTGACCTAATAAGGTGATTTCTTTATATCCGCGGTTCCATAAATCGTTTACTTCTTCCAAAATACTTTGTGGGTCACGACTACGCTCACGTCCTCTGGTAAAAGGTACCACGCAAAAAGTACACATGTTGTCACAACCACGGGTTATTGAAACAAATGCAGTAACACCATTAGTATTTAATCGTACGGGAGAAATATCACCATAGGTTTCTTCTTTCGAAAGAATCACGTTTATGGCATCCCTACCTTCGTCAACCTCAGCCAATAGATTTGGTAAATCTTTATAAGCATCTGGGCCAACAACCAAATCCACAATTTTTTCTTCTTCAAGAAATTTTGTTTTTAAACGTTCTGCCATGCAGCCTAAAACCCCAACTTTCATTTTAGGGTTCAAATCGCGTTTTACAGCGTTATATTTTTCTAAGCGTTTACGTACAGTTTGTTCGGCCTTGTCTCTAATCGAGCAAGTATTTACTAAAACTAAATCGGCTTCCTCTAGTTTTTGAGTGGTGTTAAAACCTTGGTTCTCCATAATGGACGCCACGATTTCACTGTCACTAAAATTCATAGAACAGCCATAACTTTCAATAAAAAGTTTGCGTTTATTTTCTTGTTTCTGTTCTAAAACCAAGGCATCTCCTTGTTTGCTTTCGTCTATAATCTTTTCCATAATTTACTGAAACCTTTAGCGCTCAATAAGCACGCAAAGATACAATATAATAATGATTTGTGACAAAGTGACAGTTTGAAATCTTTATTATAAATATGGATTTTAACGAATATTTAAACTTTCATTTTTAATTCCATTAAAAAACAATACTTTTATAACTTAACTAAAATAATTATTAAATTTATGAACACCATTACCACCTTCTTAGAAAAATTAGAACAAATCAAAGCACTAGATTTTGGAGATATATTTAATAAGTCTATAGAGTTATTTAAAAAGACTTGGTTGCAGGGGTTTTTACTACTTGTTATTACCATTGCGATAATGTTACCAATAATTATTGTTTTATATGTTCCATTAATTGGTTTAGTTGTTGCACAAGGAGAAAATGCTGATCCAGCTGCTTTTACAAACTTTTTTGCAGGTATGTCTGTGCTTTATGTGGTTTTTGTAATTGTTGGTGTTTTGGTTTTAGGTTCTGTTGCTTTTGCGATTAATGCGGCTTTTTATCGCATTATGAAAAAAATGGATGACAACCAGGAAGTTACAATAAAAGATTTCTTTTATTTTTTGAAAAAGAAATATTTGGGTAAAACGACCCTACTCATGTTGTTTTCTGTTTTTGCGGCTATGTTGTCTGTGATTTTATTCTATGTGCCATTACTTTATATGATAGTACCACTATCTTTTATAGCAGCAGTTTTTGCTTTTAATCCTCATTTTAGTGTGAGTGATATTATAAAAGCAAGTTTTAAGTTGGCGAATAAAAAGTGGATGCTTGCCTTCGGATTAATTATCGTGAGTCAATTGCTGTCGCAAATTGTAGGAGGTTTGGCCTGTGGTGTTGGGTTGTTGTTTACTTCGGCGTTTGTATATCACCCCGTGTATATTCTTTACAAAAAAATGATAGGGTTTAATGAAAAAGATGCCATCGAGGAGATTGGAACTTCAGTAGACTAAATCAAATTTATACCTCTAAAAAACCGCTTTACTCAGGTAGAGAGCGGTTTTTTTTGTTTAAAAAATATACAGATAATGTCTAATATGCTTCAGATAACATTTTTTTCATATACATTTGTAGCTCCAAAAAGTGAAGTATGGCGAAGAATTTAGTGATCGTAGAGTCACCTGCAAAGGCAAAAACCATTGAAAAATTTCTAGGTAAAGATTTTAAAGTTGAATCGAGTTTCGGACATATTTCCGATTTACCTTCCAAGGAATTAGGGATTAATGTTGAAGGTGATTTTAAACCAAAATACGAAGTTTCAAAAGACAAGAAAGCAGTTGTTAAAAAACTGAAGGATTTAGCAAAAAAAGCCGAAATGGTTTGGCTCGCTAGTGATGAGGATCGCGAGGGAGAGGCTATTGCTTGGCATTTAGCTGAACAACTGAAGCTTGAAAAAGATAAAACAAAACGTATTGTTTTTCATGAGATTACTAAAACAGCCATCCAGAAAGCTATTGAAAATCCAAGAGGGATTGATTACGATTTAGTAGATGCCCAACAAGCTCGACGTGTTCTAGATAGAATAGTAGGTTATGAGTTGTCGCCAGTACTATGGAGAAAGGTTAAGGGCGGACTTTCAGCAGGGCGTGTACAATCCGTTTCTGTGCGTTTAATTGTTGAAAAAGAACGCGAAATAGAAGGGTTTACCCCAGTAGCGTCTTATAGAATTGATGCAGAATTTTCAAATGAAGATGGTCAAACCTTTAAAGCAAAGCTTCCGAAGAACTTTTCGTCAAAAGTAGAAGCGCAAAAATTCTTAGAACAAAATGCTACGGCCGATTTTAAAGTTGCTGATTTAACTAAAAAGCCAGCTAAAAAATCACCTGCAGCACCGTTTACTACGTCAACACTTCAGCAGGAAGCTTCTCGTAAATTATATTTTTCGGTAAGTAAAACCATGACCATGGCGCAACGCCTTTATGAAGCTGGTTTGATTACTTATATGAGAACAGATAGTGTGAATTTATCTGATGAAGCAAGAAAAGGCGCTGAAGCTGAAATTAAAAATGCTTACGGCGATAAATATAGCAAGCCAAGAAATTATAAAGGAAAATCTAAAGGAGCTCAAGAAGCTCACGAGGCCATTCGTCCAACCAATTTTGCAACACATTCTGTTGATATTGATAGAGATCAAGCGCGTTTATATGATTTAATTTGGAAGCGTTCAATTGCTTCACAAATGAGTGAAGCAGAACTTGAGCGTACCAATGTTAAAATTGAAGCCTCAACTCATAAAGAAACCTTTACAGCTAACGGAGAGGTGATTACTTTTGATGGCTTTTTAAAAGTCTATTTAGAAGGCACCGATGATGAAGATGTAGAGCACGAAGGTATGTTGCCTGCAATGCGTGTTAATGAAAAGCTGTTGAATAGCTTCATAAGTGCTACAGAACGTTATACCCGTGCTCCAGCACGATACACCGAAGCTTCTTTAGTTAAGAAGTTAGAGGAACTTGGTATTGGTAGACCGTCTACCTATGCGCCAACCATTTCTACCATTCAAAATAGAAATTATATTGAAAAGGGCACTGTTGAAGGTGTAGAGCGTGAGTATACCCAGTTAGTTTTAAGTGAAGGACAAGTAAAAGATAATACCCTTTCAGAAAAAGTAGGTTCTGATAAAGGAAAGTTAGTTCCAACTGATATCGGAATGATTGTAACCGACTTTTTGGTGAATCATTTTGATGCGATTTTAGATTACAATTTCACGGCTAAAGTTGAGGCAGATTTTGATGAAATCGCCGAAGGGAATGAGAATTGGATTAAAATGATGAAAGCCTTTTATAAAGATTTTCATCCTGTTGTAGAAGATGTTAAAGAAAATGCCGATAGAGAATCTGGAGAACGTATTTTAGGTAAAGATCCTAAAACTGGTAAACAGGTGAGTGTGCGTTTAGGTCGTTTTGGACCAATGGTTCAAATAGGAACTGTTGATGATGAAGAAAAACCGCAGTTTGCAAGCTTAAGTCCAGATCAACAATTAACAACCATTACCTATGAAGAGGCGATGGACTTGTTTCAGCTTCCAAAAACTTTAGGAAATTATGAAGGTGAAGAAGTTCTAGTTAATAACGGAAGATTTGGGCCTTATGTGAAATTTGGAGAGGCTTATGTATCGCTTCCAAAAGGTACAGATCCTTTAAGTGTAGAAATAGACGATGCTATTGTTTTAATAAAAGAAAAGCAAAAAGCTGATGCCCCTATATATATGTACAAGGATTTGCCTGTTCAAAAAGGAAAAGGACGATTTGGACCATATATTAAATGGAATAATATGTTCATTAATGTGAACAAAAAATACGATTGGGATAATTTATCTGATGACGATATTGTTGAATTGATTGAAGTTAAAATCCAGAAGGAAATTGATAAGGTTATTCACAATTGGGAAGATGAAGGCATACGTGTTGAAAAAGCCCGTTGGGGAAGACATAATGTTTTAAAAGGGAAGGTGAAGGTTGAATTACCCAAAACCGTGGATGTATCTGAAATGACTTTAGAAGAAGCTAAAGGCATCATTGAAGCTGCTACACCAAAGAAGAAAACCACAAAAAGAAAGCCCGCAGCTAAAAAGAAACCTGCTGCTAAGAAAAAGCCCACTGCAAAAAAGTAATAGAACCACATGAACTTTAATTTTCTTTCGCCTGTATCAGATTTAGTTTTAGCCCATAACGAATTACTTTCAACACAAGCCCTAGGAAGAAAACTTAAAATACATTCTGAGCAACAGGGCATGCCAGAATTAGATGGTGTTGATATCGCCATTATTGGGGTGCTTGAAAATAGAAATGATATTAATTATATAGGTGAAGAATTTCAGCTGCATGAAATTCGTAAATCCTTTTACAGTTTGTTTCCTGGCAGCTGGAATGTGTCTGTAGCCGATTTGGGTGATATTCACAAGGGTGAAAGTGTTGAAGATACGTATTTCGCTTTGCGCGAAGCGGTTAGTTTATTATTGCAGAAAAAGATTATTCCGTTAATTCTTGGGGGTTCTCAAGATCTCACTTATGCCAATTACCGAGCTTATGATGACCTGATTCCTATGGTCAATATTGTAAATGTAGATGCGCAATTCAATTTGGGTGACTCATCAAAACCTATCAAAAATAATAGCTTTGTGGGTAAAATTATTCTGGATGAACCATATAATCTATTTAACTACGCTACTATTGGTTATCAAACCTATTTTAATTCGCAAGAAGAATTAGATTTGATGGATAGCCTGTATTTTGAATCCTATCGATTAGGGCAGGTGTCTCACGACATCAAATCAGTTGAACCTGCACTTCGTGATGCCAATATTGTAACGGTCGACTTAAATGCTGTTAAAGGCTCTGAGTTAGGATTAAATCAGCGCTATTCACCTAATGGATTAGATGGTAAGGAAATTTGTGCCATTGCCCGATATGCAGGTATAAGTAATAAGGTGAGTTCCTTTGGGATTTACGAATACAAGCCGTCAAAAGATGATGATATGACCTCCTTATTAATAGCGCAAATGCTGTGGTATTTTATAGAAGGGGTTAATTATCGTGTTCAGGATGATGATTTTTCTGATGATAATAGTTATCAAAAATTCATCATACTTGTTGAAGATGAGTCACTTGTGTTCTATAAAAGCAATAAAACAGGTCGTTGGTGGATAGAAATCCCTTTTTTATCGGAAGTCAATAATAAATTGAAGCGTCATACGTTATTACCATGCATGCACCAAGATTATATAGATGCTTGTAATAACATTATACCAGAGCGTTGGTATAAAGCATTTCAGAAAAATAGCGTTTAAATTCTAAATGTTAGAGATTTGTTAAACGGTATAGACCACCGTTGAAGTGCTAATTTTTTACGATGAAACGTTATTTTTTTAGATAATTAGTTGTTTTTTAAAAAATATATAAATATGTTTACGCTCTCGGAATCGAAAAGCTAAATAAATTAACCTCGAGTTTACTATGGATATGAAGAAGTTATTATTATTAACCGCAGTCTTAGCTGTTCTTGCTAGTTGTGGCTCTAAGGACAGAGGCGAACTAGTTGGTGTGCAAGGAAAAAAATGGCATCCAGAAAAACCTTATGGAATGCAACTTATTCCTGGTGGTGCATTTATCATGGGTAAGGCTGATGATGATCTTGCCGGCGTTCATGATGCCCCTGCAAAAACTGTTACTGTTAGGTCTTTTTATATGGACGAAACAGAAATTACGAATAGTGAATACCGTCAGTTTGTAAACTGGGTAAGAGATTCGATAGTGAGAATGAAATTAGCTGTTTTAGCTGATGAAGTTGGATTAACTCCTGACGATGGAGGTATTGGTGAGTATGCATTTAACGATGTTGATACTACTAATATGTCGGTTTATGAGAAGTATATGTTTGAGAACTATACGGGGCTTGGACCAACAGGTTACGAAGGAAGAAAAATTAATAAAGATGTTGATTTAATTTTCAATACGGAAGAGTATCCAGATGAGTACTATACTGAAGTTATGGATACGATGTACTTGCCTCTAGAAGAGTCTTATAATGGGCAACGTACTTGGGATGTGACGAAATTCAAATTTCAATACAACCACATGGACATCCAAGAAGCTGCAAAGAAAAGAGGTGTTAAACGTAAAGACGTTATTATAAAAGAAGAAATTGAAATTTATCCAGATACAACCGTTTGGATTAGAGATTTCGCTTATTCATATAACGAACCAATGCATAACGATTATTTCTGGCATGATGCCTATAGCGAATATCCAGTAGTTGGTGTAACTTGGAAACAAGCAAAAGCCTTTTGTGAGTGGAGAACGCTTTGGAAAAATACGTATCAAAAATCTAAGAAAGGATCACCTGCTGTAAACACATTCAGGTTACCTTCTGAAGCAGAGTGGGAGTATGCTGCAAGAGGTGGTCTACAAGCAGCAACTTACCCTTGGGGTGGACCTTATACTAAAAATGATAGAGGTTGTTTCATGGCAAACTTCAAACCTGTAAGAGGTGATTATGCTGCCGATCAAGCTTTATATACAGTAGAGGCTAAATCTTATGATCCTAACGATTATAACCTATACAATATGGCTGGTAACGTATCAGAATGGGTGAATGCATCTTATGATCCGTCAGCATATGAATATACATCAACAATCAACCCGAGTGTAAATGATATGGAAAACCAACGTAAAATTGTACGTGGAGGGTCATGGAAAGATGTCGCATACTTTTTACAAGTAAGTTCAAGAGATTACGAATACGCAGATTCTGCAAGAAGTTATATAGGCTTTAGAACTGTTCAAGATTATATGGGGACACAAGTAACATCGAACGGTCAGAAGTAAAACGTATTTTATTACCAATTTTTAAAAAAATAATTAAAATTAACCTACTAAAAATTTAAAACCGAACATTATGGCAAAGTCAAAAGCAAACAAGAAATTTATGAATATGGCATACGGATTAGGTGCCGCTATCGTAATCGTTGGAGCATTATTCAAAATTATTCACTTCGAAATTGGACCATTAACTGGTAACGTGATGTTAACTATTGGTCTTGTTACAGAAGCAATTATTTTCGCATTATCTGCATTCGAACCAGTTGACGATGATTTAGATTGGTCTTTAGTTTACCCAGAATTAGCAGGAGGAGCATCACAATCTAACAAAAGTGAAGCTAAGCAAGATGCACAAGGATTATTATCTAAAAAATTGGATGATTTATTAAAAGAAGCTAAAATTGACGGAGAATTAATCTCTAGTTTAGGAAATAGTATTAAAAATTTCGAAGGTGCAGCTAAAAACATTAGCCCAACCGTAGATTCTATTCAAGCAACAAAAAAATATGGTGAAGAAATGTCTTTAGCAGCTGCACAAATGGAATCTTTAAATAGCTTATACAAAGTACAGTTAGAAAGCGTTAACAAACAAGCGAGCATTAACCAAGAGTCTGTTGAAAATGCAGCTAAATTGGAAGAGCAAATGAAAGCTTTAGCATCTAACTTATCATCATTAAATGGTGTTTACGGAGGTATGCTATCTGCAATGAACAAATAATTAGGGGAGTAAATCTCAAATTACTATTAATTAATCAAGACCTAATTAACAAACATGGCAGGAGGAAATTTATCACCTAGACAGAAAATGATTAATCTGATGTATTTAATATTTATAGCGATGCTAGCTTTAAATATGTCAAAAGAAGTGCTTTCAGCCTTCGGATTAATGAACGAAAAGCTAAATAAATCTAATGCAGCTGCAACTGTTCAAAACAACAGTTTTATGGCTAATTTAGAGCAGAAAGCTGCAGATCAACCAGAGAAATATCAAGAATTAAAAGCTAAGGCGGTTCAAGTTGACGCATTGGCTGATAACTTTGATGCTTACTTAGAAGAATTAAAAGGTAAAATGACCGCTAAAATTGATGATCCTACAGATTATGAGATCATGGATAAAGGTGATTACTTAGATTCACACTTTTTTAAAGGAGACAAGGTTGATACTGAAGGACAAGAATTTTTAAACCAAATCGCAACTTTTAGAGATGGTGTATCTGAGATTTTAAAAGGACAACCAGGAATGGAGTCTGTAATTAAAGATGTGCAATCAGAATTCAATACAGAACCTGTTCCTAACAGAGATAATGTAAAAGTAGATTGGTTAGATTATCATTATAAAGGGTTCCCATTAGTGGCTTCTTTAACAAAAATGACACAACTTCAAGCTGATATTAAAACAACTCAAAATGAAGTTTTATCTACGATGCTACAAGGTACTCTTGCTAGTGAGGTGTCTATGACTAACTATACGACTTTAATGGAAACTTCAAAATCAGCTTACTTTAACGGAGAGGAATTTGATGGTAACATTGTATTAGGTCGTAAAGATGCATCTACAAAACCAACAAGAGTAGAATTAACCTTAGATGGTAAAAAACTTACTGAAGATCAATACGTGATTGAAGAAGGTAAAGTGAAACTTAAAATTGGAACTGGTAGTGTTGGAGAACATAAAATTGAAGGTTTACTAATCTTTGCTCAAGATGGTGAAGAAGTTGAGGTGCCTGTTAATTCTTCTTTTGCTACAGTGGCTAAGCCAAATTCAGCGACTATTTCAGCAGACAAAATGAATGTAGTTTATAGAGGTGTTAAAAACCCTATGACGATTTCATTTGCTGGTGTACCTGATAATAAAGTAAGTGCTCGTGCATCTGGTTTATCTAGAAAATCTGGAAGTTCTTATGTTATGGATGCGACGCGTATTAAAGGTCGTGAAGTAACGATTAACGTAACGGGAACTTTACCTGATGGAAAGACTGTTGGGGATAAAGCTAAATTTAGAATTAAAGATTTACCAAAACCAACAGGAACTGTTAGAGGTGAAGACGGTACATTAAAAATGCAACGTAATAGTCTTAAAATTTCTACTATTGGTGCTAAATTTGATGATTTCGATTTCGAATTACCTTTACGTGTAACAGGTTTTAAATTTAAAGTTCCTGGTCAACCTACAATTAGCGTTAACGGTAATAAGTTAGATAGTAGAGCGCAACAAGCTTTAGCAAGAGCTAAACGTGGATCTGGTGTTCAAATATTTGACATTGAAGCTAAAGCCTCTGGAGTTAGTGTAATACTTAAAAAAGTATCTCCAGTATTTATAGAGCTTACAAACTAAGCCTTATTTAATACTTTAAAGATATTAAGAGGTATAAAAATAATATCTAACATCCGTAAAGTAGATGATGTTGTTGACAACAGAAACGATACGGATGTTTTATAATACCATTGAGAAATAATAAATATAAGCAGATGAAATTAAGAAACTTTTTATTAACCCTTGTAACTGTTTTTACAGTCTCTAATCTATTTGCTCAAGCAAATATATTAAACGCAAAGAGTCCAGAAGAAATTGGTGTTAGAACAGAAGATCAAAAGGCCGTAGATAACGATAAACCGTTGGAATATGGTTATGTTGATGATAGAGATATCTTATTTTCAAAAATGGTTTGGGAAAAAATTGTTCTTGATGAACGTGCTAATTTCCCTTTGTACTACCCTATTGATACTAATAATATTGGTCACGATAGACGTTCATTGTATGATGTGCTTACAAAGAGCATTCAAAATGGTGATATAGAAAATATTTACAGTGATTCTTATTTTACAACTAAAAGAACACTTAAGGATCTTGAAGCTTCTTTAGCGATGGTTGATACCACTGAATTAGGTATTGAACAAATTAATGCTGGTGAAGCCTTATCTGCTGAATATATTAACAGAAGAGATATCACAGCAGCTGATATTAAAGAATACCACATTAAAGGGTTATGGTATTTTGACAAGCGTCAAGCTGAAATGAAATACAGATTATTAGGTATTGCGCCTGTTGCTCCAGATGTTAACTTTATTGATACAGATCGTCCTGATTTAGTTGAATTATTTTGGGTATTCTTTCCAGATGCTAGAGAGGTATTACATGAGGCTAAATCTTTCAATAATGAAAACAGTTCTATTCCGTTTTCTTTTGATCATGTGTTAAATGCAAGACGTTTCCATGGTTATATTTATAGAGAAGAGAATGTACAAGGCGATAGAGCCATTTCTGATTATGTAACTGACAATGCACTTATGCAATTGTTAGAGTCTCAACGTATAAAAGATAAGATTAGAGATTTTGAATTGGATATGTGGACCTACTAATTCAAGAACCTAATTAATTATGATTAAACGCCTGCTTTTTTTAAGTGGGCGTTTTTGTTTGATATATGGACTAAAAAGAAAGTATATAAGCATCAAGCTTTTTGCCTTTTTGTAAATTAAATTTCTTTTTTAAGAGCAGACCTTATTAAAAGAGCCATTACAGAAGGGGCGATTGAAGAAGGTTTTTAGAGGATATTAAAGTTTAAAAACACCACAATATCAATTCATTAATACCGCTGGCTGGGGTGGTTTACCTGCAAAACACGCTTATTATTTTGTGGTGTTACCAGGAGACGAAGGCGCTAAGAATGGCGAGCTTAGTTCGGTGACTTTTGATAAACCAGAATAGCAATATGACCGATCTGGATACTGGTCTATTTCCATCTATAACGAAGCTGGTTGGGTAGTAACTAATCCGTTCAATATGAACTCCGCAAAAGCGAAACCAAACGCAGATGGCTCTATTACTCTTAATTTTAATGGTGGTGATGATGCGATAAACAATATTACAGTTCCTAAAAACTGGAATGCTTTATTTCGTTGTTATCTTCCAAAAAGATGTGTCTAGTATAGTAAAGTATAGAAATAACTTTGTTAAAAACAATAAGGTGTTAACTTTGTCAGAGTAATTATACCTGTTAACTACACTAATTAAATTAAAATTCATACCATGAAGAAAATAACCTTAATAATTGGGATTATGTTTTGCAGCATTGCTACAACTTTTGCTCAGGATGCTACTAAAACCACTGATGCAAGCGCTAGTGCAGCCCAAGCGAATAACCCACTGGCTAATATGACTGCTCTAAGCTTTCAAAATTACTATTTCCCAAAATTAGCTGAAGCACCAGATGCAGCTTTTATGAATACTACCTGGGTGCGTTTTGCAAAACCAGTAGCCAAAGGTAAATTATTATTAAGAGCCTCTATGCCGTTTTCTTCTTTAGGGATACCTAATACGAATGGTGTTGTGAATACCACAAGTGGTACAGGGGATTTTAATGCGTTTTTATCTTATAATTTTGTTTCTAATGCCACAACAACCATGGGTATTGGTCCATCTATTACGGCACCAACGGCTTCTGATGATGTGTTAGGAGCAGGAAAGTGGCAAGGTGGTTTTGCTTTTGTAGCTTTCGTAGCTAAGTCACCAGTTTTTCAGTTTGGTGGATTAGTAACATGGCAGGCTTCTTTTGCAGGTGATGAAGATAGGCCTGCAACAAGTTTAGCTGCTATACAACCATTTTATTTTTGGCAATTAGGGAAAGGTACCTATTTAAGAGGTGCTCCTATTTGGGTGTTAGACTTTAAAAAAGACGCCTATTCTGTACCAATTGCTTTGGGTATTGGTAAAGTTGTTAAAATGGGAAATACGGTATTTAATATGTATGTAGAGCCTCAGTATTCTATATATGTTGAAGGTGTTCAGCCCGTATTTCAGGTGTTAACGGGTATCAATTTACAATTTATGAAATAATAACTAGGCTTTATTAGCTTAATGATTTAAACTCTCAGGTTACATGAATAATCTGAGAGTTTTTGGTTTATATCGTATTATCTTTACCAGCTCATTGAGATGTTTTAATTTGTAAAATCATTTAAAGCTTTTTTAGTCAAGTTATTATGAAAGTAGATTATATTATAGTTGGTAGTGGTATTGCTGGTATTTGTTTTTCTGAACAATTAAAGCGTGCTAATAAGTCATTTGTTGTTTTTGATAATGCCTCGCAGCAATCTTCAACGGTAGCAGGAGGTTTGTATAACCCTGTAGTGTTAAAACGCTTTACTTCGGTTTGGAAAAGTGAAGAGCAATTAGATTTGGCGTTACCAGTTTATGCTAAAATAGAACAGGAACTTCATGTGAAATTGGATTATAAAATTTCTGTTTATAGAAAATTTGCTTCTTTAGAAGAACAAAATGATTGGTTTGCTGCTACCGACAAACCATTACTTTCAAATTGGTTGTCACCTAAAGTTATTAAAAATGATAACCCTTCTATTGATGCGCCTTTCGGTTTTGGTCAAGTTTTAAACACGGGTCGTATTGATGTAAAGACCATGATGACAGCTTATCAACAAGATCTAGAAGAAAAAGGGCTGTTTTTTGATTCGGATTTTAGTTATGAGGCTTTAGAAATAACTTCTGATGGTGTACAATATAAAAACATCACGGCATCACAAATAGTCTTTGCTGAAGGTTTTGGTATCACGAAAAATCCATTTTTTAAACATTTACCACTGGTGCCAGCCAAAGGGGAATTGCTTACCATCCATGCGCCCGAATTAAATATTGACTATGTATTAAAGGCTGGAGTATTTTTAATTCCGCTTGGAGACGATAAGTATATTGTTGGCGCGACTTATGAGTGGAAGGATTTAAGTCATCAAGTTTCAGAAAAAGCTAAAAACCAACTGCTAGGGAAGTTGGATAAGTTAATCTCTTGCGAATATCAAGTCGTTAACCAAGTAGCTGGTATTAGACCTACGGTTAAAGATAGAAGGCCTTTAGTGGGGCAGCATGCTGAATATAAAAACCTTTATGTTTTAAACGGCCTAGGTACACGTGGTGTGATGATTGGCCCGTATGTGGCGAAACAACTCTTCAACTTCATAGAAAATAGTACGCCTTTAGATACAGAGATTACTATAGACAGGTTTGTGTCTTAAAATGGTATAAGCACTTGAATTTTGTAATGCACTGCGTTAGGGATTGAGGCAATTGTTGGAGCTCCTTGCAATGAGCGACTACCGAAATATTTCTATGCATGAGTTCCTTGATATCAAATTGAGAACGACGAATAAAGCCCGACCCTTGTGGTAAAGCCCAAATGTTAATTTTTCTTTGCTAGGCTCTTATCATAATGCATGAAGATGTTAATCCAAATATTCCTGGATAGCCTTAAAATGATTGGCATACACACAATTAATGTACCTACAATAGAAATAAAGATAGTATGTATACCTGCATGAAATACAAAAAAAGAAATTACAAAAGCTGCTACGGCAAACGCAATACCTACACCATAACTCACATACATTGATCCGTAGAAAAAGGAAGGTTCAATTTTATATTTTGTGCTACAATTAGAACATCTTTCATGCATGTCTAAGGCTTCTGAAAGTATATAAGGATTGGTGTTTTTAAACATCGATTCCTCGTGACATTTCGGACAAGTTCCAGTAAAAATACTATATAATTTAGATCCTTTTGTAAACATATAATTTAATGTATTTTTGCAAACGCATTCGCAGGACAAAAATAGTATTTTAATAATAAAGCCCTTGTGATAAAAGTTACATTTCTATGATGAACATTCATAATTTATCGATTTCATTTCAAGGGGAATACCTGTTTGAAGATATTACTTTCAAGCTTGGTAATGGTGATAGAATCGGGTTAATTGGAAAAAATGGTGCCGGTAAATCGACAATGCTTAAAATTTTGTCGAAGGAAATGGAACCCGATACAGGGCAGATTGCTGCCGATAAAGATTTAAAAATAGGTTTCCTAAAACAGGATATTGATTTTATTTTAGGGAGAACGGTTTTAGAAGAATCTTACGAAGCTTTTACTGAAATAAAAGAGCTGGAGTCTAAAATGGAAGCTGTTAATACGCAAATGGCCGAGCGTACCGATTATGAGAGTGAAGGTTACCACCAATTAATGGTTGATATTAATGAGCTTCAACATCAATATGAAATTTTAGGAGGTTACAACTACCAAGGAGATACCGAAAAAATTCTGCAAGGTTTAGGTTTTAAACGTGAAGATTTTGATAAACTTACCGATACTTTTTCTGGTGGATGGCGTATGCGTATAGAGTTGGCGAAATTATTACTTCAAAATAATGACATCTTACTACTTGATGAGCCTACCAACCACTTGGATATTGAATCGATTATTTGGTTGGAAGGATTTTTAAGAAACTATGCTGGAGCCGTTGCCATTGTATCGCACGATAAAATGTTTTTAGATAATGTAACGAATCGTACGATTGAGATTTCACTAGGACGAATTTATGACTATCCGAAACCTTATTCTCAGTTTTTGGTGCTGCGTGAAGAGTTAAGAACACAGCAATTGGCCTCTCAAAAGAATCAACAAAAACAAATAGAACAAACAGAAAAGCTTATTGAAAAGTTCCGTGCCAAAGCATCTAAAGCAACCATGGCGCAATCGCTGATTAAAAAGCTTGATAAGATTGACCGTATAGAAGTTGATGAAGATGACAATAGCGTAATGACTCTTAACTTCCCAGTTTCTATCACACCGGGTAAAGTCGTGGTGGAAGCAGATAGCGTGTCTAAAAACTATGGGGATAAACAGGTTTTAAAAGATATTGATTTACTTATTGAACGCGATAGTAAAACTGCTTTTGTTGGACAGAACGGACAAGGAAAATCGACACTAGCCAAAATTATGGTTGGCGATGTAAAATATAATGGACACCTTAAGTTAGGACACAATGTGCAAATAGGGTATTTTGCTCAAAATCAAGCCGAATATCTAGATGGTAACAAAACGGTTTATGACACGATGGTTGATGCCGCAAATGAAACCAATAGAAGTAAAGTGCGTGATATTCTAGGATCCTTTCTATTTCGAGGCGAAGAGGCCGATAAATATGTACGTGTACTTTCTGGTGGTGAACGAAACCGTTTGGCTTTAGCCAAATTGATGTTGCAGCCATTCAATGTCCTGATTATGGATGAGCCAACCAATCACTTGGATATTAAATCGAAAAACGTATTAAAAGATGCCCTGAAACGTTTTGAAGGGACTCTAATCTTGGTGTCCCATGATCGTGATTTTCTACAGGGTTTAACTAATATTGTTTATGAGTTTAAAGACCATAAGCTGAAAGAATATTTAGGAGATATTGATTTTTACTTAGAACAGCGTCAAGTTGAAAACTTAAGGGAAGTTGAAAAACGTACGGTGGTAAAAACGGAAACTCCTAAGGTGAAAAAACAAACATCTTACGAAGATCAAAAGAAATTAAAGTCGTTAAATAATAAGCTCAGTAATGTAGAATCTAAAATTAACGACTTAGAGCGCCAAATAAAGGCTATAGATCAGGAGTTGGAAATCAATTATGAGGAAACCACTTCAAAGCCAAACTTCTTTGATAATTACCAAAAAAAGAAAACTGATTTGGAAGGATTTCTTGAAAAATGGGAAGAGATTTCCATGGAAATAGACACCTTTGAAACCGAGTAATTTAGGTTTTTTTTAACTTATCATGATAAAGGATTCGGTAATTTTGGCGACTATACCGCTAAAATATATCGCATGCGTAAAATTATACTTTCTGCAATAGGTGTTTTACTTATTGTATTTTCCTTTTTATTTGCTAAAAAGCTTATAGCCGATAAACACAAGCCTAAACCAGTAAAAGAAAAGGTTGTAAAAACAGTTTTTACCGATACGGTTAAAAACGCTACGGTTAAAATTGTTATCCCAGCGAACGGGAGTTTAGTTGCCAAGCGCCGTGTAGAATTGTATGCCGAAGTGCAAGGTGTTTTTAAATCTTCACGCGTACTTTTTAAACCCGGGCAAAAATATAGCAAGGGGCAAACATTGATAAGTATTGATGCGGACGAACATTACGCAAGCGTGCAATCGGCTAAAAGTGAACTGTACAATACAATATCGGCAATTATGCCAGATTTACGTTTGGATTTTCCAGAGGTTTATCAAAAATGGCAAAACTACTTGAATGGCTTCGATTTAAATAAAAGTACCCCAAAACTTCCTGAAATGACTTCCGATACGGAAAATTATTTTATCACTGGTCGTGATATTGTTTCTAGTTATTATAACGTTAAAAATTTGGAACAACGTTTATCAAAATATAAAATTGCCGCACCTTTTTCAGGTATATTAACGGAAGCTTTAGTTACTGAAGGCTCTTTAATCAGAAGCGGACAAAAATTAGGGGAGTTTATTGACGCCTCTGTTTATGAAATGGAAGTAGCTCTTAGCAAAGGCTACGCCAGTTTATTGAAAGTTGATGAGCCTGTAGTTTTACATAGTTTGGATGGTACTGAAACTTATAAAGGACGTGTTTCTCGTGTGAACGGAAGTATTGATGCTACCACCCAAACGATTACTGCTTATATTGAAGTTGAAAATGATGCTCTAAAGGAAGGGATGTATCTTGAAGCTCATATTGATGCTAGAGAAGAGCAGGATGCTATTGAAATCAATAGGAGTTTATTATTAGAAGGTGATGATATTTTTGTAGTGCGTGATAGTGTATTAGATGTTATTCCAGTAAAACCTGTTCATTTTTCTGAAACTACGGTGGTTTTAAAAAACATTCCAGAGGGTACTGTAATTCTTAAAAAAGCGGTTCCAGGGGCTTATACAGGAATGCTAGTAAAGCCTTTTGACAACCAATCTACTAAAACCAACACCAAATAATGAGGAAGTTAATTGCCTATTTTATTAAGTATCATGTTGCGGTAAACGTATTCCTTTTGGCGTTTTTTGTTTTTGGGGTTATTGGTTTAATGTCTTTAAAGTCTTCATTTTTTCCTTTAGTTGACTCTAAAATTATCACGATAAATGTAACCTATCCAGGGGCTTCCCCTCAAGAGATTGAAGAAGGTGTTGTATTGAAAATTGAAGACAACCTTAAAGGCTTAAGAGGTCTTGATCGTGTAACTTCGGTTTCTCAAGAAAACAGCGGCACCATTACCGTCGAAATTGAAAAGGGCGAGAATATAGATTTCATGCTTTTGGAAGTTAAAAATGCTGTAGATCGCGTACCTTCCTTTCCAACAGGCATGGAACCCTTAATTGTTGCTAAGCAAGAAGAGGTGCGAGAAACAATTTCTTTTGCTTTAAGCGGAAAAGATGTGCCCTTGGTAACTTTAAAGGAGTTAGGAAGGCAGGTAGAAAATGATTTGCGAGCCATAAGTGGGATTTCTCAAGTTGAAGTTACAGGATACCCTGAAGAAGAAATTGAAATTGCTGTTGATGAAACCCGACTGTTAGCCTATAATATTGGGTTTAGCGATGTATCTGATGCCGTAAGTCAATCTAATATTTTGGTTACTGGCGGTAATATTAAAACCAATGCAGAAGAATATTTAATTCGTGCAAATAACCGTTCTTATTACGGTGATGAATTATCTAATATTGTTATTAAAGCTACTAGTGAGGGTAAAACAGTAAGGTTGAAAGATGTTGCTGTTATTCGTGATCGTTTTTCTGAAACGCCTAATGCTACTTTTTTTAACGGAGATCTTGCCGTTAACATTACCGTGACCAGTACAAATAATGAAGATTTAATGTCTTCAGCCGATAAGGTGAATACTTATATTGAGGACTATAACCAGAGTCATAATAACGTGAAGCTTAATGTGGTTCAAGACCGCTCTATTCCTTTAAATCAACGAACACAACTTTTAGCTGAAAATGCTATTGTTGGTATGTTATTAGTTTTAGGATTCTTGTCTTTGTTTTTAAATACACGTTTAGCATTTTGGGTGGCTTTTGGTTTGCCAGTATCCTTTTTAGGAATGTTTATTTTTGCCGGACAGTTTGATGTAACCATTAATGTATTGTCGCTTTTCGGAATGATTATCGTAATAGGTATTCTCGTGGATGACGGTATTGTGATTGCTGAAAATATTTATCAGCATTATGAAAAAGGGAAAACACCAATCCAAGCGGCTATTGATGGTACTATGGAAGTCATTCCCCCTGTAGTTTCAGCAATTATTACAACATTATTAGCGTTCTCCTTATTCTTGTTCTTAGATAGTCGAATTGGTGAGTTTTTTAGTGAAGTCTCGGTTATTGTAATTTTAACCCTGGTGGTTTCTTTAATAGAAGCTTTAATTATTTTGCCTGCTCACTTGGCGCACTCAAAAGCCTTACATAAGCCCGTAGAAGAAGAAAATCCCACAAAAATCAAACAATTTTTTGCTAAAATGAGGGGCGTCAATAGACTAGGAGATAAGATCATGTCGTTTTTACGCGATAAGGTGTATAGTCCAGTTTTTGATTTCGTTTTAGAATTTAAGTTTTTATCACTCGGGGTTTTTGCAGCTTTGTTGATTTTAACTTTCGGTTCTATAGGTGGCGGTATTATAGGAACAACCATTTTTCCGTCTATAGCCAGTGATCGTGTGAGTGTGGAACTTGATATGCCTAATGGTACCAATGTTAAAGTTACCGATTCTATCATTTCAATGATTGAACAGAAGGCTTTAATTGTCAATGATGAGTTTACCGAGAAGTATTTGAAGGGTACCGATAAGCAACTTTTTGAAAATACCATTTTAAGATTAAATAGTGCTTCAAGTGCTAGTTTAGCATTAAATATGCTTCCTGGTGAAGAACGTCCAGATGAAATAAGTTCTAGTATGGTGGCTAATCGCCTTAGAGAGCTAGTAGGGCCTATAGTTGGTGCCGAACGCTTAATATTTGGTTCTGGCGGAAACTTTGGAGGGAGCCCAGTCTCTGTTTCCTTATTGAGTAATAATATTTCCGACTTAAAAGGCGCTAAAGAAGAACTTAAAAACGTGCTTCGAGAAAACCCTTTGTTAAAAGATATTGAAGACAATGACCCTGCGGGGATTAAAGAAATTCGTTTAGAACTTAAGGAAAGTGCTTATTTATTAGGTTTAAATTTAAGAAGTGTCATGGATCAGGTGCGTGCCGGTTTCTTCGGTATACAAGCGCAGCGTTTTCAACGTGGTCAGGATGAAATTCGTGTTTGGGTCCGTTATGACCTATCCAACAGAGAGTCCATAAATAATTTGGACGATATGCATATCATAACACCAACTGGCAACCGTGTAAACTTTAAAGATATTGCAAATTATTCTATTGAAAGAGGCGATGTGGCTATCAACCACCTACTGGGGCAACGTGAAATTCAGGTTTCGGCCGATTTAAAAGACCCAAGTACGAGTACTACCGATATTTTAGAAGATATCAAGACGAATATTATACCTGCTATCCAGTCTAAATATCCTACGATCTCAGCATCATATGAAGGACAAAATAGAGAGGCCAATAAGTTATCATCTTCTTTAAAGAAAGCAGGAATTCCAATTTTATTGCTTATTTATATCACCATAGCTTTTACGTTTAGAAGTTACAGTCAACCTATTTTATTAATTTTATTAGTGCCTTTTAGTTTAACTGCAGTAGCTTGGGGGCATTGGTTGTTAGGGTTCCCTGTAAATGTGTTATCCATGCTAGGTATTATTGCCTTAATCGGAATCATGGTTAACGACGGCTTGGTGCTAATAGGAAAGTTTAATAGCAATCTAAAAGAAGGGATGTTGTTTGACGAGGCCCTTTTGGAAGCTGGGAAATCTAGATTTCGAGCTATTTTCTTAACGTCCTTAACAACGGTTGCAGGATTAGCACCTTTACTGCTAGAAAAAAGTAGACAAGCTCAGTTTTTAAAACCTATGGCGATTTCGATTTCCTTCGGAATTGCATACGCCACCGTTTTAACCTTATTGGTACTGCCATTGTTTTTATCATTCAGTAACGATATAAAGAAGAATGTAAAGTGGCTAGCCACTGGAAAAGATGTGACTAAAGAAGAAGTTGAACGCGCCATTAAAGAACAAAATGAAGAAAATGCACATTAAAATCCTTGCTTTTAGTATCCTATTATTTGCGCAAGCCTCGGTGTTATTTGCGCAAGACCTATTAACCCAGGAAGAAGCGGTGAGTCTGGCTCTAGAACATAACTACGGCATTAAATTAGTGAATACCGATTTAGAGATCGCTAAAAACAATGCCGATATTTTAAATTCAGGGTATTTGCCTACTGTTACAGGGAATGCCGGAGCAACATTTAACAGGGATAATACTGAAGCAGAATTCGCAGATGGAAGTGTAACTTCATTACAGGGTGCAGAGAGCTCTAGGTACAATGCATCGGTAGATTTAAACTACGTACTTTTTGATGGTTTAGGGCGCTCATATAATTATAAACGTCTTAAGGAAACAGAAGCCTTAACCGAATTGGAAGCGCGAGCGACTATTGAAAATACAGTATTGCAATTATTTACCGTGTATTATAATGTGGCCGAAATAGCCGATAATTATAAAGCCATATCTGAAACTTTTGCCATTTCCAAAGACCGCTTACTTCGTGCTGAGTATCAATTTGAATATGGTCAAAACACCAAGCTTGATGTATTGAATGCAGAAGTAGATATCAACAACGATAGTATAACCATGATGAACACGCGGCAGCAACTTAGAAATTACAAGCGTGATTTGAATGTGGTTCTAGGAAACGCGCTTCCTAATACTTTCAATGTCGATACAGAAATTAATTTCAACACTATATATAATAAAGAGGAGCTGAAGCAAAAAGCCATCGCCAATAATATACGTATCCTACAAGTTGATAAAAATATTGACATCAGTAAGCTTGGCGTAAATTCAGAAAAATCGGCTTATTTACCTACCGTAGGTTTAATAGGAAGCTATGGTTGGAATAAAAGTGATAATAATGCGGCCTCTTTTGTGGCAGTTTCAACAACCGATGGTTTGTCTGGAGGTTTAAACTTAACTTGGAATTTGTTTGATGGCGGTAGTACAATTACCAGAGTTAAAAATGCAAAACTTAATTTAGAGTCGCAGAACATTCAAAAAGAACAACTGTTGGTGTCTTTAGAACGAGATTTTAATAATACATGGGATAATTATCATAACCGATTAAATATTTTTAGGCTAGAGGAAGATAATATTCGAACGGCACAAAATAATTTTGATCGCACCCAAGAAAAATTTAAGATAGGTCAAGTCAACTCTATTGAGTTTCGTTTAGCTCAGGTTAATCTACTAAATGCCGAACTAAATCGTAATAAAGCTAAGTATTTTGCAAAAATAGCCGAGTTAGAAATGCTTAAAATCTGCGGCGAAATCTTGAATGTTGACTTCTAGTTATAGGAGATACTGTTGTTTATTATTACACCGATTTTTAATAGTTGTTGGTTGCTAGTGATTGGTTTTTTGTAGCTCACTGTTGCATGTAGAGATATTTCAGACACAGATTACACCGATTTTTACAGATTGAACTCCCAAATAGCGATGATCGTTTTCAATTATTAATTTTTCACTATTAATTATTACTCTTTACGTCTTCACAATATATAATGTGCAGTTGAATAAAACGGTGTTCGAGCGAAGTCGAGAAGCAATCATAGTATTAAGTTGAATACATTATCACAATAAAAGTAATTAGCCTTTCGGCGGAATTATTCCTATTACATAGGAATGTATACATATATATAAGGATAGAAACATCTAATGACTTTTAAAGTTTTTAGAAAGAAGGCACCTAAAGTTTTATGTATTCTATACAAAAAGTAGCACATAATTAAGCGGAAGCAGACATGTTTTGGCTATTGTTACCTTATTGTGAAGTCTTTTTTAAGTGATCTAAAAGATAAATCAAGTTTTTTTAAGTCATAATCCCACGAGATCTAATCAAACTAGAAACATTCAAACCAGCAATTTTCAATATAATCTAGCACTATTATAAAAGGATTACTAGTGTAGGGGTTATTCAAACCCCAAACCCCACAAACAATCCAAAACTTTTTTCGAGTATAAATCACAGGTTTACTGCGAGTTAAAACGGAGTTTAAAAAATAAACAAAAAAAGGCCGAAAAAAGTTTGTTGGTTAGAGAGAAACAGTTGTATATTTGCACCCCGCTAACAAAGGCATAGC
>NZ_WAAT01000029.1 GCF_008806375.1 Pseudotamlana haliotis | reverse complement strand
TGACCTTTATGGTCAACCTATATCAGGGACGTACAAACATTATTTAGGGAAGTTCAAACCCTTAGGGAGGTTCAAAAGTGAAGAGACTGAAGTCGGAAGACCGCGATTAAACGATTAAACAAATAAACACATAAACAATGCACTCAATAGTCAATATTAAACACCTTCTCAAAACGTTAACACCACGTTAAAATCACTTCTGTCTTTAAACCTTTTTGAAATGTGAAAGTCCTAAGGGTATAATATATACCAGTTCTCATTTAAAATTACTGTAATAAAACACCCTTTTTTCCTTTCTATTTCAGAAGAAAAAGTAACCGTAGCTTAGGCTATGCTTTATTTTTATTCTTCATATAAAGAAAAAAATCATCATTTTATTTTACAGTAATTCCAAACAAAAACTGGTATTAAAACAATGAAGATGAAAAAAATAATTTTAATCGCAATCGCTTTGATAGGATTACAAGGTGTTGCTCAAGAGAACAGAAAAGAAGGAAAAAGAAATCATGATAGACATGAGCAAAAAATGGATTTAACACCAGAGCAAATCGCGACGCTTAAAACCAAAAAAATGACTTTAGCTTTAGATTTAACCGCTTCTCAGCAATCTGAAATTCAAGCTATCAATCTTGAAAAAGCCAACAAGCGTAAGGCTAAAATGGAAGAACGTAAGGCTAATAAAGACAAAGAAAAGCCTAAAATGACTAGTGAAGCACGTTACAATATGCAAATTGCCATGTTAGATGCTCAAATTGCAGAAAAAGCAAAGTTTAGAAATATTTTAAACGAAGACCAATACAAAAAGTTTGAAAAAATGCAAATGAAAATGAAAAAACGTGGAAAACAACATAAACAAGACAAAAACAAAGGTAAACACCGAAACGGATAAGATTTAGTTTATTGATTTTAGTTTGATGATAAAAGCCGCACCTCTAATTTTAGAGATGCGGCTTTTTAAGTTATAAACTTGAAATGTCTATTTATAAAGTTTTTGATACTTTATTTACAGCTTCGATCGTGAAATCTAAATCTTCATAAGACAAGGCATCAGTAATAAACCAAGTTTCAAAAGCACTTGGCGCGATATAAACACCAGCGTCTAGCAAGCCGTGGAAAAAGGCTTTAAACGCTGTATTATTCCCTTTGGCTGCCGTATCAAAATCTACAACTTCAGCTTCATCAAAATGCACCGAAATCATCGATCCAACTCTATTGATGGTATGAGTGACTTTATTTTCAGTTAGTACTTTTTCAATACCTTCATGTAAGTACTTTGTTTTAGCTTCCAATCTTGAATATACCTCAGCATCTTGATTCAATTCCTTCAGCATAGCCAAACCAGCAGCCATAGCCAATGGATTTCCGCTTAAAGTTCCAGCTTGATAAACAGGTCCTAAAGGTGCTAAGAAATTCATAATTTCTTCTCTAGCAGCAAAAGCACCAACAGGCAATCCGCCTCCAATAACTTTTCCGAAGCAAACAATATCGGCATTTACGTTAAAAAGCTCTTGAGCCCCACCTTTAGCCAGACGAAAACCTGTCATGACCTCATCAAAAATCAATAACACATCGTGGGCATCACAAAGGGCTCTTAGTTTTTGCAGAAAATCATTTTTTGGTGGTACACAGCCCATGTTTCCAGCAACAGGTTCAATAATCACGCAAGACACTTCACCTTTATTTGCAAGAATTAAATCTTCAACATTTTTAATATCGTTATACTTCGCTAGTAAAGTATCTTTAGCGGTTCCTTGAGTCACCCCAGGACTGTTTGGAGTTCCGAAGGTACTCGCACCACTTCCCGCTTGAATTAAGAAGGAATCAGAGTGCCCGTGATAGCAACCCGCAAACTTGATGATTTTATCTTTACTGGTATATCCTCTTGCCAAACGCACCGCACTCATACAAGCTTCGGTTCCAGAATTTACAAAACGTATTTTATCAATATTAGGTACCATAGAAACGGCCAACTCAGCGATTTCAGTTTCAATTTCTGTAGGCATCCCAAAGGAAGTTCCTTTTTTAGCCTTTTCAACCACAGCATCAACAACTGGTTGATGGGCATGACCTAATATCATTGGTCCCCAAGAATTGATATAATCAATTAAGCGATTCCCGTCTTCATCATATATATAAGCCCCTTTAGCTTCTTTTGCAAATATTGGTGTACCACCAACACCTCCAAAAGCTCTAACTGGAGAGTTTACCCCACCTGGGATTACTTTTTCTGCCTCAGCAAACAAGGCACTGCTTCTTTTATAAATCATAAGTCTAACTTTATATTTTTATGGCTGCACAACAAGTACTTGTCCGATATCTAAATTCGTACCGCGTAAACCATTTAATTTTTGAAGTTGTTCTACACTTAAATTAAAACGCTTAGAAATTCCGTAAAGGGTATCTCCTTTTTCAACCACATAAGTCCCTATAGTAGTTGCCGTTGGCGTCTCATATTTCACATAGTTCTTACCTAAAACAGACTCGTCATATTCGTATAACTTGTAGCGTTCTATCAAACTAATCAACTTTTCAGGATACTTTCTATCGGTAGCATAGCCTGCAGCTCTTAAGCCCTTGGCCCATCCTTTATAATCTTCTTGCTTTAATTTGAAAAGTTTAGAGTAGCGCGAGCGTTCACTCAAAAACAAAGAGTGGTCTCTAAAGGAATATTTAGGGTCTTTATATTTTCTAAAACATTCTTGAGCGGCGTCATCATCATGGTAAATTTTTGCGCCTTTCCACCCATGACATTTAATACCAAAGTGGTTATTCGCTTCCACCGAAAGTCGACCTTTTCCTGATCCCGATTCTAAAATGCCTTGTGCCAAAGTAATACTTGCCGGAATTTTATAAAGCGCCATTTCTTCTTGAGCGATTTTGTGATACTCGTAAATATATTCATCAACACTACTCGCAAATTTAGGTGCAGGTTTTGGGGCTACAGTTTCGGTTTTTGTTTCAGCAGATTTTGGTTTCGGTTTTGTTACAACACGTTCGGTACGTTTATGAGGTTTTTTAGCAACCGCGTGTTTTTTAGATTTACAACTAAACAAAGCACAGGCTAAAAATAAAACTAATAAGATTCTCTTCATTACATCAAGCAATTAATGGTAAATTCTTCTTTTTCAATAAGGCATTCATACCCGATATACCTTGTAGGCCTCCTGTATGAATGGCTAAAATTCTGGAGCCTTTTGGGAAATAACCTTTTTCAATTAAATCGAAAACCCCAAATAGCATTTTCCCAGTATAAACAGGATCTAAGGGAATGTTATAGTCCGCTTTAAACTGATTGATAAACGTGACTAATTCTTCATTTATTTTGGCATAACCTCCAAAATGATAGTCAGTAATTAATTCCCAATTAGATTGTTTTGCAAATTTACTAATATCTATCTGTAAAAAGTCCCCTTTTAAGGCAGGAAAACCCAAAACTTGTTGACGAGGTTTTGAACAATTTATGAGTCCGGATATTGTACCGCCCGTTCCTACGGCAGTACACACAAAATCAAAGGTTTTATCGTCTTCTGTTAAAATCTCTTCGCAGCCTTTTACTGCTAAGGTATTGGTACCACCTTCAGGAACTAGATAAAATTCATCAAACTCTTTTTTTAACTGATCTAGAAACTCTGGAGTTCCTTTTTGACGATAATTTGTTCGAGATACAAATTTAAATGCCATACCATGTTGTTTAGCAAAATTCAAGGTCGGGTTATTATCAATTTCAGGTTCTAACTCCTCGCCTCGAATCACGCCAATGGTTTTGAACCCGAATAGCGCTCCTGCAGCAGCTACAGCGGCAATATGATTAGAGAATGCGCCACCAAATGTAAGCAGGGTTTTAAAACCTTGTTTTTCGGCTTCCTGAAGATTGTATTTTAACTTGCGATATTTATTCCCGGATACGAAAGGGTGAATGGCATCCTCGCGTTTTAGGTATAATTCAACACCTTTATTCTGAAGATTAATACGCTGGTTGATGCTATTTTCAAGCTTAAATATCATGGCTGCGAAGATACTTTAAAAATGCCCAAAACGGACGCTCTTTTAAATATTCTAGGTTTGCCTGGTTAGTATATGCTTCCCTTTCAAAAGAAATGTTTCTATAGGCTTTTTTCCAATTCAGGTAATAGCTGAGTCGGATTAAAAACTCGAAAACATACCACACATAAAACGGCAGCACCAACATTTCAAGTTGCTATTTAAGATGAATACGCTCATGATTTAACAAAATGGTATCTTTTAGAAGCTGACGATGCTTTAAAAAAATAAAAGGAAACAGCGTTAAGCCGGTATAGCCTTTAGGCACCATATATTTAGAAACAAAAATCATAGCTGATGACCTCTCATATTTGAATATTAGAAAAGATACAAAATAAATAATTCTACCAATTTACACTATCTTTGTAAGTAATGAAAAAGATAATACCTATTGAAGAAGGCGATTACTACCTGACACCGGAAGGCTATCGTTGTTTTACTGAAAAATATCACCTGAGACGTGGTTATTGTTGCCAGAGTGGTTGTAGACATTGCCCTTATGGCTACGACAAAAAAACAAATACAATCAACAAGTAGTTTCTGTTCAGCGTTATATATGCTGAACTGGTACGATTCTTGATGATTTTAAATAATAAAATGATCATTTTAATAATTGTCCTATGAAACAAATCTCAAAAATAGTAGCCGTACTGCTTTTAGCAATCATGTTAACCGCTTGTAGCTCGATTCAAGTTGCCGCAGATTACGATAAAGAAGTTAATTTTGACAACTATAAAACCTTTGCCTTTTTTAAAAACGGCATTGATAAAGCTGAAATTAGCGATTTAGACAAACGCCGTATTTTACGTGCTATAGAATCGGAGTTACTTAAGAAAGGATTCACCAAATCTGAAGACCCTGATTTATTAATTAGTTTATTCACAAAATCAAATCAGCGTGTTGATGTGTACAACAATTCTTGGGGTTATGGCGCCTGGGGTTGGGGTGGTTACGGCATGGGACCTGGCTGGGGCTGGGGTTGGAATATGCAACCTGATGTATCTACTAGCACTGAAGGACAACTTTATATAGACCTTATTGATGCCAACAAAAAAGAACTGGTTTGGCAAGGCATGGGAACGGGCTATTTAACCCAAAACATGGAACAAAAAGAAGCTCGAATTCAAGAGTTTGTTGCTAAAATTATGGAAAAATACCCTCCAGAATTAGAACAAAAAAAATAACACAAAAAAGCCGCTTAAATTTTAAGTGGCTTTTTTTATAACTTATCTAAAACGCTTCAAGGTCTCCTTTGTAAAGTCACTCAAAACCAAACGTCCGCTAATCTCGGCACGTTCAGCTAAAAGGGTGTCCCAATGTCCAGTACCTTCCCAAAACACGGTTTTCATAGCTTTTACAGCTTCCGGATTATAACTTGTAAGCTTTTCAGCAAGGCCTGAAACTGCAGCGTCTAAAGCTTCTGTCGTTTCAAAAACTTCAGCGTATAAGCCTTTGTCTTTGGCAAATTCCGCAGAAAAAAACTGTTCAGCATTTATGGTCATTTGAGACATAGCGATTTTACCCATTTTTCTAGAAACTGCTGGCTCTATCACAAACGGACCAATACCTATACTCAATTCACTTAATTTTATAGAAGCGTATTGCGAGGCTAAACAATAATCGGTTGCTGCTGCGATACCAACACCTCCACCTACGGCTTTTCCTTGTATACGACCAATAATTAATTTCGGACAAGCACGCATCGCGTTAATCACATTGGCAAAGCCAGAGAAAAACTGTTTTCCTGTTTCGGCATCTTCAATTTCAATAAGTTCATTAAAACTGGCTCCGGCACAAAAGGTACGGTCACCCCCACTTTTTAAAACAATCACTTTAACGTCATTATCATTTCCAGCACTTACAATACATTCCGCTAATTGCTGAAGCACATCACTGGGCATGGCGTTTCTATTGGGATGAAAAAACTCGATATACCCCACATTATTTTCTATACTTAAATTGACGTAAGCTTCCATGTTCTACTAAATTTAACGGGCTGAATATACACAAAATAATTAGTAACACTTGTTACCTCCGTTTTAATAAATGAAAGATATATTTGTATAAAAATTTAAGTTTTATGGGAATATTAAGTTCACTTTTCGGAAATAAAAAAGAAAAAATTAAAGATTTTCAATCAAGAGACGCCATTATTATAGATGTTAGAACCACTTCTGAATATGAACAAAGCGCCATTCCAGGGTCAAAAAACATGCCTTTACAAACGTTAAATGCCAATATTGAAAACATTAAAAAGCTCAATAAACCTGTCATTACCTGTTGTGCTAGTGGTGTGCGCTCGGCAACTGCGGCCTCACTATTAAAATCTCACGGCGTTGAAGCCCTAAACGGCGGTGGTTTTATGAGTTTGTATAAAAAACTAGAGCTTTAAGCCTTTTAAATCTTCCGCTTCAGAAATGGGGGTTTCATTGTATTGCAATGTCCAACCCATAGAATTTGTGAGAATGTAGAACTTGGAGAGTTCACTAATCAAGCGATTTTTGGCGTTACTTTTTAATTCAGATTTATCAATTTTCTTCTTTAAGGAAGTACTGACCGTATTCTTGATTTTATTATAATCTTTAGCTTCAAACGGATTTAAAAAATCGGCTTGCACATCATAATATTCAAAATCGGGATTAATACTGATTTCTTCTTCAGGAATGCTTAAAATCGTAAGCGTTTTAGTGGCTTCATCCACTTTGAATTCAATTTTACTTAAGTCGTAGGCCACAGTAACATCGGCATTCACAACGACTAAGGCCTTTTTTTCAACCGTTAAATAATTACTTAAAATTTCCTTAGAATTCTTATAATTAAAAACCTGACTAAAATGACCTTCAGTCACGATGAGTTTTCCAACGTTATTGATTTCTTGCTGAATAAGCTGTGAATTTTCTTGAAGAATAGTCTGCTCTGCTTTTTTAGCCTCACACTGTTTGAAGGCATAAAGCAGCACTAAAGTAATTACAACTCCTAATAGAATTTTTCGCATATACTAATTTAGAAAATTTTTCAATGCTTTCATACCATTATATTAGTATAATGAACAAAAAACAAAATCCTATAAAACAACAAAACATCGGTTCCTTCGACACATGAAGTCTACCAATGTTATTATGTTGTCTAAACTAAACAGTTCAAAGATAAGAGAGAACTGAATAAATCATATTAGCCCAGTGTTAAGCAATTCTTAACTTATGTTAAGAATGCCTTTTAGCCAGTTTTTTTCGGGTACTTCTATAAAGGAGCATAATCAAGACACTTTTGGGCTTTTTATGCAGTGTTTTAAAAGCACAAAAAAAGCACCAATGGCCACCCTTTTAATTTGGCTTATGATGCTTTTTTAAGATAAACTGATTAATAGCAGTCCTAAATGTACAACTATTAATGATGCTCAAAAGGGATTTTCGATAAAATGTTATTAAAATGAGTTGAAAAGTGTATTTATAAAACAGAAAAAGTCACCTATTAAGGCAGGCTATTAAAATCTAATCTGTGGATGCGTGTCTTGAAGTCGCGTTATTTTTTGGTTTAGGTTTTGAAGAAATTTTTGATGACCTTCAGATGTTTCGTTGAAAGCTTTATGCTGAAGGCCTTTCTGAATACCGTCAACCACATCCATTATTTTTGAAGCTTCTTCTGAAACCCACACACTTTTAAACTTTTCCCAAATGTATTGAATGGCCAAAGGGTTTGGGTGCACCATATCTTCAGCGTAAAAACGGTAATCACGAAGTTCGTCCATCATGATTTCATAAGACGGAAAATAATATGCCCCTGCATTACTAGACGTGCTCTTTTCTTTCAAAAACTGATGAATCGCAGTAATCAAATGTGCTTTACTTTGGGTGTTTTCAACAAAACCATCCTTTAAATGACGTACTGGCGACACCGTAAAAACAATGGTAGCTTCAGGATTCAAACTTCTTACAGATTGCTCTATATCCTGTAAAGTTTTATAAATTTCTTGAACAGATAATAAGTTTTTTAAAAATTGCTTTTGCGGAATTTTATGGCAGTTGGCAACAACATTTTGAGTTTCTATAAAACGATAAACCCAAGCGGTCCCTAAAGTAACAATAATATGAGTTGCCTTTTTTAAAGCCTCATGAGTTTCTAAAACTTTTACATTAAGCGCTTCTAATAAATTTTCTTTTGAAGTGTTACTTAACTTGGAATGTGCATCAAAGCAATGCCATTGTTCATTGTGAAAAAACACATCATCACTGCTAAATTCCTTTTTTTCAACAGCGTTTGTGATAAGCGTTTTAATAGCCAAAGGGTGAAATAAAATCCCGAAAGGATTCTGAATATTTTCAAACTTAAAGTAAGCTAGCTTCTCCCCTATATTTTCAGAAAAACAGGAACCTATTAATAATACATTAGAGCTGTAATCGATTAAACGACTCGGCTGCTTTTTTAACGGTATTTTCGTTTGAAGGTTCATTTTTTTTGAGTTTCAAAGGTGTAGAGATGCAAAGTGGCAAAGCTTCAGAGGAACAGAGGTACTCTGAAACTCTGTAACTCAGAAACTTTGCTACTTTCTAACTTTCTAACTTTCTAACTTTAATTTACCCCAAATAAGTCTTCGCCTGCTCTAAAGCCTGCTCGATACCATCAGGGTTTTTACCACCTGCAGTCGCGAAAAATGGTTGTCCGCCACCACCACCTTGGATGAATTTACCTAGTTCACGAACCACTTGACCAGCATTTAAGCCTTTACTCGCTACTAATTCTTTAGAAATATAGCATGACAATAAAGCTTTGCCGTCTTTTTCGGTTGCAAATAGCAGGAATAAATTATCAAACTGACTACCTAGTTCAAAAGCAACGTCTTTTAATCCACCAGCATCTAAATCTAATTTCTTAGCTAAAAATTGGATGCCGTTTATTTCGGTTAAAGCACTTTTAAGTTCGCCTTTTATGTTTTTAGCTTTATCTTTTAATAAGCTCTCAATTTGCTTTTTAAGACTTGCATTTTCTTCTTGTAAATTCTGAAGTGCCTTTACAGGCTCTTTGGCATTATTAAGCAACCCTTTCATTTCTTGAAAAGAGCGGTTGTTTTCTGTATAATAACCTTTAACCCCATCATTGGTAATTGCTTCAATACGTCTAATCCCTGCTGCAACAGCACCCTCAGATACAATTTTAAAATGCCAAATATCAGCGGTGTTCTTTACGTGTGTCCCACCACAAAGCTCTATAGATTGTCCAAATTGAATAGAACGTACTGTATCGCCGTATTTTTCGCCAAATAAACTCATGGCGCCATCAGCAATTGCTTCTTCCTTAGGTACATTTCGTTTTTCAATTAATGGTATTTTTCCGCTAATTCTTGCATTTACAAAACTTTCAATATCGTGTAATTCATCTTCTGTAAGTTTAGAAAAATGAGAGAAATCAAAACGTAAATATTTGGAGTGTACCGCACTTCCTTTTTGCTCAACATGTGTTCCTAAAATAGAACGTAAAGCCTGATGAAGTAAGTGTGTTGCAGTATGATTACATTCTGTTCTGTAGCGTTGTTTTTCATCAACAGTCACTTTTAACGACTCGTTTAAATGTTTTGGTAAGGTTTCAGTAAAATGAATGATAACGTTATTTTCCTTTTTAGTGTTCAGGATATAAACCACATCACCATAAGCATCTTCAATATACCCCTTATCGCCTACTTGTCCGCCGCCTTCTGGATAAAACGGCGTTAAGTTAAATACCAATTGGTACATGTCACCATCTTTTTTAGAAGTCACTTTTCTGTAACGCGTTAACTTCACTTTAGCTTCAAGCGAATCATAACCGATAAACTCCTCAACATCATCTTCAATTAAAACCGTCCAATCATCCGTTGACATTTCACTAGCGGCACGTGAACGACTTTTTTGTTTCTGTAGTTCTTCTTCAAAACCCTTTTCGTCCAGCTTCAATCCTTTTTCAGAAAGAATCAAAGCTGTTAAATCAATAGGAAAACCGTAAGTATCATATAACTCGAAAGCTTTTGTTCCCGGCACGGTCTCTCCGTTTGTGTCTTCAACAACCCGATTTAATAACACCAAACCTTGGTCTAAGGTTCTTAAAAAAGACTGTTCTTCTTCTTTAATTACATTTTCAACAAGTTGTTTTTGAGTTTTTAATTCAGGGAAGGCTTTCCCCATTTTTTTATCTAAAACATCAACCAATCTATAAATAAACGGTTCCTTTTTATCTAGGAAGGTAAATCCGTAACGCACGGCACGACGTAAAATTCTACGAATCACGTAACCCGCTCCGGTATTACTTGGTAATTGTCCGTCAGCAATAGAAAAAGCAACTGCTCGTACGTGATCAGAAATCACACGAATAGCTACATCTACTTTTTCATCTTTACCATAAGTTTTATTTGTAATGGCTTCAACCTCTTTAATGATAGGTTTAAACACATCAGTATCATAATTTGATTGCACCCCTTGAAGCACCATACATAAACGTTCGAAGCCCATACCGGTATCGATATGTTTGTTTGGTAATGATTCAAGAGAACCATTAGCTTTTCTGTTGTATTGCATGAATACCAAGTTCCAGATTTCGACAACCTGTGGGTGATCTTGATTCACTAAATCCTTACCAGGGATTTTAGCCTTTTCTTCGGCTGAACGAATATCAACATGAATTTCACTACATGGTCCGCAAGGTCCTTGGTCTCCCATTTCCCAGAAGTTATCTTTCTTATCACCTGTGATGATACGGTCTTCAGAAATGTATTTTTTCCAAATTTCTAAAGCTTCAGTATCCAATTCAAGACCATCTTCTTTGCTACCTTCAAAAACCGACACATATAAAATATCTTTATCGATTTTAAATACTTCGGTTAATAATTCCCAAGCCCAAGCAATCGCTTCTTCTTTAAAGTAATCACCAAAACTCCAGTTTCCTAACATTTCAAACAAGGTGTGGTGATAGGTATCATACCCTACCTCTTCCAAATCGTTGTGTTTACCAGAAACACGCAAACATTTTTGAGAATCTGTTATTCTATTATTTTTAGGCTGTGCATTCCCTAAAAAATATTCTTTAAAAGGCGCCATACCCGCGTTTACGAACATTAAGGTAGGATCATCTTTTAAAACCATTGGAGCTGATGGTACGATACTGTGTTGTTTTTCTTCAAAAAAACTTAAAAACTTAGCGCGAATGTCTTGTGATTTCATGTATAATATTTAAACACCTTGTTTCGAAACAATTAGCTTTACTGCGAAACAATTTTTATATTTATGCTACAAATTTATTTTAAATTTGGTTCAGCATTAAACTTCAAAGCTATTATTATTAAAATTTTTTATAATAATTTTTTGTAGGTTTGTTCGTTTACTGCTTAATTGAAAGATAAAAAGCCCTTCAATGCGCTGCAAAAATAGCATAATTTAAGAAATGAGTAAGGTAAAATACTATTACGATCCTGAAACGCTTTCCTATAAGAAGATCCAGCGTAAAAAACGTACCACTTTTAAGTACGCGTTCTTCTTTATTCTAGGCACTGCTTTTTTCTCTTTTATCTTTGTTTTTATAGGGAGCCAATATGTAGAATCGCCTAAAGAACGTGCTTTAAAACGCGAATTACACAATGCGCAACTGCAATTTGAACTGCTAAACAAAAAAATGGAGCATGCTGAAACTGTTTTAGCCAATGTTGCTGATAGAGATAATAATATTTATCGCGTTTATTTTGAAGCCAACCCAATTCCTGATGAACAGCGTCGCGCTGGATTTGGAGGTATTAATCGCTATAAAAACTTAGAAGGCTTTGATAATTCTAAACTAATTATAGAAAGTAACAAGCGCTTAGATATTCTTCAAAAGCAAATTGTGGTGCAGTCAAAATCTCTTGATGAAATCACTAAATTGGCTGAAGACAAAGAAAAGCTTCTTGCGGCTATTCCTGCCATTCAACCGGTAAACAATAAAGATTTAACACGAATGGCTTCAGGTTACGGTATGCGTACCGACCCGTTTACTAAGGTTAGAAAAATGCACCGCGGCATGGACTTTTCGGCGCCAAGAGGCACACCAATTTATGCTTCTGGTGATGGTGTGATAACCCGTGCCGATTCTAGGTCTACTGGATATGGGAAACACATTCGTATAGACCATGGTTATGGATACATCAGCTTGTACGCTCATCTATATAAATATAATGTTAGAAAAAATCAAAAAGTAAAACGTGGTGATTTAATTGGTTTCGTTGGAAGCACAGGGCGTTCTCAAGGACCACACCTGCATTACGAAATATTTAAAGATGGCGAGCGTATTAACCCTATTAATTTTTATTACGGCAGTTTAACGGCTGAAGAATTTAATAAACTATTGGAGCATGCTTCTTTAGAAAACCAATCTTTAGATTAATGCAAATCAATTTACCTGAAAAACGTTATTATGGCATTGGCGAAGTCGCCAAAGCTTTTAATGTAAACACCTCATTAATTCGTTTTTGGGAAAAAGAATTTGATGTTTTAAAACCGAAAAAAAACGCTAAAGGCAATAGAAAATTCACCCCCGAAGACATCAAAAACCTAAAGTTCATCTATCATTTGGTGAAAGAACGTGGCTTCACTTTAGAAGGCGCTAAAACACACCTTAAAGAAGAGAAAAAGCAGGCTTTAAATACTTTTGAAATAGTTAGCAAACTAGAAGACATTAAAAATCAACTAAATAAAATAAAACAACACCTCTAAAATTTAAACATCATGAAGAAATTTTTACCATGGATTATTATCGCTGTACTCGTTATTGGAGTTTACTCTTGGGTTAAAGGATTTAACAACACAGCTGTTACCCTTAAAGAAGAAGCTACTAAATCTTGGGCTAATGTTGAAAGTAGCTACCAAAGACGAAATGATTTAATTGGTAACCTCGTTAAAACCGTTCAAGGTGCTGCAGAATACGAAAGAGGTACTTTAACTGATGTTATTGAAGCTAGAGCAAAAGCGACTTCAATGAACATTGACCCATCAAACATGACCCCTGAACAAATGGCTAAATTTAGCGAAGTTCAAAGTGGTCTATCTGGTGCTTTAAAAAGCTTACTTGTTACTGTTGAGCGCTATCCTGATTTAAAAGCTAACCAAAACTTCCTTGAATTACAAAGTCAACTAGAAGGAACAGAAAACAGAATTAATGTCACGAGAGACCGTTTTAATGAAGCAGTTCAGCCGTACAATAAGCATATTAAAACTTTTCCAAATTCGATTTTAGCCGGTATTTTGAACTTTGATGAAATGGCTTATTACAAAGCAGATTCTGGTAGTGAGAATGCTCCTGACGTAAATTTTGAATTCTAGTAAAAACACCTAGACATGCCTAAAAACCAAACAGAAGATTTTTTAACCGTACAGGAGGAACAAGAAATTGTTGAAGCCATTCAAGAAGCCGAATTAAACACTTCTGGAGAATTACGTGTTCATATAGAAAAAACCGCTAAGGGCGATGCTACAAATCGTGCCTTAGAAGTTTTTCATCATTTAAAAATGGACAATACCAAACTTCAAAATGCCGTGCTTATTTATGTCGCGGTTGAAGATAAATCTTTTGTAATCTATGGTGACGAAGGCATAAACAAAGCTGTTGAAGATGATTTTTGGGATTGTACCAAAGACATCATGCAGGCACATTTTAAAAAGGGAGACTTTAAACAAGGTTTGGTTGATGGGATTTTAAGGTCTGGCGACCGACTTAAAAAATACTTTCCTTACCAATCGGATGATATTAATGAGCTTTCAGACGACATTTCAAAAGGCTAAACTTTATGATGTATAAAAAAGAAATACAAGCTTCCTTTTATTCAAAATTTAAAAGCTTTAGCTTGTTTCTAGCGTTTACGCTATTTACGTGCAATCTAGCTTTTGGGCAATTTGATATCCCTGAAAAACCTAAATTCCAAACCAGTGTTTACGATTATATTAACTTACTTTCAGAGACTCAAAAGAGCAACTTAGAAAATAAATTAGTTAAATATTCAGACACCACTTCAACACAAATTGTTGTCGCGATAATTAGTTCAACCAAAGGTGAAGACATCAACTACCTTGGTGCCCAATGGGGACAAGCTTGGGGTATTGGCCAAGCTAAAGAAGACAATGGTGTTTTAGTTTTATTAGCTTACGACGATAAAAAAATTGCCATCAACACGGGCTATGGCGTGGAACATCTTTTAACAGATGCCATGTCTAAACGTATTATTGAGAATGACATCATTCCCTATTTTAGACAAAATGATTTCCCTGGCGGATTAAACCGTGGTGCCGATGCTATTTTTGAAGTGATGCAAGGCGAATACAGTGGCTCCCGTCAATCATCAAAACCCGAAGACAATCCTATCATGCCGTTCATCGTTTTTGGGTTTATTGCTATTGTATTTTTCCTGTCTTTTATCAAAAATAAACGTGGCGGCGGAAATGGTGGTCGAAATGGCGGCAACAGAGCTGGAGGCTTTGATATCTGGGATGCTATTATCTTAAGCAATATGGGACGCGGGAATTACAATCGTGGTTCAAGCAGCTGGGGCGGTAGCTCTGGTGGTGGCTTCGGAGGCGGTTTTGGCGGTGGCTTCGGTGGCGGTGGCTTCGGCGGCGGCGGTGCTTCTGGAGGCTGGTAATAGAGATTACAACATTACTGTTATCACACAGAGATACGCCGAGGTTTCACAGAGAACCACTGAGTATCATTCAGACACAGATTTTGTTAGTTGTCGGTTTTTAGTTATTGTTTTTTAGTTGCTCACTCATACCCTAAACCCTCACTAAATTACCAAGAAGTTTTCAGTTAGATATCGCACTGATTTTCAAAGATTTTGTTTACATCACATGAGCACTTTGGCGTTTTTTTTTTGCGTTATGCGCCTTCGCGGCTGCCGGATAAAAAAAAAGTATAAACGCTCTGTCAATCTCTGCGAAAGCCTCTGCGAATCTCGGTGAAACAATTTAAATTTTCAAGCACAAAAAAAGCCTCACATTCCTGTGAAGCTTTTCGAGCGAGAGACCGGGTTCACTTCGGATCAAGCGCAAAAGTTGTGTGTGAATTACGTACAGTTT
>NZ_WAAT01000028.1:153277-285086 GCF_008806375.1 Pseudotamlana haliotis | reverse complement strand
ATCCTTTAATAATCTGTATCGGTTATTTAGGACTAGACATAATTATAAACTTAAGTGAATCCCTTCTTAGTTTGTTAAGTTAGGGTTACTTTGAATCTCATCTTGAGGAATCGGCGTATCATAATCAACAGCAGCGTTCCAGTCTGACTTAGCACCTTCAAGACCAGAAGCACTAAATACTTCATCACCTAAATCTCTACGTTTGATATCATACCATCTTTTACCTTCAAAAGCTAACTCAATTCTACGCTCTTCAATAATATCATCAAGAGTAACAGCTGCTAAATCAGCAGGCACAGCACTTGGAGAAACTGTTTCAGGAACATATCCTCCATTAGTTGTAGCACCACCCATTCGAGCTCTAGATCTAACCTGGTTAACATACATTAAAGCTTCAGCTGTATTTCCCTCTTCAAGGGCTGCTTCAGCGGCAATTAATAACACCTCTGCATAACGCATCATAGGGTATTTAATACTTGTTGCACGCTTATTACCTCTAGAATAAGGACCAGGGAAACGTGTGTACTTAGCAATGTAAGGCATATTACCTGCGTGCTCATGACCACTAATTTGAAAGTTTGTATAATCAACAGTTACACCACCAATAGTAGCTTCAGTCTGGAAACTAACACGTTTTCTGTAATCGCCATCTTCAAATGAATCATAAACAGCCATAACAGGAACAGCAACAGACCAACCTTGATCGTCATCATCACTTCTTACACCTGTCATAGGAGCTACTTGATCATAAGCATTATCATCAGCTTCAACATTATTATAATCTAAAGAGAAAATCATTTCAGGTGAATTACCAGCTTCATCAGCATTAAACAAATTTTGGAAGTTATCATCTAATGAATAATTACCGCTATTGATTACTTTTTTAGCATATAAATAAGCTTGATTAAAATCTTTAGCATCACGAGCATCACTTGTTGCTCTAGTTAAATGAACTAAAGCTAAATAAGAGCTAGCCGCTCCTTTAGATGGAATACCTGTTGCAGCTGTACTCTCTGGCAACCATTGTTCAGCATATTCTAAATCTGAAATAATATTCTCATAAATTACATCTTCAGAAGTACAAGAAATATTTTGATAAAATTCAACGTTACTACCATCAATTGGTTCAGCAATATAAGGCACATCACCAAATAAACGTACTAAATGAAAATAGTACCATGCTCTGATAAAGTAAGCTTGTGCAGTAACAGGGTTTTTTAAATCATCTGTAGCTTCAACATCGTCTGCACCTGCAATCGCATTATTGGCAGCAGCAATACCTAAGTAAATTCTTCTCCATGGGTCATAAACCATTTCGTTATTCCCTGAAATAGAATGCATGTCCATTTCAACTCTACGTGCTTGGCTAGATTGAACATTCACCATATCTGAACGCAACATTAAGGCTACTGATAATTTTCTACCCCAAATCTCTTCGTTAATCGCATGCGTCAAGGCACCATCTACTGCAATTTGAATGTCACCAGGCGTGTTAAAGAATCCATCAGGAGATAATACCCCTACTGGTTCTTCTTCCAAATCCGAACATCCCATTATTGATAATCCCATTACCAATAACCATATTATATATTTCGTATTTTTCATTATTTATATTTTTTTAAAATGATTCTTAAAATGTTAAGTTCAAGCTGAAACTGTAAGATCTCACTGTTGGATACGATCCAAAATCAAAACCTCTAGTTGTATTAGATGCTTGGTTGTTTCCATTAGTACCACCTTGAGCACCAAAATAACTAACCTCAGGATCTAAACCAGAATAGTTAGTCCAAGTAAATAAGTTTTGACCACTTACAGATAATCTTAATTTTTCAATACCAATGTTTTCTAAAACCTGAGAAGATAAGTTATATCCAATCGCTAAGTTTTTTAAACGCACATAGCTTCCGTCTTCAACAAAACGAGAAGAAATTTCTCTAAAACTTGCATTACCCACACGTGGCTCATTAGTATCTGTATTGTTAGGTGTCCAAGCATTGTTATAGTAATCATAAGTTGTGTTAGAGTCACCATTATTTAACTGAACAGCAGTCATGTTAAAAATTTCATTTCCTTGAGACCCTTGGAAAAAGATGTTTGCATCCCAGTTTTTAAACGTGAAGTTGTTTGTGAAACCCCAAGTGAAATCTGGATTTGGGTTACCGATCATCGTTCTATCAGCATCATTAATTTCTCCATCTGGATCAACATCTCTGAATAATGGCTCACCAGGAATTGGGTTTCCACTACTATCTCTAGATGCAGGAATCACAGAAGTTCCATCAGGAAGTGCACCACCTTGATAAACACCAGCGTAATCATACCCCCAGAATTGTCCAACTTCTTCTCCCTCTCTTAACACGAAAGTATCTTCAACACTAAAATAAGAAGGCGCTCCATTACCAAACCAATCATCACCGTTAATTAAAGCTGTTACTTTATTTACGTTTTTAGAGAATACAAAGTCTGTAGACCAAGTAAAGTTATCGTTAGTAATATTATTAGAGGTTAAGAAAACTTCAAAACCTGTATTGTTCATAGAACCAACGTTAATTAAAGCATTTTGGTTATATTGCCCTAAGTAATCACTTTGTCCTCTGTTAATCATAATTAAATCTTCCGTATCGATATCGTAGTAATCTAAAGAAAGTGTAATTCTGTTATTTAAAAATCCGAAATCTAAACCAACGTTAGTTTGAATAGACGTCTCCCATTTTAAATCTGGGTTAGCCATTTGATTTGGCGTAATTGCAGCCACTGTATTTCCAGCACTTGAAGCATAAATAATTGCCGAACTTGCTAAAGATTGGTATGGCGCAATAGAAGGGTTACCTGTTTCACCATAACTAGCTCTTAATTTTAAGTTAGAAATAACATTACTATCTTTTAAGAAGTTTTCATTAGAAATTTTCCAACCTAAAGCCGCAGATGGGAATGTTGCATATTTGTGATTTTCAGCAAAGTTAGATGCCCCATCACGTCTTACTGTAGCCGTAAGTAAATACTTGTCGTTTAAATCATAGTTAATTCTACCAAATACAGATTGAATTGTACTCTCGTTAGTATAAACTTGTCCAGCTGTTGGCTGAATTAAACTCGTTGCTGTATATAAACCATAGTAAGAAAACGAATCAGAAATAGTACCAATACCCTCATTGTAAGAGCTTTGATTTGTTTTATTTTGATAAGAATAACCACCTAATAAAGTTAACACACCTTTACCAATCTCTCTGTTGTAAGTTAAATAACTCTCACTTAAAACACTACTTGATTTCCAGTTTTGCATAATCGCTCTACCGTTTTCAGTACTAGCAGTAACTTTTAAAGTACGAGGCATATACATCCCTCTAAAAGTGTTTTTTTCACTAACACCAAAAGTAGTTTTGAAGTTTAATCCCTCTAAGATATCATAACTTGCATAAAGATTTGCTCTAAATTCCTCAATTTCAGTATCATCATCTCTTTGAGTTGCTACAGCATAAGGGTTATCAACCTCATCACCAACGGCATCATTTGTAGAAAAAGACCCGTCAGCATCGTACACCCCTTTATCTGGAGCAAAACGCATCGCTAATGAAACCACATCATCACCACCTACAGTTACAGAACCATTAGATTGTGTAGTTACACCACCTTTTTGACTAGCATTTCCAACTAAGTTCACACCAACTTTTAACTTGTCAGTTACCTGAGCATCTAAGTTAGATAAGAAAGAAAGTCTTTCATAATCAGAGTTTACTAAGATACCATCTTGAGTATAATAAGTTGTAGAAGCATAATACTTAACTTTTTCAGATCCACCTGAAACAGCTAATTGGTGGTTTGCCACGCTACCGTTTCTGTAAATCATATCTTGCCAATCTGTATCGTATGATCCTTGTGGGTAAGCATTTGAATTGTTTTGATTTGCACGAATATCATTCTGGTAATTAGCAAAATCATTTGCATTCAATAAATCTAATCTGTTAGAAGTATTTTGCACTTGGAAAGTTGAGTTAAAATCAATGTTTAATTTACCAGCTTTACCTTTTTTAGTTGTCACTAAAACCACACCATTAGCGCCTTGCGAACCATAAATCGCAGTTGCCGAGGCATCTTTTAAAATTTGCATAGACTCAATATCACCAGCTTGTGGCATAGTAGCTCCTACGAAACCATCAACAACGATAAGCGGAGAACTACTAGCATTAATAGAAGTATTACCTCTAATTTTAATACTGATAGGAGCACCTGGCTCACCACCATTATTAGATTGTACATCTACACCAGCAGCACGACCTTGTAAAGCTTGAGAAGCATCTAATACAGGAAATGCTGTTAATTCTTCTTGTTTTACCGAAGAAACAGCTCCTGTTACATCACTCTTTTTACGAGCACCGTATCCTACTACAACAACTTCGTCAAGTTGACTAGCGTCTTCAACCATAGTTACTTTTAAAGATTTTTGTCCGTTAATAGTAATAGATTGTTTAACATAACCGATGTACGAAAACTGAAGTACATCACCTGACTTTACGTTTAATGTAAACCCACCATCGAAATCAGTTGCTGTACCTGTAGTGGTATTAGCAATGATAACATTAATACCTGGAATGGGCGTGTTGTTTTCATCTGTTACAGTACCGGACAACTGGTATCCGTCCTGTGCAAACAATGATATATTGAATATCATCATTAACATTAATGTTAGTTTAGTTTTTAAATTCATTTGTTAATTTTTTTTGTTAATAAATAATTAGTCTATGGTAAACCAATCTGGTATTTTAAACTGGTATACCAATTTGGCGTTGCTAATATATGTTATTATTATGTTAAAAACACAATGATTATTGAAGAAATCTAAAAATCACACAGAAAAAATAGTGATATCATAAAGAAACATGGTTAAAATCTCCAGATACACACTTACTATTTTAAACCTTTTTAATAAACAAACTTGAAATTCCCATGAAAACAAACAAAAAAACCCCAAAAACTGTAAGTGTTTTTGGATAAATTGACGTTTCCTGAGAATTCAACCATTTATCGATTTATAACAATTTTAAATAAGAAATTTTAACTATTATTTTATGGTGAATAGTGTATTAAATAAATGTTAACTCCTGTAAAAACATCTTCTCATATTAACATTAAATTAGAAAAGCACAAAAAAGACAAACAATCAGATTTTACTGAATTTGCCATATGATTAGCAACTTATCCATTGATTTTAAACAGACATGAAAAAAAGGTGTAAAATTAAATTCCACAGCAGAAATAAACATTTAAAAACAGCCTTTAAAGCCACATGAAAACAACTCTAAAAGCGGATGAATCAATAAAGCACTAATCCTCAAATTTAAATTAAATTTAGACCTCCATTTTCCCTCAAATAGCCATAAAATATTCTCGTATTACTTAGAGTTAAGTAACTTAAATAAACAAGATTGCCCAGTAGATTTTTGAGAAAGGAAATTAATACTAGTAGAATTGAGTTGTAACACACGCGGATAACCTCCTGTGGTTTGACAATCACGCATTAGAATTATTAATTTTCCTGAGGGAGTAAGTTGGACGGTTCCTGGTAAAACGGGAGCAGTAATAATAGGTTCTAAAGCATTTTCAAAAGACTCTTCCAATTGATATGCCATTCTGTTATTATTACTGGAAACATGAAACTCAAAGTTTATTAATTTTATTTGTTGGGCTTTCGATAGCAATTGAAACTCCGGACCTTCATTCACCACAAGTGTTTTAGAATTGAAATAATCGGTATTTATTTTTAAAGCCGCATGGGCATTGTTAGTCCCCCCTTCAAAAAATTCTATAGGTAATTCTTCAGATTTTTTAACCGTAGCGTCCTTTGTAACACCCGAGTACAAACTTCTACTGCACATTACCTGGTCGGTTTGAATACCCCCTTTTACTGCCAAATAACTTCTAAACCCAGATTTTGAAGCGGAAAAACTTAACACATCACCGGTATGTACCTGGTGCAACTTATACAGTCCCACCATTTTATTATTGATCTTAGGCTGCATGTTAGCACCAGTAATACAAATCAAGGTAGCACATTGAAATTCTAACCGTGGTCCAACCATGGTCATTTCTAGAACAGCCATATCTTCATTATTTCCTAAAAGCGCATTAGCTAATTTTAGAGCTTGTTGATCCATCGCTCCTGAATACGGTACACCATACTCTTGATACCCCGTACGTCCTAAATCTTGAATAGTGGTATAAAACCCCGATTTTAAAACTTTAATCATGACTCTCCTCTCTTTCTATTTGATACACCCCAGCATCGACTAAAACTTTAATATCGTTAAAGGTTTTTAAGCTCACTTCATAAAAGTGAATACCATCACCTGGTTTAGCAAAGCATGGCGGGGTGTTTTTCGGATTAAAAAAATCAACAGGGGTCTGACCAATAATATGCCATCCACCTGGACTCTCTGAAGGGTAAATTCCAGTTTGCCCCCCTCCAATAGCTACGCTTCCTTTTTCAACGACCAATCTCGGTGACGCCTTCCGTGGGGTGCTTAATTTTTCATCTAAGCCTCCTAAATAGAGAAATCCTGGTAAAAACCCAATAAAATAAACCGTATATAAAACCTCGACATGTCGTTTAACAATTTCCTCTTCCGATAAGTTTTTAGTTTGAGACATTTCCTCTAAATCCAAACCAAACACCGCATCATAACACACAGGAATTCTCCAAATGGTTGATTGGCTTTCTGAAGATTTTTCTTCTGAATCATAAATTGTCTTCAATACCTCAACTTCTTTTTCAAAAGAAATGTCTTCTGAATATAAAATTAAAAGTGATTGATACGCCGACCGTATTTCTATAATATTTTTAAGATCTGAAGTATTAAGCCGTTCCTTAAAATTAATAACATCATCGAGGATTTTTGTTGAAATTTCCTTTGGCCATTCAACCAAAACACCTTGCTCCCCAAAGACTTTATATGATAGTTTAAACCCCATGCTAAATGATTTGAATGCCTTCAGACTTTAATCGCTTCGTTAATGATTGTATTAATGCATAAGCATCAAGATTATCGCCGTGAACACAAAAGGTGTCTGCTTTAATTTTTACAAACTCTCCTGAAACGGTTTTAACCTCCTCATGAGCCACCATAGCATAAACATGATTATACATCACTTCAGCATCTGTAATTAAGGCATTTTCATTTGCTCTTGACACTAGTGTTAAATCTGAATTATAATTCCGGTCTGTAAAAGCCTCATACATGATCGGGATTTTATTTTCGATAGCCAGTTTGGCAATAACGGAATTGTAAGGCACATAAAGATGTACCCGCAACATTAAAGCTTTCATCACTTCAATGATAACTTTAGCTATTTTTTCATCAACTGCTGCCATATTGTAAAGCGCTCCATGAGGCTTTACATGGTGAAGATGCAAATGATTTTCATCTAAAACACGTTTAAGGTCTTTAATTTGGTTGATAATCGATGTGTACAGGGCTGTACTCGGCATATCCACAGCTTTTCTTCCAAAGTTTTCTTTATCAGGAAAAGAAGGGTGTGCGCCAATTTTAACACCGTGTTTTTTAGCGAGACTGGAAACACGCTTCATGGTTTCTAGATTACCTGCATGACCACCACAAGCAATATTACAAGATGAAATATGCGGCATGAGTTCTGCTTCATTCTCTATCCCCTCCCCTATATCGGCATTAATATCTATCCGTTTGTACATTTTTAAAGCATTTTAAATTAAAACTCTAATAAATCCAAGATACTCATAATTAATTTTCAGAAGAAGCGTGTAACGCATAAATCGCAAAACTCCCCAACCAATGTCCGCCTTCATAACTATCTTCAAATATACTAGGTAGAGAATAATTGATACTGTGATTCGCTATATTTTCTAAATGACTAAATTCTGGTAAACCTTCTGAAATTTTGTATAAATTCCATGCTCTTGAAAAATTCACCCCATCTAAATGCACTAAATGGCCATCAGTTCTATCAGACACCTTTCCTGGTTCTAAATTATAAGACGATTCTTTTAATTCTGGTAAGAATTTATTAATCCAAGTTAAAAACGCTTCTTTAGCAAGCAAACGTTTCATTAATGCTGCTTCTTCTAGACATGGTGATAAAAAATCACTTCCGCTAGGCTCCCATGCTATTGGGCAGTCCTCATCTTTTAAATAAAATTCCTTGGCTCGTGTAGATATTGCTGCCTTTAAATCCTCATGATTTAGTGCTTCGGCATAATCATAAGCAAAAGACAAGCCAAAGGCCGTATTGGAATGTGTTCCTACACGCAATGGGTAATTTAGTTTAGGTAAAAATTCAATATATTTTTCAGAAATGAGGTTAGTGAGTGGCTTTAAATTATCTTCCAATTTTCTAGCGGTAGCATCATCCCAGGTATGCAATTCTTCCGCTAGTTTTAACAACCAGGCCCAGCCATAGGTTCGTTCAAAATTTTTATTATGTGCTCCTTGGAAATACGCCACTTCTGCCTCAATATTTTCTTTAGATATATTCTGCAACAAACGCTGCTTTACGGCATCGGCATTTTCAAGATTTGGAAAAGTTTTCAATAATCGCACCAAACTCCAATGCCCATGTACCGCAGAATGCCAGTCAAAACAACCATAAAAAGCAGGGTGCAAAACATTGGGCGTTTTCAAATCATCATCAGCCCCTAACGTTTGAGATAAACGGTTTGGATACTCAACATTAATGCAATGCAAAGGGAGTTCTGCGAGCTTATTAGCTTGTTCTAAATCTAACTTTGGAATTTCGGCTAAAACAACCATCTCTCCTTGATCTATTTCTTCAGGTTTTTCTTTTTTTGATGAATTACAACTGAAGAAAAAAACAACTAAAAAGAAAAGTATAAAATGTTTCATAATATTTTGATAAATGATTTTAAGCCGAAAGCTATTAAATCTCTAACAAAACTAAAGTATTAAATGCAAGAATTTTAATTTTAACACAACTAGACTTACTCTATTCAGAAACCAACATCACCACAACAAACTACAGACCAATATTTTATACAATATTATTTCATTTTATTAAAAAATCATGGATTTGTGACGCAACTATATAGTTTTTTCTACATCTCATTAAAAACAAATAAAAACCCAAATACCATGAACAAATCAATTTTAGCAGTAAAAAACTTCTTCATTTTAACCCTTCTATCTGTACTTATAGTAAGTTGCTCTGATGACGATATCAACATATCATGCACAGATCCTTTGACAGGCGAACTTACAGAACTTGAAACTGAATTTTCAGGTAAATGGATTTTAGGAAGCATTGTGGCCGACCAAGAAATTGATTTAACTGATGACGAAACAGACAACCCAAGCAAGGATTTATACGCACAATACGACGAATGTGTTCAAGATGCTGTTTATAATTTTAACAGTGATAGAGCCTACGCTTTTGAGCAAGGCATGCATTTCGGTGACTGTGAAGAAGAAAACAGAACTAATGGTACATGGAAACTAGAAAACGATTATATATTAACCATAGTTTCTAACTGTAATTCAGCAACAACAGCACTTGAGTTGAATGAGGATATTACTGAATTTTCAGTGGAAAACTCTATGACATTCTCTGATGTAAACGGTAAAATCATTAAACTTTTAACCGTAACTACTTATACAAAATCATAGGTAAATTAATGGTATTTAAACACCATAAATGATGTACGTAAAAAGCGCTCTAAGGTCATATTACAGCCTTTCAGAGCGCTTTTTCATTACCCCAACCAACCTTCGCGATCTAAACTTCTATACTGAATTGCTTCGCTAATATGTGTGCCATTAACAGTTTCAGAACCTTCTAAATCAGCTATCGTTCTTGACACTTTTAAAATTCTGTCGTACGCTCTTGCAGAAAGGTTTAAACGCTCCATAGCCGTCTTTAACAAGTCTTTGGAAGCCGCATCTAAAGCACAATACTTTCTAATTTGTTTAGTATTCATCTGGGCGTTATAATGAACGGTTTCAGAATCTGAAAACCGCTGCGTTTGACTTTCTCGTGCTTTGGTAACCCGCTCTCTAATCGTTACCGAACTTTCGCTTTTTCGTTCCTCGGAAAGCTTATCGAATGGTACTGGGGTCACTTCAATATGAATATCAATACGGTCTAATAAAGGCCCAGAGACTTTACTCAAATACCGCTGCATTTCTGCAGGACTTGAGGTTACAGGGGCATTGGGATCATTAAAATAACCGCCAGGACTAGGGTTCATACTCGCCACCAACATAAATGACGACGGATAAGTCACTGTAAATTTTGCTCTAGAAATAGTTACTTCACGATCTTCAAGCGGCTGCCGCATGACCTCCAAAACTTCCCGTTTAAATTCTGGCAATTCATCTAGAAACAACACCCCGTTATGTGATAATGAAATTTCTCCGGGTTGCGGATAACTTCCGCCGCCTACAAGGGCCACATTTGATATCGTGTGATGCGGACTCCTAAAAGGTCTTTGTGCCATCAAACCCGTGTCTTTTACACGCCCTACAACCGAATGAATTTTGGTCGTTTCCAAAGCTTCATAGAGTGTCATGGGCGGCAAAATACTCGGTAAACGTTTAGCTAACATGGTTTTACCTGCTCCTGGAGGCCCTATTAAAATAATATTATGCCCACCTGCTGCTGCAATTTCCATGCAGCGCTTAATGCCTTCTTGACCTTTCACGTCGCTAAAATCGAACTCAGGAAAATTCAAGCTTTTATTAAACTCTTCTCGGGTATCAATTATGGTTTGTTCTAGAGAAACTGCTTTATCAAAATAATCAATAACCTGTTTAATATTATCAACACCATAAACTTCTAGATCATTTACAATGGCTGCTTCCTTAGCATTTGAGCTTGGAAGTATAAACCCTTTAAAACCTTCTTCTCTTGCCTTCACTGCGATTGGCAAGGCACCTTTTATAGGGTGAATACTGCCATCTAAAGACAATTCGCCCATAATTAAATACTGATCTAAATTTTCGGCTTGAATTTGTTGAGAGGCTGATAAAATACCGATAGCTAAGGTTAAATCATAGGCACTACCCTCTTTCCGTAAATCGGCAGGCGCCATGTTAATCGTAATTTTCTTCCCGGGAATTTTATAGCCATTATTTTGAAGTGCCGCAGCTATTCGGAAGTTACTTTCCTTGATCGCATTGTCTGGCAAACCTACCAAATGGTAGCCTATTCCGCTATCAACATTAACTTCAACAGTAATTGTCGAAGCTTCAACACCAAAAACGGCGCTGGCATAAATTTTTTTAAGCATAACTAGTAATTATGGCTTAAATGTAGGAAAAGTATTTATATAAATGCAAAAAATCCCGCAATTGCGGGATTTAATTTAAATCTATTTCTTCTGTATTAGTTTCCTAATTTAAAAATTTAGGTTTGAATACTAACATCGCCCATGCCCAGTTTTGAATGTTATCAGCATCAACTTCAGGAACACCTTTCAATTCATACATCCCTTCAGAAGCGAACATTTGAGAGTAACCAATTTTTAAGGCATAACCTTTAAACTTCTTAGCAAACACTAAATCGATTTCAGTTCCTAATGCTTTATCTCCGCTAGGTAATTCTTCTTCACCACTAAAGTTTAAAGCTTTTACTAAAAGACTGGTCGTATCATTAAATTTAAAGTTAGCACTCACATGAACATCTATTAAACCAATAGAATTTGCATGGTTTCCTACGTAGAAGTAATCCATAAAACCATTGAATTTATGATTCGTTCCGTATAACGGGAAGAATGCACTAGTACTTCCAGGGTCACTTTCACCATTTCCACTAATAATTTCTGCACCAACACCTAACGCAATTTTGTCAGAAGCTTTAAATCCGAAATCTAAACTAGATAAGAAACCACCTTTTACATCTTTGTATGAAGTTCCGTAAATGGCTTCACCAGTTTGTAAGTATAAGTTAGCCGCTAAAGAAAATGCATTTTTTCCATACTTTAAATGCACACCCATAGTTTGTAAATTAGCGATATCATTTAAACCGGCATCATCATCTTGAAAACCATTATTCATTAATAATAAACTTCCTGAAAACGCTCCCCATTTCTGACTTAAATGTGCCATATACATGGTTTTATAAGAGAAAAAACCTGAAGTATTGTATTCGTTTCCTTCTGAAATAAACCCTGTTGGATTTGAATAATCTTGGTTAAAGGCTAAGGCCACATCTAAAGCAAAATCATTTTTCTTGTATGTGATAAGCCCTGCATCGTGGTTACGTCCTTGTTGTGCCCAATCTAAGCCACCAAGAATACGTTGATCATCATAAGACAACACCTGGCGTCCTAATTTTGTATTCCAACCAGAACCAAGCTTTATAGCTGCCCAAGCTTCGAAAATAGCGAACGAATTGTTTTGATCATAAGGTAAAATTTGTCTGTTTTCCCCCCAAACAAACACATCTTGTAAACTAATATACGCTTTGTAGGTTTCAGACTCATAGCCTGCATTCAAACGCACTCTGGTAGAAATGCCATAACCAGGCTCAGAATCTTCAGGAATTAATGTACCAAAACCGTTACGGTATTCCGTTCTTGGTCTTAATTGCCCATCGATAGAGAATTGAGCCTGCGCAAATTGAATCGCAGCAAAAAGTAGCGCAAAAAGTAAGTATTGTTTTTTCATGTTGTTGATTTTAAGTTTGTTAGTATCTGTTTTTTTGTTTGTTTTCATCTAAACTGAACCGTGATTAAAAGTACGAAAATACGACGAACGGAACAATCTAAATATTTAATATTTGGCAGTTTTGATTAAGTTTTAATAAGGTAATTTATTAATGCTCTAAAAAATCAATAAGATGTTTTCTATATGTGTAATAATCATCATGTTCTAAAACTGATTTTCTAGTTCTTGGTCTTTCAAAATCGATATTTAAAATATCACCAATTTTAGCTTTAGGACCACTAGTCATCATCACCACACGATCGGCTAAGAAAATCGCCTCATCGACATCGTGAGTAATCATAACTGCTGTAATTTTTTCTTTATTCCAGATTTCAATAAGAATATCTTGAAGTTCTCCTCTAGTTAGCGAGTCTAACATTCCGAAAGGTTCATCTAGAAGTAACACTTTAGGTTTAATAGCAAAAGCTCTTGCTATTCCTACACGTTGTTGCATCCCTTGAGAGAGATCACTTGCCTTTTTATGGAAGGCATCTTCTAAACCAACTTTCTGTAAATAATACTTAGCAATATCATGACGCTGCGCTTTGGTTGCATGCGGAAAAACTTGATCAACACCTAACAGAACATTTTGAAGTGCAGTCATCCATGGCATTAAACTTGGCGACTGAAAAATTACACCACGATCTGGTCCTGGACCTTGAATATGCTTGCTTAAAACCGAAATACTCCCTCCAGAAATCGGATTTAAACCTGCAATCATAGAGAGCATGGTCGTCTTTCCACAACCCGAATGCCCAATAATGGTTACAAATTCTTCTTTTTTTATTTGAAGATTTAAGTCTTCTAACACCACGTAATCCCCTTTTGGTGTTGGATACACTTTCTTCAAATCTTTTAAATCTAGCATGACTTCAGATGAAGGAAAAACTTCAGGTTGCGTAATCACACGTTTCGGGGTATTATCTATAATATTTGTAGTCATTTTTCTAATTATTTAAAGCGTCCAACAAAACTTTTAGGTTCTAATTCTGGTAATTCAAAAACTTCTTGAGCTTCAGATTTACGGTCGTTTCCAATCTCCATCAAGTACTCGATAATGGAGTTTCTTGTTTCCTTGAAATTGGCATTATCATTTAATTCGGTTTTATCTCGTGGGCGTTCAATATCAATTTTAAATTCCGGACCTAAAGTCGCTTTTGGCCCTGGTTTTAAAGGAATAATACGGTCTGCCATGTAAATCCCTTCATCAACATCGTTAGTAATTAATAAGGCAGTACGCTTATCTTTCCCCCAGATATTTAAAATTTCATCTTGTAGATTCCCACGGGTTAAAGCATCTAGCGCCCCTAAAGGTTCATCCATGATAATCATTTCTGGTTTCATCGCTAAAGCTCGAGCTACGGCTACACGCTGGCGCATCCCTCCCGATAATTCATTGGGACGCTTGTTAATAGCATGAGACAAGCCTACCATCTCAACAAAATTCTTTACGATGTCATTTAATTCTTTTTTAGATTTCTTCGGAAAGGCTTCTTTAACTGCCATAAATATATTTTGCGCTACGGTTAACCAAGGCAACAGTGAGTAATTTTGAAAGATTACACCACGCTCGTGACTGGTTCCTACTACAGGTTCTCCCTTAAATAAAACCTCGCCACTTGTTGGTTGAATAAGTCCGTTAATCAGATTAACTAAAGTGGTTTTCCCACTTCCTGTAAATCCTACAATCGCTACAAACTCACCTTCTTCTATAGTTAAATTGATATTTGAAAGTACTTCGGTTTCGTTTTCACCCTGACCGTAAGATTTGTATATATTTTTTAGTTCTAAGTAAGCCATTTCTCTAATATTTAATTGTTGAATCGTTTATTTGCTGAGTTGTTTTCAACAAGGCCTCAGGCACTTTTATATCGCATCCGTTTTATTGAATGACACCCAGTTTTGAATGGTAAGCATGATGCGGTCTAATAAGAATCCGATGATTCCGATAACAAACATGGCTACAATGATTTTTGAATTTGAATCGTTGGCTCCGTTTTGAAATTCTTCCCAAACAAATAACCCTAAACCTGGACTCTGTGCTAATAATTCAATCGCAATTAATACCATCCATGCTACTGATAAGGTAATCTTTAAACCTGTAAATATTAATGGTAAAGACGATGGTAGAATCACTTTAAAAATCTTCTGCATTGGTCCTAACTTCAATACTTTAGCTACATTGATATAATCTTTATCTACCGAAGCAACACCCATTGCTGTGTTTACTAAGGTTGCCCACATTGAACAAAACCCAACACTAATAAAGGAGATGATGAACGAGCTATCTTCCGTAGAATCAATTAAAATGGTTTTTACAATCATGAACACCAATAAATACCAAACTACAGGAGATACAGGTTTAAAAATTTGAATAAACCAGTTGAAAGCACTTTTTAAACTCGGACTTAACCCGATTAGTATTCCAATAGGTATTGCAATAACTAAGGCTAATAAAAACCCTGCGAATACCGTTTTTAAACTCATCACGATTTGATCAATAAAAGAAGGTCTACCTGTATAAGTAATAGGATCTTTACCAGCTGCAATGCGTTTTTCATTTAAGGCTGCTGTTTTCTCAATAAATGCGATTTTATCAGCTCTAATGATGTTATGATCTCTAATTAAAGACTGGTAAGACTCCCAAACCTGTCCTGGAGAAGGCAAAGTATTTGGCTGGCAACTGATGTCACCAGAAGCGATACATTCACGCATAGCTTCGGCAGCTTCCGGACCTTGATCAACTAGAGCCGTTTGAATTTTATAATTAGCCTCTCTTTCGTATAAGGATCTAGCCCCTAATTGCCATAATCCGATAAATAAAAGAATAGAAGCAAGCGGTACGACAACTTTACGTAAAAATTTTACAAAATCTTCGCGCTCTAGCTTCCCTGTGAATAGATCTTTTAAGGTGGTTAAAAAACCGAATCCCATAAATTTGGATACTTTTTCTAATGTTATACTTTGCTTCATGGTTCTTGTTTATTTGATTAGTGATTATCTAATAAGGAACGTCTTACCCCTAACTTCTTTTACTTCTTATTTTATTATTATTGTACTGCCTCGTCTTTGTTTCCGATTTTGAAACTGTTGATGTATGAAATTGGATCCTTACCATCATAAGTTGTTCCATCGATAAAGTCTGCTGTTGCTGGCTTATAACCGTCTGTTGTTGGAATATCGCCTGCAGGAATGTTTCCTTCTTCAACTAAAAGTTTAGCGGCTTTAGTCCAGATATCTGGTCTGTAAATATCTTTAATCGTTTCAGCATACCAATTGGCTGGTTTAGCGTCAGGAATTTGTCCCCATCTGCGCATTTGAGTTAAGAACCAAATACCATCTGAGTAGAAAGGATATGTTGCATTGTACTTGTAGAATACGTTGAAATCTGCCATATCACGCTTATCGCCTTTTTCAAATTCGAATGTTCCTGTCATAGAGTTTGCGATAACCGCTTCATCAGCACCTACATACTGAGACATTGATAAGATTTTTACCGCTTCAGCTCTATTTCCTGGCTCATCTAACCATTTTCCTGCTCTAATTAATGCTTTAGTTACTGCTATGGCTGTATTTGGATTTTCTTCAACAAATTTTTCAGTCATTACAAACACTTTTTCTGGGTTGTTTTTCCAGATGTCTAAGTTGGTTACTACAGGCACACCAATACCTTTAAAAACAGCTTGTTGGTTCCATGGCTCCCCTACACAGTATCCGTGAATTGTTCCTGCTTCTAGAGTAGCTGGCATTTGTGGCGGAGGTGTAACAGATAATAACACATCAGCATCAATTTGTCCTTGAACATTATCAGCAGTATACATACCTGGGTTAATACCAGCAGCTGCTAACCAATATCTAATTTCGTAGTTGTGTGTAGATACTGGAAATACCATCCCCATTTTAAAAGGCTTCCCAGAATTTTTATACTCAGTAATTACTGGTTTTAAAGCATCAGCCTTGATTGGATGTTCTGGTTTCCCATCAGATCCAGTTGGTACATTAGGCTTCATTTTAGACCAAACATCATTTGAAACTGTAATCGCGTTTCCGTTTAAGTCCATTGAAAAAGCGGTTACTAATTTTGCTTGTCTTCCAAAACCAGCACCTGCTGCAATTGGCTGTCCTGCTAACATGTGTGAACCGTCTAACTGACCATCAATAACACGGTCTAATACGTTTTTCCAGTTTGATTGTGCTTCTACAGAAACAAATAAGCCTTCATCTTCAAAAAATCCTTTTTCTTTAGCAATAGCCAAAGGCGCCATATCTGTTAATTTGATGAAACCAAAAGTTAATTGTGGTTTTTCAATTTCTAATGTTTTTGTATTTGAAGTTTCAGAAACTACATTTTCTGCTATAGTTTCCTTCTTTTCTTTATTACCACAAGAAAACAGTAATGCTGCTACTGGTAAGATTAAAGTTGATTTTTTGAATAGTGATTTCATGTTGTTTGATTTTGATTAAACTAAGTATTAATACTTATACATAGCAAATATATAAGTAGTACTCGTTTTATTTCATGATGAATACCATGTACAAACCTCTTTTTAAACCATAATCAAACCTGCCAAAACACATGTTTTAAATATAAAAGATTAAAAACAAACATATTACACAACACAACAACCTAACATAAAGCTACGTATAAGAATAGATGAATTCTAAAAAATACGTAGAAACAGTACTTTTTAAGTAGAAAAATTAAGTAGAAAAGAAAATCACTTCATTTAAACTTATATAAAGTGGTCTATGAATTTAAGGAATACAATACCATGATAGGCACGCTCAGTTAAGCATCCAAGAAATAATGATGCTCACTAATTTCGCTTTTTAGTAACTGAATATTAGTCACTGCTATTTTTTTTCCTTTTGCAGAAATAAGCTTTTCCTTTTTTAATGCTGAAAAAATTCGAATAACCTGTTCTTCCGTTGTCCCGGCGTAATCAGCATATTCCTTACGGCTTAAAGGGAGTTTCAAGAAACCATTTAAATCACCAAATTTTCGGTGTAAATATAATAAGGTGTCAATCACACGTTCGCGTACAGTCATTTGAGAAATAGACTTCACCTTATTTTCACTCCTATTAAGCTCATTAGCGTAAAACAGCATCATATTATAGGCAAACTGCGGATTTTCAAGCAAAGCTTCCTGAAGTTCTTCTTTTGAAAAATAACACAAAACGGTATCCTCTAAAGCAATCGCTCCAATAGAATAATACTCTTCGGTACCAAAACCACGATGTCCAATAATTTCTCCTTCCTTAGCGAATCGCACAATTTGCTCTCTACCATTAATACCGGTTCTGAATACTTTAACGGTTCCATTTAATATAAAGAATAAGCCATTTACAGGAGCCCCCTCCATAATAAACTGTTGCCCTTTTTTACATTTTAAAGTGTTCTTACTTTTTACAAACTTAGAATCTAAAGAAGAAGATAAGCTGCTTTTAATTAAGCACTTTTCATTAATACAGGCTTCACAAGACACATCGTTAAGTGCATTGTTTCTTGATTTTAAATGTGAAGCTGATAAAGGCATAATAAAATTTAATTTCCTCAAAAATACGTAACAATACTTAGTTTTTAAAACTATCACTTATTTTTAGGAGTCTAATAAAAAACACCAACCGAAATTATTCAATTGATGTTTTATAGACTTTATATTCCGAAATCAGGAAGTATTTTAAGCTTTCTTCTTATATCTCAATTTCCCCAATTCAATACCAATAGCAGTTTTAGCGAGTATCGTAAAGACAAAGGCTCCCATGGCCCAAATACCAATTGTCACTCCTATTTCTATTCCTGTAGGCGTATATTCTACGATTTTACCATAAGGTCCAGGAATAAAACCAGGAACAATTAAACCAAAGCCTTTTTCAATCCAGATAGCTATAAATAAAAAGAAACAACAGATATAAAGGATTGTGAAATTATTTCTCAACCTATGAAAAGTAAGCAATACAGTTGCTAAGACGTTCAACGGAATAGCAGTCCAAATCCATGGCAACAGAGCATCTTTCCCATGCAGACCAAAAAATAAATAATAAGCACTTTCACTATGATGTGTAGGGGCGTAAAATTCCTTAAACAGTTCTGAAATTAACATGATTAAGTTAATTTGAGCTGCAACAGTAACGACCATTGCAATCTTTCTAAGGGTTTTATCTTGAACTTTGAATTCTGTAAAATTCCTTATAATTGCTAGAACCAAAATAATAAGGGCAGGTCCCGCCGCAAAGGCTGAAGCCAAGAAACGCGGCCCTAACAGTGCATTATTCCAAAACGGGCGCGCCTGCAAACCTTGATATAAAAAAGCGGTAACTAAGTGAATTCCAACCGCCCAAAACACCGATAATATAGCTCCTGGCACATACACACTAGACTTTGCTTCTTTACCTTGATAATGTCTAAAAAGTATATATAACGGTATGGTAAGATTCAAAAACAGATACCCATTAAGTACTAGAACATCCCAAGTTAGCATGGAGTTTGGAAAATTAAACACGCCTATTCCTGGTATCATATGCCATAGCACCGAAGGTCCACCCATATCGGCCACTACAAAAGCCAAACACATTAACAAAGCCGCCACTGCGAGCCCTTCACCTATTAAAACGGCCTGTTTAAAATCTACATCATGCAACACATAGGTAGGCATCACCAACATAACGGCTGCTGCCGCAACACCTACTAAAAAAGTAAAATTAGAAATATAAAGTCCCCAGCTCACACGATCTGTCATCCCTGTTACACTCAAACCTTCACTCAACTGAATGGAATAACAATACATCCCCACCAACATGAGAAAAGTAAGCGCTCCCATCCAAATATGATACCTTAAAGACCCACGAGTTATTGTCGCTAAACTATCTTTAACCAAACTTGTAAAAACTTTAAATCCACTCATGTTTTTAATAATTCTATTATTTAATGTTTATTCGTTGAATCGTTTATTTCTTTAATCGACTTAAGTTTTAAACTTTTCAACTAATAAATTAGCTCAATTAATTCTTTGGTAAATGTTTATTTGTTGAACCGTTACTCCCGATTTAACCGTTAAACGATTCAACATATCAACAACCTTAATCCATAAAATACCAGAACTTAGGCTCTGTACCTAAATCTTCCTTCAGTCTAAAGACTTTCTTATTCTCTAAAACCCAACGAATCGTACTTTTAGGATCTAATAAATTTCCAAAAATTCGCGCTCCAGTAGGGCAAGCTTCAACACAAGCTGGATTTTTACCTGCTCGCGAGCGTTGCACACAGAATGTACATTTTTCCATCACCCCTTTCTTACGCATGCGGTTTCCTAAGTAATGTTGCTTGTGATTAACTTCTGCTTCAGGCACTTCAGGTTTACTCCAATTAAAGCGTCGGCCATCATAAGGACAAGCCGCCATACAATAACGACAACCTACACACCAATCATAATCAACCACTACGAGACCATCATCTTCACGCCAGGTAGCTTGCACCGGACAAACCTCAACACAAGGTGGATTATCACAATGAAAACACTGGGTACCCATGTAAAAATGGCCTTCAGCAGGAACTTCATGGTAATAATTATCATCAGCTTCATTAAAATTAAAGCCTTGACCGTCTTTCATTTCATGAATTCTAATGTATTGCATCTCAGAATCACGGTCTTGATTATTCTCTTCAACACAGGCATTCACGCAATCCATATAACCTTGACACTTAGAAATATTAAAGGCATAACCAAACAACACATCTTCCTCAGCATTTTTAGAAGACATACTGATGTTTTTTCCAGTTCTTAATTCATAAGAGCGCATTAAGCGATCTACAGTGGCGCTTTTTTCATCATCAGACATCAATTTATAGTTGCCTTTAAACTGCTCTTCCCAGTCTATTTGCGCCTTTTCTTTGCTATCGTCACCACTAACCACACTACATGATGTACTTACAGCACCTGCTCCAATAAGCAAACTCGCAGTTAATTTCTTAAAGGCGGTTCGTCTATCCATTTTCACATCAAAAACCTGATCAAAGCCGTCTTTTTTGGTTTCTTCTCCTATAGAAGCATTGATAGCCGCTTCAGCAAATTCTTCATCAGTCATTTGGTAACCATCAGAATCGACGGTATCTGGCGTGGCGTGCGAACCACAACCACCTGAGGTTTTTCCGCAGCCACAAGACCCAGACCCCGAAGGCGTTTCGTTATTTCTACCAAAATTTAAAGAAAACCACTTTTTACTCATGTCTTAAATGTTTTAAAATCTTCGTACTATTTTCTATTTTCTTTCTTCTTCTGTAACCGTATTAAATCGTGCTGGCCATCTAGACTCAAAGCCCGGTTTATGTGGATTATGACAATTCACACAAGTCATTGCTGCTCGTGGTGGCGCCCAGCCCCCAATACGTTTACCATGCGCCCCACCTTTCCAATCTTCAAATTGCTTACTATGACACTGGCTACACAGCTGATAACTCTTATTGAAATCTATATCATTACCTGTAAGACTTTTTAACTCGTTCATATTATTTGGGTTATGACAAGTCATACAATTCATAGCATTTTCATTGGCGTGTACCAACTTCATATCCCAGTGTGCCTTTTGAACACCTTCGGTATGCATATCACTTAAAGGTTTGGAATGGCATTCTGTACAGGCATAAGATCTAATTTGTCCTTTACGTTCTGGAATCAAAAAAGTATGTTCACCTTCGGTGATTTCAACCATATCTATACCGTCCAAATATTTTTCAGATGAAATCGATGTACCATGGTAATTTTCACCTTCGGCATTAATCTTTTCAATAACACCATGGTATTTGCCTTCACCATGCTTACATGAGAAACAGCAGATTAAAAAAACAAAGCCATAAATGATTCTATTCATAATATCTCTATTGCACTTCATTAGTTTGCATTCTTTTAAAAGTTCCTATATCGGTCATCTCCTTATTATTAGGAACATGACACTGGCGGCAGTTTACGCGTTCGGGATGTGTGACCCTTATTTCCTCTGGAGCTGCAGGTCCCGCATGACAGGCCAAACAATTTTCATGTAATTGAATTTGATGCGGAATTATTGGCGGACTCCCGGTAAGCGCATTGTTCATACCAACACCAGCCGCTGGAGCCTTAACCTTTTTAAAATCGTTGGCTACAAATAATTTTTCGGTGAGTACTGGTACGTGACACTGTCGGCAATTCACTAATTCTGGATGTGGTGTCACTGGGGCATAGGCGCTAAACTTATCTACAAAACCACCATTTTGATGGCATTTTAAACACACGTTTTCCCCCATACTACGCTCATTCGCCACAGGATGGGGAATACTAGGCGGCGCCCCATGAAACGCTCTATTATCATAATACGTTTCTAAAGACCGCTGATGCGCTTCATCTACAGGCATGTTTGCATAATCTAAAGCATATTCTGCGCGCTTAAACACCCCTTGTTCAGATGGTATGGCGTAGGTCCTGTCTTGGGGTTCAAGTGGCACGTAAGCCTCCTCCAAACCTTCTTGATAACTATAGCCCCAAATAACAATAAATGCTATAAAGAGAATTACAAAAAACGATATGATACCCAATCTCTTTTTCATCCTTAAACTTTTTCAACTTTAACCGCACATTTTTTATAATCTGGCTCTTTTGAAATCGGACAAAAAGCATCTAAAGTCACATCGTTAATTAACATATTTTCATCAAAGAACGGTACAAAAACCTGTCCTTTGGTTGGCAAACCTCTTTCATTAATTGCCGCTGGCAATACACAAGAGCCTCTTCTAGAAGTCACTTTAAGCTTTTCTCCATTAACGATACCTAAACGTTCGGCATCATCGGGATGAAGTTCAACATAAGCATGAGGCACGGCTTTGTGAAGCACAGGAATTCTTCGAGTCATAGACCCTGTATGCCAATGCTCAATAACACGTCCGGTATTCAACCAGAAAGGATATTCATCATCAGGAATCTCTGGTGCTGGTTCATAAGGCCGTTGCCAAATCACCGCTCTTCCATCTGGTTTGCCGTAAAAGTGAAAATCTTTATCATTAGTACAAGCAGGATCATATTTTGCATTGAAACGCCATTGTGTAGACTTTCCATTCACATAAGGCCAAATCGCGCCAGATTGCTTTTTCAAAACCTCTAAAGGTGCCATACCGTGTTTAGCCCCTTCATGAAACTGACGGTACTCATTAAAAATCTCTTCAACGTGATTTTCTCTAGAATATGGAAACAATTCACCATACCCCATACGTTTAGCTACTTCGATAAACATCCAGGCATCCGGCATGGTATCACCAGGACCTTCCACCATTTGTTCCCAATACTGAGTTCTACGCTCTGAATTACCGTATAAACCACCTTTTTCGATATGCCAAGATGCGGGTAAAATAACATCAGCCACATCGGAAGTTGGCGTAGGAAACACATCAGAGACCACCACAAAACAAGAGTCTTTTTGCATTCCTGGACGGTAACGACTTGTTTTTGGCAAGGAAACTAATGGATTTGTAGCTTGTGTCCATATAAATTTAATATCGCCACGATCTACCGCTCTAAACATTTCTGTTGCGTGATAGGTTGGCTTAGAAGGAATGCGCTCCACAGGAACCTTCCAAATTTTAGCAGCCATTTCACGGTCTTTAGCATTAGTAACAACACCATGTGGCAATTTATGAGTAAAGGTCCCTACTTCTCTTGCAGTTCCACAAGCAGACGGCTGTCCTGTTAAAGAAAATGGACCGTTTCCAGGTTGCGAAATCTTACCTGTTAATAAATGAATATTATAAACTAAATTGTTAATCCACGTCCCTCGAGTATGCTGGTTCATACCCATACACCAATACGAAACCACTTTTGTGTTTGGATTGCCATAAATTTCAGCCAGATATTTAATATCTTTTACTGATACTCCAGAGTATTTTGATACTTTTTCTGGCGTATAATCTTCTAAAAAGTCTTTATAAGCTTCAAAATCAATTTGAGTAGGTTTATCGGTAAAGCTGTAATTATCTTCTAATCCATAGCCCATATCGGTTAAGCCTTTATTGAAATTCACATGGTTTTCAACAAAATATTTATTGACCCAACCATGATTAATTATTTCATAACAAATGGCATTGGCTACCGCTAAATCTGTTTGTGGTTCAAACAATATCGATTTATTTGAAGCCATACTCGAACGTGTTGTTCTAGTTGCAAAATCTATAATTTTAGCACCTCTTCTATTTTTTTGCTCTAACATTCTAGAGAACAAAACCGGGTGCATTTCAGCCATATTATTACCCCAAGTGATAAAATAATCAGCGTGATCGATATCTTCATAGCAGCCCATAGGTTCATCAGCACCAAAACTGGTTAAAAAACCAGTAACTGCACTTGCCATACACAAACGGGCATTACAATCTAAATTATTAGAACCTATAGCCCCCTTCATTAATTTAGAAGCTACATAACCTTCTGGAATTGTTGACTGCCCAGAGGTGTACATAGCAACAGAATCTTTACCATGAGTATCCATGGTTTCCTTCATTTTATTAGCCACAATGTCTAAGGCCTCACTAATAGGCATTTGCACATATTTCCCATTTTTCTTAACAAGTGCATGGGTTAAACGGTCTTCGGCTTGAATACACATAATTTGGTGATAGCCCTTAACACAAAGCAAGCCTTTATTTACAGAAGAATTAGGATCCCCCTTAACCGCTACAGCTTTTCCTTTATCAACACCTATTAAAACACCACAACCTACACCACAAAAACGACAAGGGCCTTTTTTCCAATCTAAATCGCCTCCATTAGTTAAATCACGTTCCTGCTCTTCAGCAAATATGATTCCTGGGAACATGGTTGCTGCCGCGGTCATCGCTGACATGATGGCCATTTTTTTAATAAAACTACGTCTGTTGGTTAACGAGGTATACATATTAATTGCTTTTAGGTGTGTCAAAACCAGAAACCATTGCCAAAAGTTTTAAACTAGCAATAGATTCTATCTGTTCTTTTAAATTTTTATCTTCTGAAATATCATTGGTATCAGTAACCACTATAAGTAAATCTTCGTTCTCTGCCGGAATGACTTCGCAGTGACTTAAATTGGTTAAAGCGGCATGTAGTTCAGCCTTTTTACCGTCTTGTGGATGTGCTAAATAGCTTTTAATTGGCATATTCCTAAATTGTTGTTAAGTTCTTTAAAGATATGATAAAATTATGTTAAATAAAAAATGAATAAACTGACATTGATCATATATCAAAAAAAAATGAATTCGCTATATTTGCGCAGACATAACGAAGCCAAATACCATGATTTCTATTTCCGAAGCCATTTCTAGAGTAAAAAACCAAAGAAAACCACTTGTAGAAAAATGCATTAAACCCGTTGAAAAAGCTGGTGGTTATTTGCTATTTGAAGACATAAAATCACCCATTAACATGCCGCCGTTTAGGCAATCAGCGATGGATGGTTATGCCTTAAATCTTCATGATGAACTATCTTATAAATTAACAGGAGAAATTAAAGCTGGTGATAGCCAACAGTTTCAATTAAACCCAGGAGAAGCGGTACGTATTTTTACAGGAGCAGCCGTTCCTGATTCTGCCAATGCCGTAATGATGCAAGAAAAAGTGCAAAATCATGGTAAAACGATAGACATCGAGCATCAAATTGATTTAGAGCTGAATATTCGTCTGCTTGGCGAGCAAGTTAAGACCGGAGACATGGCCTTAAAAAAAGGTACGAAACTCACTCCCGCTGCCATTGGCTACCTCTTATCTTTAGGAATCACTGAAGTTTCGGTTTATAAAAAACCAAATATTGCACTGGTAACCACAGGGAACGAACTTATTGAACCCGGACTAGCACTCACGCATGGAAAAATTTACGAAAGTAATTCAAGAATGCTTCTAAGCGCTCTTTATAACTTGAAGTTTTACGACATCACATTATATAAAGTTGAAGATGATTACAATAAAACCGTTTCCACTTTAGAAACAGCCATAAACGACAATGACCTGGTCTTAATAACAGGAGGAATTTCGGTAGGTGATTACGATTTTGTTGGCAAAGCATTAAGCGAATTAAATGTTAAGGAGCTTTTCTATAAGGTAAAACAAAAGCCTGGAAAACCTTTATTCTACGGAAAAAAAGAAGACACACAAATTTTTGCCCTTCCGGGGAATCCTGCTGCGGCACTCACCTGTTTCTATGTGTACGTTTACATTGCTTTGCAAAACTTAATGAATCGAGAGGAAACAGAACTCCCAAGAGTTGAAGCAACATCTGTTTCCAGCTTTAAAAAACGTGGCGACCGTCCGCAATTTTTAAAAGCCATACACCAAGGAAACCAAGTTGAAATTTTAGAAGGTCAAAATTCATCTATGCTTCAAACATTTGCCCTTTCAAACGCATTGGTACATATGCCTGGTGAAGTTTCAGAAATCAATGAAGGTGATACCGTTGAAGTCATTATTCTTCCGCAATAAAAAACAAACTATGGGATATAAAATTAAAAGCCGCATTTGGATAGAATCTGATGACAACGTGCTTCTCGGCGAAGGTCGCGTGCATTTACTAAAAGCCATTCAAGAGAATGGTTCGCTTTCAAAAGGTGCAAAATCTTTAAATATTTCATACAAAAAAGCTTGGGGTTTGTTGGATTCCGTAAACAAATCGGCCAAGGAACCTGTAACCATAAACTCTGTTGGCGGCAAAGGCGGCGGCGGTGTAGAACTTACCGAATATGGCCAAAAACTGATTAACACTTTTGACGAAATAAACAAAGATTGCTGGAAGTTTTTGGACGAACAGCTCGCTAAGTTTGAGGAGTTATGAGGAGGAGAGTAGTAAAGTTTCTAGGAGTCAAAGTCGCAAAGTCTCTAAGAGGCAAAGAAGCTACATAATAACTAAAAAAATGAAACAACATAAACCAACACATTACAAACCTCAAACTTTGAAACTCTGTAACTCTGTAACTCTGCTACTTTGAAACTTTGAAACTCTGAAACTCTGAAACTCAAAAAAAAATGCTCCAAAACGAAAACATATACCTCTTCCTAGCCGTACTCCCCTTGGTGTCTTTCCTCTACGCGAGTGTTGGTCATGGTGGTGCGAGTGGTTATTTGGCATTGATGGCACTGTTTTCCTTTGCTCCTGAATCTATGAAACCCACAGCTTTATTGCTGAATTTATTCGTGGCAGGCATATCGTTTTACTATTATTATAAAGCCGGATATTTCAATAAAAGGCTATTCACCTATTTCGCCATGGCTTCTATTCCATTGGCTTTTTTAGGCGGCACTATTGAAGTCGACGCTTCTATTTACAAAAAGATATTAGCGGTTCTGCTCATATTCGCCATTTTAAAAATGCTGAATGTTTTCGGAAAAGAAAGCGACAAAATAAAAGCCATTAAACTTTGGCAAGGGCTCATTGTTGGTGGGATAATTGGATTCTTCTCCGGACTTATTGGTATTGGTGGTGGTATTATTTTAACCCCTGTCATTTTACTTTTACACTGGGGTAAAATGAAGGAAGCCGCAGCAGTTTCGGCACTGTTTATTTGGGTGAACTCGGTGGCTGGGTTAATCGGACAAATAAGTAGTGGTGTGACTATTGAAAAAGAGAGTTTTCTTTTAGTAGCTATTGCGCTCGTTGGCGGAATTTTAGGCGGTTACTACGGCAGTAAAAAAATAAACAACAGCAAATTACGATACATTTTAGCCTTTGTGCTTAGTATAGCATGTGCTAAATTATTTTTCACATAAATGATAGAAAAAAAAGACATTACAGGCATTATTTTATCTGGCGGAAAAAGTAGCCGTATGGGTTCTGATAAAGGTTTTTTAAACCTTAACGGAAAACCATTTGTGCAATACAGTATTGATGCGCTTGAACCTCTTGTTTCTGAAATCATTATTGTTTCCGACCATTCGGAATATGATAAATTTGGATACCGAAGAATTACAGACTCCATTAAAAATGCAGGACCTGTAGCAGGAATTTCAGCAGGTTTAGAAGCTTCTAAAACCACTTTTAACCTAGTTTTAAGCTGTGATATTCCACTAATAACCACTGAAGTTTTAGAGAAACTTATTCAAAATACTAATAATAAGCATGATATCATTCAAATTGAAAGCCAAGGAAAATCTATGCCTTTGATTGCATTATATAAAAAATCGTGTGGTTCTATTTTTAGAAAATTAGTTGAAGAAAATGAAAGACGTTTGCGTGTTGCCGTAAATACCTGTAAAGTAAAAAATGTGGTTTTAGAATCGAAGGATGAAAAAACGACTATGAATGTGAATACCCAAGAAGAATTAAAACAATTGAAGGATAATATTAACGATTTACTCGATTGTGCAAATAAAACGATTAGATAACTATAAAAATAAGGACGCTGTACAAAAAGTATTAGAGTACGTCATTCTGAATTTATTTCAGAATCGCATCATATTGATAACCAATTATTATGAGAACCTGAATCCCCGTGCCTGCCGGCAGGCAGGAGTTCAGGTTGACGACAACTTTACTTTTTAGAAGGTCTCAATTGAAAGATGATTTTAACCATTAAATATTTCGGACAAATTGCTGAAATCACTCAGAAAGATGAAGAGTCTTTAACCTTTTCTGGTAACCTTATATCTGAACTTTTAGACCTACTGCATTCAAAATACAGCGGTTTAAAACTGAAGGAATTTCAGGTGGCTCAAAATCAAGAATTGGTAACTTTGGACACTGAATTATCAGGAGCAGAAATTGCTTTGTTACCGCCTTTTGCGGGAGGATGATGAAAAATTGTTTAACTGTTTATTTGTTTAATCGTTTAGCCGATTTTGAAGGATTAAACAAATAATTAATTGAATTTAGTGTTTCAACATTTCGACAAGCTCAATATGACACACGCTAAACATCAATCATTTCTCTTTAGTATAAAACTTTAGATAAATAAAAAGAATTAATAGGTAGGATGAGATTCCTGCCTTCGCAGGAATAAAAATTATGAGATACAACAGACATATTATTTTATCGGAAATTGGCCAAGAAGGTCAAGATAGAATTTCTAAAGCTAAAGTATTGGCTATTGGCGCTGGCGGACTTGGGTGCCCGATTTTGCAATACCTTGCTGCGGCTGGGGTTGGAACGCTCGGTATTATCGATTTTGATACGGTAGACCTTTCCAATTTACAGCGTCAGGTTTTATTCGGAACGGCTTCCTTAGGACAAAATAAAGCCCTTGCTGCCAAAGAACGCTTAGCCGATTTAAACAGTGACATCACCATTAACACCTATCCTGAAAAGTTAACACATAAAAACGCCATTGCTTTATTCGAACAGTATGATATCATTGTAGATGGTTCCGATAATTTTGAAACGCGCTATTTAGTAAATGATGCCTGCGTCATCACCAATAAACCGCTTGTTTTCGGGTCTATCTATAAGTTTGAAGGTCAAGTTTCGGTGTTTAACTATCAAAACGGTCCTTCATACCGCTGTTTGTTCCCAAACCCTCCAGAACAAGGAGCCGTGCCCAACTGTTCTGAAATTGGTGTACTAGGCGTACTTCCAGGTATTATAGGTACCATGCAAGCCAATGAAGTTTTAAAAATTATTTTAGGCATTGGGCAAGTGCTTTCTGGGAAATTACTGTGTTATAATGCTCTAACGCTTCAAAACCACATTTTAAAAATTCAACGTTCCGAAGAAGCGATTCAGTCGGTTTTAAAAGACAAAGCAAACTTCCATAAAAAACATGTTGAACCCGTAAATTGTGCATTAGAACCCGTTTCTGTTTCTATTACAGACATTAAAATAAACGAAAACATACAATTTGTAGACGTTCGCGAAGCTCATGAACAACCAAAAGTTGAAGGCGTTTCAGTAATTGATATTCCCTTAAGTGAACTGGAAGACGAGTATATCAACATCGACCCTTCTAAAAAGGCATATGTTTTTTGTCAGGCAGGAATACGAAGCGAACACGCTGTAGAACGACTTGAAGAATTGGGTATTACAAATTGTTTTAGTCTGATTGAAGGTGCTGCGGAAATTAATGATTATTTGAATGCGCAATTGGAGGAAAAACCAGTGAAATCATAAAATTTATAATAACAAGACCCTTCAGGATTTAAAAACCTGAAGGGTTTGAAAAAACATAAACCATGGAAACTAAAAAACCTAAAAACATCTTTAAATACGGCGCGATTTCCTCTGAATTCATAGGAAATTCGATATACAAACATCAAACCAAAACAAGTATTGGTGCCCATAATATTTTCTTAGGCCAAGTGCGTGCCGATGATATCGACAGAAAAATCGTTGCCGCCATTGAATACACAGCCTATGAAGACATGGCCAACCAAAAATTTCACGAGATTCGCGAAGCTGCTTTCGAAAAGTTCGACCTTACCTGCATGCACATTTACCACAGTTTAGGCACAGTAAAAGCAGGTGAAATTTGCTTATTCGTATTCGTATCCTCACCAAGGCGCAAAGTGGTTTTTGAAGCCTTAGAATACATTGTTGAAGCGATCAAAGCCGATGTTCCCGTTTTTGGAAAGGAGATTTTTGAAGACGAAACACATCAATGGAAAAAAAACACATAGGTGTTTTTTGTTTAACCGTGTATTTGTTTAATCGTTGAACCGGATCATAAATTATGTTACATACGTTTTCATTTGAAAAATTAAGGGTTTGGATAGATTCCAAGGAATTAGTAAAAATCATATATCAAGTTACTCGGAATTTTCCAAGTGAAGAGAAATTCGGATTAACCAATCAATTACGACGTGCTTCCATTTCTGTTGCATCTAATTTGGCTGAAGGCACATCTAGAAATACAAATAAAGATAAAGCACACTTCACAACAATAGCTTTTAGCTCTCTAATGGAAGTTTTAAATCAAATAATAATAGCCAAAGAATTAAATTTCATTGATGACAATAATTACCAAGTCATTAGAAGTGAAATTGAGAAAATCGCAAACAAATTAAACGCTTTACGACGGTCACAGTTAAACAAATAAACGATTAAACGAATAAACAAACAACATCATAAAAAATGGTTGACATCACCCACAAATACACAACACTAAGAACTGCAGTAGCACAAGCCGTGGTAAAAGTTAGTAAGCAAGAAACTATTGAAGCTATTAATAACGATACGGTTCCTAAAGGCAATGTGTTTGCTATGAGTAAAGCAGCTGGACTTTTAGGCGTAAAACGTACTCCAGATATTTTACCGGATTGCCATCCCTTACCTATTGAGTTTACAGGTGTGGAATACGAAATAAACGACTTAGAGATTTCGGTGATTTTTACCGTAAAAACCATATACAAAACTGGCGTTGAAGTGGAAGCTATGCATGGCGCGAGCATTGTGGCTTTGAACATGTACGACATGCTTAAACCTATTGATAAAGGCATCGAAATTCACGCTATTAAATTGCTAAATAAAAAAGGTGGTAAATCTGACTTTAATGACAAATTCAGAAAAGATTTATCCGCAGCAGTCGTGGTTTGTAGTGACACCATTTCGGCTGGTCACAAAGAAGATAAAGCAGGAAAAGCGATTATTGCTAAACTAGAATCATGTGGTGTGAAAATTTCTGAATACGTGATTATTCCAGATGAAAAAGTAGTCATTCAACAAAAAGCAAAAAGCTACCAAGAACGAGGTATCGATATGGTGATTTATACTGGTGGCACAGGGCTTTCAGGTAGAGATGTGACGCCAGAAGCTTTAATTCCTATTTTAGATAGACGTATTCCCGGTATTGAAGAAGCTATTCGTAGTTACGGACAAGAACGCACGCCGTTTTCTATGTTGTCACGCAGTGTAGCTGGAACTATTGAAGACACACTTGTTCTAGCGCTTCCAGGTTCAACAAACGGTGCTAAAGAATCTATGGATGCGATTTTCCCTGGGGTTTTGCATAGTTTTCGTATTTTAAAGGGAGCGAGACATGACTAAAATGTTTAATCGTTGATGCGTTAAATCGTTTAACTGATTACACAATGAAACGAATAAACAGAAAAAAGGTTGAATCAATCGAAAAAAGTTTAATCGTTGATGCGTTTAACTGTTTAACCGATTAAACGAATAAACAGTTAAACGATTCAACAATAAAAAAGAAATGAGCAAAAACACAAACATATTACAAGATTCCCACGGTAGAGATCATGCGTATTTACGTATTTCCCTAATTGAACGCTGTAATTTACGCTGTACGTATTGCATGCCAGAAGAAGGGGTTACCTTATCGCCTAAAAGTGATTTGATGACTTACGAGGAGATTTACCAAATTGCGAAAACCTTCGTTGATAACGGTGTGACTAAAATTAGACTCACAGGTGGTGAACCTTTAATTAGAAAAGACATTCCTGTTATACTTGAAAAACTTGCTACGCTTCCTGTGGAATTATCTATCACATCTAATGCAGTGATTATCGATAAGTTTATTCCCGTGTTAAAAAAATACGGGGTTAACAAAATAAACGTGAGTTTAGATTCTTTAGATGAAAGTAAATTTAAACACATTACCAGGCGCCATGAATTCAAAAGAGTTTATGATAACATTCTACTGCTAGTTAAAGAAGGTTTTACGGTAAAAATCAATGCCGTTTTAATGAAAGATTTCAACGAAAATGAAATCATCGACTTTATAAACTTCACGAAAAATTTACCGGTTTCGGTACGTTTTATTGAGTTTATGCCGTTTGATGGCAACAAATGGGATATGAGTAAAATGGTTTCTTATGCTGAAGTTATGAAACTAGTCCATGAGGCTTTTGAAGAAAACCAAGTGGAACGCTTACAAGACGCACCAAACGACACCTCTAAAAACTATAAAATAAATGGTTACCAAGGTTCTTTTGCTATTATTAGCTCGGTGAGTAATCCGTTTTGTGATTCCTGTAACCGCTTGCGCTTAACCGCTAACGGACAACTAAAAAACTGCTTGTTTTCATCTGGAGAATCAGATTTATTAACCTCTTTACGAGAAGGAAAATCGATTGAACCTATCATACAAAAAGCAGTGCTTTCAAAATTTAAAGTCCGTGGTGGTATGGATACCTTAAAAAAGCTTCAGGAGCCCGAATTACACACTAAAAACAGGAGTATGACGGCTATTGGTGGGTAGATGTTATTTTGTTGAAGTGTTTATTTGTTTAAGCGTTTAACCCTACGCTTTTGCTGGCGCTCGACTGTGTCGGGTGCCGATAAATATAAGAATAATCTGTACTTATAAGTATGCCTTTTTACTTTAGTGTAAACCGAAGAAGAAAAGTTATTCCAACAACATAAAACCCGTTTCATCAATTTTTAAAACTGTATGGTCGTTTTGAAAATTTCTAGCACTTGAATACTTCCAATCAATAGCATTAGTTACAAACCCACTTTCAACAGGGTTATTATGAATATAATCTATTTTCTGCTTTATTACTTTTTCACTCCATAATTCAATTGGCATATTATGATGTTGCCAAAATTGATATTTGGTCACATTTCTCTGCTTTTTCCCTGCTCTCTCAAACATCCACAACAACCACTCTTTTCTACTTTCTTGCGGATTATTTTCTATAGCTTCTATTATTTTTTTAGACGTATATTTTTTAAAGTCTCTTATCATTTCCATTGGCTGTTCATTGGCAGATCTAAATACAAAATGTACATGGCTTGGCATAAAACAATAGCTGTATAATTCCATGCCTTTCTTCTGTCTACAATAATCTACACTGTTTGCTAACACTGTAAAATACAATTGTCTCGTAAATACATCTATCCAATTTACTGTAGCAAAGCTTACAAAATACAAGCCGCTCTTATTATGAAATTTGTACTTCCTACTCATTCCCTAAAAATACAAAAGTTACTCTATTTTTAAAGTAGCTTTTGTATTATTTCTTTTACAACTGTTACGACACCCGACACAGTCGAGCGCTATCGGAGGTGGATTAATAGATTTAGGTATACTTCTTATAATCAATTATACAAATCTATTGAGCAATATTTAAACTGGTATAATACAAAAAGATTACATTCTAGTTTAGGATACATGACACCTCTTGAAAAAGGATCACAATTAAAAGGATTTATTAACAAAGCTGCTTAATATAAAATAGTACCAAATTTATTAGGTAGTCCAGTTACGGCACCCGACACCGTCGAGCGCTATCGGCTCCGTTATGAGTTCAATAAAAGCTCCTGAAAAACCACAAAAATTTAATTAGGATAAATTTGTCCTTTATGAAATTTAGACTTACTTTAGCTAAGACAAATTTATCATATCATTAAGAATGATTTATAAAGTAAACATAATAACGACCAACAATAAGGCTATTGAAATTCCTTTTAGGCGATTTGAATACCCCAACCTTATGGAGTTGATTGTTGAGACCTATTATGAAGATATTGGAGAATGCTTAGGCAGAGGCTTGTGTGGCACCTGTCATGTAAAATTGCAATCTGGTCCATTAAATGATTTCGTAGAACCCGTTGAAAAAGAAACACTAGAAAACATTTCTAATATGGATAAATACAGTCGTTTAGCTTGCCAAATTATGCTCGATGAAAAAATTAATAACCACACTTTTAAAATTATTACAGATAACAACATAAACATATAAATTATGAATACGGCATCAATAATAGAAGACCTTGTATATCAAGAAAACAAACCAGCGATAACTGATTTACTACAAACAAAAAGCTCTAGATGAAAACGCACCTCATGATTTAACTTGTATTTCAGATAGTATCGTTCGTCTATCTCTTTCAATTTTGAATAGTGTAGAACGAGTGAATAAAGTAACTGATTAAAAAAGTATTTGATGTTTTTTAAGTAAAAAATGAGAACTAAAATATGATTATATCACTTATCACTATAACAATAAAAAAAAAGGTAGAAGCTTAATTTCAAACTTCTCTCATTGGGGATAAATAAGGTGAGGTATAATCTGTAGCATTTTCACTTTCCGCTATAAACTTTAAAATTTTAACACGTGACTTCAAGAGTTTCGTAATATAACGCTTCATAAAAAGCCAATCCACTAGTTTTCCTAAGATCCCGTAAGGGCATTCAAAAATAAACCTATCTGTCATGATGGTAATATCTCCTTTTTCCTCAAAAATATGTTCGTGACGATAGGACTTAAACACGCCTAAAACCATTTCATTTACAAAATAATTAGGGCTATCAAAGGCCACAATTTTGGTGGTAAGATGCTGAACGACACCAAAATGATTCGCTTCCCAGCTAATCCACTCCCCTTTAGCTATAAGCCCAGAAGTTTTCCCAGCAACAGGAATCTCATTGGTTCGTTTTAAAGACTCTTTGAGGATATCAATGTTTCGAGCTAAGTCAAAACAGGTTTTCACATCAGAATTGATTTCTGACTCCAAAAGGATTGTAGGCATTAATTAGGTTAAGTTGGTCTTGTTTGTTTCGCAAAAATAATCAAATTCTTGTCTTAACAAAATTTAACTTTCTTTTAACAAAAAGGTTTAACCTTACATTTACACGTTGAATAAGAAATGCATGACATCGCCATCTTTCACAATGTAATTCTTTCCTTCTACACGCATTTTTCCTGCTTCTTTAACTTTTGCTTCACTACCATACTCAACATAATCATTGTAAGCGATCACCTCAGCACGAATAAATCCTTTTTCAAAATCAGTATGAATCACACCTGCGGCTTGTGGTGCAGTAGCTCCAATATCAACCGTCCAAGCACGCACTTCTTTAACACCAGCAGTGAAGTAAGTTTGCTGATTTAATAATTTATATGCTCCACGGATAAGTTTAGCAGAACCTGCTTCTTCTAACCCGATGTCTTGAAGAAACATTTGGCGCTCTTCGTAATCTTCTAATTCATTAATATCAGCTTCGGTTCCAACAGCCAAAACAAGTACCTCAGCATTTTCGTCTTTAACCGCTTCCTTAACCTGCTCTACATAAGCGTTTCCAGTAACCGCAGCACCTTCATCAACATTACATACATACATTACAGGCTTATCGGTAATAAACTGTGATGGCACTACAAACTCTTCATAATCTTCTTCTGAAAACTCTAAAGCTCTCACAGATTTTCCTTCTTCTAAAGCTTCTTTTATTTTTAATAAAACAGCTTCTTCCTTTTGGGCTTCTTTGTTCCCGGTTTTAGCAGCACGTTTTACTTTATCTAATTTCTTTTCAGCCGTTTCAAGGTCTTTAAGCTGAAGCTCCATATCAATGGTTTCCTTATCACGAATAGGGTTTACATTACCATCAACATGAACAATATTATCGTTATCGAAACAACGTAACACATGAAGAATCGCATCGGTTTCACGAATATTGGCTAAAAATTGATTACCTAAACCTTCACCTTTACTCGCTCCTTTTACTAATCCAGCTATATCCACAATCTCTACAGTTGCAGGTAACACGCGCTCTGGGTTTACCAAAGACTCTAATTTCTCTAAACGCGGATCTGGAACGTTCACCACGCCAATATTTGGTTCAATGGTACAAAACGGAAAGTTAGCACTCTGCGCTTTAGCATTTGATAAACAATTGAATAACGTTGATTTTCCTACGTTTGGTAATCCTACTATACCTGCTTTCATGTGAACTATTTTTTTCATTTCCGTGAAAACGGAAATCTTTATAACAAAGTTTATTTTGCGAGTGCAAATGTAGTTAATTCCTTTATTATTATTTGTAACAATTTTAAGCTTTAATTATTGAATCTTTAAAATCTAGCTTAATGCAAACTAAATCTCTTATGATTATTAAATTCACTCTTGAATCAAAAATGAACTACCCCCTTTTAAACGAAATAAAAAAAATCTTGAGCGGTAAACTCAAGATTTTATGATAATGACTATAAAACAAAAATACCGCCTTATATAAACAACATTATTAGTGTTAACACGACTCCAAAAGCAGTGAAGTACATGCCTTTTTTAAAGATTTTAGTTTTAGGCATAAACATCCAGAAAGATGATACCGCAAAAAAGAAAAGGGACACCCCAGAAAACACATTCAACCAAAATAAAGGCTCTTGTGACGTGGCTTTATGTAAATGCGTCATTCTATTAAGCACATAAGGTAATTCGGCTTTAGTGTAATTAGCAACCCCTGTCGTTTTATTGTATTGGCCATTTTTAAACAAAATTAAATCACCTTTTACTTTTTCTACCTTAAAACGTTTAATTTTTAAGGATCGACCAAGGGCTTCACCTCCTAAATTTGGTTTTATTGTTTTTTCTACTTCAGTTTTACTTTTTAAGAAATCGGTATTTCTAAAAATTAAAATAACGCCACTTAAAGAGTAAACAATCATCACTCCAATTAAGAAAAAGCCTAAATAACGATGTATTATACGCATCCATTTACTTGTCATACTATATTTTTTTTGGGGTTAGACTAAATTATTTTGCAATAGTTTAATCAAGGTTAAAAAAAATATCCCAAGCAAAAGCTCAGGATATTTTAGTCAAATATAAGTTTAATTTTAAATAGCGGCCTCTTGTGTTTTTACAAATTCGGCTACAGCATTTTTTCTAGTTAACTGAATAACACCCAAAATTCCTAAGATAATTGGGCTAGCAGCGAATAGTAAGCTTACTAAAACCCCTAAGGTTGCCGCACCACCTTCTACACTTTCTCCTTCAGGAATTGTTGCCATGGTAAAGGCTGCAAAATCCCATAAGGCGTGTAAAATAATAGCTGGAATAATACTTAATGTTTTAACTCTAACGGCCAAAAATAGTATTCCTGAACTCATGGCCATACAAGCCTGCGCAATTCCTTGCCCAAGTTCTCCTGTTGTAAACACATTCAAAACATGAATGGCACCAAACAGGAAAATAACAATTAAAGCTGCTTTTATAAAGCCTATTTTTTTTGTTAAACTACTTAATAAAACACCGCGAAACATTAATTCTTCTGATATCCCAACAAATAGACAATTGATTAACGCCCACTTATAGCTATCAAAATTAGCGTACACTCCATTTAAACCACTACTAAAAAGTGATAAAACAATTATAAAAATGGGGTAAATTAAAATCCAATTTTTCTTAGTTTTTATTTTGTTTAGCCCTACTATTATGTTTGCTGGGCGTATGTAACTATATACGGTCACTGTTAATGCCGCTAGAAGTAAGTTGACACTAAAACTTTTGCTAATCAAATCAGCTAGTGGCATTTGACCAGGATTCCCGAAAATTTTAGCATAAATAAAAGTAAAAAAAGCCCATAATACGGCTACTAGTAATAAATGAAGTAAAGGTATTTTTTTCATAATAATTAGGTTGGGTTAACCGACTAAATGTAGAGTTTTTCATAACCGTTTCCAACAAAAACAAAAAAGACCACCTTTTTCAAGTAGTCTTTTTATTAAATCTATATCTAAATTTTAATTATCCATCAGGATGCATAAATTTCTGTTTAGCTAACAATTCCTCTTCAGTTTCTTCATGATCATCATCAGGAACACAACAATCTACAGGACATACAGCCGCACATTGTGGTTCATCATGGAAACCTTTACACTCTGTACATTTATCTGGTACAATGTAGTAAACCTCATCACTTATAGGCTCTTGAGCCTCATCAGCATCTACTTCTGTTCCATTTGTTAATACTACTGTTCCATCCAAACTTGTACCATCTTTGTAGCGCCAATCATCTGCCCCTTCGTAAATTGCCGTATTCGGACATTCTGGTTCACATGCACCACAATTTATACATTCGTCTGTTATTATAATTGCCATAGCGTTTTTTCTTTCTAAATTTGCAACAGCAAAAATAACGCCTAAACCTTTCATAACCAAATTCAGGATGCAATTACAGGAAAGAATTAATGCTTTTATAAAATTAGGAGATTTTTTAAGGCAATTTTCTAACGAAGTTGTTGAAAAGAATGATATTGTTGAACACAATGATATTTTCTTCGATGGCTTTAAACATCAATTAAAATTAGCCGAAGAACACAACGGATGGTTTACTAAGGAAAACATCCGCTTTGCATTAAATTCATGGGCTGAAGCCTTAACACTTGACCATTTAAACACGTGGTTAAAACCTTATCATGTTGATAATGTTAGCCCAAAAACAGTAGCCATAATAATGGCGGGCAACATACCTCTTGTAGGCTTTCACGATTTTTTATCGGTTTTAATTACGGGACACAATGTATTGGTTAAACAATCATCAAACGATAAGCAGTTATTGCCTTTCCTAGCCAAATATCTGGAATATGTAGAGCCTCTGTTTAAAGGTAGAATCACCTTAACGGAAGGCAAAGTTCAAAATTTTGATGCGGTCATCGCTACAGGAAGTAATAATACCGCGCGTTATTTTGAATATTATTTTAAAGACAAACCTTCTATTATTAGAAATAACAGAAATTCGGTTGCTGTATTAACAGGAGAAGAAACTGAAGAAGATCTTAAAAACCTATCGGAAGACATTTTTAGATACTACGGTCTTGGTTGTCGCAATGTTTCTAAATTATACATACCAAAAGGCTACCAATTTGATGCTTTTTTTGAAGGCATGTACCATTGGCATCCTATCATTGAAAAAGCCAAATACGCTAATAATTACGACTATAACAAAGCCGTCTATTTAATGAGTGAATTTGACATGCTTGAAAACGGTTTTTTTATGATAAAAGAAGACGAAAGCCTGGCCTCTCCTATCGCGACTGTTTTCTATGAATATTATGAAAATAAAAACGAATTAGAAGCGAAACTAGAAGCCAACAAACAGCAAATTCAATGTATTGTCTCTAACGGATTTACGAAAAACGAAATTGCTTTCGGAGCCACTCAAAAACCACAACTTTGGGAATATGCAGATGATGTGGATTCTGTTGAATTTTTATTAGCGATTCGATAAAACTTTTATAGAATTTTTAATTAAAAATAAGGAATTAATTAAGACCTTTACATCTTAATTTTTACCAAGAAAAATGAAAAAACATAACTTTAGTGCAGGACCTAGTATTTTACCACAAGAAGTTTTATTAAAAGCTTCAGGAGCAATTGTAGATTATAATAACAGTGGATTATCCTTAATTGAAATCTCACACAGAAGTAAAGACTTCGTTGAGATTATGGAAAACGCTAGAGCTTTAGCTTTAGAGCTTTTAGGTCTAGAAGGAAAAGGTTATACAGCCTTATTTTTACAAGGTGGAGCAAGCACACAGTTTATCATGACCGCATTAAATCTTTTAGAAAATAAAGCAGGTTACATTAATACTGGCGCTTGGAGTGGAAAAGCAATTAAAGAAGCTAAAAAAATAGGTGAAATTATTGACGTGGCATCTTCTGCCGATGCTAACTTCAACTACATCCCTAAAGGATTTGAAATTCCTTCAGATTTAGATTACTTACACTATACCTCTAACAATACCATTTTCGGAACACAGTTTAAAGACATCCCTCAAACCGATGTACCTTTAGTGTGTGATATGAGTAGTGACATTTTCTCAACAACTTTAGATTTTTCAAAATTTGCTATCATTTATGCCGGTGCTCAAAAAAACATGGGACCAGCAGGAACAACACTTGTTGTTGTTAAAGATGAAATATTAGGAAAAGTATCTCGTGATATCCCTTCAATCTTAGATTACCAATTACACATCAAAGCAGGTAGTATGTACAACACGCCTCCTGTTTTTCCTATTTACACCTCTATGTTAACTTTAGAGTGGTTAAAAGGATTAGCTGGTATTGCCGGAATTCAAGAAGAAAACGAAAAGAAAGCAACCTTAATGTACTCTGAAATTGATTTAAATCCATTATTCAAAGGATTTGCAGCAAAAGAAGATCGTTCTACCATGAATGCAACGTTCAACTTAACTGATGAGAGCTTAAAAGACACTTTCGACACCATGCTCAAAGAAGCTGGAATTAGCGGTGTAAACGGACACAGAAGTGTTGGTGGATATAGAGCCTCTATGTACAACGCATTGCCTCTAGATAGCGTAAAAGCGCTAGTAGAAGTCATGAACGAATTAGAAGCTAAAGCATAATATAGCTGTTTCGCTTCCGCGGAAGTGGACACTCAAAAATTCAACTAAATAATAACTATTAAGTTTTTCGCTTTCGCGGAAATATAAAATAACAAAACAATGAAAGTATTAGCAAACGACGGTATTTCACAAAGTGGTATTGACGCCCTTGAAAAAGCAGGATACGAAGTCATCACTACAACCGTAGCACAAGAGCAATTAATCAATTACATTAACGAAAAAGACATCGCTGTTTTATTAGTTAGAAGTGCAACTACGGTACGTAAAGACTTAATCGATGCCTGCCCAGGATTAAAAATTATTGGTCGTGGTGGTGTTGGTATGGATAATATTGATGTAGAGTACGCTAGAGAAAAAGGTCTTAGTGTTATTAATACACCTGCAGCCTCTTCACACTCTGTTGCTGAATTAGTTTTCGGTCACTTTTTCGGATTAGCACGTTTCTTACATAACTCAAATAGAGATATGCCTTTAGAAGGCGATCAAAACTTTAAAGGCTTAAAGAAAGCTTACGCTAAAGGAACTGAATTAAAAGGTAAAACTTTAGGGGTTTTAGGTTTTGGTCGTATTGGTCAAGCCACTGCTAAAGTAGCCTTAGGAGCTGGTATGAAAGTTGTTGCTTTCGATCCTTTCTTGGATAAAGCGAACTTAGAATTAGATTTCTTTGACGGACAAAAAGTAAGCTTTGAAATTGAAACTATTTCTAAAGAAGAGGTTTTAAAACAAGCTGATTTCATCTCTTTACACGTTCCTGCACAGGATGATTATGTAATTGATGAAGCTGAATTTAACATCATGAAAGATGGTGTTATCATCGCTAACGCAGCACGTGGTGGTGTGGTTAACGAAGTAGCATTAGTAAAAGCATTAGAAAGTGGTAAAGTTTCTAGAGCAGCTTTAGATGTTTTTGAAAAAGAACCTAAACCAGAAATTCAGTTATTAATGAACCCAGCTTTATCATTAACACCACATACTGGTGCGGCAACTAACGAAGCTCAAGATAGAATTGGTACTGAATTAGCTGAACAAATTATCAGTATTCTTGGATAGTTTTTAGTGCCCTAAACGCACTTTTAAAACCAAAGTCAGGTTTACCTACTTTATAAATCCAATTGATTTAGATATTAAAAAGTCCTAACAGAATTTGTTAGGACTTTTTTTGTACCTTAAAGCTCCTTTAAAAATTTAATTAATTATACCAATTATGATTTAAAAGGCGCCCTAAATAATTGGGAATATATTGGATTCATATGAAATACAAAATCAAAGCATAGTAGCGCTACGGTTTTATTTTTTATTAAAATATGATTTTAATAGAAACAAATTATAGGGCTCATTTTAGATTATAATTGGTATTAAACCTAAAAATCATGTCTGGAATATTAGATCTATTAAACAGCGACCTCGGAAAATCCATTGTTGATGGTGTTGCTGGACAAACCAATCAACCACAAAATAAAACACAAGATGTTTTAACCATGGCCCTCCCTTTATTAACAGCTGCCATGAAACGCAACGCCAACTCTCCACAAGGGGCTGAAGGCCTAATGAATGCTTTAAACAACAAACATGACGGCAGCATTTTAGACAATTTAGGAGGCTTATTTGAAGGTGGTGTAGATTCTAGTGTCCTGAACGATGGCAGCAACATCCTAGGCCATGTATTAGGCTCAAAACAACAACATATTGAGAACACTTTAGGCGCTAAATCTGGAATGGACGCCAATTCAGTAAGCCAGATTCTAAAAATTGCAGCGCCACTTTTATTAGGTGTTTTAGGTAAGCAGAGCAGACAAAACAATGTCAACAACTCTAACGATTTAGGAAACCTTTTAGGTGGCCTTATGGGTGGCAACTCAGCTGGACAAGAGCAAAACTTCTTAGAAAACATGCTAGATGCTGATGGCGATGGCAGCGTTATTGATGATGTAGCCGGTATGATGCTAGGTGGTAGCAATAATAAAAATGATTTAGGTGGCATGCTAGGCAGCTTGTTTGGCGGAAAATAATTAAAAAAACATACTATAATTTAAGAGCCTGTGAATAATTTAACACAGGCTCTTCTATTTTAACTCAGAATATTTCTCATTGTATTATGTTTTATCTATATTAATAACTCCATTTAAAGAAGGCTTCTCATTGAAAAGTCTCTCACTTTAAATAGCATATTCCTCATGAAGTACACCCTCTACATTATACTTGTTGCTAGTTCTATTTTCAGTTGTAACACGACTAAGTCAATAACTTCTAAACAAAATGAAAACTTAGAAGCTCTAAAGGATAATGACACCGTTACGATTGCCAATGAAGAAGCTGAATACGAAATCATCATTATCGACCCTGGTTTTAATTATTGGGTAGCAAGCCAAGCAAAACCTAGAGGTTATTATTCTCAAACTTATTTAGAAAACAGAAACCAAATCTATGTTATAGAATGGAACCAGCGCGTATTGCAACCGCAGCGTTATTCGCCAAGCTTATATGAATTACAAATAAACTACAATCAAGTCACCGACTATGGTTACGAAGTAAACTACCTACTTTACAATTATTTTATTTATTTTCAACTCACCTATAAACAAAGATTAGGACCTTATGTTCCTAGGATTTAATTAAGTTTTAATTACTTTTGCAGTCAAATGAAATTTGTGGAGAAACTAAAAACACGTTGGGATATTGAACATAACTGGGAAATCATAGTCATTTTGATTGTGTTCTCTGTTACGGGTTCAACAGCTTCTTACATCGGAAAACCGATTTTACAACACCTTAGTATAACTACTGAAACCCTTGGCGTATTTGGCTATTGGGTCGTACGTATTCTTTTACTATTCGTCATGTATCAATTTATGCTTGTCTTCTTTGGATGGCTATTTGGTCAGTTTAAATTCTTTTGGAATTTTGAAAAGAAAATGCTTCGCAGAATTGGATTGAGGCGTTTTGTAGACTAGAGCTTTTAAACTCAAGACGCAATTTTACTACTTTTTTAATAGTCAGAAATGTTCTCGACTTCGCTCGAACACCTACTCTTTTAATGTTACGTAAGGATTTTATTTTCAATTTAAAAATCTAAGTTTTTACCGCTAATTCGAGTTTGTAACTCGGGCTTCCCAAAAGATTATCATAAAATCTAGACATAGGTTACACTGATTTTCACAAATAAGAGCAAAAAAAAAGCTGCCCAAATTGGACAGCTTTTATAATGTATTGAATGCGTTTAGCGATTAAGCTTGAGCAACAACTTCGAATTCTAAATCTACTGTTACTTCCCTGTGTAAACGAATAACGGCAGTATATTTACCTAAACGTTTTACAGTAGTTACAGTGATGAATTTTTTCTCAATTGATTGACCTTCTTTTTCTAAAGCTTCAGCTAAATCAATGTTGTTTACAGAACCAAATAATTTGTCTCCTGTACCAACTTTAGCAGGTATTTTAATTTCTAATGCTTTAAGCGCTTCTGCGATTTTGTTAGCATCTTCAACTATTTTCTTCTCTTTATAAGCGCGTTGCTTTAAGTTCTCAGCTAATACTTTCTTTGCAGAAATTGTAGCTAAAATTGCCTGACCTTGAGGAATTAAAAAGTTTCTACCATAACCGTTCTTAACTGTTACAACATCGTCTTTAAATCCTAAATTTTCAACGTCTTGTTTTAATATAAGTTCCATTGTTATCGGTATTTTATTTTAATAAATCTGCTACGTAAGGCATTAAAGCTAAGTGACGTGCTCTTTTTACAGCAACAGACACTTTTCTTTGATACTTTAATGAAGTTCCTGTTAAACGTCTTGGTAAAATTTTACCTTGCTCGTTTACAAACTTTAATAAGAAATCTGGATCTTTATAATCGATATATTTAATACCAGATTTTTTGAAACGACAATATTTCTTTTGCTTATTTGTTTCAATATTAAGAGGCGTTAAATATCTAATTTCGCCGTCTTTTTTTCCTTTTGATTGTTGTTCTATTGATGACATAAATTAAGCTTTTTGTTTAAGTTTTTCTCTTCTTCTCTCTGCCCAAGAAACAGCGTGCTTATCTAAAGCTACTGTTAAATAACGCATAAAACGCTCATCACGTCTAAACTCTACTTCTAAAGCATCAATTACTTCACCAGATACTTGGTACTGGAATAAGTGATAAAAACCACTTTTCTTGTTCTGAATTGGGTAAGCTAATTTTTTTAGTCCCCAATCTTCTTTAGCTATCATCTTAGCGCCGTTAGAAACAAGAAAGTCTTCGTATTTCTTTACTGTTTCCTTTACCTGATCTTCAGATAAAACGGGATTTAAGATGAAAACAGTTTCATAATGATTCATAAAAATCGTATTTTATTGTTAAAAATTGGCTGCAAAAGTAATTAATTTCTATATATTACACAACATAAGAAGCACTAAATTTTACAAACAAATTTTTTAGTAAAAATTTCAGCAAAATACTTAGACAACAACGCTTTACCGATGTTTTTTGGTTTTTAACCGAATTTTTTGTATTATTGTCGATACCTTAACCGAAATATAAATTGTTATGACTTTAAACTGTGTAGTGGTAGACGATTCAGCAATACAACGCCTCTCTATTGTTAAATTAGTCGAGAACCACCCCTCTCTCAACCTGATTGCCGAATATAGTAGTGCTTTAGAAACAAAAAATGGTTTAAATACGCACCAAGTAGATTTGATCTTTTTAGATATTGAAATGCCTGTACTTAATGGATTTGAATTGTTAGATGTTTTAAACAATAAACCTCAAATTATTTTTGTAACCGGTAAAACCGAGTATGCTTTTAAAGCTTTCAATTACGACGCAACCGATTATTTACACAAACCTATCACCAGAGAACGTTTTAATACTTCTGTAGACAAAGCCTTAGAGCAACACCGATTGACTCAAGATTTTAGTGAAGAAGATGGTGAACACATTTTTGTAAAAAGCAACCTTAAAAAACGTAAGGTATATATTAAGGACATCAAATGGATTGAAGCCCTTGGTGATTACGTAAAACTCGTAACCGAAGAGAACAGTTTAGTTGTACTTTCTACAATGAAATCGTTTGAAGCAGAATTACCAGAAGGCAAATTTTTAAGAATTCATAAATCATACATTGTTAATTTGGATAAAATTGACAGATTCAATAGTAAGAATGTTGAAGTTGGTGCTTATGAAATTCCTTTAAGTAGAAACAAGAAAACACAACTAGTAGACGCTTTAAATAATATTTAAAGTTTATATCAATTATAAACAGATTATTAATTTAAGATTAGAAGTTATCGACATTTAAAATTACTCTAACAGATCTAAAATCTTTTACACTCGCGAAGCTATTATTTATTTTAATGATAGCTTCTTTTGTTTTTGCTAAAGACTGTTGCTTCGGGATTTTCACTAAGATATTTTTATGAAATTGATTCCTAATACGCGCTACAGGTGGTGCTTCTGGACCTAAAACATGTTCTCCAAAAACCTGACGCAGGGATTTAGCAAACCAAATAGACGCCGTCTCCACACGATTAAAATCCTTATGCTTTAAAGTGATTTTAATCTGCTTGTAAATAGGCGGATATTTAAAATTATAACGATCGTTCATCTGCTCCTTAAACATCTCGGTGTAATTATTAGTAGACACCTGCTGTAAAATATTGTGATGCGGATTATACGTTTGAATCAATACCTTACCACGTTCCTCTGTTCGACCAGCACGACCCGCCACTTGTAACATCAATTGAAAACTGCGTTCGTGCGCTCTAAAATCAGGAAAATTAAGCATATTATCAGCATTCATGATACCCACCAACTTTACGTTTCTAAAATCTAAACCCTTGGTAAGCATTTGTGTACCCACTAAAATATCAATTTCTTGTTGCTCTAGCGCCGTTATAATTTTTTCGTAACCATATTTACCACGCGTGGTATCTAAATCCATACGCCCCACCTTATGATCTGGAAATAACAATTTTACCTCCTCTTCTATTTGTTCGGTACCAAAGCCTTTACTGTCTAAATCTTGTCCACCACAAGCCATACAATCTTGTATCATCGCGGCTTGATAACCACAATAATGGCAACGCAATTGATTTCTATACTGATGAAACGTCAAACTCACATCACAATTAGGACATTCGGGTGCATGACCACAGGTTTTACACTCTACGATAGGTGAAAATCCACGACGGTTTTGAAACAAAATAATTTGATGACCTTCCGCTAAGGCTTCTGTCATCTCTTCAATAAGTCTATCGCTAAAATGGCCTTTCATGCGTTTTTTCTTCTGCTTTTCCTTGACATCAACCAATTCAATATCAGGCATTAAAACATTATTATAACGCACCGTCAATTCAGCAAAGCCATATTTATTTTGTTTGGCATTGTAATAACTTTCTAAACTTGGTGTTGCCGAGCCTAATAAGGTTTTGGCTTTATGCACATGCGATAACACCACGGCAGCATCACGAGCATGATAGCGTGGCGCGGGGTCAAACTGCTTAAACGACTGCTCGTGCTCTTCATCAACCACAATAAGTCCTAAATTTGAAAAGGGTAAAAATATCGAGGAGCGTGCCCCTAAAACGATTTGCGCTTTGGCGGAATGATTTAGTACATGATTCCATACCTCAACACGCTCTTGAACTGAGTATTTCGAGTGAAACACAGCTACTTTTTCTCCGAAATAATTCTGAAGACGCGTAATTAACTGCGTGGTTAAAGCAATCTCGGGAAGTAAATACAACACCTGCTTCCCTTCATTAATCACCGACTCTATAAGTTTTACATACACTTCAGTTTTCCCTGAAGAAGTTACCCCATGCAACAAGGTCACACTATGGGTTTCAAAACTAGTTTGTATGGTTTTTAAAGCTTTTTCTTGGTGTTCATTTAATTGTTTTAAATCGGACGTATCGTCTCCAGAATACTCCACACGATCCGTTTGAATATGATATTCTTCAAGAATACCTTTATCGACTAATGCTTTTATAATAGAAGACGACGCCCCGCTATCAGCAACTAAATCGGTAACCTTTACTGGTTTTTTAGTCTTTGCCGAAATTGAAAACAAAGTTAAGACCACCTCACGCTGTTTAGGAGCTCTACCTAACTCTTCCATCAGCTCATGAAAATCCTTTTCGCTGGTGTAACTGTTATGCAGCTTAACATAGCGCACCAATTTAGGCTTGTACTTTTCGTAAACTTCTTCTTCAACCGTAATCGCTTCCTTTTCAATAAGGCGCTTAATTACGGGAAGCACATTTTTCTTTCCTAAAATATTTGAAATATCATGAATTTTAAGGCTCGATTGATGTTGCAGCGCTTCATAAATTAAAAATTCATCATCTTTTAAAATAGATTCATCAGCAAGATGCACTTTACTTTTACTTACTACGGTTTCACTTTCTAGAATAAAAGCACTAGGCAAGGCAGCCCGCATCACATCACCAAGCGTGCACATGTAATAGCTAGCAATCCACCCCCAAAATTGTAATTGCTGACTGTTAACAGCAGGTTTGTCGTCTAAAATCTGCTGAACATCCTTAGCTTCATAAGCAGCAGGCGCTTCTTTATGAATGCTAAAAACAATACCGGTATATATTTTAGATTTCCCAAAAGGCACAGCTACACGCATGCCTGGCTTTAAAAAGGCAGCCTCAGCTTGGGTTACCGTATAAGTAAATAGTTTTTTTAACGGAATTGGAATAATAACATCTATAAAATCTACCATCAACTAAGTCGTTTTTCTAAGTTTATTCAATGAAGCGTTTAGCTCGTATCCCAATAATAGAATATTAGAATTTAACCACAAATAGAAAAGAAGTATTAAAAGCGCCCCGATAGAACCGTATAGTTTGTTATACTGACTAAAATTTTCAATGTAAACCCCAAATAAAAAGGAGTTTACTATAATGAGTAAAGTTGTAAAAAGTGCTCCAGCTGAAAAAAACCGAGACTCTTTTCCTTCTTTGGTTCCGAAATAATAAAGTGTCGAAACTGATAAATATACCATAATAACAAAGAATACAGACTGCACCATTTTGGTCCAAAACACCGCTTTCTCTTCGGCTTCAAAACCATCACCACGAAACGCCCTTAACAACTCTTGAACCACATAAATTTGAACATAGCCTAAAATAGCAATGGTAAAAATGAGCAAAAAGGCTAATATTAAAGCTATTCCCAAAGCATATAAATATTGCCTAAAAGCGGTTCGCGTTATTTGTTCATGATAAGAACTTTCAAAACCAGTAAATACAGCATTTACCCCATTAGCCATTAATAATACTGACAATACAAAAACAGATGACAGTAAGCCGCCTCGCTGTGATTGCTCAATATTTTCAAAAATATTTTCAAAGAAAAAGTCGGATGTTGTTGCAGGAAGAAAGGAATCAAGAAACACCAAAAACTCATGTTTAAAGTTATCAACCGGTATATATGGGATGATAATTAAAACAAAAAGCAAGAATGGAAAAACCGCCGTAAAGAAACTAAAAGCAATCGCACTGGCGCGGGTCGTTACAGCGCCTTTTATAATCCCAGTAATATAAAGCTCTAATAAATCGTAAAGCGATAAACCTTCTAAACCAGGAAGCTTAATGCGTTTTAAAAACCGAACCAAAAGACTAACAACCGGAATTTTGTCAAATTTATCTTCAATTGGCTTGGTCATTAACAACTTGTTTTTTTTGAATACAAAACAAAGTTATTAAAATTAAAAGTGTCTTTTAAGTATAATAAGGTATAATTAATTCAAATTCGATAAGCCGTTGAAGCTTATTTTACCGCCTTTAAACTTAAGTCCATGTTATAAACCGAATGCGTTAATGCTCCAGAAGAAATATAATTCACACCACACTCCGCATAATGTCTAATGGTGGCTTCATTAATATTACCTGAAGATTCTGTAAGACACTTGTCTCCAATCATTTTCACGGCTTTTCTAGTATCTTCATAATCGAAGTTATCGAGTAAAATTCTGTACACCCCATCATTCTGTAAAATCTCTTCCACCTCAAAAAGGTTTCTAGCTTCGACCATGATTTGTAGATTTTTACCTGTTTCCTGTAAGTAATCTTTAGTCATTTCGATGGCCTTAGTAATACCTCCTGCAAAATCAATGTGATTATCTTTAAGCATAATCATATCGTATAATGCAAATCTGTGGTTTTCACCACCACCAATTTTAACAGCCCATTTTTCAAGAACACGAATACCTGGTGTCGTTTTACGGGTATCTAAAATGTGTGTTTTGGTACCTTCTAATAAATCAACAAACATTCTAGTTTTAGTCGCAATAGCACTCATACGCTGCATAGCGTTAAGCACCGTACGTTCTGCTTTTAAGATGGATTGCGTAGGCCCTTCAACATACATCACGACATCACCGTAAGTCACTTCGGCACCATCTTCAATGCGAATATCTAATTTCAAGTTTTTATCTACATAAGCAAAGACCTTCTTAGCGAAATTCACCCCGCCAATAATACCTTTGTCTTTTACTAAAAGCTTAGCCTTCCCTCGTGCATTCTCAGGAATACAAGCTAATGAACTATGATCTCCATCTCCAACATCCTCTCTAATCGCGTTAGAAATAATCATTTTCAACTCCGAATCAAATTGCTCTTGTGTAATCATAAATAAAACTTGTTTGCAGCAAAAATAATAAATAGATTCACTTTATTAAATTTTACATTTACGAAATTTTAAATTAATTGCTATTTTAATGCATTATTCATAAAATGCACATAGAATTTTTTACTTATGACAATTAAACTTATTGCTATTGGAAAAACTGATAATAAACAACTTACGTTATTAATTGACGATTATATCAAACGATTAAACTTCTATATTAAGTTCAATTTGGAGGTTATTCCTGACATAAAAAATTCGAAGCATTTAAGCGAGGAAGAACAGAAAAAAAAGGAAGGCACCCTGATTTTAAGCAAGATAAATACTACAGACGCTTTAGTTTTATTAGATGAAAACGGAAAAATGCATGATTCTGTAGCCTTTTCAAACTATTTACAAAAACATATGAATTCTGGAATTAAACAAGTCGTTTTTGTGATTGGCGGGCCGTATGGGTTTTCAGAGGAAGTTTATAAAACAGCGAATGGGAAAATATCATTGTCTAAAATGACCTTTTCCCATCAAATGATTCGCTTATTTTTTATTGAACAACTTTATCGAGGTTTTACAATTTTAAGAAATGAACCTTATCATCATAGATGATTTATTTTCAGATTTTAGTTTTCAAGCACTACAAAGCAAGCTTTATATTAATGTGTTTTATAAACTTCTTTTCTTTTTTTAAGTTGACGCTCTAAATCACTAACCGTTTCTCTTACCGAAACCTCAAAATTACGTTCATTAGATGTGGCAAAAATCCTAGGCCCTGGTAAGCTCAATTCTATATTACAAATTTTTCCTGCATCGTGATCTTTTTCGTCTTGTTTAAAATGCACTTCTGCACTTATTAAAAACTCGTATCTATCAAATATTTTCTTTAACTTTTCTTTGGTGAATTCAGAAAGTGTGTCACTTACATCTACCCCTACATATTGAAAATTTACTATCATAATTAAACACTTTTAAGGTTAATAATCTATCCGAAGATACTAGATTTTTTAAAATTTAAACACAACAATTATCATAAAACGATATTAAAGTTTTCAGTAGAATCCGTTTGAATACATTTTCATATCACTTAATATAATAGTACTTTTGAAGACCTTTATAAGATCATATTATGCAAATTGTTTTCGCCACCAACAACTTAAATAAAGTCAAAGAAGTTCAGGCTTTAATTCCAGACCATATTAGTTTATTAAGTTTAAAAGATATTGGCTGCTTAGAAGACATCCCTGAAACGCAAGCTACCATTGAAGGTAATGCCATTCAAAAGACAATTTACATTAAAGAACATTATGGCTACGATTGTTTTGCAGACGATACCGGTTTAGAAGTTGAGGCTCTAGACGGCGCCCCTGGTGTGTATTCAGCCCGTTATGCTGGCGAACAAAAAAACGCCGATGACAACATGAACAAGTTACTCACCAAACTTGACAACCAAACCAACAGAAAAGCCCAGTTTAAAACCGTTATTGCGCTACACATTGATGACAAACTAGAAACCTTTACAGGAATTTGCCAAGGTGAAATAACGACAAGCAAAACTGGTGAAGAAGGTTTTGGTTATGATCCTATTTTTAAACCTCAAGGCTACAGCGAAACTTTTGCTGAAATGCCACTGAGCCTAAAAAATAGAATAGGTCATCGAGGAAAAGCCGTTGCTCAATTAGTTGATTTTTTAAATAAAAGATAAGAGGATTACTTATCATCTTTACATTTTTGTAGTCTTAGGATTTCAAATACTTTTTACGCACCCTTTTTACTTAAGAATACTTAAAAATACATAGCGCATGTTGCTTGTTAATTTTCTTTATGTTATTTTTAAATTATGACAGAGGAAGCTATTGAAAAAGAAAATGCAACCATTGCAAAGGCCTACAAAGAATTACTTAAAGTTAGTTATACTACACTTTCTACTGAGGATAAAAAACTTATTAGAAGCGCCTTTGAAGTTGCATTAGACGGACACAAAAATCAACGAAGAAAATCGGGAGAAGCTTACATTTTCCATCCCATTGCTGTGGCCAAAATTGTTGCTCAAGAAATCGGGTTGGATGCCACATCTATTGCAGCAGCATTACTACATGATGTTGTTGAAGATAGCCCCGATTATGAAATAAAAGATATTGAAAACCGCTTTGGTAAAACCATAGCCCGGATTGTTGAGGGTCTCACCAAAATATCTTCGCTTAGTAAGGAAAAAGACATGGATGTCTCCTTACAAGCTGAGAATTTCCGTAAAATGCTCCTCACACTTAATGATGATGTTCGTGTGATCATCATTAAAATAGCCGACAGGTTGCATAATATGCAAACCATGGATTCCATGCGCCCTGACAAACAGGACAAAATCGCCTCTGAAACCTTATACATTTATGCGCCGCTTGCGCATCGTATTGGCTTGTATAACATTAAAACCCAGCTTGAGGACTTAAGTTTAAAATATACCGAGCCCGATGTTTATAACGACATTCTTTTTAAAATAAAAGAAAGCAAGGAAGAACAAGATTTATATATCGAACAGTTTAGCGAGGTCATAAAACAAGCACTTGATAAAGAAAACTTCGAATATTCTATTAAAGGAAGACCAAAATCAATTTTTTCAATTAGAAAGAAAATGATGAATCAAGGAGTTTCCTTTGATGAAGTTTACGACAAATTCGCTATTAGAATTATTTATAAAAGTGAGCCTGCCGATGAGAAATTCCAAGCCTGGAAAATTTACTCCATCGTAACCGATCACTTTAGACCCAACCCCATGCGTTTACGCGATTGGATTACATCACCAAAAACCACAGGTTATGAAGCTTTACATATTACGGTTATGGGACCTAAAGGCCGTTGGGTTGAAGTTCAAGTGCGTAGCGAACGTATGAATGAAATTGCTGAAAAAGGTTACGCAGCGCACTACAAGTACAAACACGATAAAGAAAAAGAAGATAGTTTAGAAAGCTGGATTAACAGACTACAAGAAGCGCTAGAAAGTCCTGAAATTAATGCTGTTGATTTTGTTGAGCAATTTAAACTTAATCTCTATTCACAAGAAATATTCGTTTTTACCCCTAAGGGTGATCTAAAATCGCTACCTAAAGGCGCTACTTCCTTAGATTTTGCTTTTAGCATCCATACCGAAATTGGTATGAAAACCAGAGGCGCTAAAGTAAATGGTAAACTCGTGCCTTTAAGCCATGTTTTAGAAACTGGTGATCAGGTAGAAGTCTTAACTTCAGAGAGTGCTAAACCAAACCCAAACTGGTTGGATTATGCGACGACAGCACGAGCGCGTGGTAAAATCAAATCGGCACTTAAAGAAGACAGAAAACGTATTGGTGAAGATGGTAAAGAAATTTTACGTCGTAAATTAAAGCAGTTAAAAATCACGCTTAATGAGAAAACCATCAATGAACTGGTTCGATATTTCAAACTTAAAACCAGTTTAGACCTTTTCTATCGTGTTGGTATTGGCTCTATTGACAATGTGATGATTAAAAACTTTTCGACTTCGCGCAGCAATGCTTTAATGTCGTTCATCAAAAATAAAATAACGAGAAAAGCAAGTATTCCTAAAGAGGAACTTGATAAAAACGAGGTTACCACCAATTTTGACTCCTTAGTTTTTGGTAAGGAATCTGAAAAATTAGATTATAAACTTGCGAATTGCTGCAACCCCATTCCTGGTGATCATGTTTTTGGTTTTTTAACGGTTTCTGAAGGTATTAAAGTCCACAAAAAGAACTGCCCGAATGCCGTAAGCCTGCAATCCAACTACGCCTACCGCATCATGACAGCCAAATGGGTGGACTCTTCACAGCAAGAATTTATGGTGCAAATTAAGCTAACAGGTATCGATCATATTGGGCTTGTTAATGAGATCACAACCATTGTTTCAGAAAATATGCATGTGAATATGAAAAGTCTTAGCTTTGAAAGTGATGATGGTTTATTCTCAGGAAAAATCAATGTTGTAGTAAAAAATAACACCATAATTAAAAAGCTTTTAGAAAAACTTAAAAAAATTAATGGTATAGATAAGGTTACTAGAGTGTAAAATTGTGTAAATTTGCCCACGGAAATTATGAATGCAAAAACCGATACAAAGAATCAAGAAATCGTAAAGAGTGTATTTACTAGCTTTTTAGAAAACAAAGGGCACCGGAAAACACCAGAACGTTACGCCATCTTGCAAGAAATTTATAATAGTGATGAACATTTCGATATAGAGTCTCTATATCTTAATATGAAAAATAAAAAGTACCGCGTTTCTCGCGCCACTCTTTATAACACTATAGAATTACTTTTAGAATGTGGTTTGGTTAGAAAGCACCAATTTGGGCAAAACCAAGCACACTATGAGAAATCTTACTTCGACAGACAACACGATCACGTCATTCTTACAGACACCGGTGAAGTTATAGAGTTTTGCGACCCTAGAATTGAATCGATCAAAAAAACGATTGAAGAAGTTTTCGATATAAAAATTAACAACCACTCGCTCTATTTCTACGGAAATAGAAAATCAGAAACAAATAACTAATATTCACAATGGCAGTAGATTTACTACTAGGATTACAATGGGGTGACGAAGGCAAAGGAAAGATTGTCGACGTTCTTACCAAAGACTATAATATCATAGCACGTTTTCAAGGCGGACCAAATGCAGGTCACACTTTAGTATTCAACGGTAAAAAACACGTATTACATACCATTCCTTCTGGAATTTTTCATGATGATGCTACCAATTTAGTTGGAAACGGTGTTGTTATTGATCCTGTGATTTTTAAAGGTGAACTAGACAAACTTGAAGCGCAAAATGTAGATTATAGAAAATCTTTACACATTTCAAGAAAAGCACATATTATTTTACCAACCCACCGCTTGTTAGATGCAGCGAGTGAAGCTTCAAAAGGTAAAGCTAAAATTGGATCGACACTTAAAGGTATCGGACCAACTTACATGGATAAAACTGGTAGAAATGGTATTCGCGTTGGTGATTTAGAACTTAGCGATTGGAAAGAGCGTTATAGAGCTCTAGCTGACAAGCACGAAGCCATGATTAAATTCTATAATGTAGAAATTGAATACAATTTAGCAGAATTAGAAGTTGAATTTTTTAAAGCTGTAGAGGTTTTAAAATCTTTAAAATTAATTGATTCTGAAGAATACATCTATCAGGCTCAAAAATCTGGTCAAACCATTCTTGCTGAAGGTGCTCAAGGGTCTTTACTTGATATCGACTTTGGAACCTATCCATTTGTAACCTCAAGTAATACCACTGCAGCTGGAGCTTGTACAGGTTTAGGAGTTGCTCCAAATCAAATTGGTGAAGTTTTCGGAATTTTCAAAGCTTACACAACTCGTGTGGGTTCTGGTCCTTTCCCTACTGAACTTTTTGATGAAGACGGCGCTACTATGGCTAAAGTTGGTAACGAATTTGGTGCCACTACAGGAAGACCAAGACGTTGTGGTTGGTTAGACCTTGTAGCATTAAAATACGCTTGTCAAGTAAATGGTGTAACCCAATTAATGATGATGAAAGGTGATGTACTTTCTGGTTTTAAAACTTTAAAAGTATGCACCTCTTATAAATATAAAGGTGAAGAGATCACTCACTTACCATACAATATTGAACCAGAAAACATTGAACCTGTTTATTCTGAATTTGACGGATGGCACGAAGATTTAACTGAAATGTCTGAAGCTTCTCAAATGCCAAAAGCATTAAACGGGTATATCGAATTTTTAGAAAAAGAATTAGAAATTCCGATTACTATCGTTTCAGTTGGTCCAGATAGAAAACAGACGATTTTCAGAAAACAATAAGTACGTTTAGCATTTTTTACCATACTAGAGGCTGCCTAAAAAGCATTAAAGTACGTCATTCTGAACTTCTGCCTGAAGAAGTTCAGAATGACGAAAATTTTAATTTTTAAACAGCCTCTTTTGTATTTAACAATTTAATGTTAGCAAAAGTGTCATGACTCGTTACCTACAGTCTATCGGTTTGTTTTTGTAAAAAAACATTTCAGCCAAAGCTTCACCTTGTATCAACACACGATCGGCTTCCATTTTTGCAATATCTGGTGGATAGCCATAACGCATGAGTATTTTCTTAACGGTTAATCTTAATTTTGCTCTTACATCATCTCTTTTACTCCAATCTATCGTAGCATTTTTTCGAATAACATCTACTATGGTATGAATCAACTCTTTCATTTTGTCATCTTCTAAAAAATTGGTTGATTCATTTTGTTTCAATACACTATAAAAAGCATACTCTTCTGGTGTTAAACCTAAATCTTCCAACTTGCTATCTTCAAATCGCATTTCTTTAGCAATTTCAGACAATTCTGCTAAAAACTGAGCTGAATCTATTTGATTGTTGTGATAGCGTTTTACTACAGATTCTAACATTTCAGAGAACTTTTTTCCCTGTGCTAAATTCGTTGTTTTCCTAATGTTTACTTCATCGCTCAATAGCTTTTTTAACAGTTCAAAAGCCACATTTTTTTGTTGCATATTCTTAACTTCCAACAAAAACTCATCTGAAAGAATACTAACCGAAGGTGTTTTAACCCCCGCTGCTTCAAACACATCAATAACGCCATCACTAGACAAAGCATCATCTACAATTTGCTTGATGCCTGTTTCTACTTCGTAATCAGATTTAATGCTGTTTCCTGTAAACTTGTTCAATCTTGATTTTATGGCTTGAAAAAAAGCTACGCCGTCTTTTAAAACTTCCGCTTGCGGACTAGGAATAGACATAGCGAAAAGCTTAGATAATAAAGTCACTTCCTTTAAAAAGCGATCTTTTAGTTTTTGGTCTGCTAAAATGAAGTTTTGAGCACCCAACAATATTTGCAATTTTTGAGCCGTATCTACATTAAAATATGGCTTAAAATCAAATCCCTGCCTCTCTGGCAGGCAGGCGTTAAACATTTGCTCTACGATTTCAAACTTCTCTAACATGCCTGAAATAGCTTCCTTGATATCAACAACTGGCGAACCTTCTCCTCCACTTTGTAAATAGGTAGCCATTGCTTTGCGTAGGTCTTGACCAATTCCAATATAATCAACCACTAAACCGCCTGGTTTATCTTTGTAAACTCTATTTACTCGTGCTATGGCTTGCATTAAATTGGCGCCTTGCATTTTTTTATCGACATATAAAGTATGCATACTTGGTGCATCAAAACCTGTTAACCACATATCTCGAACGATTACCAATTTTAATTCATCATTGGTATCTTTCATTCTTGTTGCTAAATCCTTTCTTTGATTTTTAGTGGTGTGGTGTGACTGAAATATGACGAGGTCGTCTGTAGCACTCGTCATGATGACTTTAATCGTTCCTTTGTCTAAATCGTTGTTATGCCATTCTGGTTTTAAAGCAATTATTTCATTGTAAAGTCGTACACAAATATTTCGTGTCATGCCTACAATCATGGCTTTGACTTCAAACACATTTTGACGCGCTTCAAAATGCGTCACAATATCTTTGGCCACATCTTTTAAACGGTCTGGGTGCCCAACTACAGCATCTATAGTAGCGGTTTTCTTTTTGGCTTTTTCTAGCTGTTCTTCGGTAGCGCCTTCAATGGCATTTATTTCATCGTCTAGGGCTTTAGTTGTTTTTTCATCTAGTTTAATTTTAATTAAGCGGGACTCATAACTAATAGGAACGGTTGCGCCATCATCTACCGCTTGTTTGATATCGTAAACATCTATATAATCGCCAAAAACAGCTGGTGTGGATTTGTCTTCTTTTTCAATGGGTGTCCCTGTAAAACCGATGTAAGAGGCATTAGGTAAGGCGTCTCGTAAATACTTGGCATTTCCGTACCTTATTTCAGATCCCTCATCTGTTTCTACTACACGACCAGAAAAACCATATTGACTGCGGTGCGCTTCATCAGCAACCACAACAATATTGGTTCTATTTGATAAAGTGTCATAAACATTGCCTTCGGTTGGGGCAAACTTTTGAATGGTTGTGAATATTACACCACCACCAGAAACTTTTAACAATTCTTTTATGTGCGCTCTACTATCTGCCTGAACGGGTGTTTGCCTTAATAGACCAACACAATTACCAAAGGTGCTAAATAGTTGGTCGTCTAAATCGTTACGATCTGTAAGTATTACAATGGTAGGGTTTTCCATTTGAGGGTGCGTAATAATTTGTCCGCTATAAAAAACCATAGATAAGGATTTACCAGAACCCTGTGTATGCCATACTACACCAACTTTTCTATCGCCATATTTTGAATTAGTTGCGCGTAAAGTTTGTTCAACTGCTTTTTGTACAGCATAATATTGATGATATGCACCAACTTTTTTGATGTTAATTTGAAATATAATTCCAGTATTTTCGTCTTTCTTTTCTTCTTTTTCAAAAACCGTACAATAGCGTATTAGCTCAACCAATGTTTTTTTATTGAGCATATATTTCACCATATCTTGTAGTGGAGTGAAACCATAAACAGGAGCCGGTTCTGCTGCCTTTTTGAGGTTATCTATACCACTTTCTTCTTTTTCATTTTTTGTTTTTTCCATTCTAAAAACCTAGAAAACGGGGCAGAAAGGCTAGAGCTTGCAGCATCTATACCATCACTAATCACACAAATGGCATTGTAATAAAAAATACTAGGTACGGCTTTTTTGTAATTCTGTATTTGACCGTAGGCTCTACGTAAAGTGGCTTTTCCGCTTGTGGCACTTTTAAGCTCTATAAAAACTAAAGGTAAACCGTTTACATAAATGACAAGATCAAAGCGTTTTTCGTTGTTGTTTTCCTTAACCACCAATTGATTAACAGCAGCAAAGTTGTTATGCTCTGGGTTTTCAACATCTAACAACTTTAAGTTAATACCTTTGGTTTTACCTGATTTGGTATATTCAACCGTAACACCATTATTAAGTAATGTATGGAAACGTTCATTGTTTTCCATGATATCCTCTGTGCCTAGGTTAATTACTTTTTGGTAGGCCTCTGAAAGAGCAGATTCTGGAAGTGTAGGATTTAATTTTTTAAGAGATGTTTTAAAATGATTTTCTAATAATATAGATGCAAAGCTTTCTCGTTGGGCATTTTTGCCAATAGGGGATATGTCTGTACCGTTAAAATACGTGTAGCCTTGACCAATTAATTGATCTATTAAAGCGTGTTCTATAGTGTTCTCGTTGAGCATATTACCAACTTGATTTTATTTCTAATGTATTTACGCCTATGTTGTATGCGTAAATTGCAGCAGGTACAAAGGTTAAATTGATGTCTTCAATGGTTTTATTGCTTAACGCATCAATAGATGTTACTAAACTGGCGTTAAAGTTATTTTGTTTGCAGAAATAAATTAAACTCTTTAATTCCTGTGGTTTTTCTGCATAGCGATTGCTCCATTTTATTTCTACACACCATTGGGGTTTAAATATTTTATTGTCTAGTAAAACAATATCCACTTCGCCTTCTTTTCTTCCCATTTTCCAGCGGGCATATTTTAAATCGAGGTTTTCACGATGCATCCATTGTGAAAAAATAGCGGTTTCAACCATGTTTCCCATTTCATTATCTGTTTCTATAATGGGTGAAAATAGTGCGGTACGTAAGGAAGGGTTGGTTAGATATACTTTAAAACTAGTTATTCGTTTAAATTTTTTGGCGTTATCGTTTATTTTATGAATTACTTTTATTAAAAATGCAGCTTCTAAATATTCTAAATATTTTTTAATGGTTTCTTTTTGAATACCACTGTCTTTAGATAGTTTTTCAAAAGAAAATTCATTTCCTGTATTGTAGGCTATATAGGTAAAAAAGCTATTTAATTCTTGTACATCTTTTATGCCATATAAACTTGGTAAATCTCTAAGCAACACTTTATCTACGATATCATTTTTGATGTAGCGCCCCATATCTGTTTGTATTTTTTCAGACAACACGACCTCTGGATAACCCCCAAAATTAAGATAGTGCATAAAGGCTTTATTAAAGGCTTTGTTATCATGGGTGGTATAAAAAGGAATGTCTTTACCACCATATTTTATGGTTTTAGCTTGCACCAAATGGTGTAAATCTTTTAAATGAATGTATTCGTGAAATGTAAGTGGCGGCAGCATAAAATCTGTAAACCTGCCCGCACCACTTTCTGTACTTTGTATGCGTAAAGCGGCCGCAGCAGAGCCAGAAACAACAAATTTTGTTTTTGGATACAGATCTACCAGTACTTTAAGGTGGCGTTCCCAATCTTTTAAGTATTGAATTTCATCAAAAAACACGAAACAGCCCTCTAAGGTATTTGCTTGTACGGCTTCTTTAGCTAAGAGTAAAATATCCTCTAGGCTTATGTGCATATAAATTGGGTTGTCTATGCCTATAAAAAATATCTTTTGAGGTGTAGTATGTTCTTTAATTAACTCTTGTATGGTATGAAACATCATCACTGTTTTTCCCACCCTACGAGGCCCCATAAGTACTACGGCGCGTTTAATATCGGTTTCTTTTACAAAAGGATAAAATAACTTAAAATATAAACGTTTGGACATGTTCTGGTAGGTTTGCTGTACATTACCAGTTGTCCACCAAGGGTTTTCGTATTGAAGCCGTTCTATTCTTTTTGCTGTTGGAATAACCGTATCGAAACTCATATTATTTCTTAATTTAACACAAATGTACAAATAAGCATTTAAAAAACATGTTATTTTTACAATAATGCATTTTTAAGTAGGTAGACAAGTGTAATTAAAACTTATTTCTACATTTTTAGTTAAAAGTAAATGGGCTATTTTTTCTTAACCTTTTATTTATCACATCTTGTTTAAAGCCAAGTTCTGAAAGTAAAATAGCTTGAATTGTTATTTCGAGTTTTTTATTGATTCTAGATAACTCAATGGCATTTTTTATAATATATTCATCATTTTTAATCGAGCTATGAACATGGTAATGCCTTGTTTCTACAATTTTCTTTAAAAACAACTCATTATTTTCAATTAGACCGCTTAAACTTTCTTTGTTTAACTCTAATATATTCCTTAATCTCGATTGTAGTGTGTTTTCAGTATATTTTTTCAATCTTGCTTCTAACCACTGTTTATCACTGTTATCTTTAACCGAACTAAGAACTCGATCTCTAATTTTTAAATATGATTCATCCTTTAAATCAAATCCACCAAATTTAGCTCTATGATAAACTTCAATTGAAAATATAAAATCTAAGAATTTATCTTCAACATATTTAAATTCATTGTACAACGAGCCAAAATAATTGTTCATTAAAAATTTTAATGCGTCGTACTTTTTAAACCAATTTGCAAATACCTCATTTGGAGAATCTTTAATAAGATTATAAGTAATTAGCATTCTTTTGGTTTCTAAAAAAGTTGGAATCCTACTTTCATATTTACTTTTTTGATATAATTCAAAATTAATATCAGGTTTATTTTCTCCTTCTACAATTTTACTAAATACAGTTTTGGTAATGTTTATTGGGAGACCAACAGCAAGAGAAAAAAAGTCTCTTATCATCCTAATATAAGGTTTTAATTCTTGAAGCTTTTTAGGTGCTGTGAAATATAAATTAAGACATGCCGATTGCTCAACATCAATTTTTTTACTAAAAATTAGACTGTGACTTACACTAAAATAAGCTTTTAATGAAAAATCCTCCGATTGAAACAGTGTAATTTCATCAGGTTGCTTATAACTAAGATTAAAGTTAGGTATACCTTCGTTAACACTAAACTTATGGCCATATATATTAAGCCAATCGTCTAATAAATCTGTTTTTAAAATTAAAACATCAAATTCTAAATCTGAACTAAAATCGTTGCTTTGGGATTTTAATACTGAGTATGATTTAATACTAAAACTTTTTAACCTGTTAAATGAGCTTGAGCTTGAAACAACATAAGCATCTATTAGTTTAAAAGAGAACTCCTTATTAGTAACTCTATCTTTTGCTAAACCAATAATAGTAGGTATTTCTTTTTTACTTCTAAATAACTGGTTGAAATCAACATTTTTCGATTCGTCTAAAACATTTAGGACAACATCTCCATTAGTTTCAAAGTTTAAAACCCCTTGAAATTCATTTTCTGAATTTTCTTGAAACCACCAATAACCTATATACGTGCTTTCTTTAATCATGACATAACTTATTTCTACATTTTAACCCGAACCTGCCCACTCATTAATTTGGGCAACAAAGTATCTCTGGTTTGTTTTAGAGTTTGGATTTGGAAATTGTTAGTTTCTGACTTTTCATAAAAAGTAGAAACAATCTTGTTAAATTTAATAGCTATTTCATCTTTTGGGATGATGACTGGTATTTGATTCAATACTTGGGTTGTTAAACTCGGTACAGCAGAACCAACATCCATTAATGATAAATCAATAGATTTTAAAAAGAGGAAAGTAAATCTTCCAAAAAAAGAACGTTTTATTTTACTATAAAACATTGTGTCGACTGACCAAAAAGGTTGGCTTAAGTAAAATAAGTTACTCAAGGTACCTTTTCGGGGTATTAATATAGAGTCTTTATCATATAATGGTTTCTCTACATATCTCATAATTCCACCAGAACCGTAAAGTGGAACCCTCCCCGCTTTCAAGTGCTTATGATCTTTACCATATTTAATTTCTAAAAGATCCTCAATTTTCCCAACGCGCCACCCCTCAGGCAACTCATCACCTACTTGATATTTACCAAACCACTCTTTAAAAATAGTTTGTGCGGTTTGCTCTAGGGTAAGGTTTTGAGCTTCTAAGTTTTCTATTTTATCATCAAATGCCGTGAGGATGTTGGCTATGACTTTTTGTTCTTCTATGCTTTTGGGGATTAAAATTTCTAACTCTTTGAGTAATGTTTGAGTAACTAGTGGTTGTGCCCCACCAATGGCGTGATTATTCAGTTTCATTGAGATAAGCTTGTAATATAAAAACATTAAATCTGAATCTAAGTTATTTAATACTCCTAAAGCATTATCAGAAAGCCAAAAAGGTTTTTTTTCTAAATAAACTGCACCACAGTAAGCTCCAACTCGTCCAACTATAATTGAAGCCTTTTCTTGGTTACCCTTATTACCATATCCCATAATTCCGTTACCTCCATAAATTGGAATTCCCCCTTCAATCTTTGGCCGAGTTTTACCACTTGAAATTTCCATAATTAACCCCAAAGTAGTTTCAATCCACCCATTTGGTATTTTATTTACGCTACTCATAAACGCATCCCAATTTTAGCCAACTGTATATCAATTTCTTCATTCAGTATTTGCTCTTTATCCATTTGCTCTTTTAATAAAGCAGTCAATGTCTGCATTTTTTCTTCAAAGGGAATACCGTCATCTTCTTCATCGGGTATGCCCACATAACGACCAGGGGTAAGTACGTAGCTATGTTTTTGTATGGCTTCGAGAGTTGCGCTTTTGCAATAACCTTTTATGTCTTTATAAGGAGATTCTTCGCTACCGTTTTGAGACCTCTTGACTGGGCTCGAGGTGACAGCTCTCCAATTGATGTAGGTGTCTCGTATTTTAGCAATGTCTTCGTCTGTAAAATCGCGGTGTACACGGTCTTTCATGAAGCCCATTTCAGAGGCATCTATAAACAATACTTCCTTGTTGTGGTTGGCTTTTTCTCTCCGTAAAAACCAAATACAGGCAGGAATACCTGTGTTATAAAATAGTTGTTTAGGTAAGGCAACAATACACTCTACCAAATCGCTATCTACCAAATTTTTACGAATATCACCTTCACCCGAGGTATTAGAACTTAATGAGCCATTAGATAAAACGGTTGCCATGACACCTTGTGGTGCTAAATGATAAAGCATGTGTTGCATCCAGCCAAAGTTCGCATTTCCACTGGGTGGTGTACCATGTTTCCAGCGGCCATCTTCTTGTAAAATATCTATACCCCAATCTTTTTGATTAAAGGGTGGGTTGGCAAGAATGTAATCGGCTTTTAAATCGGGGTGGGCATCTTTTAAAAAAGTCCCCTCGTTATTCCACACCACAAACTTGCTGTTAATGTTGCGTATGGCTAAATTCATTCTAGACAGTTTCCATGTGGTATGGTTGCTTTCTTGTCCGTATACGGTAATGTCTTTTATGTTTCCGCTGTGTTCGGTTACAAATTTTTCAGAACATGACAAACATGCCCCCAGAACCACAAGCGGGATCATACACACGCCCTTGGTAAGGTTCAATCATTTCTACCATGAGTTTCACAATGGCTTTTGGGGTATAAAACTGACCACCTTTTTTTCCTTCGGCATTGGCAAATTCACCTAAAAAATACTCGTACACTCGTCCAAAAAGATCTTTAGAGTTTTCGTTTTCGGCTTGTAATTCGGTGTTACTTATTAAATCTATTAATTGCCCAAGAGCCGCTTTATCTAAATTAGCCTTACCGTATACTTGTGGTAGTACATTTTTTAGTTCATTGTTTTCCTTTTCAATAGCTTCCATAGCTTCGTCAATGGTTTGCCCAATGGTAGGCAGTTTAGCATGAGCGTGTATATGGCCCCAACGGGCAAGTTTAGGCACAAAAAAGGTGTTTTCGGCAATGTATTCGTCTCTATCTTCTGGGTCGCTCCACTCGTCTGCTTCTAGTTTGTGATAGAGTTCTGTAAAGGATTCTGAAATCTATTTTAAAAAAATTAAGCCTAGTACTACGTGTTTGTATTCGGCAGCATCAATGTTTTTACGGAGCTTGTCTGCTGCTTTAAAGAGTTTCTTCTCGAAACTGGTAGTGTCTGTTTTTGCCATGTACTTTTAATATCCTTAATTTGATATAATTAATTCTTTTCCAGTTACACCTAAAATACTTACTATCATGAACTTTGATTTATCAAAGAACAATGCACTTATTTCAGGTATTTTATTACGAACCACTAATATAATTTATATCTTCAGATATTGTGTATAAAACCAGACTATTTCAAGTCATACGCGCTACTTGAGAGCTTTTATGTTTTTTTAATTGCATTCAAAACACCCCTAATAAAACACGCTTTTGTGCGTTCTATTTGAGCATAAAAAGAAACTATAGCTTTGGCTATGCCTTAGTTTTCCATTTTATATAATACAAAAGATCACCATTTTCTTTTACCGTAATTTTAAACAAGACATGGTATTAATCGTTATTTTTGCCACAAACTTTTATACTTTGAACAAACTTCAAGTTTTATTAATTACCTTAATTATTGGTTTTGTTTCGGTTAACAGCGCTCAAGAAAAACGACAGATTCAAATCGAGTACGCTGGAAAACTTACTATTGACGAAGAAAACTATCCTGGTGCGAAGGTTTTAACTCGTGATGACAAACAGCAAGTACACATCATTCATGGCGGTTCAAACATGTGGGCCGACCGCGCCATTCATTATGGTGAGGAAAATTTTGTTGAGGCCTATGGTAATGTTACTGTAAAGCAAGGAGACACCATTAATATGACTTCAAAATATGTGGAATATAGTGGCATCACAGAACTCGCTTTTGCTAGTGGCGATGTGGTCTTAACAGACCCCCATTCTACCATCTCGTCAGATACTCTTTATTTTGACCGTGTTAAACAGCAGGCCTTTTACAAAAACGGTGGTAAAGTGGTAAAAGATTCTTCAGGAACCATTACAAGTAAGATTGGGCGGTATTACATGGATAGTAAAAAATACCAGTTTGTAAACGATGTGGTTCTTGTAAATAAAGAATCGACTATAAACTCTAATTTTTTTGATTTTTATTCAGATACTGGCTTTGCCTACCTATTTGGGCCTTCAACCATTACCACTCAAACTAGTAAAACCTATTGTGAAAAAGGATTTTATGACACCAAACTAGAAGTGGGTTATGCTCTAAAAAACGCCCGAATCGATTACGACAACCGTATTATTGAGGGTGACAGCTTGTATTTTGACAACACAAAAAGTTTTGCTTCGGCAACCAACAATATAAAAGTTACCGATACACTCAACAAAAGTATTATCAAAGGGCATTACGCCGAAGTTTACAGAGCTAAGGACTCCCTATTCATTACAAAACGTGCTTTAGCGATTACTGTACAAGAAAAAGATTCGGTATTCATGCATGCCGATAAAATTATGGTTACCGGAAAACCTGATAACCGTATCATTAACGCCTATTACAATGCAAAAATATTTAAATCTGATATCACGGGTAAATCAGATTCTATCTATGCCAATCAAAAAACAGGACTCACAAAATTAATAAACATTCCGCGTTTATCATTTGGTGATAAATTTTCAACCGCTAGGAAACCCATTCTATGGAATTTTGAAAACCAAATGACCGGAGACACCATCCATCTCATATCAAACAACAAAACCGAAAAAATAGACTCGCTTTTAGTTTTTAATCACGCTTTTATTACAAGCAAAGACACTTTAGCAGACAACGCTTATAATCAAATTTACGGGTTACGCTTGGTAGGACAATTTAATGATGAAAACGCTTTGAGGGAAGTAGACATTATTAAAAATGCCGAATCCATTTTCTATGCCCGAAATGATAAACAAGAGCTTATAGGAATAGATAAGGCCAAATCAGGAAGTATTAAAATATTATTTGCTGAAGGCGATATTGAGGAATATTCAAGATTCAACCAAGTGGATGGTGACCTAATTCCAGAATCAAAATACCCCAAAAAAGACAAGTTCCTCAAAGGCTTTGATTGGCGTGAAGAGGAACGCCCTACCAGTGTAGAAGATCTGTTTAGTGATGACCCGCCCTTGGAACTCCCTGTAATTAAAGGATTGGAAGATTATGTGCCTTCAGGAGCCTTTTTTGATGAAGACATGCTTGAACGCATAAAGCAAGCAGGTAAGGGAGAGCCTCATAAAAACAAAGCGGCTCGTAATATACCAAAGCAAACAGAATCAGAGAATTTATTAGAATCCCCTAATGTATTTAGCAGTTCTAAATGGCTGAAAAATGCGGTTAAGGCAGATATAAGCTCAACCAAAAACCCTATGAACAATGACGTTACTGATTTCATAACTGGAACAGGTACTAGAGACGGACACATCTATCAGGTGGTTAACAAAACCTATGGGACTTTTAAATTTTCAATTTGGATGAAAGGGAAAGGAAAAACGAGAATCAGGTTTCAACGTGCAGATACCGACTTTGCTGTTTATCATACTTTACCTATTACCTTAACCAACGATTGGAAAGAATATACATTAACCGGCGTTAAAAGTAATGACGGTAGTAAGTTGAGATGTTTAATCAGTGATGTCCAAAAAAATGATTCTATATATTTATGGGGTGCCAAGCTTGTTGAAATTTTAACACATTAAATCTAGAAACAAATGACTTCAGATTTTCTTAAATACCAAGCTCAAACCTCAACACATCCTCTAGCAATGGAGGTTTCTCATGCCAAAGGCTCCTATATTTATGACACCACCAACAAACAATACTTAGACTTTGTTGCTGGGGTTTCTGCTTGTCCATTAGGTCACAACCACCCAAAAGTGGTTTCAGCTATAAAAGAACAGCTTGACAAATACATGCATGTTATGGTTTACGGTGAATATGCCCAGCAACCGGCCGTAGCACTCAGTAAGCTCATCGCGTCACAATTGCCTGAACCATTTGAAAAAACATATTTAACTAACTCAGGTACCGAAGCCATTGAAGGGGCTTTAAAATTAGCAAAACGTGCAACAGGGCGTAGTGAAATTATAGCCGCAAACAAAGCTTATCACGGTAACACCATGGGCTCCATGAGCGTTATGGGTTTTGAAGAACGCAAACAAGCCTTCAGACCTCTATTACCAAATGTTCGCTTTATAGACTTTAATAATAGTGCTCATTTAAATCAAATCACCGAACATACCGCCTGTGTTATTTTAGAAACTATACAAGGAGGTGCGGGCTTTATTGAGCCTACCAATGGTTATTTAGAAAAAGTGAGAACCCGCTGTACTCAAGTGGGAGCACTATTAATATTAGACGAAATTCAACCAGGTATTGGACGAACAGGAAAACTTTTCGGGTTTGAAAATTACAACTGTACGCCAGATATTATTGTCACAGGAAAAGGACTTGGTGGCGGCATGCCTATTGGGGCTTTTACAGCCTCAAGTGCTCTAATGGATTTATTACAAGACAATCCTAAACTGGGGCATATTACAACGTTTGGTGGTCACCCCGTGATTGCAGCTTCAGCATTAGCCACATTAAAAGAAATTATCGAAAGCCGTTTAATGCAGCAAGCCTTAGAAAAAGAGGCACTTTTCAGAAAGCTCTTGGTACATCCTTTAATTAGTGAAATAAGAGGAAAAGGGCTCATGCTAGCTTTAATCTTACCCGATGCAGAAAAGGTAAACCACCTTATTTTAACCGCTCAAAATCAAGGTTTAATCTTATTCTGGCTCTTGTTTGAGCCGAAAGCAGTAAGAATTACCCCGCCTTTAACCATCTCAAACAGCGAAATAACTGAAGGTTGTCAAACTATTTTGGATATTCTTGACCAAATAATTGACGATTAACACAATTTTAACTCATTGATTATCAATAAAAAACAATAAATCACCCGATAAAACACTACTTTTGTTGATTACTTTGTTGAAAACATTTAGTCCGTTTACGACTAACCTTTAAATAGAATAGTAACTTTAATAAAGTTGAACCTCACAAATGTGCTTATGGAGTTTAGTCATGATGACAACAAAAATTTGCCGCTTACCAAGTTTGAATCGATGTTAAAAACAAATCATGTTTTATTCTTTGATTCTGAAGAATTTGAAAACATCATTCACCATTACCTCAATCAAGGTAAAATTGCTTTAGCAAAAAAAGCAATTAAATTAGGTTTAGATCAACATCCTTCCTCTACTAATTTAAGACTTTTTAAAGTTGAAATTTTTGTTTTTGAAGATAAGTTAGATGAAGCCGATGACTTATTAAGTGAGTTATACAGTTTGGACCCGAATAATGAAGAAATTTATATTCAGAAGGCCAATATTTTCTCTAAAAGAGACGATCATGAGCAAGCCATCATGGTACTTAAACAAGCATTAGATCTTACCGATGATGTGGTCGACCTATATTCATTAATTGGTATGGAGTATTTGTTTTTAGACAATTTTGAAGAAGCTAAAAACAACTTCATGAAATGTTTAGAAACAGATTTCAACGACTACTCAGCACTTTACAACATCATCTATTGTTTCGAAATTTTAAATCAGCATGAAGATGCTATTTCATATTTAAACATCTTTTTAGATAAAAACCCATACTGTGAGGTGGCTTGGCATCAGTTAGGGAAACAATACTTTCTATTAAAAGATTACAAAAAAGCTTTAGCTGCTTATGATTTTGCCATCATTTCTGACGATACTTTTGTTGGCGCTTACCTAGAACGTGGTAAAGTGTTGGAAAAACTAAAACGCTATGAAGATGCTATTGAAAACTACAGCATCACATTAAGCTTAGATGACCCAACGTCATTTGCACTATTACGTATAGGAAATTGCCATGAAAAACTTGGTGACAATGAACTTGCGCTGCAATACTACGATAGAACCGTTCACGAAGATCCGTTATTAGACAAAGGATGGATTGCCATCACTAAGTTTTACAAGAAAAAACAAGATTATCAAAAAGCGCTGTATTACATCAATAAGGCGATTAATATAGATTCTGAAAACGTGATTTATTGGAAATTATACTCCCAAATTAATCACCGTTTAAGTTTATTTGAAGAAGCCGAACGTGGTTACAAAAAAACCTTAGAACTAGGGAATTACGAATTAAACACCTGGTTATCAAGAGGTGATTTACTCATAAAACTTGGTGAAATTGAAGGCGCAATTTATAACTTCGAGCAAGCAATGGAGTTTTACCCAGAAAACGCCGAAATTGAATACCGTTTAGCCGGCTTGTATTTTCAATTAAATGAAAATGACAAAGGTACTTTTCACTTAAAAAACGGACTCAAATACAACGTAGATTACTATTTTATTATCGACGAACTTTTCCCAAAAATCTCTAACAAAAGATTAGTTAAAAAGATTCTAAAGACAAATCTGTAACCAAACCTTTAATTTAATTGTTACCTTTGGTTTTCTTAAAAAACCAAGTATGCAAAGACGTTTAAGTGATTATCTAATCATTACTTTTAAAGGCCTAGCCATGGGCGCTGCCGATGCCGTTCCAGGAGTTTCTGGTGGTACCATTGCCTTCATTTCAGGAATTTACGAAGAATTAATTTCAACCATTAGCAACATTAATGCGAGCTTATTTAAAACCCTTTTTAACAAAGGTTTTAAAGCATTTTGGGCGCAATTAAACGGCAATTTTATATTAGCACTCATGCTTGGTATCATTATCAGTTTCGTAACTTTTATGAGACTAGCCAGTTACCTACTCATTCACCACCCTGTCTTAATTTGGTCTTTCTTTTTCGGACTCATACTTGCTAGTATTTATTTCGTTGGAAAACAAATTACAAAATGGAATGCTGCAACAGTTATTGCTTTAATCCTTGGTGCTGCGATCGCATTTTATATTAGTAAATTGCCTTCATTAGGCGCCAACGAAAACCCTTGGTATTTATTCCTCGCAGGAGCGATAGCCATTTGCGCCATGATACTTCCAGGCATTTCAGGCTCCTTTATCCTTATAATTTTAGGCGCTTATAAAACACTAAGTGATGCTTTTCACGAATTAGATATCAAAAGGATACTTATATTCGCCACTGGAGCACTTATAGGGCTGTTGAGTTTTAGCCATGTTTTAAAATGGCTATTTAAAAATTACCACAACATCACTTTAGCCGTTTTAACAGGTTTTATCTTTGGTTCACTAAACAAAGTGTGGCCTTGGAAAAACACCTTAAGCTGGCATACCAATTCAAAAGGCATTAAATCACCCCTACTACAAGAAAGTATTTCACCTTTAAATTTTAATGGCGACAACCACATAGGTTATGCGATAGTTTTAATGATTCTAGGATTTTTAACTATTTTTATTCTTGAAAAATTAGGCTCCAAAAAACAATAATGCAAAGCACGCGAACATTTACCGATAAACTTTTTCTAGTTCTAAAAGGATTAGGTATGGGCGCTGCAAATAAAGTTCCCGGAGTTTCTGGTGGTGTCGTTGCATTCGTTGCTGGCTTTTATGAAGAATTTATTTACTCTCTAAAGAAAGTTAACAAAAAAGCCTTTGCCTTACTACTTAACGGACGCTTTCGAAGTTTTTACCACTACATTAATGGTCGCTTTTTAAGCCTGCTATTTCTTGGTATGCTTATCAGTTACTTCAGTGTTTCTAAAGTATTGGACTATTTGATCAAACACTATGAACTCTATGTTTGGAGCGTTTTCTTTGGCATGATCATAGGGTCTATTTATTATATTTACAAAGATTTTGATGACTGGAACCCTAAAACGTACCTTTCTTTAATTATAGGCGTTTTACTGGGCGTAAGCATCAGCTTTTTAACACCAGCAACCCAAAATGACAACCTCTGGTTTGTTTTTTTCTGCGGAATTATTAGCGTTTCTGGAATGACACTCCCTGGGTTTTCAGGATCTTTTATTCTGATGCTTTTGGGGAATTATGTCTTGTTATTAGTAGACTCGGTAAACGCCTTGTATGATACCTTCTCAGAAATAATTCTAGGCGATTTCAGCTTTACACAAAATGAACAGCGTATTAACATGCTGAAAATTTTACTAGTCTTTACTTTAGGCTCTATTACGGGTTTAGTTACTTTCTCTCATCTACTCAGCTACATTCTAAAACATTATAAAAGCATTACCCTGGCCTCTATAATCGGGTTTATTGTAGGATCACTTGGCGTCGTGTGGCCATGGAAAAACACCATTTTTAAAAAGCACTCTGATGGCCCTTTAATTTTGGACTCTAACGGACAAAAAATAATTCATAATTACGAACGCTTTATTCCCGAACTAAACACCGAAACGTATTTAGCTCTAGGCTTCATCATCATTGGAGTTGCCATTGTACTAAGCTTGCAGTGGTACGGACAAAAAACTAAAACATTAGCATGAACAAATTAGGACTACTAGGTAAAAACATTTCCTATTCTTTCTCTAGATCTTACTTTAAGGAGAAATTTGAAAAAGAACAAATTGAAAATACATCCTATGAAAACTTTGATATTGACACCATCAACAAGTTTCCAGGTATTATAAAAAACACAGCAGGCTTAAAAGGCATGAACGTTACGATTCCATACAAGGAAGCTGTGATGCCATATCTAGATGAAATAAACGAACAAGCCAAAGCTATTGGTGCCGTGAATACCATTAAAATCACTAATGAAGGTAAATTAGTAGGTTATAACACCGATTGCTATGGCTTTAAGAAAACCATTGAACCTTTCATAAAACCACATCACAAGAAGGCGCTAATTCTAGGAACTGGTGGCGCAAGTAAGGCGGTTATTTTCAGTTTAAAAGAATTAGGATTAAGCTGTAGTTATGTATCCCGCACACTTTCAGATCAGGTTCAATTTTCATATGACAGTTTAACCGAAGAAGATGTAAAAAACCATGAGGTGATTGTGAACTGCACACCGCTAGGCACTTTCCCTGATATTGAAGATCACCCAAATATCAAGTATCAAGGGGTTAGTGATAAGCATTTGCTTTTCGACTTAATATATAATCCGGAAGAAACCACCTTTTTAAGTTTAGGCAAAAAAAATGGAGCTACCATTGTTAATGGTGCCAACATGCTGAAACTTCAAGCTGAAAAATCTTGGTCGATTTGGGACCTATATTAAAACCTCTATAAATAAGTTAAAACACTTGACAGTACTTTGTTTATACTATACTTGTTAGTATCTTTAAAGTCGAAAATAATTGATGAACCTTAACATTTTTAAAAATGTCTGACAACGAGAAAGCACAAAAAAAAGAAGAAGTTGATTCTAATAATACTGTAGAAAATTCAGCAGAATTAAATGAAAATCAAAACACAGAATCAACATCAAATGCGGTAGAACCTGTTGTTGAGACCAATGAAAACAAAAAAGAGGGTGAATCAGAAGATTCCAGTGAAGCGCAAGATGAGATGCTAAACGAAATTGACGAATCTAATGCTGAGGATGCTGAAGATGAAGGCAATAAAGACCGTCATAAAATTGAAGTTAAGGAATACGATACTATGTCGTTAGAAGCTCTAGCCATTGAGTTAGAACGTCTTTTAGAAACCGAAAAAGTTCAAGCCATTCGCGACCATGTTAATGGTATAAACAATGAATTTAAATTAAAGTTACAGGCTATTATTGATGAAAAGAAAGAAGATTTCATCAATGACGGTGGTAATGAAATAGATTTCTACTACACGTCTCCAGTACAGAAACGCTATAAAGAGGCTTATAAACTTTACAGAACAAAGCTTAACAATCACTATCAAAGTTTAGAAAAAAACCTAAAACAAAATCTTGAAGATAAACTTGAAATTATTGAAGAGTTAAAAGGTTTAATTAATGTTGAAGAAAACATCAACACGACTTACAAAAACTTTAAAGATTTACAAGAGCGTTGGAGAAAAACAGGTCCTATTCCACGAGACAAATACAACAACGCTTGGAACAGTTACCACCACCATGTGGAGCTATTTTATGATTTTCTACATTTAAACCGGGATTTACGCGATTTAGATTTCAAACACAATTTAGAAAAGAAGTTATTAATTATTGAGCGTGCCGAAGAATTAGCTAAAGATAACAATGTGATGCGTGCCTTTAGAGAGCTTCAAGAATTACACAAAATGTGGAAAGAAGAACTTGGTCCTGTAGGCATGGAACATCGTGAAGCCATTTGGGAACGTTTTAAAGCAGCTACAAAAATCATTAATGATAAGCGTCACAGTTACTATCAAGAAATAGATAAAGTTTACGAAAAAAATCTAGAGAAAAAGCTTGAAATCATTGCCGAAATTGAAACTATTAGTGCTCAAGGCGCTAAGTCTCACGGCGGCATTCAAAAGAAGATAAAGCAAGTAGAAGCCTTGCGTGAAGCCTTTTTTAATGCAGGAAAAGTGCCTTTAAAAGTTAATGAAGCGACCTGGGCGAAGTTTAAAGAAGCCGTTAGAACCTTCAACCGTCAAAAAAATAGTTTTTACAAAGATTTAAAGAAAGAACAATTTAAAAACCTTCAGTTAAAACTAGATTTAATCAAAACTGCTGAAGACAATAAAGACAGTGACGATTTTGATACCGTAACCCCTTTGATGAAAAAAATTCAAAGTGAATGGAAAAAAATTGGTCACGTTCCAAGAAAAGATAGTGACAAAATCTGGAAACAGTTTAAAGCAGCTTGCAACTACTATTTCGACAGAATTCATGCTAAAAGAAATGCTGCCAGCGCCGAGCAAACTGAAGCTTACAACAAGAAGAACGAGCTTTTAAACAGCTTAAAAACACTAGAACTACCAACAAATAAGGACGCTGGAATTGAAGCGATTAAAGAGCAAATAAAAGCTTGGCAAGCCTTGGGCCGTGTACCTCAAGACAAACGTTATGTTGATGGTAAATTTCAAAAAAGCATTGACCAGTTACTAGCAACTTTAGATTTAGATAAAAACGAATCTGAAATCATAAAATACGAAAACAAGTTGGAAGTTCTTAATGCTGCCGATGATGACAACAGGAACTTAGATAACGAACGCGTATTTATTAGAAAGAAAATTGATGAAGTGAAGAGTCAAATCAATCAGTTGGAAAACAACTTACAGTTTTTCACTAATGTAGAAGATGACAATCCGTTAGTTAAAGAAGTTCATAACAACATCAAAATTCACGAAGAATCATTAGAACTTTGGAAAACAAAACTTAAAAAGATTAAGAACCTTTATTAAGAACTCCTCCTAATCAGATTAATAAAAACCGAAAACCCTGTGAAAATATACTTTCACAGGGTTTTACTATATATAATGATCTACTTGGGCGTCTTTGAATTTTTCATCTTATATAAGATTAAACTACTGTAGGTAACCACACCTACAGCAGCTCTTTTTAATCTTAAAAACCAAACTTAACTTATATGAAAAAATGTAATCTGTTATAATTACACTACAAATTTACGCCAGATTTAGACCTTTTATGGCGACATGTGGTGTCGGTATTATGACATTATATGGTTAAATTGGTATAAGGCCAATTTCAGTCAAGTATTATAAAGGTCTCATAACCACTAAATACCAGAAAACCCGCACCCAGATCTAAATGATAACAAAAAAAAAGGTGACCTTTTTCAAGATCACCTTTTCCAAGTATACTAAATTAAATTTAGATATTTTTTTGAATGGTTCTACCACCAGAACTCAATACAACATTATAAGTACCTCTTCCTAAATCGGCTAATTTATAAACCTGTTCAATTTTATTCTCACTGCTCAATTTTTCAGAAACAACAAGCTCAGAATTCAAACCATTATTTTTAGTAAAATAGATATTCACGCTCAAGTCTTCGTTATCAAGGTTTAATTTGTTGATATAAACTAAATCATCAGAAACTCTGATAAAAGGCTTATAAACAACTTTTTCTTGGCTCTTGTTAAAAACAGCAACCCCCTTGTTTAATGTAAAAGGAATTTCTTCAACTTCAAGATCTTTATCTACTTCAAACATGTAGTTTCCATCAGGTAAAAATGATAAATCAAAGTTTTTCTTATATCTACCAGTGGTTTCAATAGTTTCAGTATAAAGCACAGAACCATTAGTATCTTTAATAGATACAGCGCTACCTTGTTTTGCGTAATTTAAAGTTAAGGTAGTGTTATTACCTTCAACAATAATACCGTCTGCAGGAGCATCAGCAAAACTTGCCATAGTACCAAATAAAGCTAGCATTAAAAATCCTTTTCTTGTGTTTTTCAAAATGTTATTCATAATATAAAAATTTACTATTTTAAATTAACTACAGTCTTAAAACTATAGTTTGTTATAATTATACTACAAAGGTACATCTAGGGTTAAGCTTGTATGGCGACATAGGATGTCGGTATTGGATTACACAAAATCTACCCCTAAGCTACAAGAAACAGGAATCACTTGTAGCTCCTGATCTAGCCGGATTTTAGGTTATATAGAAATAAACTCTAACAGGATTCTAAAAACAATATAAAGTTTAAGATAGAAAACAATATTCATCAGAACTCAATTACATTTACTGAAGTCAACTGCATCTAAAATTGAAGGTTAACTTTAACATTTCACACCATAAAAAGGCAAACCACTATTTATAGAGAAACTATTAAAAACCGAAAACCCTGCAGAAACAAAATTTCTACAGGGTTTTACTATATATAATGATCTACTTGGGCGTATTTAAGTCTTTATTTGTATAAAAAAAAAGATTAACTGCTGCAGGTAACCACACCTACAGCAGCTCCATTAATCTTTAAAAAACCAAACTAAACTAACTTTATGAAAAAATGTAATCTGTTATTATTACAGGACAAATTTATGCCAGATTTAGAGGTTTTATGGCGACATGTGGTGTCGTCTACAAAGTCCTTCAAGGTTTTTAAAAACTTGAAGGACTCTTTTGTTTTGTATTGAATTGACAAAACAAACTCAAACTAGCAACAAAAAGAACAGTGAAAATTCAAAAAAAGTATGCTAATTTTCTGTAAACCACAAACAAAAAAAGCTCCCAATTTCTTGGAAGCTTTTTTACTCTTGTGACCTCGACTGGATTCAAACCAGTAACCTCTTGAGCCGTAATCAAGTGCGCTATTCAGTTGCGCCACGAGGCCTTATTTTGTGCGTGCAAATATACATTATAATTTAAAACATATGCAAACTTTTTTTATAAAAATCTAATTGATTATTTTTGAATAACGTTAAACTATTGAACCTAACTTCAGTTAAAAATGTGGTTTATTTAAAAAACCACTTCCTATCTCTATGAAAACAAATTTGTTAACAGACATTTACCAACACCAATTAGATGAAAACCTCATCAAAGAGATTACAGAAGTAGGCATATATAAAACCTTCCAAAAGGATGAAATCATTATAGACATCAACCAAACGCTTAAATATATGCCGCTTTTATTAAGTGGCAATATAAAAATATTACGTGAAGATCAGGATGGCAACGAATTGCTTATCTATTTTTTAGAAGCTGGAGAAACCTGCACCATGTCCTTAACTTGCTGTATTGGCACAACGAAAAGTAAAATTCGAGCAGTGGCCGAAAGTGATTCCGCGCTGATAATGATTCCCGTTGCTTATATGTACAAATGGTTTCAAACTAACGAAAGCTGGCGTCATTTCATTTTAGAAAGCTATCAAAACCGTTTTGACGAAATGCTTGAGGCTATAGACAATCTCGCCTTTATGAAGATGGACGAGCGTTTATATAAGTATCTAAAAAATAAAACCGTGCTTCACGAATCTAAGAACATCATCATCAAGCATCAAGAGATTGCTGAAGATTTACACACCTCACGCGTGGTGGTTTCTAGGCTCTTAAAGCAACTGGAAAACGAGAATAAAATAAAATTAAGTCGGAATAAAATCCAAATCTTATAACATCACCGCTACCTCTTCTCCTGCTTAGGTAACATTTATCACAAACCAACAGCTTTCAAGGTTTTACTTTTGTGCTATAAAACTAATAGCATGGAACATATTTTAAACCCATGGCCTTGGTATATCTCCGGGCCACTCATTGCCATCGTTATGGCACTACTACTCTATTTTGGAAAAACCTTTGGCATGTCCTCAAACCTCAGAACGCTTTGTGCGATTGGTGGTGCTGGAAAATTTGCCGATTTCTTTAAATTCAACTGGAAAGACCAGCTTTGGAATCTTACAGTCGTTCTAGGTACGATTATTGGGGGTTTTATTGCTGTTCATTACCTCTCAAATGACAGCGGTACCACATTAAACCCTACCACCATTACAGAACTTCAAAGCATGGGTTTTGAAACCCCAGGAAAGGCTTTGGTCCCAGCTGAAATGTACGGCTTAGAAGCTATAGCCACACCAAAAGGTTTAATCCTTTTAATTGTTGGCGGACTCTTAGTAGGCTTCGGAACGCGCTACGCAGGTGGCTGCACCTCTGGTCACGCCATTACCGGCTTGAGTAGTTTGCAAGTACCATCGCTAATTGCTGTTATTGGCTTTTTTATAGGTGGTTTAATCATGGCTAACTTCATACTGCCGCTTATTTTCTAGCTACATATTCGTAATTAGACCTCATGTATTTCTTGTCATTCCAAAGTATCGAGGAATCTCAAAAATCATTTATAATGATTCTTCAGTCGTACTTCCTTCTGAATGACAAAATGAAAACAATTTTAGGGCTATATTAAATTACGAAATACTTTTTTCTTCAATTTAAATATTAGAATAATGAAATTCATAAAATTTTTACTCGTTGGTATATTCTTCGGTATTGTCTTAGTAAAATCTGAAGCCGTATCATGGTTTCGTATTTACGAAATGTTCCGTTTTCAATCCTTTCACATGTATGGTATTATTGGTTCGGCCATAGCTGTAGGTGTTGCATTTTTACAACTCTCCAAAAGGAGTCATATTAAAACCATACAAGGAGCCGATCTTTTTGTTCCGAAAAAGGACAAAGTGATTACGCGATATATTGTTGGTGGTATCATTTTTGGCTTAGGCTGGGCACTAATTGGTGCTTGTCCAGGGCCCATGTACATTCTATTAGGTACAGGAGTTTGGAGCATGCTAATAGTTATTGCTGCGGCTATTGTTGGTACATTTATTTACGGTTTACTTAAAAACAAACTACCACACTAATCATGGATAGTATACATTTAATTGGCTATTTCGGTGCCTTAATTGTGGGTTTAGTTTTAGGCTTAATAGGTGGCGGCGGTTCCATATTAACCGTTCCTTTGTTGGTTTATCTTTTAGCCTATAACCCTATTGTAGCCACAGCATATTCGCTATTTGTCGTCGGCGTTACATCGTTGGTTGGCACTTACCAGAAGTATAAAAAAGGGTTGGTAGATTTTGAAATAGGCCTAGCCTTTTCATTTCCTTCATTTTTAGCGGTTTATTTATCACGTCGATTTTTGGTTCCCAATATTCCTGAAATCCTATTGACTTTTGGAAACTTTCAACTTACAAAAGACATCACAATTATGGTCTTTTTTGCCTTTATCATGCTTTTTGCTGCCATTTCCATGATAAAAAGCAAAAAAAACTTAAAACCAGGTACAGAAAAACAAGCCTATTACAAAACCTTTCTACAAGGGATTACTATTGGAGCCATTACAGGTTTGATAGGTGCTGGCGGCGGTTTCCTCTACGTACCTGCTTTAGTACTTTGGGCAAATATTCCAATGAAAAAAGCCGTAGGAACTTCACTAATCATTGTAGCCATTAACTCTTTAATAGGTTTCTTGGGTGACGTACAAACTTTAGATATCGAATGGGCTTTCCTATTAGCATTCACAACCATTTCTGTATTAGGCATTCTAATTGGTGGGTATTTTTCAAAATTTGTGAGTGCTAAAAAACTCAAGAAAAGCTTTGGTTACTTCGTACTCATCATGGCGGCATATATTATTTACAGAGAGCTACTCTAGCTTTATGTTATATAAGTTACAAACCAATCCAATAGAGTTTTATAATTTTGAAATAAGCAATAAAATAATAAAATTTCCTTTTTCAAGGAAATAAAAAAAATATAACATTATGAAAATCGAACAAATATATACAGGGTGTTTAGCACAAGGTGCTTATTATATTGAATCTAACGGTGAAGTGGCTATTATTGATCCGCTTCGTGAAACACAGCAGTATGTGGATAAAGCTTCCGCAGAAAATGCTACCATTAAATATATTTTTGAAACACATTTTCACGCTGATTTTGTTTCAGGTCATATTGATTTGGCTAAAAAAACAGGAGCAACTATTGTTTATGGCCCTGGTGCTGACACCGATTATGATATCCACACAGCAAAAGACAACGAAGTTTTCAAGCTGGGAAACATCTCGATAAAAGTGCTGCACACCCCTGGTCATACCTTAGAATCTTCAACTTTTTTGTTGATTGATGAAAACGGCAAAGATCATGCTATTTTCTCTGGTGACACTTTGTTTTTAGGTGATGTTGGGCGTCCGGATTTGGCTATTAAATCTGATTTAACAAAAGAAGATTTAGCCGAAATGCTATACGACTCCTTACGCAATAAAATCATGACGCTTCCAGACGATGTCATTGTTTACCCGGCACATGGTGCGGGTTCTGCCTGCGGAAAAAACCTAAGTAAAGAAACTGTTGGGGTTTTAGGTGATCAGAAAAAAACAAACTACGCTTTAAGAGCCGATATGACCAAAGCTGAATTTGTTAAAGAAGTGCTTGATGGTATTGCCCCTCCTCCACAATATTTCGCCAAAAATGCCATGATGAACAAATCGGGTTACGATACTTTTGAAACCGTTTTAAAACAAGGAAATACTCCTTTAACTCCTGAAGCTTTTGAACATTTAGCTAATGAAGAAGGTGCTCTAGTTTTAGATGTAAGGCATGAAAAAGACTTTGTAAAGGCTCACATCCCTAATTCTATTTTTATTGGAATTCACGGCGGTTTTGCCCCATGGGTTGGTGCCTTGATAACCGATTTAAAACAACCGATACTCCTCATAACTCCTGAAGGTAAAGAAGAAGAAACCGTTACAAGATTATCTCGTGTGGGTTACGATAATACGCTAGGATATTTAGAAGGCGGTATCGAAGCTTGGAAACAAGCTGGTAAAGATCTAGAATCGATAGAATCTATACCGGTTGAAGAATTTTCTAAACGTTTTAAAAACAACAACATTGAAGTTTTAGATGTTAGAAAAGATGGGGAATATAAATCTCAACATTTAGAAGGTGATCAAGTACACACATTCCCGTTAGATTACATTAATGACAATATGAATGCCATTGATAAGAATCAAACTTATTATCTACATTGTGCAGGTGGTTACCGCTCTGTAATTGCTGCTTCAATTTTAAAAGCTCGCGGTTTTGATAATTTGGTTGATATTGCAGGAGGTTTTGCTGCGATAAAAGATTCGGATTTACCTACAACAAATTATGTTTGTCCGTCTACCTTATAAACCTAAGAATAAGTAAGAAAAGGAAAAGGCTGTTCGATAAGGTTCGTTTTTCGTCATTCTGAATCGACAGCCTATTCAAAAACACGTTTAAACTTGTATTTGTCAGGTTGAGCTTGTCGAAACCATAATAAATAGGTTTTATTATGATATTTCAACAAGCTCAATATGACATCATATAGACTTTTTAAACAGCCTTCGATTTCAGAATAACGTCTGTGCTAAATGATTAAACAGTTAAACGGTTAAACAAATCGAAACCTAAAAAGATACTTCAGTTGCGGCTCCTCTGCCTGCCGCTAGACAGGTTCTACTAAATGACAAAAATTTATATAATTTCAGCACTCAAACCAGCTTCAAGAAGCATAGAACAACGCGGTTTTAAATCGTCATAATCACCAGTTTTTACAGTACATTTTCCGTTGTAGTGAACAATTAGGGAGCATTGCTCTGCTTGTTCAGCTGTGTGATCACACACGTAAATCAGGGTTTCTATAACATGATCGAAGGTATTCACATCATCGTTATAAACCACTATTTCATTTTGAGTTGAAACCGCTTCCTCGAGCAGTACCTCTTCGGATGTATTTTCTTCCGTACTCATCTTTTTTATTCTAATTTATAAATTTTAGAGCCACCCAATGGTTACGCTCTAATTTTTCTTCAAATTTTAACAATTGCTTTTCACAAGCCTCCTGAATCACAGGAATATCATCATTGTAGAATCCGCTTAAGAAAATCGTTCCGTTTGCATTCATGCAAGATGCATAGGTTTCTAGGTCTTGTAATAAGATATTACGGTTGATATTGGCAATAACAACATCATACTTTTTACCCTTTAACACCGCGGCATCTCCTTCAATAACGGTGATATACTCACAGTTATTACGCTCAACATTTTCTAAACTGTTTAAATAACACCAATTATCATAATCTACCGCATCAATAGTTTGTGCGCCTTTCATTTCGGCTAAAATGGCTAAAACACCAGTACCACAGCCCATATCTAAAACCGATTTCCCTTTAAAATCGTTTTTTAAAATATGCTGAATCATCATGTGTGTGGTTTCATGATGCCCCGTACCAAAACTCATTTTGGGTTCAATAATAATGTCGTATTCAGTATCGAATTTATCGTGAAATGGTGCACGTACAGCACAGCTATCATCTACGACAATCGGGCTGAAATTCTTTTCCCATTCGGCATTCCAATTGGTTTGTTCGATTTCGCTAAACTCGTAGCTAATCTCAAACTCATCGGAATTTAAAATTTGAATATCATCTAAAATATCGGCTTGCCATTCTTCCTTTTGAATATAGGCTGTTACGCCTTGATCGGTTTCTACAAAACTCTCAAAACCAGCATAACCTAATTCTGCAATTAAAATCTCAACCGCTGGTTGTAAAGGTGTTACCTTAAATTCGTAACCTATATAAATGATATTCGACATAGTTATTTTTTTCGGACTACAAAGATAGAAGTTAAAGTGGAAATTATACGACTTGTTGTCATAAAGAGTTCATAAACTTAACATATGGCTAAACTGAAACAGCCCTAGTCTTGAGAATTCTTTTTATTACACAGAGAGGTGCGGAGGTTTCACAGAGATTCTCTCAGAATATATAGACACAGATTTCACTGATTTTTGTGTATTACTGCTTTGCGAGAAATTATGTTGGTTATTAGTTTCTGGAAACTTACACTTATGAGATTTTAAAACAGAGATTCACAGAGAAATTTTCAGATACAAATTTCACCGATTGTTGTTAAGCTTCGAATTCCTATCAACTGGTCAATTTTTAATTATTCCTTTTTAATTATTAATTATCCATTGTTGATTCGATGAACCGAAAACTGAGACCTTCTAGCGTTTTACTCCACACGCTCTAAACCTGCGAAGTCAATAATTTTAATATACTTCCCAACGGCTTCAATCAAACCTTCTTTTTTAAACTGAGAAAGCACACGTATAGCAGATTCGGTTGCGGTTCCTACAATACCAGCATAATCTTCACGAGACAGAAGCACACTTAAGGTATCATCAGGATTAGTTCCGAAGTTTTCATGAATATAAATTAAGGTTTCCGCCAAACGCTGACGTACTGATTTTTGAGCCATATTCACGATAATATCGTCAGAATCTCTTAAATCATGAGCCATATCCTTTAAAACTTCAAAGGAGAATTTAGGGTTCTTCTGTAAATCGGCAATAATTTCACTCTTCGGAATAAAACAAACTTCCATTTCATTTAAAGCTGTAGCTTGTAAATTAGAAGTTTCTTCGCTAATCAATGAACGCTGACCTAAAAGCTGGCCTTTAACCACCATTTTTACAATTTGGTCCTTGCCGTTTTCACTCAGTTTCGATAATTTACAAATGCCATCCTTTATACAGTAAACCCCGTTTAACATTTCACCTTCTTCAAAAATAACCTCACCTTTTTTTATGGTGTGTGACGTTTTGCACGCAGAGATGCGCACCAACTCATCTTTTGTTAATGCTTTTAATGAATTAAACTGTTTAATTATGCACTGCTCGCACTTGCTCATACCTATAATTTTGTATTTTGTAAAAATATATAAATCATGACAATTATCATGCGTATTAATTTGTTGTTTTTTCAATTTTGTCAACAGCTAGAAATGCCTTTTTAAATTTATGGAACCTAAAACATGTTTCCACTGCGGACTTGATGCTGCAGATTCGGAAATCATTTATGATGAAAAATCTTTTTGTTGCCAGGGTTGTAAAACGGTTTACGAAATCTTTTCAGATAACGATTTAACCTCATACTACGAGCTGCAAAATGCTCCTGGTACTACACCTAAGGATGTAGAAGGCAAATACAACTTTCTAGACAATGCCAAAATTGTAGAAAGCCTCCTTGAATTTAACGACGACAACACTCAAATTGTTAGTTTATACATTCCGCATATTCACTGCAGCTCTTGCATTTGGGTTTTAGAAAACTTAAACAAGTTAAACCCAGCCATTTCATCATCAATGGTGAATTTTGGGAAGAAAACCGTCCGTATTACTTATAACACTAATCAAATTTCCTTAAAAGCACTGGTGCAGCTCCTCAGTCGTATTGGCTACGAACCTTTTATTAGCTTAGACGATTATTCGGTTGGCAAAAAGAATATAGACCGTTCGCTCATTTACAAACTAGGCGTGGCTGGTTTTGCCTTCGGAAACATCATGTTTTTATCCTTTCCGGAATATTTTCAAGTGGATGAATTTTGGCTCGAACAATTTAAACCACTTTTCAGGTGGCTCATGTTTAGCTTTTCATTACCCGTGGTGTTTTACTCAGCCCAAGATTATTTTATTTCAGCATATAAAGGTCTAAAATCGGGTATTTTAAATATTGATGTGCCTATTGCTTTGGGGGCTGCGGTATTGTTCATAAGAAGCACAGCCGAAATCATTCTGGATTTAGGAACAGGATTTTTTGATAGCCTTGCGGGGTTAATATTTTTTCTCCTTCTCGGAAAGTTTTTTCAACAGAAAACCTACAGCTTTTTATCATTTGAACGTGATTACAAATCTTATTTCCCAATCGGAATCACTAAAATCACAGCTGAAGGTGACGAAATTTCCATTCAGGTTTATGACATCAAAAAAGGCGACCGACTGCTTATAAGAAACGAAGAGCTCATTCCTGTAGATTGTATTTTAATTAACGGAAGGGCTCGCATCGATTACAGTTTTGTTACCGGTGAATCTGAAGCCGTTTCAAAACAATCTGGCAACAAACTCTATGCCGGAGGAAAACAAGTAGAAGGCAGTATTGAAGTAGATGTTTTAAAAAGTGTTGAGCAGAGTTACCTCACACAACTTTGGAGCAACGATGTGTTTAACATCAATAAAGAAGACGCTTTTACTACCCTAACCAACACCATTAGTAAGCGCTTTACGCTGGCTATTTTAAGTATAGCCATTATAGCCACGGCTTATTGGTTAGTAAACGATAGTTCTAAAGCCATGAACGTTTTTACCGCAGTGCTTATTATCGCCTGTCCTTGTGCCATTGCTTTAGCCGCGCCCTTTACTTTAGGCAACATACTCCGTATTTTTGGCAAGCAAAAGTTTTATGCTAAAAATGCATCAGTGATTGAGCAACTGGCTCAAATAAACACCATCATTTTCGATAAAACGGGAACCATTACTGCAAATAAAGAAACGAGTATTGAATATGAAGGCGCTCAATTATCTTCAGATGAAGAAGTCTTTCTTAAAAGTACTTTACGGAATTCAAACCATCCTCTAAGCCGTTCTTTATATACCCTTTTAAATGAACACGATATTGTAACCATTGAAAACTACCAAGAACATATAGGCAAAGGTATTTCCGCACAGCACAACAAAGATTCAATTAAAATTGGCTCAGGTGCTTTTGTAGGCCATACTTCCGAAGGAAAATCATTAATCACTGCGGTTCACGTAAGTACAAATAACAAATACAAAGGACGCTTTACCTTTTACAACCGTTACCGCAAAGGACTCTCAAAACTCTTCAATCAATTAAAGCCTTCTTATGATTTGGTCATACTATCGGGTGATAATTCTGGAGAAGAAAAAAACCTCACCAAACTCCTTCCTGCAAAAACCAAGTTGCTCTTCAACCAAAAACCTGAAGACAAATTAGAGTACATCAAACACCATCAAAATTCTGGTGCTAAAGTCCTCATGATTGGCGACGGATTAAACGATGCCGGGGCCATAGCCCAAAGCGATGTTGGTGTAGCCATTTCAGAAAATGTGAATGTGTTCTCCCCTGCTTGTGATGCCATTTTAGACGCTAGTAATTTCACCTTACTTTACGACTTTATAAAAGCGTCAAAATCGGCTATAAAAATTATCAAATGGAGCTTTGTTTTGTCCCTGATTTACAACTGCATCGGACTCTATTTTGCGGTTACAGGGCAATTACTACCAGTAATAGCCGCCATATTAATGCCTTTAAGTTCGATTAGCATTGTTGTTTTTACTACATTATGCACTAACTTCGTAGGAAAAAAAATTCACGATAAGGTTGAAAAAACATGATAAATGTCATATTTTAGAAAGCGCTATCAAAATATATTTGAATACTAAAACAACCTTACGAACCACAATATGAGCGTCATATACATCTTACTAACTATCAGCATCATAGTAGCCATTGGCTTCTTTATAGCCTTCATTGTTGCTGTAAAAAGTGGTCAGTTTGACGATAGCTACACGCCTTCGGTTCGCATGTTATTTGAAGACGAACTCGTAAAAGAAAAACCAAAAAAATCAATTCTAACCAAAAAAGACTAATTCTCAACTATGGAAATGCAACAGTTTCATTACGATAATAAAATCGTAACCAAATTTATCTACGCTACAATAGTATTTGGTGTGGTGGGCATGGCAGTAGGTTTACTACTTGCCTTTTTGTTTTTATTCCCTAATCTTACCGATGGCATTTCATGGCTAAGTTTTGGGCGATTAAGACCATTACATACTAACGCCGTTATTTTTGCCTTTGTAGGTAATGCCATGTTTGCTGGTATTTATTATTCACTTCAGCGATTACTAAAAGCCCGTATGGCCAGTGATTTATTGAGTAACATTAACTTCTGGGGGTGGCAACTTATTATTGTGTCTGCCGCGATCTCACTGCCTTTAGGTTATACTTCTTCAAAAGAATACGCCGAATTAGAATGGCCTATAGACATTGCTATTGCTGTGGTTTGGGTGGTTTTTGGTATCAATATGATTTGGACGATCTTAAAACGTAGACAACGTCACCTTTACGTAGCTATTTGGTTCTACATCGCCACTTTTGTTACCGTTGCTGTCCTTCATATTTTTAATAATATTGAACTGCCTGTGAGTGCTATGAAAAGTTACTCGGTTTACGCTGGAGTTCAAGATGCCTTAGTACAATGGTGGTATGGACACAATGCTGTGGCCTTCTTTTTAACCACACCGTTTTTAGGACTCATGTATTACTTTGTGCCTAAAGCTGCAAACCGACCTGTTTACTCGTATAGACTTTCTATTGTACACTTCTGGTCCTTAATATTTATTTATATCTGGGCTGGACCACACCACTTATTATATACCGCTTTACCAGAATGGGCTCAAAATTTAGGCGTGGCATTCTCAGTAATGTTACTTATGCCATCTTGGGGTGGTATGATTAACGGACTACTAACCCTGCGTGGTGCTTGGGATAAAGTACGTACAGACCCGGTTTTAAAATTTATGGTTGTAGCCATTACAGGTTACGGTATGGCCACCTTTGAAGGGCCTTTATTATCCTTAAAAAACGTCAATGCTGTAGCACACTTTACCGATTGGATTATTGCACACGTACACGTTGGCGCCTTAGCCTGGAACGGCTTTATGGCTTTTGGTATTATTTACTACCTAATTCCAAGGTTATTTAAAACAAAATTATACTCTACTGCCTTAGCCAACTTACACTTTTGGTTAGGTACTCTAGGAATCATTATGTATGCCCTTCCTTTATATGTTGCTGGATTTACACAGTACTCAATGTGGCAACAATTTAATCCAGACGGAACTTTAGTTTACGGTAACTTTCTTGAAACGGTAACCGAAATTATGCCTATGTACTGGATGCGTGCTATTGGAGGTTCTTTATACATTATAGGGATGTTCGTCTTAGTTTATAACGTCATTGTAACCATTAAACAAGGTACTGCGGTACAAGATGAATTAGCAGAAGCCCCTGCTCTTGAAAAAGTAACCAACAAGCGTACAGCAGGTGAAGGTTGGCACACTTGGTTAGAGCGTAGACCTATTCAATTAACCATTTTAGCGACTATTGCTATTTTAATTGGTGGTATCATTCAAATTGTACCAACCATTATGGTAAAATCAAACATCCCAACCATTGCTAGTGTAAAACCTTATACACCGCTTGAATTAGAAGGGCGTGATATTTATATTAGAGAAGGTTGTGTGAGTTGTCACTCGCAAATGATTAGACCATTTAGACATGAAGTTGAACGCTACGGCGAATACTCTAAAGCCGGAGAATATGTTTACGACCACCCGTTTTTATGGGGATCTAAGCGTACGGGGCCAGATTTACACCGTATTGGTCAGAAATATTCAGATAACTGGCACTTTAACCACATGTACGACCCGCAGAGTACCTCATCAGGTTCTATCATGCCACGTTACCCTTGGTTAATTACTGGAGAAAGTAGCCGATTAGACAAATCGATGACCAAAACTAAAATGGAAGCCATGGTAAGCTTAGGTGTACCTTACACCGAAGAAGAAATTGCCAACGCCCAACAAAGCATGGACGCTCAAGGTGCTCAAATTGAAAAGAATTTATATGCTGACCCCGATTTTGTAACAGCTTACGAATCTGACAAGAAAGCGGCGGCGGCCAACGGCGAAGACTTTATTGAAATGAAAGACAGAGAAATCGTTGCTATGATTGCTTATTTACAGCGATTAGGAACCGATATTAAAGTGGAAACCACACAAGAATAACGACCTAAAAACGGCAAACATGTTAAAATATATAAAAAACCATATGGAGAGTATTGCCGGGATAGAAATCTTCCCGATAATCTCTTTATTAATCTTTTTCATCTTTTTTGTAGCCTTGTTTTGGTGGGTAATTACCGCCAAAAAAGAATACATCAACAGAGTGAGCAATATACCTTTAGACAACCACCAAAACGACGACATATCATGAAAAATTTAATACCATCTTGGATTCGTGTTCCGGTCCTATTTTTTATCATTCTAGGAACGGTCGAATTTTTTGTAGATTCAGGAAAACAACCCGCTTTTGTAAAATATCCAGCCGTATTACTGTTCTTACTTTTGGTGCTTTTTATATTAATTGCTATAGAAGGTATTGTAGGCTCTCTGGAAAATGTGATGTTTCAGAAGTTATCTCCTGAGGCCAAAGCCAAATTTATAGCAGAAAAAAATAAATCGGCAAAAATAACTTGGCTGAAAGACACGTACATCAAATTATTAGGTTCTAAACCTATTGAACAAGAAGGTGAAATCATTCTTGACCACAGTTATGATGGCATTAAGGAATTAGATAATGATTTACCACCTTGGTGGAAATACGCCTTTTACATCTCCATTGTTTTTGCAGTGGTTTACCTCATTAGATATGAAGTTTTTGGCGGTCAAAATCAAATTGAAGAATTAAATGAAGAGATTGCTGAAGCTCAAGTAGCCATTGAAGCCTACAAGAAAACCGCTAAAGGCTTGGTAGATGTGAATACAGTAACCATTCTTACAGAGGCATCCGATTTAACCGCTGGTAAAAACGTTTTCCAAACCAACTGTGTGGCTTGTCACATGGCTGATGGTGGCGGTGGTATTGGTCCGAATTTAACAGACAACCACTGGATTCTAGGTGGCGATATTAAAAGTATATTCCACACCATTTCTGAAGGTGGTCGCTCAGGAAAAGGTATGATTGCTTGGAAAGCCCAGTTAAAACCTTTAGAAATTGCGCAGGTTGCTAGTTACGTTTTAACCTTTCAAGGTACAACCCCAGCAAATCCTAAAGTAGCTGAAGGTGATATTATCGTAGACCCAAATGCTGGCGATGCTTCGGAAGCACCAACAGAAACTTCTGAGGAAGGCGAAGCTGAAGTTCAACCAGATTCAACCCTACAAACGGAAGCAGAAGTACCTGCTGAAGTTATAAGCGAATAAAACTAGATTAATTACATTAAACATGACCTCATGAGTCACCAGCTCATGGGGTCTTAATTCAAAAAGATTTGGAACCGCAAGACAACGAAACATTTAGAGATTCAATTGGCACGGTTACCAAAGACGGTAAGCGCGCATGGGTATTTCCTAAAAAACCTAACGGCAAACTCTACAAATACCGTAAATATGTTAGCTACGTATTATTAACATTTTTAATCACAGCACCTTTCATCAAGGTGAACGGCAACCAGTTTTTAATGTTTAATGTATTAGAACGTCGTTTTAATATATTCGGATTCCCGTTTTGGCCTCAAGATTTTTACTTATTTGTCATCTCCATGATTATTGGCGTGATATTTATCGCCCTTTTTACCGTGGCTTTTGGTAGAATCTTTTGCGGATGGGTTTGCCCGCAAACCATTTTTATGGAAATGGTATTCCGCCGTATTGAATTTTGGATTGAAGGCGACCGCGGTAAACAAATGCGCTTGGCGAAACAACCTTGGAATGCCGAAAAAATCAGAAAAAAAGGGTTAAAACTCTTTATATTTTTACTCATTTCTTTCATTATTGCCAATGTATTCTTGGCCTATTTAATAGGGAGCGATAAACTCATTCAATACATCAAAGCCGGACCAAGTGCTCATTTGAGCACTTTAGTTTCACTCATCATTTTCACGGCGGTCTTCTACTTTATTTTTGCGTGGTTTAGAGAACAGGTATGTATCATTGCTTGCCCTTACGGAAGACTACAAGGGGTGCTTTTAGACACCAAGTCTATTGTTGTTGCCTACGACCACAAACGTGGTGAAGCCGAAAACGGAAGAAAAAAATTCAAGAAAAACGAAGATCGTGATGCCTTAGGTCATGGTGATTGCATCGACTGTAAACAATGTGTAAACGTCTGCCCTACCGGAATAGATATTCGTAACGGTACACAGCTTGAATGCGTCAACTGTACCGCCTGTATAGATGAATGCGACCATATCATGGAAAGCATCAACTTACCAAAAGGTTTGATACGTTATGCCAGCGAGGAAGAAATAGAGAAAAAAGCCAAGTTTAAATTCACACCACGTTTAAAAGGTTATACCGCTGTTTTAGTCATTCTTACTGGATTGTTAACCGGTATGTTATTCCTAAGAAATGATATTGAAGCCAATGTTTTAAGGCTTCCAGGACAACTTTATGAGCACAAAGACAACAACATCATTAGTAATGTTTTTACCTATAAACTCGTTAACAAAACCACACGCGATTTTGATGATGTCACCCTTAAATTACTATCACATAAAGGCACGCTTAAAATTGTTGCGACTACCAACAAACTTCATGTGCCTAGTCAAGGCCTAGCTGAAGGCACCTTGTTCGTTGAAATTAATAATTCAGCCTTAACAGGTGACCGAAATAAAATAGAAATAGGCGTTTATGAAGGTGATGATTTGATAGAAACGACTACGGCTAACTTTTTGGGGCCACGGAGTTTTAAGTAGTGAATTAAAAATTAAAAGGGAATAATTAATATTTATCCGTTAGAGGGGTCAACAAATAAAATAACAAAATATTATAGTTAGTATTAGTAGCTTGGGTGGCTTTACGTTTAATATGTGTTGACTTGTTCCTCTAAAAAACAATGGAGAAGTAACACTTTAACAACTCAAGCTGTTATAAAATATAAGCAATTACTAAATTTAAATTTTTCATTATTCACTTTTAATTAAAACACAATGAAAATAAACTGGGGAACAAGCATCGTATTAGCCTTTGTGGGATTTATATCCTTCATTCTATATTTTGTGATTACAATGAATGTAGATAAGGCCTACGACCATGAATTGGTTACTGAAGATTATTACGGGGTTGAATTGGCTTATCAAAACGATATAGACCGTTTAAACAACGCTAAAACATTAAAAGAGAACATCAGCTATAGAAAAAGTCCGGAAGGCCTTGTTGTCTATTTTCCTAAAGATTTAGACTATAAAAACATCACAGGAAAAGTAATGCTTTACCGCCCTTCTAGTAAAAAGTTAGATTTTGAAACGCCAATAAATTTAGAGGGCTCTGAATTATTGATTTCAGACAAACGCTTGGTTGATGGACGTTGGGACCTTAGAATCGAATGGACATACCAAAAGGAAGATTATCTTTTCAAGGAAGAAATACACCTTTAATATGCTGGTTTCGGCATTCATATTAGGCTTATTAGGCAGTTTTCACTGCGTGGGTATGTGTGGCCCTATCGCTTTTATGCTTCCCGTAGACCGTTCTAATCAAGCCAAAAAAGTCAGCCAAATATTTATTTATCACTTCGGGCGCCTGCTGTCTTACAGTATTATTGGGCTCATTTTTGGCTTTATAGGCAAACAATTTTACCTTTTTGGTTTTCAGCAACAGCTATCTATCGTCATTGGAGTATTAATGATTCTTGTGGTTTTTATTCCGAAGAGAATATTTAATAAATACAACGCTTCAAAACCCATTTATCGTGGCATTTCTAAAATCAAATCAGCACTAGGAAAAGCTATAAAAAGAAAAAGCTACGACACCTTTCTAACCATTGGTTTTTTAAACGGTTTTTTACCATGTGGCCTCGTTTACATGGCGGTTTTTGCGGCTATTGCTAGCGGAAACACGGCTTCAGGAAGTTTGTATATGGCCGTTTTTGGATTAGGCACCATCCCGTTAATGACTACAGCCATTTATTTTAGTCAGTTTTTAAAAGGAAAAACAAGACAACGCATCCAAAATTTAATTCCTGCTTTTATTGTGATTATTGGCCTTTTATTTATTGTTCGTGGACTTGGCTTGGGGATTCCTTACCTCTCTCCTGCTCCTGTTTATGACGGTATAACTAATGAAATAGACTGCCACTAACCATAACGATTGTAAGTGCTTTCGCATTTCGAAAGAACGAGACTCAAGTAACGAGAGCACTTAATCTTCTAAATTTATAACCAATATGAGGAACAATAACAACCTCAAAAAAATTAGCTAACAAACAGAATAACAATCTACCTTAAATCAAACCTATGTTAAATAATTATTAAATAGATTTTATTGATTAACAATAAAAATTTATAATAGCTATAATTGCACCTGTTAATAGTATTACTATTATTTTTGACATTTAAAATAACTGTTTATGCGCAACCTTCTTGCTAACCTTAAAATTTCGGTCCCAGACCAAATTTACGTTAAAGACCCCGAATCTTCAGCATTAGGCAAACGTATCATACAACACAGCATCCATTTATTAGATAATATTGGCTTTGAAGCTTTCACCTTTAAAAAATTAGGTACAGCAATTGGTTCTAACGAAAGTTCTATTTACCGTTATTTTGAAAACAAGCATAAATTATTACTGTATTTATCGTCTTGGTATTGGGCTTGGTTAGAATATCAAGTAGTTATTGAAACCTATAGTATTCAAGACAAAAAAGAAAAGCTTGAAAAGGCCATATTTATCCTATGCCGCACTACGGAGAAGGACTCTAATTATTCACATATCAACGAAATCACATTAAACAATATCATTATTAACGAAAGCTACAAATCCTTTTTAACTAAAGAAGTGGACCAGGAAAATAAAGCGGGTTATTTTGAAATTTACAAACGTTTGGTAGCACGCTTAAGCACCATGATTACCGAAGCTGCACCAAATTACATCTTTACTTACTCATTAGCAAGTACCATTATTGAAGGCAGTTTGCACCAACACTTTTTAAAAGAGCATTTACCAAAAACAACCACTTGTAACGAAGAGATTCACCCTTCTTGCTTTTTCACTAATTTGACATTAAACACCTTAAAATTATAACTATGACGGAACCCACAAAGACACCTTGGCAACGTTTTTTAGGTTTGATAGAACTTGAAAAAAAGGATATATTACAAATATTCTACTACGCTATATTTTCTGGTGTGATTTCTTTATCACTTCCTTTAGGTATTCAGGCTATTATTAACCTTATTCAAGGGGCGCAGGTTTCAACCTCATGGATTGTTTTGGTTGTTTTGGTTACCGTTGGAGTGGCTTTTGCTGGAGGTTTACAAATCATGCAGTTGCGTATTTTAGAAACCATTCAACAACGTGTTTTTATGCGTTCCTCATTTGAGTTAAGCTACCGTTTTCCGAAGATAAAAATGTCGGAATTACAAAATTATCACCCACCTGAATTAGCAAACCGCTTTTTTGACACTATCACCTTTCAAAAGAGTTTATCAAAAATTCTTATCGATGTACCTACTGCTGTTTTACAAACGATTTTTGCTTTAATACTACTGGCTTTCTACCACTCGTTTTTCATCATATTTGGTGTTTTACTTCTTATTTTAATCTTTGTGATTTTTAAATTTACAGCCAGAAAAGGTTTAGACACGAGCTTAAAAGAATCTAAAAACAAATACAAAGTCGCCCACTGGATTCAAGAGATTGCCAGAACGATAACCAGTTTCAAATTATCTGGAAGCACCAGTTTAGGACTTAATAAAAATGATGAACTCGTTAGTGAGTATTTAAAATCTAGGGAAAGTCACTTTAAAATACTCAAGTTGCAGTTTATTCAAATGATAAGCTTTAAAGTGATTGTCACGGCAAGTTTATTACTTATTGGCGGTGCTTTGGTTTTAAATCAAGAAATGAATATCGGTCAGTTTGTTGCTGCCGAAATCATCATCTTATTAATTATAGGTTCTGTTGAAAAATTAATTCTTGGCTTAGAATCTTTTTATGATGCCTTAACTTCTATTGAAAAGATAGGTCAGGTCGTTGACAAAGAGATGGAAAGTCAAGACGGCGATATGCCTATTTTTAAAGATGGTTTAAATGTGGAACTGGATCAAGTTTCCTATGCATTGGCAAACAAAAGCAAACCCATTTTAAACAACATTTCCTTAAAAATCACCAAGAAAAGCCGCATCCTGATTACCGGTGAAAGCGGTAGTGGAAAATCGACTTTACTAAAACTCATTGCAGGGGTTTTAGAGCCAACATCTGGTGCTGTTTACATCAATAACATGTCTATAGGTAGTATAAACTTAAACCATTACCGATCACAAGTTGGAGTGTCCTTTGCGGAAGAAACGCCTTTTGAAGGTTCCATTCGAGAGAATTTAACTTTTGGAAACCCAGCCATATCTGACGAAAAAATATTTGAGATTTTAGACAAAGTCGGTTTGAGAGATTTTATAAAAGACCAACCTAACGGATTGCATACCGTTATTCAAGCGGAAGGGAATCAGTTATCATCTACAGTTTCTAAGAAAATTATTTTAGCACGAGCAATTTTAAAAGCGCCTAAACTATTGATCCTTGAAAAACCTTTAAACAAGACTTCTAAAGAAGAATCTTCAGATATCATAGACTTTTTAACACACAAAGATAACCCTTGGGCCATTATTGTTATCAGTAATGATCCAAACTGGGCTAAAAGCTGTACTGAATTATTGACTTTAGAAAAAGGAAACGCAACGCTTCAAAATCTATAAACTATGCTTAATATTTCTAACAATCAATTAAACAAAAAAGTAGATTTAACGCGTTTTAAATCTAGTAAGGATATTTTCAATAAAAACTATTATAAGCAACTTAATAAATTTTTATTAGCCATTGCGATTATTGGTGTGATTGTGCTTTTCTTACCATGGACTCAAAACATCACCGGTAATGGGGTTGTTACTACATTGAAGCCTGATCAGCGTCCGCAGCACATCATGTCTCAAATTCCGGGACGTATTGAAGAGTGGTTTGTACAAGAAGGTGATTATGTAAAAAAAGGCGATACGATTCTTAGAATTTCTGAAGTGAAAAGTGATTATTTTGATGACAAACTCGTTGAAAGAACCAACCAACAAATAGAAGCAAAATCTTCATCTGTAAATGCTTATGAAGGCAAGGTGGCAGCTTTAAACAGACAAATTAACGCCATTCTTAACGAGCAAAAATTAAAAAACAAACAAACAGAAAACAAATTAATACAAGCTCGGTTAAAGGTAAAAAGTGACAGCATCGATTTAGAAGCTGCTAAAACCAATTTGAATATTGCCGAACGCCAGTTTCAGCGTATTGAAACCCTTCAACAGGAAGGCTTGAAAGCGGTTAAGGATGTTGAAGAAAAACGTTTAAAGCTACAAGAAACTCAGGCCAAACTAATTTCACAAGAAAACAAATACATTGCGAGTCAGAACGAAGTTTTAAACGCTCAGCTTGAACTTTCTAGAATTAGTGCTTCTTATGCCGATAAAATTTCAAAAGCACAAAGTGATATGTACACCGCGCAATCTAGTGGTTATGATGCTCAGGCACAGGTTACCAAACTTGAAAACGCCCACTCTAATTACAAAGTACGTAACAGTTTACTCTTCGTTACGGCGCCTCAAGATGGGTACATTAACAGAGCCTACACCGGTGGTATTGGAGTGACTTTTAAAGAAGGGCAAGATTTAGTGAGTATCATGCCGGCAAAATATGATTTAGCGGTTGAAACTTACGCGAGCCCAATAGATTTACCACTGCTACATATCGGTGAAAAAGTCCGTGTACAATTTGACGGATGGCCTGCCATCGTGTTTAGCGGATGGCCAAACGCCTCTTACGGAACTTATGGTGCTCGAGTTGTAGCTATTGAAAATTTTATAAGTACTAACGGCAAATACCGTGTGTTGCTAGCCCCTGATGAAGAAGATTACAAATGGCCTGAAGCCATTAGAGTCGGTTCTGGTGCTCGAACTATAGCCTTATTAGAAGATGTCCCTATTTGGTTTGAACTTTGGCGTCAAATTAATAGTTTCCCGCCCAATTATTACCAACCGCATACAAACAAAAAAGAAGGCTCTAAATAAATACAAAAATGAAAGCATTTTTATTACATATCCTATTACTTACTAGCGCCCTCCTTGCTGCACAAGACAGCACGAAAGTGATAAGCCTACCTGAATATTTAGGGTATGTAAAATCGTATCACCCTGTAGTTAAACAAGCGAACCTCGTCATTAATGAAAGTGAAGCCAAATTAATGAAGGCTCGAGGTGCCTTTGACCCCAAATTAGAGGTGGATTACGGTAGAAAAAAGTTTAAAAACACCGAGTATTACGATAAATTAAATGCAGCTTTCAAAATACCTACATGGTACGGTATCGAGTTAAAGGGAAATTTTGAAGAAAATACCGGGTATTATTTAAACCCAGAAAGTACCACACCTGATGAAGGCCTTTACAGTGTTGGAGTTTCGTTTTCAGTTGCCAAAGGCTTATTGATTAATAAGCGTATGGCCATGCTAAAACAATCAAAATTATTTATAAATCAAGCCAAGGCCGACCGACAATTATTAGTCAATAATATCATTTACGAAGCCACTTTGAGCTATTTTAATTGGTTAAAAACCTATAACGAAAAGCAGGTTTATGAGGATTTTCTAACCAATGCTCAAGTACGTTTTGACGGTGTCAAGAAGAGTTATGAAGTTGGTGATGTTCCTGCTATTGATACTTTAGAAGCTCGAATTACGCTAAACAACAGGAAATTAAATTTAGAAAAATCTAAAGTAAAATACATGAAAGCTTCTTTAGAACTTTCTAATTATTTATGGTTGAATGAAAATACACCAATTGAAATTCAAGAAGGTATTACTCCAGATACCAATACTTTAAACACCATCGATAATACACTAAACACTTCAATATTAGATATTGAAAACCTAGATTACAACGAACACCCAAAGCTTCAATCTTTAGACTATAAATTCCAAAGTTTAAACGTTGAAAAACGACTAAAGACAAACAATTTACTTCCTCAAATCGATTTACAATACAATTTCTTATCACAAACACCTGAAGTCGCACGATCGTTTAGTACATCAGATTACAAAAGTGGTGTCAACATCAGCTTTCCTTTGTTTTTAAGAAAAGAACGCGCCGATTTAAAACTCGCGGAACTAAAAATTCAGGATACCAAATTCGAAATACAAACCACAAAAGTGTCCCTAAAAAACAAAGTAACGGCCATTAACCAAGAATTAAACTCATTTCGTTTACAAAACGCCTACACAGACGAAATTGTTAACGACTATAATAAAATGCTTGAGGCCGAAGAACGTAAATTCTTTTTAGGTGAAAGTTCACTCTTTCTAGTAAACTCCAGGGAATCAAAGCTTATTGATGCTAAACTCAAAGCCATTGCTTTGGAAAACGATTTCTTTAAAACCAAAGCCAGCTTATTTAATATCATTGCAGGTTCTATTTAACACTAGGCCTCATTCAAAATAGATTAAAAGAAAAAAGCAGCTAAAAAAATTAGCTGCCCTTCCGAAGTTAAACGCCATCACTACGTTTACTTCACTCTCTCACTCTCTCTATCCTCTATATTTTAAATGTCATAACCGGTAAAGTGGCATGATTAGCAACATCTTCACCAATGCTTCCTTCAAAGAAATGCGCAAAACCTTTTCTTCCGCGTGTGGGCAATGCTATGAGGTCTGCTCCAATTTTATTAGCAAAATTCAAAACCCCTTCCTTAACACTATAATCAGAAATATAGTGAACATCATCCATGCGGTCTAGGTTTCCAAAGGCCTTCATAAAAAATTCAGCGACCTTATTTTCTATTTCAATAGAACTTTTAAAATTATCATTAGGTAAATTCACGTAAACAGGGTAAATTTTAGAACCCATTTTTTCAAATAGTTTTACCGCTTTTAAGTAGGCAGGAATACAAGCTTCCGAGAAATCGCAGGCAAAAGCCACGACTCCAAACTGGATATCTACAACTCTATTTTTGACTGCTAAAACAGGTATTTCAGCATATCGAATCACCCGCTCTGTGTTAGAACCTATAAACATTTCTTTAAATCCACTAGCCCCTTGAGTGCCCATTACTATAAGTTCGGCACTATTTTTTATAGCTACATCATTCACCTCACTAAACATTTTAAAATGCTTAATAATTGGGGTGACTTTTAAGTTAAGTAAAAATGGTTTTTTAAGTAGTTTCTCAATTTTTTGTTCCGTAAGGCGCAATAAAAAACCGGCCTTTTCATTTTGCTCTTTCCCTGATGATGTTAATACCATCTCTGGCATTTCTAACATATGAAGCACCAACAATTCAGACTGATACCTTTTAGCCAATTTGGCTGCGGTATTCAAAGCATGTTCTGAATGTTCAGAAAAATCTACAGGAACAATAATTTTTTCCATGGTACTTATTAATTATATCTTTTTATATCGTCATTGAAAACAACTGTGTTTGCGGCTGTTTTCGTTGTAAAAGCACATCAAAAGCCATACAAATATTACGCACATAGGGCTTTCCTTTTTCTGTAACCTCAACACTATTTTTAGTTCTTATGAGCAAACCATCCTTCTCCATTTCTTCCAACTTCACCAGCACATCTGGTAATTCTTTAAAATAAAGTGTATCTGTGGTCCATGACGTCTCAAAACGACACATTAAATTGAGTATATGCTTTCTAACGGTTAAATCTTCCTCGTTTAAAATATGTCCGCGATAAACAGGAATCGTATCTGCTTCTAAAAGCTTATAATAGTCTTCAATAGCCTTCACATTCTGAGAAAAACCATACCAGCTATCACTTATCGATGATACACCTAACCCAATCATAGCTTGTGTTTTTGAGGCGGTGTAGCCCATAAAATTCCGATGTAAATCGCCAGAAATCATAGATTTATAAAGAGCATCGGTTTTTAAAGCAAAATGGTCCATACCAATTTCTTCATAACCGACTTCTGCTAACAACTGTTTCCCGAGCTCGTACTGCTTTCTTTTTAATGCGGCAGAAGGCAAATCGGAATCCTTAAAACCGCGTTGCCCATTACCTTTTACCCAAGGCACATGCGCATAACTATAAAACGCCAACCTATCGGGAAGTAATTCCTTCGTTTTTAAAATGGTTTCCTGAACATGTTCTAGGCTTTGAAACGGCAATCCGAAAATGATATCATGCCCTACCGAAGTATAGCCAATTTTTCTAGCCATTTCGGTCGCTTGTTTTACATTTTCAAAGGGCTGAATTCTATGTATCGCTTTTTGTACGGTTTCGTTATAATCTTGAACGCCGTAGCTTACACGTCTAAAACCAACATCATATAAAGCTTGCAAATGGGCTTTTGTGGTATTATTGGGGTGCCCTTCAAAACTAAACTCATAATTTTTAGCACGAACAGCATATTTTAAAAGGCCGTTAATCAGTAGTGTTAAATGCTCGGGGCTAAAAAATGTGGGCGTACCTCCACCAAGGTGTAATTCCTTGATAACGGGTTTTTCGTCAAAAAGTTCTAAATACAATTGCCATTCTTTTAAAACGGCAGTGATATAAGGCGATTCCACGTTATGTTGCTTGGTAATACGTTTATTACAGCCACAAAACGTGCACAAACTTTCGCAAAAGGGCAAATGAATATAAAGACTAATACCTTCTTTGGCATTACTTTCTGAAAAAGATTTTTGCAAAGATGCTTTCCATTTTTCTAATGAAAAGGTTGCACTGTCCCAATACGGAACAGTTGGATAACTCGTATATCTAGGCCCTGGAACATTATATTTTTGAACGAATTCGCTTAACATTATCTTCTAATAATTTTCCAAAAATAATGTTAAATCCCCTTTTAAAACATGATATTTGTCATAGTAGGCAAGGCATTTCCTTTATTATTTACTAACTTTCCGATTGATTAAAGCCCTATAGGTTTTAAGTCAATATTGTTAAAAATAAAACTCCAATTACAAAAAGAATTTTTTATTAATAAATCACTAAAAATGAAAAAACTAAGCTTATTATTTATCGCTGTTACTCTAAGTTTAACCGCTTGTAAGAATGAAAAAAAAGAAACAAAAGCAGCTGAAACTACAGAAGCTTCAACAGCAGCAAAATTTGTTGTAAAACCAGAAGCTACGAAGGTCACATTTACCGCATACAAAACCACCGATAAAGTTGGCGTTGGCGGTGAGTTTACCACCTTAAAGTTTGATGAACAATCAGGAGCAACACCTCAAGAAGCTTTAAATAATTTAAGTTTTTCAATTCCTGTGAGTAGTCTTTTTACAAATGACCCAACAAACACCAGAGACGCTAAAATTAAAGCTTCTTTTTTCGGAGCAATGCTAGACACCGATTTAATCACAGGCACCTTAAAATTCGTGAATGGTTCTGCAGTTGCAGAAGTTACTATGAATGGTGAAACACAAAATTTACCAATGGATGTAACCATTACTGATGAAAGACGTGTAACCCTAAACGGAACTATGAATTTAGCTGAATGGAACGCTTTAGACGCTCTAGCTTCATTAAACAAAGCTTGTGAAGCTTTACATACTGGAGCTGATGGTGTTAGTAAAACTTGGGAAGATGTGGCTATTGAAGTGAGCACATTTTTACGTGAAAACTAATCTTTTTTAAACATCATATATTTTAAAAGGCTATCTAAATATTAGAGTTTGATAGCCTTTAAAGTTTATAGCAACTCTAAAAATTACTAAGTATTTTTAAACAGCAATAGAACCAAACTTCGCTAACCACTGCACCCATATGGATATAGACCTTCTTGTTGAAAATTTCAAGAAAAAAGACGAAAAAGCTTTTGAAACCTTATACCACATGTATAAAGACAGCATGCATGGTGTTATTTTCAATATTGTGAGAGATCACGCAATTGCTGAAGAAGTCATGCAAGATGTGTTCATTAAAGCATGGCATAAAGCTGATAGCTATTCTAGTAAAAAAGGCCGTTTTTTCACATGGATTTTAAACATAGCTAGAAATGCTGCTATTGATAAAACGCGCTCTAAAAATTTCAAAAAATCAAAACAAAACCTCAACGCTAATTTTTTCGTAGATATCATTGAAAGCAGTGAAAACTTAGATAAATCCACCGATGCTATTGGAATTAAAAAATATGTGGGTAAGCTAGCTAAAAAATGTATTGAAGTGATTGAATTACTTTACTTTAAAGGATACACACAAAGTGAAGCCTCTGAAGCATTAGAAATGCCCATTGGAACGGTAAAAACTCGAAACAGAAATTGCATTAATGAACTTAGAAGCCTGGTTTTAAATTAATATGGATACAAACGCATACATAGAATCTGGAATTTTAGAGCTATATGTGGCTGGTACACTTTCTGAACAAGAAAATGAGGAAATCTATGCCCTTTTGCAAAAACATCCAGAATTACTACAAGAGGTTTTAAATATTGAATCTGCAGTTGTAAAACTAACAGCTGCAACTTCACAAAAGAGTAATGAGCATATTTACAACATTATAAAAAAACGCTTAGGTTTTGATACCGATGAAACCCTAGTGGTATCACTTAACAAACCTAAATACAATTGGATAACCTATTCTGGTTGGGCTGCATCCCTTATTTTAGGTGCTGGATTACTTTGGACGCTTAGTCAAAATAGACAATTACAGACTGATATTCAGGTTGCAGAAACCCAACAATCTCTATTAGAAACTCAAATTGAAAACTCTAAAAATAACCTAGAAGAAGCAAATACATTAATCACGGTTTTACGTGATGACAATATCTCTAAAATACCTCTGGCAGGTCAAGGTGATTTTTCAAACACTTATGCGAAAGTATATTGGGATAAAAACACAAACCGTATATTTTTAGATGCTCAAGGTTTACCTGAACCTCCAGAGGGCAAAGTTTATCAAATTTGGTCATTAACTTTAAGCCCATTAACACCTACGAGTTTAGGGACTATTGATAATTTCACATCTGATGCCAATAAAATATTTGAAATAGAAAACCGTAATAATAGTGAGGCCTTTGGGATCACTTTAGAACCTGCAGGTGGAAGTAAAACACCAACTATGGAAATGCTTTATACACTAGGGGTGGTTAGTGCCAGTTAATATCGCTTAATTTTGAATAATAACAGTGACTTATGGACTTAGGTAATCTATTAAAACAGCAGCGAGACTATTTTAATTCCGACGAAACTAAAGCTGTTTCCTTTAGAATTGAACAATTAAAAAGGTTTAAACATGTTTTAAAAGAAAATGAAGACTTATTCTATAAGGCTATTTATGAAGATTTCGGAAAGTCGGAATTTGAAACTTATGTCACAGAGCTATCCTTGGTTTATCATGAGATATCCAGCTATATAAAAAATACCCCGAAGTGGTCTAAACAGAAAAGAGTATCTACAAGTCTGGTGAATTTCCCTGCGAAAAGCTACATCATCCCCGAACCTTTAGGAAACACGTTAGTGATTGGAGCCTGGAATTACCCTTATCAATTGTCTTTGTTACCAGCTATAACAGCTCTAGCCGCAGGAAATACGGTGATACTGAAACCTAGCGAACTTCCTACGAAAACGTCAGCTGTAATGGCAGAACTCATCAACTCCAATTTCCCTAAAAACTATTTCCATGTTGTTGAAGGCGGCGTTGATGTAACCACCGAACTTTTAAATCACCGTTTTGATAAAATATTTTTTACTGGAAGTACCAAGGTTGGCAAAATAGTTTACCAAGCTGCTGCGAAACATTTAACACCTGTAACCCTTGAATTGGGTGGTAAAAGCCCAACTTTCGTACTCGCGGACACGAATATCAAAATGACCGCTAAACGTATTGTTTGGGCAAAATTTCTAAATGCTGGACAAACCTGTGTGGCTCCCGATTATATTTTAGTTGAAAAATCTATTGAAATACCTTTCCTTGAAGCCTTAAAAACTGAAATTGAAAGCCATTATGATCAAAAATATTCGGATGCGCCTAATTATTTACAAATCATAAACACCACAAATTTTGAACGCTTAGTTAAACTTATTGACCAAGACAAACTCTATTTTGGCGGAAACACCAACAAGGATGCTCGTTTTATAAGTCCGGCCATCTTAAACAACGTCGCTTTTGATGATGACGTCATGAAAGATGAAATTTTCGGCCCTATCCTACCCGTTATTTCTTTCAGCAACCTTGATGACGCCATTCAAAAAGTAAAGGACCAACCACGCCCTTTATCTTGTTATATTTACTCAAAGAGTAACACAAAAATCAAAAAGATTTTAAAAGAAGTGTCTTTTGGTGGAGGCGCTGTTAATGATAGCCTTATGCATCTATCAAATAGTAAACTTCCTTTTGGAGGCGTTGGTCTAAGTGGTATAGGGGCTTATCATGGAAAAACTGGCTTTGATACTTTTTCTCATCAAAAAAGTATTTTACACAAGTCGTTTTGGCTGGAACCCAATTTAAAATATAGTCCGTATTCTGATATGAAGTTGCGTATTATTAAGTGGCTTATGGGGTAGATTTTTCTACGACATGGAGATACGCTAAGATTTCGTTGAGAATTATTTCAGACACAGATTCCACAGATTTTCACAGATGATTGTTTCCCACAAACCTTTCTTCAGAGATAACACCCAACTTGAAACCTGGAACTCCTGATATCCAATTTAACTTAATGACTATCGTTCGTTAACGAGTGCCGTCTCTCCGATAAAAAAAGTCAACTAAAAACCTACAAACAGAAACTCATCTTTATATAGTTAATAATTTCATACAAAAACGAAACTCAACACTACAAAAAGAAACACAAAACACTCTAAACAATGTAAAATTAAAACAAAAATTAAGCATTTTTACGTATATTGCATCCTTTTGACACGATTTTCATTTTGTTTCAATTTTCAATATCTTTATTCATGATTTCTAAAAGCATTAAAACCACTGTTATTTGTAGTATCATCTTATTTTCAGCTTGTAAAAAAGACAAAACTCAAGACACCGAAAAAACAATGAGTGACAATGTACTCCTTCAAGAATGGACTGGCCCTTATGGCGGCGTTCCTGCCTTTGATAAACTTCCTGTTGAAGCTATAAAACCTGCCATGGTAGAAGCTATGGCACTCAATCTTGCTGAAATTGAAACCATAGCTAATAATACCGAAGCTCCTACTTTTGAAAACACCATTGTTGCAATGGAAAGTGCTGGAAAAACGCTTCAACATGTATCAACCTACTATGGTATTCTAAGCAGTAACTTATCTTCTCCTGAATTTAGAGAGATTCAATCAGAGCTCGCCCCAAAGCTTTCAGAATTCAGATCAAAAATTTCACAAAACGAAAAGCTTTTTAAACGCATAAAAACGGTCTATGAGGCTTCACTTACAACGCCTTTAGAGCCCCAAGCGCAACGTACCGTATTTCTAATCTATAAAAGGTTTGAAATGAATGGTGCTAATCTCAATACTGAAAAGAAAAAGCGCTATGCTGAAATTAACAAAGAACTATCTTCACTATATACGGATTTTGCTAACAACGTTTTACATGACGAAGAAAACTACATCACTTATTTAACTGAAGATCAACTCGAGGGTTTATCTGATGGTTTTATCAAATCGGCCGCTAAAACTGCAAACGACAAGGGCGAATCAAATAAATACGCCATAACAAACACACGATCTTCGATGGATCCTTTCCTAACTTTTTCTGAAAATCGTGAATTACGAAAACAAGTTTGGGAAAACTATTATTCAAGAGGCGATAATAATGATGAATATGACAATAAAGCCATTATAGCCAAAATATTAAAACTTCGTAGAGAACGTGTTGGCCTTATGGGCTATAAAAATTATGCAGAATGGCGTTTACAAGACCGCATGGCAAAAACACCAGAAAACGCTATGCAACTCATGATGGCGGTTTGGCCAGCTGCGATTGCAAGGGTTGAAGAAGAAGTTACCGATATGCAAGACATTGCCAATGCGCTAGGTGATAACATTACGATTGAACCTTGGGATTACAGATTTTATGCTGAAAAAGTGCGTAAAAAGAAATACGATTTAGATAGTGAGGAAGTCAAGCAATATTTACAACTCGATAAACTTACGGAAGCCATGTTTTTTGTTGCTGGCGAAATCTTCAATTATAACTTCACGCAAGTTCCTGAAGATTCTGTCCCTGTTTTTCAAGAAGATGTAAAAGTTTGGGAAGTTACCGATAAAGACACCGGGAAACATATTGGTTTATGGTATTTAGACCCTTATACCCGCAAAGGAAAACGTTCTGGTGCCTGGGCTACAACTTACAGAAGCTCATCTTCTTTTGAAGGCGAAACCAATGTACTAGCTTCTAATAATTCTAATTTTGTAAAACCTGCGCCTGGTGAAGCTGTTTTGGTGTCTTGGGACGACGCGATAACTTTTTTCCATGAGTTTGGCCATGCTCTGCATTTTTTCTCTGCAGATGTAAAATACCCAACATTGAACGGAGGCGTTAGAGATTACACTGAATTTCAATCGCAACTTCTAGAACGTTGGTTATCGACCGATAAGGTAATTAACAACTATTTGGTGCATTATAAAACCGGAGAACCAATGCCGAAAAGTTTAGTTGAAAAAATTAAAAATGCAGCTACGTTTAATCAAGGTTTTAATACAACAGAGTATTTAGCCTCGGCATTAATCGATATGAAAATACACCTTGCCGATCCAGAAAACATTGATGTGGCTACATTTGAACGTGAAACCTTAAAAGACCTAGGTATTCCTAAAGAAATTCCTATGCGCCACCGCACGCCGCAGTTTAGTCATGTATTTTCAGGTGAAGGTTATGCAACAGCGTATTACGGTTACATGTGGGCCGATGTATTAACCAGCGATGCTTCAGAAGCTTTTGCAGAAGCTCCAGACGGTTTTTATGATAAAAATGAAGCAAATAAATTAGTAAAATATCTTTTTGCACCACGTAATGCCGTAGATCCAGCCGAAGCCTATAAACAATTTAGAGGTCGTGATGCAACGATTGATGCCTTAATGCGCGATCGTGGTTTTCCTTTGAATAAATAGTAAAACATCAAGCTTAAAAGAATTAACAAGTTAAGTTGAGCAAAGCTGAATCCTTAATTCAAAGAAACAAAAAAACTTCTCGACTCCGCTCAAAGCCCGTTAAGACAGAGCAATTTTACAGATGTTCAAGCGGAATCGAGAACATTTTCATAAAGAACACATTATAAGAAACAAGCCAAATGAAAACATTAAAAGCACAAACCGAAGCGAAAATTGCTGCTGGCCGTCAAGCCAAACCAGAATTCATGCAAGGCGTTGATGACATTATAAATGAAGCAAAAACACTTCAACAAGGTGATAAAGCCCTAAAAGTTGGACAAAAAGCACCAAATTTCGAACTTCCTAATGCAGAAAACACATTAATAAATTTAGAAAACTTGATTAATAAAGGCCCTGTTGTTGTTACTTTTTATCGTGGTGATTGGTGCCCATACTGTAATTTACAACTTAGAGCTTTACAAAACAGACTTTCTGAAATCCACGAACTCGGAGCAACCTTAGTTGCTGTGAGTCCGCAAGTACCTGATGGTTCTTTATCTGAGTCAGAAATTAGCAAAATGGAGTTTACCGTCTTATCTGATCAAGATGCTAAAGTAGCAATTCAATACGGCGTTGCTTGGAAAGTTCCTGAATTTTTGGCCGAGCACATGCGTGTAGATCGTAATCTTGATTTGGACAAAATCAACAATGGTGACGGCAGTATCTTACCCATTCCTGCAACTTTTATATTAGATACTAACGGCACTGTAGTTTGGCGCTACGTTGATGTGGATTACAGAACACGCTCTGAACCAAATGATATCATTGAAGCTTTGAAAAATTTAACGTAAACGATAGTTTTATTGAAAACTCACTTCAATAAAACTTCATTTTTAACCATCAAAATTTTAGTGTTTTGAAGCAACACTTTTTCTTCGTCTAAAAAAGCATTGATTTTTTCTTCGGAATCTAGAATTTCAATAAGATGCGGATGCTTATTGTTTCGAATTTCATGTTGTCCCCAATTAACATTCTGGTCATTCAAATACCCTTTACTCACATTAAGATGTAATACTTGATGTAAACCAAAGTTTTTGGCACGTTTCAACAAGACTTCTGAAAAATCTGAACCATATAATTTCTTCCAAAAAGAATTATTTTCAATTTTTTGTCCGTATTCAAAATAGATTCTAATGGTTATCAAATTCTTCATGTTTCGTTCTTTTATCTTTAATTTCAGAGAGGTGCAGTCCCTTCTCACGCAGGAAAGAGTTGTTTTTCGGACTTCCAATAATTTGAGATGAATACACGCCTGAATGCCCTGAAAACAAATAAGCTGTAGAACAGGCTAAGGCAATAAAAACACCCGATTCAATCCCAAAAAGCTCAATACCCATTACTGTACAAGCAATCGGTGTATTAGTAGCACCTGCAAAAACCGCCACAAAACCCATTCCCGCTAGTAAGCCCATGGGTAAAGGGATAAACCATATTAACACATTTCCTAAGGCAGCTCCAATAAAAAATAAAGGCGTGACTTCGCCGCCTTTAAACCCTGCTCCAAGCGTAAATGAGGTGAATAGTAATTTCAGAATAAAATCGTATGAGTTAAGCTCAACATTAAACGCATCAACAATAGTAGGAATACCCAAACCAATGTATTTTGTAGTGCCCATCAAATAAATAGTCACCGCCAATATCACACCACCAACTACAGGCCGCAAGGGCGGATATTTAATAAACTTCCCAAATAAGTGCCCCCAAAAGTGTGTTGATTTTGAGAAAAGCATGGCTACGAGTCCGAAAATAATCCCTGCCAACAAACACCACAAAACATTTATCGGCGTCATTTCAGCAACGTTACTGATCGTATAATGGGTATGCGACACCTTCCAAATATGACAAAAGTAATTAGCGAAAATCGCCGCCATAAAACTAGGAATAATAGCATCGAGGCGAATTCTTCCGAGGATTAAGACTTCCAAAGCAAAAATTCCTCCCGCTAAAGGCGTTCCGAACACTGAGGCAAAACCTGCACTAATACCGGCAATTAAAAGAATTTTTCTATCGCGATTCGTTAATTTTAAAATCTTGGTGAGTCTATCGGCAATCGCCCCTCCTACTTGCACTGCGGTACCCTCTCGGCCAGCCGAACCACCAAACAAATGAGTTAAAACCGTACCAAACAATACGAGTGGTGCCATTCGAAAAGGGATAATCTTTTTAGGTGAATGAAATTCTTCGAGCAACAGGTTATTGCCTTTAACCACACTACTCCCGTATAAATGATAAGACAGCCCTATGATAAAACCACCAATAGGTAAAAACCAAATAATCCACTGATTAGACTCGCGATAATCTGTAGCCCATTCTAAACTTATTAGAAAAAATGCTGAAACACTACCTACAATAGCCCCTAGAACTGCACAAATTAAAGTCCATTTTAGAAGGTATAGCAAGGAAGGGATTTGCTCAATGGAAAATAAAAATTCTTTGGTTTTAGTTTTAGTCATATAGTGTTAATGAACGCTTCTAAATTAGCAATTAATTCTTTAGAAAGCACAGGTGGTTCCTACTGAAACGATTTAAGGCAGAGCGCAATGCCATAAGTCTATCACAAATATAAATTAAAAAAGGTTTAAAATAAGGGTTCTAAAATTGTTAGAATTTAAGAGCTATTCTGTTTAATTGTTTATTTTAGTAGTATTGAAAGCATATTCTTTCGTGACACCCCATTATTTCCTACTTAAAAGTTGTAAACTAACTAAACTAAGAAATGAAATTAAACGAAAAAACTACAGAAAGACTTGCCGAAGAATTAAGAGCATTAAAAGTTGTGAATTCCGTTTTAATAGGCCTTTTAAGTATTCTCTTTATGGTTACTGTTTATGGGCTCCTGAAAAAGAATGATACTGGTGTTTTTAGTGCACTAATTGTTGTACCCATAGCATCAAGCTTAATAGTGCTTTCAAGTTTTGGAAAAATGAAAAAAATAAAAGCAGAATTGGAATCCAGAAAATAATTAATTCGGAGTGACATCATGTATAAAACAGTTGCCATATACATGAAGTAATCAATTACTTAATTGATGCGATTAGCTGAATTTAGCTGCCTACTTTGGTTTACTAATTGGAGAAATTAGTATTTTAGTATAACAAAACCCGAACAACTACCAACCATGTCCAATAACGAAACGTACTATTTCAAAAAAGACGAACCTATAAAAAGTTGTGTATTGGCCATGCGTGATATATTGCTTCAATTTGATAGTAACATCGCCGAAACCACTAAATATGGCATGCCTTGTTTTTGTTACAAAGGGAAAATGTTTTGCTATATCTGGACCGATAAAAAAACCTTGGAACCTTATTATTTAATTGTTGAAGGCCATAAAATTGAACATCCTAATTTGGAGGCTGGGAACCGCACCCGTATGAAGATTTTTAGAATAAATCCTAATGAAGACTTACCTATAGAAACTATTCATAGCGTTTTGAATTTGGCACTGGATTTTTACGAAAAAGTAGATTGAAGGGGTGAGTATTTGTTTGATTTGCAGTAAGCGTATTAATTCGTAGCAAGAATCAAAAGTTGATTAGATGAGAGTGGCACCTTGAGGGAATCGCAAAGGTGTTTTTCCCTGAGATTATCACGCTACACCATTTCAAACCCCTATACCCTACTAAAAAAGATAGTACTTCATATTTTCAAATTACTAACTTCAACTAACAAAAAAAGTGCCCAATTATAAATAACTGAACACTTTCCAACTTAACATAAACCTAAAAGTCAAGTATTAACATTTAAAAACGGTAGGACACTGTGCCTTTGGCAAAAAATGGTGTACCTGGTGTAAAGTGTATTTCAGTAACCGGTTGTGGTTCATTTTGTAAGCGAGATTCTGTAGCGAACTGAGTTTCATTCCATTCTATATCAAAAAGATTTTCTATTGCCACCCCTAGAGTAACTTTTCCCATGGTGTAATTCAGATTAAAATCTGTAACAAAATAACCTTCAGCAACAATACTATTATCTTCATTTGCTGGTCTATCATCAATAAATCTATATCGTAAACCACCTGAAAAGTTTTTCCAATTATTAAGTGCCAATCCGCCCGTTAAAGTAAAACTTGGTGCTAAAGGAATGTAATCTTCACCCTTAGGCTCTTCAACACTTCTAGCTTTGGTTAGCGTTGCATCGGTATCAAAAAACAACCAATCATTCAACTGGTAACGCAGTCCTAAATCTAATCCGAAACGCTCTGTTTTTCCGCTAGGCTCAACAATACCTGCATCTCCAACATAAACGAATTCCTGTTCTAAAAACAAGTACCATAAAGCAGTATTAACGACCAACTTAGAGCTTGGCTTCCAAATATTTCCAACATCAATGCCATAAGCTCTAGGTAAAATATCATCAATTTGATTGTCTAAAACCACACGGGCATCATTTGAATGAAATCCTATTCCCGACTTCACATACAATTGTAAATTATCTTTTGCGGCATAGAAAAAATTCAATTTTGGAGATACAATTGTTTTTGTTTGTGCTAGGGTTTCATAATCGGTTTGCAGTTCATCATTATACATAAACTTAAAATAATCCAAACGTAATCCTGGTGCAACGGTTAATTTTCCAAACTCAAAATCTGCGTTAGCAAACCCATTAATATTAGTTTGGTTAATATCTCCCAGTTGTACATATTCTAAAGTTGTTGTTCTATTCAATGTTTTAGACAACTCGGTGTCGTTAGTTATATCCTGCCTAAGACCTAAACCAGATGTGATTTTAACTTCTGTATCTCCTAGTCGCGTATCATGAATTAACATGCTATTTAAACCAAAAATATCTCGATTTTCTTTTTGTTTAATTTGATCCCCATTAATAGGATCTTCAAGAAAAAAAGTGAAATTTGAATACAATTCAAATTGATTTTTCACATAAAAGGCATTCGTTTTTAATAACGATTTCTCGGAAACTTGCTTGGTATACTCCACATTTAAATTGGTACGCTGTGTGTTTCCACCTTCAGTATCATCAATAGCTCCAAAACGGGTAATATCTCCATTATCCACCTCACGTTGCGGAATTTGCCCTGAAGCATCCCAACGGCTAGTAAAATGAGAAATAGTTAGCGAAAGTTTATCATTTTCGGGAGAAAACATCACGTATTTTCCAAACATATTGAGCCTATTAAAATTTTGAGGCGATTCAAAAGGGCCGTCGGTTGCAATATATTCTACAGCCGCATAAGCATTTTGATTGGGTGTATTATCTAACAAATCAAACATCCCCAAAGTTCTCAGCGAGTTAAATTGTCCAACTGATAAGGCTACCGTACTTTCCCCTAAATAATCTTTAGTGGAAAAATCGATATAACCAGCCGTATCAAAATCACCTTTATGAGCATAATAGGGACCTTTACCAAAATCGATATTATTTACCGTTTCTGGAATAATAAAATGCAAATCACTATACCCTTGACCATGTGCATGAGACACCATATTAACAGGCATGCCATCCACATTAATAGCTACATCGGTTCCATGATCAATATCAAAACCTCTTAGAAAAATCTGCTCAGCTTTTCCGCCTCCCGCATGCTGACCAATAATTAGCCCAGGTACTTTACGTAATATTTCTTGAGATGAATTTACAGGTGTGGTGCTTAAGTCTAGCTTAGCAATCGTGTTTAACGGATTTAATGCTTCACGAATTACCAATTCTTCTAACTGAAGTATTTTATCCTTTAAAGTAACCCGTAATTTTGTTTCGAAATTTGCAGCTTCTAAAACCAAAATTTGATTCTTGTAACCCAAAAGCCCTAATTTTATAGAATCGCCTACTTGACTATCTTCTAAAATAAACAAACCGTTTTCTGAAGAATGCGCATGACTTTGAGAATTCAAATTATACACATAAACAGCTTCCAAAGGTTGTTTTTCAGCATTTACCACAACACCTTTAATGTCTTGTGCATGCATCGTGCTAAATGCTAAACAAACAACTAAAAAAGTGAACTTATTTAAAAATTTCATGTATTGAAGATTATATATTGATAATATTTTTTTCCTGTAATGGTCCTAATTCAAAAACACTTTCTAGCAATTCTTTTTTCAAATTTTGTGCTTCCTTTTCCTTACCATTTACTTTAAAAATTTCTGCCAAATGCAGTAAAACATCAGGTTCTGAAGTTTTCCCTACCACATAACTTTCTGCAACTTGCAGGGCTTTTTTATAATCTCCCTTATTGTAGTAAGTCCACGCCAATAAATCATAAGACGCTGGTGTTGGTCTGTTGTCAATTTCTTCTAAAGCTATTTTTAAAGCTTCTGTAGTTTGTTTTTTATTTTCAGCATAGATTAATGCGTTGTATTTATTATACATAGCTCCGTATCTAGGATTTTCTACAACCTTTTTATATAAATTAACATATTTATTTTGCGCTTCTGTGTTGCCTTGATACTCTGCAATTTCAGCCATTAATAGATATATATCTGGAGATTTATAGTTTTCTGTAATACAGTTTAAAATACGTAAAGCTTCTGCTGGCTTCTTTTCATAAGAATATACAACCCAAGCAATACCCTTCTTTGCGTAAGCATCATTGGGGTCAATTTCTAAAGCCTTTAAATAATATTCATAAGAAATTTCAATTTCTCCTGCATGACCGTAATAATCGGCCAAATTGGTATAAACCCACTGGTTTTTTGACGGTAAATTGGATAATTCTGCAATAATTTTTGCTTTTTCAAGGTATTTAATCGCAGCGTCTAAATCCCCTCTATGGTCTGACCATTTTGACAAACGGATGAGATAATCAAAATCTAAATCTTTTCTAATTTTTTCTAAATATGTTTTGGCTAAATCATAGTTACCTAGTTCCAAGTAAATATCAAATAACATCTTTTCACTGCCTTTTAAACCTTCACCATTAACCTCTGCTTCTTTTAATAGGGTTAACGCTTGCGTGAATTTATGTTGTGAAATATAATTTCTAGCCAAGGCTCTTAAATATGCCGCTTTGTTATATCCTGTTGCTTCGTTAGCTTTAATTAAATATTTTTCTGCCTGAATTAAGGCTTCAATACGCCCGGTACTATTAAAAATCTGAGTTTGAGCAGCTGCTGCTTTTACAAAATAAGGAAACTGATTGGGAGCTTCTTTCAATTTATCTTCCCAAAATTTCAAATCATCTAAAGCTATTTGCAACCCTTCATTTTTAGAGGTTTCTATATATGGTTGATAATCCTGTGCGTGCGCTATTTGTTTGGGCTCTTCGTTACAGCTCACTAAAAGCGCTATTGAAAGAACACATATAATGTATTTAAAAGGTTTCATAATAAATGTTTTTTAGGTTTTTTAAGTTAAAATATCTCCAGGAACAAACCGTTAAGCCTGCCCCCGGAGAGAGAGGTTGAGAGAGATGTCTTTAATGCGGACTGGCTAAGTAAGGAAACGAGGTCAAAAAGGTTTTATCATTGGCATCCACATTATCGTTTGATAATCCTGGATTTTCCATAAAATCCTCTCCACCAAAAATTAACAATAGTTCTACTGTAATCACATCATCACCTAACGCACGACCCGTTAATACATTAGTACCATCGTAAAATGTTGTGGTTCCATCTAAAGATACATTCAACACATCTGTAGCTAGAAGACCTGTAAAAGCAGCAGCATCTTGTCCTAAAGCATTCATATCTCCAGGGTTTTCAAAAGCTGGACTTAAGGCCATTAAATTACTTTGAAATTTGCTTTGGAAAGCGGCATCTTGATTTGAAGGTACAGTTACATTGAACATGTCTTTATCGGCAGAGGCTACAAAAACAGTATTTATTGCAGGTCTTCCCATTTGATCTTCTTGACTAAAAGTTCCTGAAAAATCTGGTTCTGGCATCATGCCTTGGTCATCATCATTATTAGAACAATTAAAAGCTATTAACGAAACCGCTAATACGGCTAATATTTTATTTAAAGTTTTCATTTGATTATATATTTAAGTGGTTATTATTATTTTCTTTTAGATTCTACCCATGTATTAATGGTGCCCGATCCACCGATCATAGATTTTGGCACTTCAACCACAACAGACATCACATTGGTACCTTTAAAAGTATCTGCTCCAGGACTATTGAAACTGGTTGCATTTCCTGCAATAATTTCTGAATACTGAGCGAAGTCCATAAAGAAAGGATCGTCACGAGGGCCCGCAAAGAATTTCATTCCTTCATTAGAAGTTATTTTCGGACTTGCTCCATAGCTAGAAATATCAACAACTCCACCTGTTATAGCCTGTGTTTCTATGGTACTTTTTAAACCTGTTTGCGATGGCGCAACAGGCCCAAAAAAATACATTTTACCATCTTTGGGAATGGCTTGAATCACTAAATCTTCAACATTGTCCTGATCGGTATCAATATTAAATTCTACCAATACATTTTCATCAAATAATGCTGCACTTGTAACAGAAGGACTCAACAAGCCCTGAAGGTTTGCTACAAAAACCAAATTGTCTGTGTTTTCGCCTTGAAAGGCATAAAAATCGGTAATATCACTATTACCTCCTTGTACTGCAGGTGCATCAATATGATCTGCTGCAACTATGAAGAAAACCGCTAAGGCGATCACTCCAATTCCTAATACTGTTTTTAAATTTTTCATAATATTCGAGATTTTAATTAGTTATTTTTTGACTCTCACCCATACCTACGAAAAAAAGAAAATAGCGGTTTTGTTAAAGTTTTGTTAAAGCGATTATTGTGAGTTTTAATTTTTGAAAACATTACTTTTGCTGTATAAATATATGTCATGAACCCATCGTCTGCAGGCTGGATAAACAAGCTACTTAAAGAACTAAACAACTTCAATCTGTTTTTAAAATACAGTGAAGATGAGTTTTACATCACCCTAAGACATTGTGGTTTTATTTATGGCAGCAACCTGGATATTGTTGCACAAAGTATTGCTAAAAAAGACCTTACGGAAGAAGAAATTTGCAAAACCAACCTGGTACTAGCCTTGCTTTACGCGCATGAAAAGTCTAAAAGCAAACTACCATTCATTGAAAGTGTTATTAATTTTTACACCAGCATAAACGAAATTAAAACATCCCTTTTTAAGGATATTTTAAGCGGAAAAAAGTCAAGTGAGCAGTTGGAGAACATCATTCATAAACGTGTTCACATCAATGACAATATTCTCACAAAAAACTTCAATTACTTTGTTATAAATGCCCTACTCTATGTTGATGTTCTAGCATATTCTGAATATTTAAAACAACAAAGCATCTCTAAAGATTACTTGAAAAACATTGAAGCTTCTATTGTTTCGATAACCTTAGGCGTTTTAAATTCTAAGGACATTAAAAACCAATATGAAGACAGTTTAATCAAACTATTTGAAGCTTCGCTACGCTATAGTGACCGCAGTTATATTGATTACAACCAAGCCCTACTCTATTTAAAAAATCCGTTTGAAAAGCAATATATTTTAGACTTAGCTTGTATGGCCACTTGGGGCGACCGTATGATTGATACCGATGAGCATCAATTTTTAGAAACTTTAGGCTTAGATATGGGGATAAACCTATTTACCATACATCAGTCTATAAAATCGGTGAATCGTTTTTATACCGAAAATGAAAAAAGTATTGCGCTTTTAAGTTCATCAAATATTGTACAGACCTTTTACAACAACTCTAGTAAAATGGTAGTTAAACTCATTAGTAGGAACAGCAAACGTATGTACCATGAAATTAAGGAAAGTAAGGAGCTTATGGTGCTTATTTCACAATCTACCACACGCGAATTAACCAAAGAAGAGCAAAAAAAAGTACAGGAGCAGTTGTTAGATATTTTTAAATCCATTCCTAGCTTGGCTATCTTTTTATTACCTGGAGGCGCTATACTACTGCCTTTAGTGGTTAAATTCATTCCCAATTTACTGCCATCTGCTTTTGACGAAAACAGGATTGAGCATTGAATAAAGTGATTATTGTTTTTTTTCTATTAGCTTTACACCCAAACGAAACTAAACTCACCCATGGCTTCATATACGATTCAAGAAATTAATGAAATTATAAAAGGTGAATTAATAGGTAGCACTGATGTACTTATTGAAGGCCCTGAACAGCTAAAAAACGCAAAAAAAAATCACATTACTTTTATTGGAAGTAACAAATACAGTAAGCTTTGGGATAGCACACAAGCTTGTGCTGCCGTTATCAACAACAATTTACATATTGAACCTGGAGAAAATAGAGCCATTATCAAGGTACCTAATGCCGATTTGGCTATGGCTAGTATTCTAGAAATGTTTAGTCCGCCAACACCAGAATTTGAAGTTGAAGTACACCCAACCGCTGTGATTCATGAAACCGTTAAAATAGGTCCTGACTGTATAGTTGGTGCCAACTGTTATATTGGTCCGAATGTGGTTCTAGGCGAAGGCGTTATCCTTTACCCGAATGTTTGCGTGTACGACGAAACCATTATTGGTGATTACACCACGGTTTGGTCTGGAACTATTATTAGAGAACGTTGTGTTATAGGTAACCATTGTATTTTCCATACCAACGTGAGTATTGGTGCCGACGGATTTGGTTACCGTCCATGTGATGATGGCCGTGGATTGGTTAAAATTCCGCAAATAGGAAACGTAATTATTGGTCATTATGTAGAAATTGGTGCCAATTCTTGTGTAGATCGTGCTAAATTTAGCTCGACGATTATAGGTGATGGTTGTAAAATTGATAACTTGGTTCAAATTGCACACAACAGTGTTATGGGGCGTTCTTGCATCATGGCCGGACACAGTGGCCTTGCCGGCTCTGTAACTTTAGGCGACGGTGTTATTATTGGAGGAAGTGCTTCCATTAAAGACCACACGACCATTGAATCTGGTGCTACTGTAGGTGCTGGATCTGGTGTGATTGGTGATATTAAAGCCGGACAAACCGTATTGGGTTACCCTGCTCAAGATTCTAGAGAGATGCTTAAGCAATGGGTGGCTTTAAAGCGTTTGACTAGGAAGTAATAATTACTCCAACCACAACTTAAAATCTTTGACACGCTCACGAGCTACGATAACATCCTGTTCGTTAAAGGTGTTTAATTTTATTTGTAAACGCGAATTGGTATAACTGACCATATCTTTTATTGCGTTGATGTTTACATAGAATTTTCGGTTGATGCGGAAGAAGGTTTCAGGTTCCAATTCGTTTTCTAGGAAGTCTAAAGTGGCGTCTAATAAATAGTTTCTGCCTTCAGAAGTATGAATATACGTGCCTTTATTTTCGCTGTACACACATTCAATATCTTCGATACTGATGAGTTTTAAGTGCTGCCCTACTTTTACTGAAAATCGCTTTTTATAGGCGCGATCTATTGGATTTACAAGCAGTTTTTTAATATCCTCAAAATCTAAAGTCACCCCTTGAGCTTGTGGTGTGCGTTCCTTAAATTTCTCAATAGCTGTGGTAAGCTCATCTTCGTCTATAGGTTTTAGCAAATAATCGATGCTGTTTAATTTGAAGGCTTTAAGTGCATATTCATCATAAGCAGTGGTAAAAATGATGGCTGACTTCACTTCTATGGCTTCAAAAATCTCGAATGAGAGTCCATCGCTGAGTTGAATGTCTAAAAATATTAAATCGGGATGTATGTTGGTTTTAAACCAGTTTATAGATTCTTCTACCGAATGTAGCATGACTTCAGCTTCTAAGTTTAAAGTTGTTAACATCCGTTGCAAGCGTCTTGCTGATGGTTTTTCGTCTTCTATAATTATGACATTCATTTTTTTCTGTAAGTTTAATTAGAATCGGACTTTGCGTTAGGCCGGCAAGCAGGGATTGCAACGGAAATCCCAACCTCCCGATAGCTATCGGGAGTGGTAACGCCCAAATTGTTATTGGTTTTATTCCCAACGTGTGGTTTGGTTTTCGGCATCCAAAAATTTTCGTAATTTCTCGTTTTCCCAACGTTTCTTGAAAAATAATCGGCCTTTAAACACATTCCAGGCGTGGTAGGTGATGAATACCGTCCAAGCGACTAAAATACAAATATCAAACCATTGAAAAAATGGCTTGTATGGGCCTGCCATGATGTATAAATTGTAGCAAAGCAATAACACTACAATGAGGTAGCCCACAAAATGGATGTAGAATATCTTTAGGTCCTTCACTTTTTTCTTAGCTTCAATATAAAGCTGATGTTTCTTTTCTTCTGTATCCATGTCTAATGAAAATTTTCTTGTTCCTTTTCCATGTATTCCTTTATTTTTTTCTCTTCCCAAGATTTTCCAAAAACGATATCTTTACCGAAGACACATAACCCGTGAAAGGCTAAGCCTATTCCCCAAAAAAGAGGTGTGGCAAAGGTGCCAAAATTCCAGAAATGACCACCATTAAACACAATCATGCTGGTGATAAAAATATTTACCGCAACATACCAGAAGGCATGCCAGTAAAAACCTTTGAGCTCTTTTAAGCGTTTTTCGGCTCTTAAATACGCTTCTTCTTTTTGATAATTTTCGTGATTATAATCTGATTCCATGATGTTTTATTTTAGTTCCATTTGCTTTTTTCTTCTTTCATAAATTGTTCAAGTTTGCGTTTTTCCCAGTTTCGGCCAAAAGCACCGTCGTCTACAAAAACACGGAAAGCTTGAATTACGAGACCTAAGCCCCAGCCAAACATGGGAAACCAAAACCACTGGAAGCCCCAATAGGTTTTATAGTTTACAAAAATTAAAAATGGAATGACTACGCAATAAGATGCTAGGCTGTAATAAAAGCCTTTTAATTCTTCTACGTGTTTGCGTGCACGTACGTAACTGTCGTCTAAATGTGATTGTGATGTTGTTCTCATGATTGATATTTTTTTAGTAAGCATTGGAATTGACACGGCAAAACGCTTTGCTTCTTTGGTTATGTTGACTTTACGATTGGTGAGTAAATTGTAGCGTTGGTTGATATTGTTCAACCCCACGCCACTACTCTTTTTCACTATTTGTTTGGGCTGAAAATTGTTTTCCACCACTAAATTATGTTCTTCTTCATATATGGTGATATGCAAGGGCTTGCTGGAGGTCACCATATTGTGTTTTACGGCATTTTCTAATAAAAGCTGCAATGATAGAGGTACGACCTTACTTTCGGGATTAGAGGCTTGCTCTGGCATGGTGAATACAATACTGTCTTCAAAACGCATTTTAAGTAAGGACATATAAGTTTTTGCAAACTGTAGTTCTTCATCTACAGTAACCAACTCTTTACTTTTTTGCTCCAATACATAACGATATACTTTAGACAATCCTGTGGTGAACTTTTGCGCATTTTTAGGATTTTCTTCAATTAAACTGGTTAATACATTTAAACTGTTAAACAGAAAATGTGGGTCTAATTGATTTTTTAAAGCGTCAAACTTTGCACTAGCGGTCCCTGCAATGACTTTTTGTTCTTTTAACTTGTTTTGCTGGTACCTGTTGTAGTAATAAACAATATGAAATATGGCTACAATGGTGAGCGTAATCCAAAGTCCGAATTGATAATATTCTAACTTTTCACCACTCAAAAAGGTATTAAAGTCCATGCCGTAATAAACCATTGCAGATGCTAAGCGCAAAACAAATAAGCCTATTAAAGTGATGATAATCGCCCCGACAACACCAATAATAATTCGTTTTGCATATTCCTTTTTTGTCCAATTTAAACCATTCAAATATTTAAAGAAATACATATTAGAATAGCCTAATACAAATCCATATAATTGGTAAAACACGAAATCTATGAGTAGTGTATTAGCACTTTTAGTTTCAAAATCGCCGTTAATTAAAGTCCCTATTACAAAAGCAATACAGCCTACAACAAATAATATGATGCTATTTTTAACGGTTTTAGACATAAGGGTTCGAAAGTTAAAAGTTAAATTTAGTGAAAAGTTTTTCGGCAGAGGTTACAGTTGTTTTTTAGATTCCCGTTTACACAGATATAAATTTTCAATTTAAGATGATAGTCTAGATTTTTCATAATGATACGTTTTAAGATTAATGATGAAGCAAATATCTAACAAAAGACCTGATTTTGGAAAACCGTTTGACTGAACTGTAGAAACTTTAAGATGAAATGTAGAAACCAGCTATAAACATAAAGAAGGCGGCTTGAAAAGTTGAATTTTCAAGCCGCCTCTAAATTTTTAATTCAAAAAACACAGATCTATCGAGATTCGTATTTAAAGAAAATAGGCACTGCGTAAGAAACCTTTACGGGTTTTCCGCGTTGCTTTCCTGGGATCATATCAGGCAGTAAGCCTATAATGCGTTCGGCTTCTTTTTCCAAAGTTTTATCTGGACCTCTAGATCTTATTGATGCTATTTTTCCATTCGCATCAATTATAAACACCACGGAAACACGACCTTGAACACCTAAGTCTAAAGCAGATTGTGGGTATCTAAAGTGCTTAGAAATATGTGCCTTCATTTTTTCTTGAAAACAAGCAATCTTCTCATCATTAGTGCCTTGTTCACAACCAGGAAAAACGGGAACATGTTCTATGACAGCAAAAGGCACTTGAACATCTTCTTCGATTTCTTCAACTTCAACGGCTTCAACAGCAACCGGTATTGGTGCCATAACGGCATCTTCTAGTCCGATTTCAGAACTCTCAATAACCGTTTCTTCAATTTCAACAGCATCTTCAACAATCTTGATAGACTCATGAACTGATGCAGGAGGTGGCGGTGGAGGTGGCGTATTTACGTTCACAATTGGAATTTCCTCTTCAAATTGTTTTTGTATGTTTATAATTTCAACAACATCTTGGTCTGCTTTATAAGTTTTAATTTCTAAAGCTTGCCAAGTAAAAAACAACATGATGTTTAATCCGATAGCAAAATATATACTGCTATTTCTCCCAATGTCTACTACGGGGTTCTTCTTAGCTTTCATAACGATATATTTTAGAACTTATTAATATTCTAAAGCTAGAAAATTTTACTCAAAAAAACCATGACATTTATCATGATAAACAACTCTATTAAAGACATTTACCGCTTAACCTCAATAACAAGTCACAAACTCATTTTGAAGCAATTTTTTTTAAATAGAAAGGGCATCATCAATTGAAGTTTTCGAATTATATTTTTTTCATATATTAGCCCTTCTGACTATCAATTATTTAGATTTTTTAGCACCATAGATTCTATCTATACACCATATTCAAAAACCTAAAAACCAGTTAATTACTAAAAAAAATCTAAACTTTCACTTCAACAAAAAAACAAATCTTATAAACCTCAACCATAAACAGCTCTAAATCTTAACATTACCTGTGATTTTAAACGGTTTATAAAAAACCAAACTAATATTTATAAAATATATTTCTATTAAAGTGTAACAATTTAAAACTTTAAAACACTTACATCATAACTAATCCAACCCCTTGAATAAAGAGTTAGAACATAATTTTGTTGAATTACTTGAAAAGCACCAAAATATCGTGCACAAGGTATGCCGTTTGTACACCAATAATTACGATGCGCATAACGATTTATTTCAAGAAATTACGATTCAGTTATGGCGTGCTTACCCGAAATTTAGAGGTGATGCAAAATTTAGTACCTGGATGTATCGTGTGGGATTAAATACCGCAATTACGCTTTATAGAAAATCAAAGCGTACCATAAATACGCAAGACTTTGAAGGCGTTGCTTTTAAAATGAAGGCCGAAGAGTACGACGATACCCAAGAGCAACAATTAAAAGTGCTTTACCAAGCCGTCCATCAATTAAATGATATTGAAAAGGCTCTAGTGTTTCTATATTTAGAAGACAAAGACTATAGAGAAATAAGTGAAACTTTGGGAATTAGTGAAGTGAATGCCCGTGTGAAGATGAACAGAATTAAAACGAAGCTAAAAACCATTTTAAATCCGTAACCCTATGGATGAATTAGATTTATTAAAGAAAGATTGGAATCAAAGTTCCAATAGTCATAAGGTTTCTGCGAGATCTATATATGCCATGCTACATAAAAAATCGTCTTCTATAGTAAAGACGCTGTTTTATATCAGTATTGCAGAGCTCGTTTTTTGGATTCTCATTAATGTATTACCTACTTTTTTTTCGAAATCATACAACGAACAACTTGATCTTGTTTTCACCAATAAAACAGTTTTAACGCTAATAAATGTTTTCACTTATGCCATTATCTTGCTTTTTATTTATCTCTTATTTAAAGCACACAAGGCCATTTCGGTCACCGATAACGCTAAGAAACTAATGCAAAGCATCCTCAAAACACGTAAAATCATTAAATATTACGTGTTATACAACCTCATTGTACTTTTTATTTCAGTAATAATCGGTTTATATTTTGGTATTGAACATTCACCTGAAGTTTCCGACAAACTTACAAATGCCAGTTCTTCAGAAATTTTAGTATTCTATGGTATATGCGTTATCATGGTAGTGTTTTTCACACTATGTTTTTGGCTGTTTTACAAGCTTTTATACGGTTTACTACTAAAACGATTAAACCAAAATTATAGAGAACTTAAGAAGTTGGAGGTATAAAAACACCTCCCTAGCCCTCCTCAAGTTATGATACACCTCCCCGACCCTCCTCAAGGAGGGATCTTAAATTGGGGATTTCAATTACATCACCCGGTTGCATGTTTTTTATCTGAATATCCCCCACCCGAACGCGTACCAAGCGCAAAGTTGGAAAGCCTACAGCCGATGTCATTTTTCGTACCTGCCTAAATTTGCCTTCTTTTAACACCACCGAAATCCATGGCGCCGGACCATGACGCTCGTCGCGTATCTTTTTAGAGCGAGTTGGTAAGTTAGGAATTTCCTTTAAAGCAAAGGTTTTACAGGGTTTGGTTTGGTACTTTTTACCATTAAAACCTATTTCTACTCCTGTTTTTAATTTTTCTATCGCTTCCGCGGAAATGGCCCCGTCTACTTGCGCGTAGTACTCCTTCTCTACCTTACGACTGTTTACATAATCGCTCATTTTACCATTGGTGGTTAAGAGTAACAAACCTTCCGATTTTTCATCCAAACGGCCAATGGCCATAATGCCTTCGGGGAAATCATAAAGACTGCCTAAAAAGTTTTTAGATTGCTGTTTGGAATCGTGACTTTTAAACTGACTTAAAAAACCATAAGGTTTGTAAATCATAAAGTGTCTATGCGGTGTTTTAGATGCTTCCATTTAATATTTGATGCACCAGCGCTTTGGTAGGTTTTTGTCCGTTCATAGCCGCTCTTACAGCTTCAAAAGTCATCGTAAAATCACAACCAGATTTATAAGCGCTACAACCGTAAGCTGTTTTTCCTTTAATGACAGTGCCTTTTTTACATTTCGGGCAAGCCAAAGCATCAGAAGTTGGTTTTTCTATCACTTTCGCGGAAGTCTTTTTCGGTTCCAACTTCAACTGAAAGTCATCATCAAAACGCAACAAACCTTCCACAGTTCCTGTTTCTGTTTTAAAGCCTTTCAAATTCACCGTAGAGCCTTTCTGAAGCAAACGAATAAATTGCTTTTCAGATATTTTTTTATTCGAAAAACTAAACGGTAACACAAAATCACAGCCCGCTTTGTAGGCGCTACAACCATAAGCTGTTTTTCCTTTTAGAAGTTTTCCTTTTTTACATTTCGGACAAGTTTCATCTAAAATGCCTGCTGCTTTTTTAGTTTCTGCTTTAGCCGCACGTTGTTTCTGCACGGTTTCATAAGAAATATTAGCGCGTTTGGTTTCGCTCCGCACCTCATAAACCAAAGCATCTACCATGCGTTTCATGTTTTTAATGAAAGCTGCTGCACTGTACTCGCCTTTTTCAATGTCCTTAAGTTGTTTCTCCCAAGAACCGGTTAATTCGGCAGATTTCAACAAATCATTTTGAATGGTATCTATCAACTGAATCCCCGTAACCGTAGGCAATACTTGCTTTTTATTTCGTTTAATATATTTTCTTCTAAAGAGGGTTTCAATAATATTGGCCCGTGTTGATGGTCGGCCAATACCGTTCTCCTTCATTAAATCACGCAACTCTTCATCATCAACCTGTTTTCCTGCGGTTTCCATGGCTCGCAGTAAGGAGGCTTCTGTAAATTGATTTGGTGGCTTGGTTTCCTTTTCTAAAAATGAAGGCTCATGCGGTCCCTTTTCACCTTTAACAAAAGTGGGTAAGATGCCTGATTCCTTTTCCTTAGCATTCGGATTTTCAAAAACCACACGCCAACCTTTGTCTATAATTTCCTTTCCAGTGGTTTTAAACACAATTTTAGCCGCATTTCCTAAAACCGTGGTATTCGATACCGTACAGTCGTCATAAAAAACAGCAATAAAGCGCTTCACAATAATATCATAAACCTGCTGCTGTGCCGCCTGTAAATGGGTTTGCATCCCCGTTGGAATGATCGCATGGTGGTCTGTTACTTTTTTATCGTTAAAAACCCGTGTTGATTTTTTTATTTTCTTAGCTAAAACAGGTCGTGTTAAAGCCACATAATTAGTAAGCTTTTGAAGAATACCAGGGACTTTTGGATAAATATCATTGGGTAAAAAAGTGGTATCTACTCTAGGATACGTCACCACTTTACGTTCATATAGCGCTTGAACGATTTTAAGAGTTTCATCGGCTGAAAATCCGAATTTCGTATTACAATACACCTGTAACCCCGTTAAATCGAATAATTTTGGTGCGTATTCTTTACCTTTTTTCTTGGTGATCGAATCAATTTCAAATTCACTTTCTTTTACTTTATTCGCTAAAGATTCACCATCTTCTTTCTTTAAAAAGCGCCCTTCTTCATAACTAAAAAGGGTGTCGCGATATTTGGTTTGTAACTCCCAATACGGTTGTGGCTTGAAGTTTTCAATTTCCTTAAAACGATTCACCACCATAGCTAAAGTAGGCGTTTGTACGCGCCCAACAGAAAGTACTTGCTTGTACCCGCCGTGTTTTACCGTGTATAATCTCGTAGCATTCATACCCAATAACCAATCACCAATCGCTCGTGAAAAGCCTGCGTAATACAGATTATCATAGTCGGTTGCTGGTTTTAAGCTCTCAAAACCTTCTTTAATGGCTTCAGTTGTTAAGGATGAAATCCATAAACGTTGTACCTCGCCTTTATAATTGGCTTCATTCAACACCCAACGCTGAATGAGCTCCCCCTCCTGCCCGGCATCGCCACAGTTTATAACCACTTCGGCCTTATCAAATAAACTTTTTACAATTTTGAATTGCTTCTGAATCCCTGAATTTGACACCACCTTAGTCTCAAACTTCTCAGGAAGCATGGGTAGGTTGTTTAAATCCCAACTTTTCCAGTACGGTTTATAATCGTTGGGTTCTTTTAAAGTACATAAATGTCCGAAAGTATAGGTTACCGCATAACCATTGCCTTCATAGAAGCCATCGCGCTGCGTATTTGCTCCTAGAACAGCAGCAATCTCACGGGCAACACTTGGTTTTTCGGCTATACAGACTTTCATTTATAAATTTTAAAACAGGCATGCAAAATAGAACTTTATAATAGCTTTTAAAAAGGTTATTGTTAGGAGTTATTAACGGCACATCGAATAATGATTGTATTTTTACCCGCTGAGAAAAAGTTAATAACAGCAAGAAGCATCAAAAACATGAGCATTCAAGATTTAGTAGGCGATTTTTCTATTGTTGGCAGCAATCAAGATGGCGAACCCTACAATTATAAAGGCACTTTAAATTTAAGCCTGGACCATCACAACAGAATTAAGGCGCGCTGGCTTATAAATGAAAACCAAGTTCAAATAGGACACGGTTTTTTTAAAGACAACATTCTAGTAATCAATTTTCATTACACGGGTGAAAACCACCAAACCTTTCATGGTGTTGTGGTTTACAAATGTCTGTCTAAAAATGTATTTGAGGGTTTTTGGTCTGAAGAATATGGTGACCCGCAATACTTAGGATCAGAGCAATGTACACGAATGGACATCGCTAACAACACCTTAAATTAACAATATAAAAAAAGCCTGTATAATTGAATTTATACAGGCTTCTTTTCAGACTGAAACAAAAAAGGTTTAACTCACTTTTTGCGCTTCCTTCATATCTTTTAATAATTTCAATTCACGTTGAATTTCTTCTCGACGTGCCGCCACTTTATTTACTTTTTCATCTATGATTGCTTGATGTCTAAGCCGACGTTCACGCCTCTCTAATTCTTTTTCTTCTCTCTGTTGTCTTTCCTTTATCTCTCTGGCTTTTTCCTGAGCAACCGATATATATGAATATCCATACATACTCATAAACAATAAAGCAACTATACCTAGTACTACAAATCCGTATTCCATCTTAAAACGCTATAAATTAATTCTTGTTGTAGCTATTAAATTATTGAATTATCAATGTTTTAATAAGCTTACTATCAAAGATATAAAAAAGCATATCTTGAATTAAAATAAAAAAGATGAATGACTTAATTTATAGATAAACGTTAATAAATTCATTTTAAATTAACATTTGTAAATTATTAAACCTAAATATGAAATAAAAAAAGTCGCAATTGAAAAGAGCTATTTACCTTTTACTACAGGTAAACCCTTGTCTTTCCAGACTAAAAAACCACCCTTTAAATTATAGATTGTAGTAAACCCAACTTTCTTAAAAGCAGAAACGCTTTTTTTACTACGATTCCCTGATTTGCAATAAATGTACACGGGTTTACTGGAGTTTAATTTTTCAATATTTTTAATAAAATCGCCTGACTTAAAATCAACATTAATCGCATGCTTCAAATGGCCTGCTTTAAACTCTTCTAATGTTCTCACATCAATAAGCTGAACAAAATCATGACTCACGTCATTTTGAAATTGCTCGGCCTTCATATCAGTATAATCATCAGATTTTGATTGACCACAACTCGTGAAAGCAACAACTATAAAAATTAATAAATAGTGCATATAAAATTTCATACGCTATCTATTTTTCAACCACATCTCCGGTCCATTCTAGCATACCGCCTTCAAGGTTATAGGCGTTTTCAAAACCTAATTGCTCCATGATTTGACAGGCTTTTCCTGAACGATTTCCTGAACGGCAATACACGTAATAGTTTTTAGATTTATCTAAAGCTTCTATTTCATCAACAAACTCTTGACCTTTATAGATATCAATATGAATCGCGTTCTCTATAATACCTTCTGCAACTTCAGCATCAGTTCTTACATCTAAAACAACAGCATTGTTATCATTAGCTAATTGTTCTACCCATTCTTCTTGTGTTAAATCTTCCATGTTTTTATGTAATAAGTGTTCTACAAAATTAAGGCTTATAAAACTTATAGCCGAAAAAAAATCCGAAGAATTATTACTTCGGATTTATATAAGATATTTACTTCTCATTATACTTTAATAGAACAACCAATGGCTTTTGTTTCTTTTTCAGACACTTCTTGACCTTTTAATAAGGCATCTACAGCATTTTCAACATATTTCACTTTAACTTCTGAAGCATCTTTATAATTATCGTCAATAGCTCCTATGTATTTGACTACGCTACCCTTGCCGGTTTTCTCTAACACAAAGATATGTGGTGTTTTTGTTGCTCCGAATTTCGGGTACACATGCTGACCTTCATCAATCAAATAAGGAAAATCAAAGCCTTTCTCTTCGGCTCGCTTTTTCATTTCTGGTAAAGCATCACCAGGTTTAACGTCTATATTATTAGGCATAATCGCTATTACAGGATAGCCCATTGGTGCATATTTTTTATTTAAAGCTACGATTCTGTCTTCATACATAACCGCGTAAGGGCAAGTATTACAGGTAAAGGTGATAATAAATCCTTTGGCATTTTTATAATCGGCCATAGATACCATGTTTCCGTCAATATTTTTTAAAGAAAAATCTTCAGCAACATCGCCTATTTTATAACCGGTATTGGTATTCGTATTCACAGTAAAAGCGCTTATTAAAAGTACTAACAAGCCACCTGAAATTATTTTAATGACATTTTTCATATGATTATCATTTTAGTTTATAAATGGTTTTATTTCTTTTTCTAATTCGTCGTATGTAAATGACTGTTCGAAAAAAGCTCTTTTGTCTTTATTATAAATTACCGTTGCAGGAATAGAGCCTGACCAGCTTTCATCGACTTTTGGAATCCAAGTATTCATATCGGGATCATCTAAAGCCACAACATGAGATTGTAGATTATTTTCTTTTATAAAAGGCTTCAGTTTGGTATCGTACATGTGCGGAAAATCTAAACTCACTAAAAGTACTTCAACGTTTTCATCAGCATAAGCAGCATTTAATTTCTCAAAATAAGGCAATTCCTTAACACAAGGTGCACACCACGTGGCCCAAAAATTCACCACATAAACCTTATCGTCTTTCTTATTTAGAAACTTTTCAAAACCATCAAAATCGTAGACTTCAAGAGCATCTCCCTTTTCTTGAGGAACTTCAACTTTTATTTCCTTTGAAGCTGTTTCAGTAACCGCTTCGTTTTTTTTATTTCCCCCACAACTTGCCATTATCAAAAAGGCAACAAATAACACGTTTAACTTCATAAGCATAAAACTAAATAATACTTCTTTGAATATCTTTTAGTTTAACAAACTTTTAATTAAAAAAGTAACATAAAGTTTTGCGTAATGGCTTATCATTTTTATATTTGGCAAGATAAAATTTACAAAATGAACACAATTTTAAACAATACTTGGTGGTGGTGCTTTCGAAACTAATCTTCGTGAAGTAAAATCCTAGTATATTTAAAAATTAAAATATCAAAAGGCTTGTCATTCACGACAAGCCTTTTTTATGTCATATATGAAAAAATTTAGCCTATACACCCATCATAAACGAATCTTAACCGACACGATTACCCCTGTAACGGTATACTATAAAATTCGTGATAAATACCCGAATAGCATCTTGTTAGAGAGTGGTGATTACCATAGAAGTCATAAAAACTTCTCTTACATTTGCTTCAACCCTATTGCAACAATTAAGGTTGAAAACGAGGTGATTTCTGAAACCTATCCTGACGGAAGTTCAACAAACATAGCCATCACAGAAGACGTTAATGTTGTAGATGAAATTTATAAATTCACTAAGCGTTTTGATGTGAATACTGATGAAGATTTCAAATTCATAAACAACGGGATTTTTGGCTATACAGCTTATGATGCTGTTCGTTATTTTGAGGACATTCAAATAAGCAAAAAGGACAATTCGGTAACCGTTCCTGATATGTATTATGCCGTTTACAAGAATATTATAGCCATTAATCATTATAAAAATGAAGCTTATATTTTTGCACACTGCTACGAAGACCAGGAAAACAATATTGATGCTATTGACAAACTAATTAACACGCAGAATTTTGCCGAATACGATTTCAGCGCTAAAGGTGACATACAATCTAACCTAACCGATGACGAATACAGAACCCAAGTCGCTGTTGGTAAAAAACATGCCGGTCGTGGTGACATCTTTCAACTTGTATTATCTAGACGATTTTCACAAGAATTTACGGGCGATGATTTTAACGTCTATCGCGCACTACGTAGCATCAACCCTTCACCATACCTCTTCTATTTTGATTATGGTGATTTTAGAATTTTTGGTAGTTCGCCAGAAGCCCAATTGGTTGTAGATGACGGTTTGGCTGAAATTCATCCTATTGCCGGAACCTTTAAACGTACCGGAAACGACGAACAAGACAACAAACTTGCGGAACAATTAAAGGCCGACGACAAAGAAAACGCAGAACACGTGATGCTTGTCGATTTAGCCAGAAACGACCTGAGTCGTCACGGAAGCGGTGTTAAAGTAGAAACATATCGTGAAGTACAGTTCTTCTCGCATGTGATTCACCTAGTGAGTAAGGTTATTGGAAAAAAACACGACACCACCTCAACCATGCAAGTAGTTGCCGACACTTTTCCTGCTGGAACCTTAAGCGGTGCTCCAAAACACATGGCTATGCAACTTATTGAAAAATATGAAAAAACGAGTCGTGGGTATTACGGAGGCGCTATTGGATTTATGGATTTTGACGGAAATTTTAATCATGCCATTATGATACGTACTTTTTTAAGTAAAGACTATAAGTTAAACTGGCAAGCCGGTGCAGGAATTGTTTCAAAATCGGATGCTGAAAGTGAATTACAAGAGGTTTATAATAAACTTGGCGCTTTAACCAAAGCCATCACTCTAGCTGAAGATATTTAAAACACAGGCTCAGAAAAAAGAATAAAGTATAACTTAAAACAGATTCCTTCGACCCTAGGAATAAAGCGATGAAAAAAATATTAGTTATAGATAATTACGACAGTTTTACTTACAATCTAGTGCATTATTTAGAAGATCTAGACTGTGATGTTACTGTGGTAAGAAACGATAAATTAACCCTTGAAGATGTTGAACCTTTTGATAAAATCGTATTATCACCAGGTCCTGGAATTCCAGATGAAGCGGGGTTGTTAAAAGCCATTATAGAAAAATATGCCCCTACAAAAAGTATATTCGGGGTATGTTTAGGGCAACAAGCTATTGGTGAGGTTTTTGGTGGCTCGCTAGTCAATTTAGATGATGTATATCACGGTGTTGCCACCCCTGTAGCTATTTGTGTTGATGACGAAATCCTTTTTAATGGCTTAGAAAAAAACATTGAAGTAGGACGCTATCATTCATGGGTGGTAAATCCTGATTTACCTGATTGTTTAGAAGCCACCTCTTATGATTCAAACGGACAAGTAATGTCTCTAAGACATAAAACATTTGACGTTAGAGGCGTACAATACCATCCAGAATCGGTTTTAACCCCAGAAGGCAAGCAAATTTTAAAGAATTGGGTGAATAGTTAGTTGT
>NZ_WAAT01000028.1:306-153213 GCF_008806375.1 Pseudotamlana haliotis | reverse complement strand
GGTTAATGGTTAATGGTTAATGGTTAATGGTTAATGGTTAAAATAAAAAAGCCATAGTTAGCAACCAAAAACTAAGTAAAAATAAAAAGTAATGAAAGACATATTAAACAGATTATTAAACCACGAAACGCTTTCTAGCGACGAAGCCAAAGAAGTTTTGATGAACATCTCAAAAGGGATGTATAATCAAAGCCAGATGGTTTGTTTTCTTTCGGTTTATATGATGCGAAGTATAACTTTAGAGGAGTTAAGCGGATTTAGAAATGCCCTTCTCGATTTATGTATAGCAGTAGATTTAAACGACTTTAATCCTATTGACCTTTGTGGTACTGGCGGTGATGGTAAAGATACTTTCAATATTTCAACGCTAGCGTCATTCATTACGGCTGGTGCAGGCGTGAATGTCACAAAACATGGAAACTATGGTGTGTCTTCATCTTGTGGCTCATCGAATGTCATGGAATATTTAGGCATTAAGTTTTCAAACGATATTGATTTCCTTAAGCGGTCTATTGATCAAACAGGTATTTGTGTTTTACATGCCCCATTGTTTCATCCAGCTATGAAAGAAGTTGGTCCGATTCGTAAAGAATTAGGTGTAAAAACCTTCTTTAATATGTTAGGCCCAATGGTGAACCCGGCGTTTCCTAAAAATCAAATGGTTGGTGTTTTCAATTTAGAATTACAACGTTTATACGGCTATTTATATCAACAAACCGATAAAAATTATAGCATCGTTCATGCTTTAGATGGTTACGATGAAATTTCCCTAACAGGTAAAGCAAAAATCATTTCAAACCAAGCTGAAACTTTATTCACACCAGAGAATTTAGGACTTTCTACGATAAAACAAGAAGCTATTTTTGGCGGAAGTACTGTAGAAGAATCTGCTAAAATATTTGTAAAAGTGATAAACGGCAAAGGTACCGAAGCGCAGCACAACGTAGTGTGTGCAAATGCCGGTTTGGCTATCGCTACGACCAATCAAATTTCACATCAAGAAGGATTTGAATTGGCAAAAGAATCTTTGTTTTCAGGAAAAGCAAAAACGAGTTTAGATAAATTGATTGCGTTGAGCAAGTAAAAAGTTTTCAGTAGCAGTAGCAGTATTCAGTTTCAGTTGCTTACTGACAATAATGACATAAAAGAATATAATATTGCAGAAAATCAACACCCAAATTTCGACACAGTCGAAAAGACAATCTGCAGAAATAATGAATGAAGGAATGTAGTTGCGAAGCGGAGCTTCAAGCACGAAATTCCGAGAGTGAATGTTCCGAAGGAATTTCCTCAGATTGATTTGATTTTTTGGTTCGTTTTGTATCAAGACAAAATGAACAGAAATAAATAATAAAATGAACATATTAGATAAAATCACATTAGATAAACGTAACGAAGTCGCACTTCGTAAAAGTTTAATCCCTGTATCACAATTAGAACAATCGGTTTTATTTGAAAGACCAACCGTGTCTTTAGCAAACAACCTAAGACAAAGTCCATCGGGTATTATTGCTGAACACAAGCGTCGTTCACCTTCAAAATCGGTCATCAACAATACCTTAAACGTTCAAGATGTAGCAAAAGGCTATGAAGACGCCGGAGTTTGTGGCATGTCCGTTTTAACAGATGGCAAATATTTTGGTGGGTCTTTAGACGATTTACTAACAGCTCGAGCCAGTTGTAAGCTTCCGTTATTACGTAAAGAATTCATAATAGACGAATATCAATTACTAGAAGCTAAAGCTTATGGTGCTGATGTTATTCTTTTAATTGCAGCAATTTTAACCCGTGATGAGATAAAAAAATATTCAGAATTTGCCAAAAGCCTAAACTTAGATGTACTTCTTGAAGTTCATAATGAAGAGGAGCTTCATAAATCCGTTATGCCAAGTTTAGACATGTTAGGGGTGAATAATAGAAATTTAAAAACATTTGATGTTAGCCTAGATACCAGCAAAACCTTAAGCACATTAATTCCTGATGATTTTGTAAAAGTTTCAGAAAGTGGCATCAGTAATATTGAAGCCATTAAAGAATTACAACCTTATGGATATAAAGGCTTTTTAATTGGAGAAAATTTCATGAAAACCGATAATCCTGGTGCCAGTGCAACTTCATTTATAAAAAGCTTACTGTAGAAGCCTCCTCTAACTCCTCCATGGGAGGAGGACGCTTACTCAAACGATAATACTAATGAATAAGAACAAAAATATTTCGCAATCGGTTCCCGCCCCTTCGGGGAGGGCTAGGGAGGGGTTTCTCCTCAAGGTCTGCGGTATGAAATTCGAAGATAATATTGAAGCTGTTGCAAGCTTGCAACCCGATTATCTCGGATTTATATTTTTTGAAAAATCCGAAAGAGATTTTGGAACCAACCACATTCCCGAAATACCGTCTTCAATAAAAAAAGTTGGTGTGTTTGTTGATGCTGAAATCAATTTTGTGATTGAAAAAGTGAATACGCTTCAGCTGCAAGCCATTCAATTGCACGGTCACGAATCACCTGAATACTGTGATGCTTTAAAGCACACCCAGTTCTTTTCAGAAACCAACGATGAGCTACTTAAAATAGATGTCATTAAAGTGTTCTCTATAAAAGACAGCTTCAATTTTGAAGTTTTAAAACCTTACGAAGACGTTTGTGATTATTTTCTATTCGATACCAAAGGCAAACTCCCTGGCGGTAACGGCTATACTTTCGATTGGAATGTTTTAAACGAATACCCTTCGGAAAAACCATTCTTTTTAAGTGGTGGCATTGGCGTAGACGAAATTTCAGATATCAATAAATTTCAAAACAGTAAGGCTTCAAAACATTGCTATGCTCTGGATGTGAATAGTAAATTTGAGATTAAACCCGGATTAAAAAATATAGAATTACTAAAAGAATTTAAACAACAGGTTTTTACGAACAACGAAAATAAAAGTTCATGAATTATAACGTAAACGACAAAGGATACTACGGCGAATTTGGTGGTGCATACATTCCAGAAATGTTATACCCTAACGTAGAAGAGTTACGCCAAAACTATTTAAAAGTGATGACCGAACCTGATTTTAAAGCAGAATTCGATAAGCTTTTAAAAGATTATGTTGGGCGCCCATCACCATTGTATTTTGCAAAGCGTCTTTCAGAAAAATACAACACCAAAATATATTTAAAGCGTGAGGATTTAAATCACACAGGTGCTCACAAAATCAACAACACGATTGGTCAGATTTTAATGGCTAAGCGCTTAGGTAAAACCCGTATTATTGCCGAAACTGGCGCCGGACAACACGGTGTGGCCACAGCAACAGTTTGTGCACTTATGGGGCTTGAGTGTATTGTTTACATGGGCGAAATTGACATTGCCAGACAAGCACCAAACGTAGCCCGCATGAAAATGTTAGGCGCAACGGTTGTCCCTGCAAAATCAGGAAGTCGCACTTTAAAAGACGCTACCAATGAGGCTATTCGCGATTGGATTAGTAATCCCGTAAACACCCATTACATTATTGGATCGGCTATTGGGCCACACCCCTACCCTGATATGGTGACTCGATTTCAGGCGGTGATTTCTGAAGAAATTAAATGGCAACTTAAAGAACAAGAAGGTCGTGAAAACCCTGATTATGTAGTCGCTTGTATTGGTGGCGGCAGTAATGCTGCAGGAACTTATTACCATTATTTACATGAAAAAGATGTGAATATTATCGCTGTTGAAGCGGCCGGACACGGCGTAGATTCAGGCGAAAGTGCCGCAACTTCTATTTTAGGAAAAGAAGGTATCATCCACGGTTGTAAAACCTTGTTGATGCAAACTAAGGACGGACAAATAACCGAGCCCTATTCTATTTCGGCAGGCTTAGATTACCCTGGGGTTGGCCCTATGCATGCCCATTTATGTAAATCGGGACGTGCCGAATTCATGGCGATGACAGACGATCAAGCCATGAAAGCAGGATTAGACTTATGCAAGCTAGAAGGTATCATTCCAGCTATAGAAAGCTCCCATGCCCTAGCTATTTTTGAGGAAAAAACATTTAAACCAACCGATGTGGTTGTGGTGAGTTTATCAGGTCGTGGCGATAAGGATTTACAGAATTATATTGAGTATTTTAATATATAGGGCGTTACCACAAGGGTCGGGCTTTTGGCAGTCGCTTTTTTTGAGAAAAACAAAAAAGAGCTCCAACAATGCCTCAATCCCTAACGCGGAAAATAACGTCATATTGAATTTAGTTTCAGTATCACATAAAATAAAACACATCATGAGAACCTGAAACCAGTTCAGGTTGACGAAAATAAACGAGCGTCATGCTGAACTTGTTTCAGCATCACACAACAAAGATTAACAATGAACAGAATAAATAAAAAACTAAGCGAAGATAAAAAGCTACTATCTATATATTTCACGGCGGGCTACCCTAACATAGACGATACCGTTTCTATCATTCAAGATTTAGAAAAAAACGGTGTAGACATGATTGAAATTGGTTTACCGTTTAGCGACCCTTTAGCTGACGGCCCTACCATTCAAGCGAGTTCAACTCAAGCTTTAAAAAATGGTATGACTACTGAAGTGCTTTTCGATCAACTAAAAGAGATCCGTAAATCGGTAAATATTCCATTAATTATCATGGGCTATTTTAACCCGATGTTTCAATATGGCGTGGAAGCCTTCTGTAAAAAATGTCAAGAAATAGGCATTGATGGATTAATCATTCCTGATTTACCTGTTGATGTATATCATGAACAATACCAAGCTATTTTTGAGCAATACAGACTAAGAAATATCTTTTTAATCACCCCACAAACCAGTGATGAACGTATTCGTTATATCGATTCGATTTCAAACGGATTTATATACATGGTAAGTAGTGCCAGTACAACAGGTTCACAAACTGGTTTTGGCGATGAGCAAACCAATTATTTTAAACGTATTGCCGATATGAAACTTATCAACCCTCAAATTATTGGCTTCGGCATTAGTGATAACGAAACCTTTACTCAAGCGACGCAATACGCTAAAGGCGCTATTATTGGAAGTGCTTTTGTTAAACATGTTACTCAAGAAGGTAGCAAATCGATTGATAGTTTCGTAAAAACTATTTTGAATTAAATATATTTGTATTTATTAACCAACTAACCCCAAAAATCAAAAATTATGAATTGGTACCTAAAAGTATTAAACCAATATGCTGACTTCAATGGAAGAGCCAGAAGAAAAGAATATTGGATGTTTACGCTTTTTCATTTAATAATCACCTATGGCGGTCTTGCGATCCTAGGTATTCTAGCTTACGCAATAGACAGTCCTTTCGTTATCTTTCTAGTTTACATTTACCTTCTAGCAACTATTGTACCTTCTTTAGCTTTAAATGTTAGAAGATTACATGATGTTAATAAAAGTGGATGGTTCATTTTAATAGGGCTTATACCTTTTGTTGGACCAATTTGGCTTTTTGTACTATCGGTTACAGAAGGAGACCGAGGATCAAACCAATATGGTTCAGACCCTAAGGCTCTAAACGAAGAAGAAATTAATGACATAGGAAAACCGCAACTGGAAGCATAAAACACGAAAAAAACCTACTCTTAATCGAGTAGGTTTTTTTGCATAAAATCTTTAAAACTCAAAAAATATAGTATTATACTAAAAGAAGCCTTACCACACTTCTTATTTACATTTTTAACCTACAGCTAAACAGATTAAATAAAGATCTAATTTTCTAAATTTTCTAAACAACTACCACACATGGAAAGAATTATTATAGTAGGTGCAGGATTTGCAGGCTTACGTTTAGCCCAAGACCTCATGAACAATCCCTATTACCAGATTTATTTAATTGACAAACAAAACTACCACCAGTTTCAACCTTTAATGTATCAAGTGGCTTCAGCTCGATTAGAGCCTGCGAGTATCTCTTTTCCGCTAAGGAAGGTATTTCAAAAGGCCAAAAACGTAAAAATACGTATCGCTGAAGTTAAAGGCATTGACTATGAGCAAAAAAATATCACCACAACTATTGGTGATTTTGATTATGATCATTTGGTGATGTCTATTGGTTGTACTACCAATTATTTTGGTAATCAGAATCTCAAGGATTACGCCTACCCGATGAAAACCATTCCTGAGGCCATCCAGCTTAGGAATCGTATTCTACAAACCTTTGAAAACGCACTAAACACTACCGATCAAGATGAGCTTCAAGCTTTATTAAACTTCGTTATTGTTGGTGGAGGGCCAACAGGTGTAGAATTAGCTGGGGCTTTAGCCGAAATGAAGCAACATATTCTTCCTAAAGACTACCCAGACAAAGACTTTTCTAAATTACAAATATACCTTTTAGAAGGCTCCCCTAATACGTTGAGCCCTATGAGTAAGGGGTCTCAAAAAATGTCACAAAAATATTTAGAAGACCTAGGTGTCGTAGTAAAAACCAATACTTTCGTAAAAGACTACGACAGCGAAGTGGTTACTCTAAACTCAGGCGAGAAAATTAATTCTAAAAATGTAATTTGGGCTGCTGGGGTTATTGGCAACAAAGTAGATGGCTTTAAAGAAGACACCATTGCGAGAGGCAATCGTCTTATTGTAGATGAAGTTAACGAGGTAAAAGGTCTAGATCAAGTTTATGCCTTGGGTGATATTGCTTATATGGAAACTAAAAATTTTCCTCAGGGGCATCCACAAGTTGCTAGTGTAGCTCTTCAACAAGCCGCTCTACTAGCGAAAAACTTCAAAAGAAAAACCGAGAAGAAAGCCTTAAAACCGTTTAAGTACGTAGAAAAAGGTTCGATGGCTACCATTGGAAAACGAAAGGCTGTGGTTGATATGCCTAAATTCAGTTTCCAAGGAAAAATGGCTTGGTTTACTTGGATGTTTATTCACCTCATGCTCATTTTAAGTATCAAAAACAAACTACTTATCTTTATGAACTGGATGATTAGTTATTTTAATAATGACAGTACTTTAAGAATTATCATGAAACCCGTAGTAAATCGTGTAAAAACGAAGAAAGCATAATTATTAAAAAATTTAATTGAAAACACATTTTTTTAAGGCTCTAAATCACATAAATTAGCATAAACAGTTATAAAAAAAATCATGAAGCAAACTACTCTATTTTTTATCATTTTATTAATTGCAACGCAATTTACAGACGCTCAAGTCGTACTTGAGGCTGATGGCCCAGGTGGCACTTATGATTTAATTACCAATGTACTTGCTCCTGGTTACAATCCTATTGAAACACCAGATTGTGCACACCCTGATTTTGGGGATCATATTGATGAAGTTTATGATAACGAATTACAAGCTTATGTTTTTCAGTTTCACATGCATGTTAATGAAGATAATGACCGTTGTAAAAATTTTGACCGTCAGCGTAATGAAATTAAAACCTACGATCAGTCTCCAGATAATCTAGTAGCAACAGAAAATGAAATTGTTCGTTATAAGTGGCGTTTTAGATTGAGTGATGACTTTCAATCATCTTCGAGCTTCACACATATACATCAAATCAAATCGGTTGGAGGCAGTTTAGAAAGTATGCCAATGTATACGCTAACCACTAGAAAGGGGTCACCAGACCAGCTTGAATTACGTTATGCCGAAACCAATAGTCAAACCACACTTAAAAAAACGGACTTAACTCCTTTTAAAGGCACTTGGGTTGAAGCTACAGAAACCATTACATACAGCACAACAGGAACTTATTCTATTGTGCTTACCAGAATCAGCGACAACACAGAGTTGTTTAGTTACAGCGATGATAACATCATTAATTGGCGACCTGGAGCAACTATTGTACGTCCGAAATGGGGCATTTACAGAAGTTTAAATTCATCATCAGATTTAAAAGATGAAATCGTAGCTTTTGAATATTTCAGTATTGAAGAACTTCAAACACTATCTACTGATCGTTTAGAAAAAAAAAGTGATGCGATAAGCATACACCCTAACCCAAGTCAAGGGCTTGTATATTTTACCGAAAAAACAAATAACAGCTACGATAGCTTTTCTGTTTATAATGCTTTAGGGCAACCTGTACTGCTAAATTCAGAAGGCAAACAATTAGATACTTCAGCATTACACAGTGGTAGTTACTACATCTTATTCTATAAAGAACAGGCTAAAGTTGGGCATCAAAAACTTGTAATTCAATAAATATGCCTTTAAACATTGTATTGATTGAGCCTGAAATTCCTAACAACACCGGAAACATTGGCCGTTTAGCTCTTGGTTCAGGGTCTCACTTGCATTTGGTAAAGCCTTTTGGCTTTGAAATTGATGATTCCCGTTTAAAACGTGCTGGATTGGACTATTGGCAGCACCTTTCGGTAACTTATTACGACAATGTTGATGAGTTTTTCAAAATCAACAAAGATAAAAACATGGCTTTTTTATCGAGTAAAGGCAGTAAAAACCATTGGGATATTCCTTTTGAAGATGATTTGTTTTTAATCTTCGGAAAGGAATCTGTGGGTTTAGCTCCAGAAATCGTAAACAAACATGCTGACAAACTTTATAAGATCCCCCTTTATAGCGAGCATGTACGAAGTTTAAACTTAGCCAATGCCGTTAGTATTGTGGTTTATGAAGGGTTGAAAAACGTTTAATTCTCAGGAAAGCCATTAAGCGCTAATGTTTCAAGCTCTTGATTATCGTTTTCAAAAATCAAATACACCTTCAATTCAGGGTGGTCTTTTGCAAAGGTTTTAACTTTTTCTAGCCCCATGGCTTTAAAAGCTGTCGCGTAGGCATCGGCAGTCATACAGTTTTCATGAATCACAGAGATACTCAATAAATTCGTTTTACTAGGGAAGCCCGTTTTCGGGTCAATGATATGAGCATAACGTTTACCGTCTTTGTCTATTTTAAACTTGCGGTAGGTTCCTGATGTGGCCATAGCTTCATCCTTTAGTATAACAACATCTAAAATATCGTGTTCTCCTTCAAAATTCGGACTTTCAATACCGACCTTCCAAGGTTTCTGTTTTTCTGCATTGATACCTCTTGTTCTAATTTCACCACCAATTTCCACTAAATAATCATTGATATTCTGTGATTCTAAGTATTCACCAATCACATCTACCCCGTAGCCTTTTGCAATGGCATTAAAATCTAAAAAAGTACCCTTTGGCTTAATGATTTTATTATCGATTAGTGAGACTTGCTTTAACCCCACAGAACGCATCAACCAATCGATTGAAAGCGTATCTAGCTCTTCTATTTCACCTTTAGGCCCGAAATCCCAAGCGTTTACAACCGCTCCAATGGTAGGATCAAATGCACCATCGGTTTCTTCACAAATAGCTTTAGAAGCTTTATATACAGTTATAAAATGATCATCGACTTCAACAATTTCATTTTCATTGAGTCTTGAAATGATTGAATTATCTTGATAAGTGGACATCGAATTATTAATGACTACAAATAAACTATCAAACTGCGGTGTATAATTGACATCAGAATTATAGGTAACCGCATAGGTAGTACCAAAAACATCACCTACTAACTTCGTATTTTGAATTTCCTTTTTACACGAAACCAAAGCTAGAAGTGCTATTATAAAGGTTATTTGCTTCATATCTATTTCGTGGGTTTAGTTTAAATTCGTTTCTAAAAATTGAATACCATTATACTCCAATAAGTAATCGGTGTTCAGGTAAATGGGTTGTTTCTCTCCTTTTAAACTACCTATGCCAACGCCTGCATAAAGCACTTTCGCATCATGCTCTCTAGCGTGGTTTTTGAAAGACTCCATCCATACCACATCGTAATTATTCGGGTTTTCAGGTAAGATAACTGCTCTAACAATCACAAAAAAGTACTGCTTATTTTTATCCAAACAGACAAATTGTGGGTGTTTTTTCAGTTTACTATTAATAGCGATAAACTCAAAACCTCGTTCCTCCAAATCCTTTCCAACATGGTTCATAGCCAAATTATGTAATTCTTGATCGGTAAGCGGTTGACTCATATTCTAAATTTATATAATAAAGACAAACATAACAATATTTTAATTCAAGTTCTATTCTATGCCTATTGAATGTGAAATCATATCTACAAATTAGGTCGATAGAAATTCATATTTTTTATAACTCCTACTTTTTTAGTATATTAAAACCTAAAAACATCACAGTCATGAGTTTACGTTTTGATTCCGCTATAAACAAATTATATAATGCCTTTCATCATAACAAGCTTAATCCAGAATGTTGTAAACAATGTGCTGTGGGAAATATTTTAGACCAAACTGATGGTTGGAAACACCTTTCAGACAATCATGGAGACCTTCATTTGAATTATGTTGGGAAAGTACACCAATCTTTAGGACGTAAATTTAACGGCTATTCGCCTATTGAATTATTACAAATAGAACATGTGTTTTTGGAGGCCTGCGGATTTAAAACACCATTGCACCATTCAAACCAAAAACCTATCAATACGGCTGATAAAGATATTTTGTTTCAAGGCTTATACGCTGTAGTGACTTTGCTTTGTAAACTAGATCATATTCCTAATGTGATGGATTATACTAAGCTTTTTGAAAATAATGAAAAAACTGAAAGATCAACTTCTGAAATTATCGCATAAAAAAACCGACACTTTCGTATCGGTTTTTCTTAAATAAATACTCTTCTTGAGATTTATGCTTTGGCTGAAATTTATCCTCCAAAATCATCAAATCTAATATGCTCATCTGGGATACCAAAATCTTCTCCCATTTTCTGAACGGCATTGTTCATTAATGGTGGTCCACAGAAATACAATTCTATATCTTCTGGAGCGTCATGTAAGCTCAAATAATTATCTATTACACAGTTGTGAATGAATCCAACAAAACCATCTCCTGGTGCATCAATATTCTCTTTCACTTGCCAGTTATCTTCTGGTAAAGGTTCAGATAACGCTAAGTAGAATTTAAAGTTAGGGAATTCTGCTTCCAATTCACGGAAATGCTCTAAGTAGAACAACTCACGTTTTGAACGTCCTCCATACCAGTAAGTCACTTTTCTACCTGTTTTTAAGGTTTTGAATAAGTGGTATAAGTGTGAACGCATTGGCGCCATACCAGCTCCACCTCCAACGTAAAGCATTTCACTATCAGACTCATTGATGAAGAATTCACCGTAAGGTCCTGAAATCGTTACTTTATCTCCAGGTTTTTGATTAAAAATGAAAGATGATGCTACACCTGGATTTACATCCATCCAACCGTTTTTAGCACGGTCCCATGGCGGACAAGCAACACGAACGTTTAACATGATTTCACGCCCTTCAGCTGGGTAAGATGCCATAGAATAAGCTCTTTCTACTGTTTCTGTATTTTTCATCACTAATGGCCAAAGCGCAAACTTATCCCATTCTGCTTGAAACTTATCTGGTGTATCATGCTCTTCAGGGTGCGCTGTGATATCCATATCAGAATATTTCACCTCACATGGTGGTATTTCAATTTGAATATATCCACCCGCTTTGTAGCCCATATCTTCAGGGATTTCAACTACGAATTCCTTAATAAAAGACGCTACGTTATAGTTACGAACAACGGTTGCTTCCCATTTTTTAATTCCGAATACCTCTTCCGGAATAGTAATATTCATGTCTTGTTTCACCTTCACCTGACAAGATAAACGTGCACCATGAGCTAATTCTTTTCTTGTAAAGTGAGGAATCTCAGTTGGGAGTGCTTCACCACCACCTTCTAATACGTGACACTCACATTGAATACAAGTTCCACCTCCACCACAAGCAGAAGGTAAAAATATTTTGGCGTTACCTAAAGTAGAAAGTAAACTTCCTCCAGAGGCTACTTCAATTTCTTTTTCACCATTAATGGTAATCTTTACAGGTCCAGATGGTGATAATTTTTGTTTTACAAATAATAGTAAACTAACTAACGAAAGTGTAATAATCAAAAACGCTATTACGGTTACTACAATAGTTCCTGTTGTACTTGCTGCTAAAATCATATTACTCGGTTACTTTTATGTTGTTAGCGATCTCCTTGTTATTTTCTAATTCGGCCTTAGAAGCTTCTACTTTAGCAGTTTTTGCTTCTTTAGGAGCTTCATCATCACCTCCGGTTAACATACCACCAAAACTCATGAAGCCGATAGCCATTAAACCTGTAATAATGAATGTAATCCCTAACCCTCTTAATGCTGGTGGCACATTAGAATATCTAATTTTCTCACGAATGGCAGCAATAGCAAGAATTGCTAAGAACCATCCAATTCCTGAACCTACACCGTAAGTGGTTGCCAAGCCCAATGAAGGAATTTCACGAGATTGCATGAATAAAGACCCTCCTAAGATGGCACAGTTTACCGCAATCAATGGTAAGAAAATACCAAGTGAGTTATATAATGAAGGTGAAAATTTTTCAACTACAATTTCTACTAATTGTACCATGGTTGCAATGGTTGCAATAAACATGATAAATGATAGGAAACTTAAATCGTAATCGGCATACTCAGCACCCAACCATTTTAAAGCACCAGGTTGTAATAAATACTGATCTAATAACCAGTTTAAAGGCACTGTAATGGCTAATACGAATATCACTGCAGCACCAAGACCAACAGCAGTACTTACTTTTTTAGATACCGCCAGGTAAGAACACATCCCTAAGAACGTGGCAAATACCATGTTATCTATAAATATTGATTTTAAAAATAATTCTAAATGTTCCATATATTTTTAGTTTTTAGATTTTGGTTTGAAGTTATTGGCCATTAACCAAAAACTAAAAACCACCAACTAATTTTAATGATCTTCTACTAAAGCTTTGTTTCTTGAACGTTGTACCCAAATGATGATACCCACAACGATTAAGGCCATTGGTGATAATAACATAAATCCGTTATTTTCATATCCAATAGAATACAATCCTGTTTTTGCAATTGGGTCACCTAATACAGGAAAACCTAAAAGGGTTCCAGAACCAAATAATTCTCTAAAGAAACCTACTATAATAAGAATCACACCATATCCTAAAGAGTTACCAATACCATCAAGGAAAGATTTCCAAGGACCGTTTGCTAAAGCAAAAGCCTCAAAACGCCCCATAATGATACAGTTGGTAATAATTAAACCAATGAATACAGAAAGTGTTTTACTTAATTCGTATGCAAAAGCTTTTAGTACTTGATCTACAATAATTACTAAAGCAGCAACCACTGTTAACTGTACTATAATTCTAATTTTAGAAGGTATAATGTTACGCATTAATGAAATGATAACATTACCAAACCCTAGTACGAATAATACTGAAATAGACATTACAATAGAAGCTTTAAGCTCTGCTGTAATTGCTAATGCTGAACAAATCCCTAATACCTGAATGGTAATTGGGTTATTATCTGCTAATGGGTCTGTGATTAACTTTGTGTCTTTTTTTGATAAAAGTCCCATAAATTAATTATTTTTTAAATTATCGAAATAAGGCTTGTAAAGTTTCAAATCACTTTTGATCATGGCTGTAACACCATCACCTGTGATTGTAGCTCCTGCAATAGCATCTACCTCGTTATCTGTTTTATCTTCGTTTGTTGGATCTGCATTTCCTTTAGCTACAGTTACACCTTTAAAGTTTCCGTTGTCGCCTAAAAGATGTTCTCCAATAAAGTCATCCATGAAATAACGTTGCTTGATATTGGCCCCTAAACCAGGAGTTTCACCCTTGTGGTCAAAATAAGCCCCTTGAATTATCATGTTTTTATCAACAGAAACGTAAGCCCAAATGGCATCCCATAACCCTTTACCGTAAATTGGAATGATGTAATGAGTCACACCATCTTTTTCACCGATAAACAAAGGCAAGTTACGTTTTGAAGGGTCACCTCCTGCAGCAGCTTTATCTTTTTTAAGGTCTATTAAATAAGCTTCATCATTTTCTTCTGCCGTACCATTTTTAATCACCAACTGTTTTGTAACGTATTGATCAAACAATTGAGGTGCTTCATTGGTAGAAACAAACACTGCGCTAGATTCGTCATTATCATTAACACCCATGGCGTATAGAATATTTTGTTGCTTTTCTATTCGTTGGTTTTCAGAAATCTTCGGTTTTAAAGAAGACGCTGTAAATGCTAATAACGCACCAACCACGATTACCATAGCAATGGCAAATATTATAGTATATGAATTTTTATCCGTTTTGTTTTCCATTTTTAAGCCGTTTTTACTTTTAAACGTTTCTTTCTTTTCTTCACATTACCTTGAACAACGTAATGATCGATTGTTGGTGCGAAAACATTCATTAATAGAATTGCTAACATCACACCCTCTGGGTAAGCCGGATTGAATACACGAATTAGAATAGAGATAAACCCTACTAAGAAACCGTAATACCATTTTCCTTTGTTAGTCTGTGCTGCAGTTACAGGATCGGTAGCCATAAACACCGTACCAAAAGCAAAACCACCAATAAGTAAGTGATGCCAGAATGGTGTACTCATTAACCCGTAAAACTTACTGGTTTCAGTAATAACACCAGCATCAACTATTTGGTTAAAAATAAGTCCCATTACAATGGCACCTAAAGCAGAAGACAACATGATTCTCCAACTACCAATTTTAGCGAAGATTAAGAATAAACCACCTAAAAGGATTAATAAAGTTGACGTTTCACCAATTGAACCTGGTATAAATCCAAGGAACATATCGGCTGCTGAATGCGCTACTTCTTTACCCTGAGCTAGAGTACCTAAAATGGTTTCTCCTGAAACAGCATCTAAATTTTCACCAGCAGCAATTGCTTGATCTCTAGCTACGGCGCCTTCAACCCATACTTTATCTCCAGACATCCATGTTGGATAAGCGAAGAATAAGAACGCACGAATAGTTAAAGCTGGATTAAGAATATTCATTCCCGTTCCTCCAAAAACTTCTTTTCCTATAACTACACCAAAAATAACGGCTACAGCAAGCATCCATAGAGGAATATCAATAGGCACAATAAGTGGTACTAACATACCAGTTACTAAATACCCTTCTTCCACTTCATGACCTTTAATAATTGCGAATATGAACTCTATACCTAAACCAACACCGTAAGACACGAGTACTAGTGGTATGATTTTCCAAAATCCTACATTGAAGTTGTCTAAAGTCCAAAATTCTGGACTAAAAAACCCTCCTGATACGGCTTGAATACCATCAAAAGCTAGGTGATGTTGGTATCCTGCGTTAAACATACCAAAGATTAAACATGGTACCATAGCCATAATTACGGTATTCATGGTACGTTTTAAATCGTCGGCTGCTTTTATATGAGTTCCATTATGTGTGGTCTCATTAGGTAAAAATAAAAAGGTATGAATGGCTGAAAAAGCAGGTAACCACTTCTTCCCTTTATTTTTAACTTTAAAATTATGTAAATTCTCTTTTAAACCCATCTTGTAATATTTTTCATTTCGTTTCTCAATGAATAATTTGTTACATTTTTCAATTTCCTTCTTAAATTGAATAATTATCCAATTTCTTTTAGCATTAAGTCTAAACCTTCTCTAATGATCTTTTGATGTGGTTGTTTCGATACACAAACAAATTCAGTTAAAGCAAAGTCTTCAGGAGCAACTTCGTACATACCTAAAGCTTCCATTTCATCTAAATCTTTATACATACAAGCTTTTAAGATTTGTAATGGATAAATATCTAAAGGAAAAACCTCCTCGTAAGTACCAGTAGTTACAAAGGCTCTATGCTCACCGTTTGTATTGGTATTTAAATCATAGGCTTTCTTAGGTGTTAACCATGAGAATGTTAATGCTCTTGAAGTTGAAACTTTATTGAAAATAGGTTTATTCCATCCGAAAAACTCATAATCATCACCTTCTGGAATCACAGAAATGACATTATCATAATAACCTAAACTTCCGTCTGGTTTTATTTCTTTTCCGCTTAAAACATTTCCAGAAATGATACGGTCATGACCAGATCTATCAATACCTTTATCGTAAACGATAGTCGCTACTTCACTTCCAATAATGGTTTTGAAGTATCTTGGTTTCTGAACAGAAGATCCAACTAAAGCGACAATACGCTCAGCGTTGAATTTCCCTGTTAACAGTAACTCACCTATGATTACTAAGTCTTGAGGATTAACCGTCCAAACCACTTCACCTTTGTTTACTGGATCAATTTTATTGATTTGCGTTCCTACATTACCTGAAGGATGCGGCCCAGAAACTTTGTGTAAGGTAATACCGTTTAAACCTGAAAGTGGCGAATTGGCATTCTTACCAACTGAAACATGCACTTTACCTTCAGTAAGTTTCCCTAAAGCGGTAATAGCGGCTTGCAATTCAGCTTCTTTACCTTTTAAAGTAAAATCTAAATCGGCTGCTAATGGCGCACTGGCATACCCTGAAATAAAAATCGCTTTTGGCGCTTTATCTGGATTTGCTACAACATCATACGGACGCTGTTTTACAAATGGCCAACATCCAGCAGCAAGTAAATGTGCTTTAATGTCTTCTGGGTTTGCGCTATTCACATCAACCTTTCCAAAATCTTGGTGCGATTGTGTTTTATCAGCTTCAATTTTTATGGCATCGATGCGCCTTTTTGGTCCACGAACAATCTCAACAATCTTACCTGAAACAGGTGATGAAAACATGACGTTTTCATTCGATTTATCGAAAAATAAAGCACCACCTGCTTGGACAGTAGCACGCTCTTTCAGAATAAGTTTTGGAATAACTCCGTGGAAGTCTTCTGGCCTTACGGTGTAGTAGTTGCTAATAACTGCTTGCTCAACAGTTTTATCAGCCTCACCCTTAAGTTTAATGTCCAGACCTTTTTTAATACGAATGTCGTTTGACATATTTATATTTATTGAAATTAGTTGTCTAAAAATCGCAGCAAAAATACATATAAATTATCAAATTCGCACTTTAAAACCTTTCTTGATATTATTTATATCAGTTCTAAATAAACACATTACGCAGACTAAAGAATTTAACTATATTTACACAAAACCACCCCTAAATGACTCTTAAACACCAAATAACTACTTTAACTTTCTTACTTTCTGTAATGCTTTTCTCACAAGTTAAAGAAGTAAACCCACCCGACTACATCAAAACGATCAACTTTATAGGTGACACCAACGAAAATCAATTACCTATTTTAAGTATTAATGACCATATAACTTTAGAATTTGATGCTCTAAACGGAAATGAAGAAGATTTTTACTACAAAATCAAATATTTTAATAGTGATTGGACACCTTCAGTATTGGTGCAACCAGAATATTTGGATGGTTTCGACAACCAGCGCATTAGAGACTATGACAACTCTTTTAATACCTATCAAATATTTTCACACTACAAACTTACTATTCCAAATAATCAAACAAGAGGTTTAAAAATTTCAGGCAATTACATGATTTACATCTATAACAATAATAGCGAACTTGTTTTTTCTAGAAAATTTATGCTTTATGAAAACCTTGTTAATGTTGGTGTGGCTGTAAAACGCTCTCGAAACATGGATGGTATTGAAAGTAAACAACGCATCGAACTTATAGTCGATTCTAACCGAATTCAATTTAACAACCCACAACAAACAGTTCAGGCTGTTATCATACAAAACAACAACTTAAAAACGGCTGTAACCAATATCACCCCTCAATACACTTTAGGAAATCAGTTGGTCTATAAATATGATACCGAAACTAGTTTTTGGGGCGGCAATGAATATTTTTTCTTTGAAAATAAAGATGTACGTGGCGCAAACAACAACATTCAATTTATAGACTTACAAGATTTATATCACAATTATTTATACACCAACGGAAGCCGTGCTAATCAACCTTACACCTACAATCCTGACATTAATGGTAATTACGTCATCAATAATCTTGATGCTACCTACCCTAATATTGAAGCCGACTACGTGTGGATGCACTTTTCATTAGCTGCAAACAATACCTTAAAAAACAAAAACATTCATGTATATGGAAGCTTTAATAACTATGCTATTGAAGACGCTACGAAAATGACTTATGACGCTTCAAAAAACATATTTACAAACACCCTATTACTTAAACAAGGTTTTTACAATTACAAATATGTTGTCGTTAATGCGGATGGTCAAATAGACGAAGGATTCATCAGTGGAAATCACTGGCAAACCGAAAACAGCTACAAGGTATTGGTTTATTACCGAGACCTAGGCGCACGATATGATAGAATTGTGGGCTACAATGAAGGGAGTTCCGTAAATATTAGCAACTAAAATTACTAATCAGCTAAATTTTTCGTCAAACACGTTAAAATTTGTGACAGACATTTATAATTTGTTACATTAGCAACTATAAACACATGGTATATCAATAGTTAACATGGTTCAACAGGTAACAAAAGGCATAAAGATTTCGGTAAAAACCAATTATGAGGGCTCTTTTTATAAAAACTATAAAATACAGTACGCCTTTGGCTATACCATTACCATAGAAAACCAAAGTAAAGACTCTGTGCAGCTTTTTGCCCGTCATTGGGAAATACTAGATGCTTTAAATAATGTTGAAACTGTTTCAGGAGAAGGCGTTATTGGGAAAAAACCTGTTTTAAAACCTGGTGAATCCCATACTTACTCTTCCGGCTGTTTACTAACATCGCCCTTTGGTGCTATGCAAGGACACTACAGCATGGTAAACTTTACAACCACTAGAAAATTTGAAGTGACCATTCCTACTTTTAAACTTAGCGCGCCTTTTGCGATAAACTAAGCTTAGATACTTTTTTCTGCGGAAATAAACAATATCACATTGTGTGAAAGTTTTATTTATTATAACTCTGAAACCTTCACTCGACTAATACCATTTTAACCATATAATGATATAAAACTAAAAACACTTCCGTTTTGTTCAATCTGAAACTGTTTACAATTAGAAAACGGCATAAACTGAAATTCAGCATCATAGCAAAAACTATCGTTATCTACTGAAAATTCAGCATCACAGTCTACTGTTCCGTAAGGTGAAACACGCCTAAATCTATACACGACTTTATCTTCCGTTTTATACAATTCAAACCAAGCACCACTACCAATTCCCGGAAGCCATTGTGCCTTTTCACTAAGACCAGAAACCGGTTTGGCTTGTAAACTCCCTTCGAAATGAGGTTGATGATTTTTTAAACGATCTAAAAAACAGCGCAGATTTTCACTCTTTTGCGAACCTTTGAATTCTGAAATACTCCCATCTTCCGAAACCTCATATATAAAATTTTCTGTCGTACATAACAACACATTACCCACAGTACTTGGAGTAAAGCGTTTTGATTTTTTAAGACCTTTTTTAATATTCTTATCCGTTACCGAAGCAATTAAAACATCAGTTACAAAACGTGCACAATTGGAAGCTTTTTTGATAAACGCCGCATACCTTACTTCTGTTTGATTTTGCAAGTCCGTAATAAAAGACTTTGCTTTTTTTAAATCTACAGCTGCACATACAGAGGCTAACATTGTCCCTGAACCATGAGTTAATTCGGGATGCGTGGCTAAATACACTAAAATTTCATCTATATTTTCAATTGCCCCAGCTTCTATTTGAGCCTGAAAAGGGAGTTTCAATTCAGGGTCTGTTTCCTGACTTCGCACACGACCGTATGGTTCTGGCACAATATACCTTCCAAAATCATAATACGACAAAACACCTGTTTTTACTTCAACTAAAACTAATGCGGCATGCCCAGCACGAATGTAATTTTTCGTCCCCATTCCCACAAAGCGCATCAACGACGCATACCATTCTTTGGGCAAACGCACCACAGAATCTGGATAAGCAAGAATTAACATCATACCACTACTCATTCACAACAGATTCTTGAAAGTCTAGCACTTCTCCTGAAACTTCCTGACTTTCGAGGCTTTCAAAACGCATTTTTAGCTGGTCTTCTATTTTCACTACTTGGGTAACACTTGTGGTCTTCACAAAACCACGATTCATTACAACCCCGTAATCTGTATTCTCAATATGGGTTGTTTTATGAAATTCTAATAATGAACCGGCATTCAATTCATTATAAGCCTTAAATTTTTTAAACCAATCTTGACGTTCTTTTTTCATCTCGTCAGAATATAAGGTGGAAAACGACCATAATTTAGGTTCCAAAGGCAAATCTGTAAGATGAGCTAGCTGACCATCCCAAATCAATTCATAAAATTTTAAATTAACCTTCCAATCAACTATAATGATGGTAAAGGGTTCGATGTCTTTAAAATCATAAATGTCAATTTCAGCAACAATGTCTTCTGCCAACATCAAATCTTTAGCAACTAGTCCGCGACTTTTTCGGTAGGAAGACTTCCTCTGATGTATGGCAAAACCACCATTCAGCACACAAACCACACGTTTTTTGTCGCTAACACCAATCCATGTTCCTCCTGAAGATTCATCCTTCGGATACATGAATTTCACGCCATTTTCTTCATAAACCCGGGGAGACAACGCTTTACGGTTAGGTGCTTCGTCGCGATTAGAAGTTAAAACAAAATTTTGATTTCCTGTTGGAATAATGGTTACGGTACACATATAAACTTAGTATGTAAAACAAGATGACAACTTACGAAAATTATTCATTAACTTTATTTCCTCAAAACGGCATATTATTTGCTCATGAAAACCGCGATGAAAAATTTACTACTTACCCTTTGTGTTGCCTTGCCATTATTAACTTTTGGACAAACAAGCAAACTATACAGACAAGCTTTAAGAACTTCAGATTACGAAGAGAGAATCGAATTACTTAATCAAGTTATTTCCTTGGAGCCCAAAAATTTAGACGCCTATTTTCAACGCGGACTAGCAAAAAACAACTCAGGTGATTTTTACGGCGCTATTGTAGATTATTCAAAAGTTATCGTAGAACAGCCAGATGCCGACACCTACTTTAACCGCGGAAATTCAAGATACAGTATAAAAGACTACACCGAAGCGAAAGAAGATTATGCCAAGGCTTATATTTTAGATGATAAATTTATAGACGCGCTTTATAGCTTAGGTTGTGTACGATTAGATTTAGGCGAATACGATAAGGCTATCAAAGATTTTGACAAAGTCATTAAGACCGTACCAGGTCAACCAAAAACGTACGCGCTTAGAGCTTCTGCACATATGGCTTTAGAAAACTACCAACAAGCACTTAATGATTATTCAGCAGCAATTTATATTGAAGGCAACTCTGAAAACTATTACAATCGCGGTGCCTTTTTCATGGAGCTCAAACGTTATCAAGACGCAAATAACGATCTTACAAATGCCATTTTATTAGACAAAAACAATCCTTTTGCCTATTTTTATAGAGGCGCCTGTTCTCTGTTTTTAGGCAAAGATAAAGCCGCTATTTCTGATTTAGAAAATGTTTTAAAATTTGATTCTAAAGATTTTGACGCTGAGCTAGGATTGGCTATTGCATATGTGAATTTAAAGGACAACGAAAAAGCTAAACAGCATTTTGATCGTGCCAACAGCATTTTAGGCCTAGGGGCGAACATCACAAGTATTGAGGAATACAGTGAAACTTATTGGTTTCAGCATCAATACTATTATTTCAATCAAGGCATTACTAAATTAGTTAAACTATAGTATTTAACCTCTATATTTTAATGGTAAATGCACTACTTTTTTAGTTTCGTAAAAGTCTTCAGTAAAATAATCACTTAAATTATAAATAGTTGTGGTTCTGTAATCTTTAAGTTCTTCGGTTAAATCACCACCTTTTAAATACAGAATACCATTTTTCAAGTCATGCTTCTGCTCTTTGACTATTTTACCTTTTACCCAATGCACAAAGGTTGGCATAATCGCCACGGCACGACTCACAATAAAATCAAACTGATCGTCAATTTCTTCTACCCTACTGTGTGTGGTTTTTACATTTGTTAAGCCCAAACCTTCAACAACTTCGTTCACCACTTTAAGTTTTTTGCCAATGCTATCTACTAAATGAAAAGAACATTCTGGATACATTATAGCTAATGGAACACCGGGAAACCCACCTCCTGTGCCAACGTCTAAAATTTTGCTTCCGTCTTTGAAAGAAATCACTTTAGCAATACCTAACGAATGCAAAACATGACGTAAATACAACTCATCAATATCCTTTCTAGACACCACATTAATCTTTAAATTCCAATCTTTATATAGTGATTCTAGCAGTTCAAATTTGTTTATCTGATCTTCGGTTAGGTCAGGAAAGTACTTTAAAATGAGTTCCATGGTTGTTAAATTTTCAACAAAAATATACTTTTTAAACCCATTTTTTTACAAAAATTTGGGATTACTTAACTTTGTTTATTCCTATCTTTGCGCAGAATATGGTAGAATGAATTAATCTTCGCCATATTAATATTAAAAATAGCATGACTAAACAAGCATTAACTTTCTCAAGAACAGATTCGGCAAAATTTTTCCGTACACTAAATAAACGCGTTAATGATTATTTTAAAGAGAATAATATTAAACGTACTGGAAACTGGAAGCTCTACCTAAAAGCAGTGATCATGTTTGCTTTACTTATAGTACCTGTGGCACTGGTTTTATCAGTAGATTTACCTTGGTGGGCTCAAATCCTATGTATGATTGTTACTGGAATAGGCATGGCTGGTGTTGGTATGAATGTGATGCATGACGCCAATCACGGCTCGTTTTCAAGTAAAAAATGGGTTAACAAACTCATGGGAAGTAGTATTTATGTCTTAGCCGGAAATGATTACAATTGGAAGGTACAACATAACGTTTTACATCACACCTATACTAACATTCAAGGACATGATGAAGACATTGATGCCGGTAGAATCATCCGTTTTTCAAAACACACCAAATGGTTAAGAATTCATAAATACCAACGTTTTTATGCTTTCTTCTTATACGGTTTATTAACAGCAAACTGGGCGATTACAACAGATTTTATTCAAAGTGCAAAATATTTAAAAAGAAAACTGGCTTACGGTAAATTCCCTAACCCAGCGACCCAATGGACCAAACTTATTATTGGTAAAATTATTTATTACCTAATATGGATTGTTCTACCCTTATCACTAGGCTTTGCATGGTGGCAAGTTTTAATTGGTTTCTTCGTGATGCACTATACAGCCGGAATCATTTTAAGTGTAGTGTTCCAATTAGCGCACGTGATGCCAAATACTGAAATGCCTGAGCCGGATGAAAATGGTAACATGAAAAACACTTGGGCGATTCACCAATTGTATACCACATCAAATTTTTCACCTAAAAGCTGGTTGGCAGAATTTTACACAGGTGGTTTAAACCGACAAGTAGAACACCATTTATTCGCGCACATCAGTCACATACACTATAGCAAATTAGCTAAAATTGTGAAACAAACCGCTAAAGAATGTAGCTTACCTTACAATGAATACTCTACATTTTGGCAAGCCGTTTCAGAACACTACAACCAATTAAAAACACTGGGTAAAAAACCTAACTACGCATAAATTAAAAACTATACTCATAACAAATATTTACATGCAATTACTATCTGATAGAATTTTAAACATGGCTACATCTGCAACTTTAGCCATGGCTGCAAAAGCAAGAGAACTTAGAGGAGAAGGAAAAGACATTATAGGTCTAAGTCTTGGAGAACCAGACTTTAATACGCCTGATTTCATTAAAGATGCTGCGATTCAAGCTATTAATGAAAATTACAATTCTTACTCTCCAGTTGATGGCTACGCCGATTTAAAAGAAGCTGTTATTACTAAATTTAAACGTGATAACAACCTAACCTATACACCTGCTCAAATTGTAGTTTCTACAGGAGCCAAACAATCTTTAGCTAATATCGCGGGCGTGATGTTAAATGCTGGTGATGAAGTTATTTTACCATGTCCTTACTGGGTAAGTTATGCTGATATCGTTAAATTAAACGACGGTGTACCTGTAGAAGTAAAAACGACTATAGACACTGACTTTAAAATGACACCTGAGCAACTTGAAGCCGCTATCACACCGCAAACTAAAATGATTTGGTTTAGTTCGCCTTGTAACCCAAGTGGATCAGTTTATAGTAGAGCTGAATTAAGAGCTTTAGCTGACGTTCTAGTAAAACACCCTAATATTTACGTAGTTTCAGATGAAATTTACGAGCATATTAACTACGGTGAAGGACATACAAGTATCGCTGAATTTGAAGATATGTACAACAATACCATTACTGTAAACGGGGTTTCTAAAGCCTTTGCAATGACAGGATGGCGTGTTGGATTTATTGGTGGACCTGAAAAAATTGCTCGTGCTTGTAACAAATTACAAGGACAAATTACTAGTGGAACCAACTGTATCGCACAACGTGCCGTAATTACAGCTTTAAACGAATCACCTTCTCGTGTACAATACATGATTGACGAGTTTAAAGTACGTCGTGATTTAATCTTAGATTTATTAAACGATGTGGAAGGTTTTAAAACAAACACGCCTGAAGGTGCTTTTTATGTTTTCCCTAACGTAACGCATTACTTCGGAAAGACTTTAAGAGGAAAGAAAATCAACAACGCAACAGATTTTTCTTTATACCTATTAGAAGAAGCGCTTGTTGCTACGGTTACAGGTGAAGCTTTTGGAAACCCGGATTGTATCCGTATTTCATATGCCGCTTCTCAAGAACAAATCATTGAAGCGATTAAAAGAATTAAAGCTGCTGTAACTGAGTAATCACTTACAGTAACAATTCATATCAAAAAGCCGCTAATTGAAATTAGCGGCTTTTTTTATATTGTTTTTGCATATCCTTAAACATACATTATAGGATTTTGTCTTTCCGAGGAATCGAGGAATCTCATGAATCATGGTAAGACTCTTCAGTCGTACCTCCTTCTGAATGACAAAATCAAATTATTTTGCAATTATGACAGTTTATTGATAATCAAACATGGTTATTTTTTGAAATACTCATCAAACCTCCAAAGTAAAACATAAATAACTACCTATTCCTCCAAAAGAAAGGTGTAAACAAGATAAGTACTGTAAATAGCTCAAGACGTCCGATTAGCATTAAAAAGGAAGCCCACCACTTCCCTAACCCAGGAAGTAAAGCGTAGTTATTTACTGGCCCAAAATCACCAAATGCCGGACCAACATTACCTAAAGTAGAAGCCGCTAAACCAATGGCAGATTTAAACTCCAAACCAAACATAGAAAACACCAGAGCACCAATAATAAAGGAGAGCATATAAAGAATAAAAAAGGCCAAGACATTAAATACAATAAATCGGTTAATCGCTTTTCCGTTATACCTCACCGGCACAATTGCATTAGGATGCAAAGTACGCTTAAACTCTAAAAAGCCATTCTTTATTAAAATTAAATGGCGTACCACTTTAACCCCACCTGCTGTACTTCCTGCCGAACCACCTAGAAACATCAATCCGAAAAAGAAAACCACCAAAAACGGCGTCCACAAGGTATAATCTGCCGAAACAAACCCTGTAGTCGTTATCACAGACAACACTTGAAAAAGCGCATGTCTAAAGGCACTTTCAGCTTCACCCCAAATCACTGGATGATGAATCGACGACAAGCTTAAATCAGCTTGGAAATAAATAATAAGTGCTGCTATAGCTGTAAATACCGCTATAAATTTAAAATATAACGCAAATTCTTCATCGTGTAATATCTTTTGAAACTTCCCCTTAAAAGCAAAGTAGCTCAAAACAAAGTTTGAACCTGCTAGAAACATGAACAAGCAGATAATATATTGTATAATCGGTTGATGATTCCAATAAGCTACACTTGCATTTTTAGTTGAAAAACCACCAGTAGACAGTGTACACATGGCATGATTAATGGCATCAAAAAAAGACATCCCTGCAATATTTAACAACAAGGTTTCAGCAGCAGTGTAACTAAAATAAATCAGCCATAATCGTTTGGCAGTATCTGTAATTCTGGGGTGTAATTTATCGCCACTGGGGCCTGGCGCTTCCGCTGCAAAAAGTTGCATACCTCCAATACCTAATAAGGGCAAAATAGCAATAGCTAGAACGATAATCCCCATACCACCAATCCAATGGGTTAAACTACGCCAAAACAAAACCCCCTTAGGAATCGCTTCAATATCATTTAAGATTGAAGCCCCTGTAGTGGTATAACCAGACATGGTTTCAAAAAAGGCATTGGTAAAACTTGGAATACTTTCAGTGATTACATAAGGTAAGGTTCCTGAAAGCGACATGAAAATCCAACCAAAAGCCACCACAATGTAACCTTCACGCTTGTTCATGACTTTTTCATGCTTCCGCGTTAACACCATAAGTATGGCTCCAACGATCATAGTAAGTACGCCAGCAATAGATATTTGCGTGCCAACACCGTCTTGGTATAAAAAACTAACTAAGGCAGCAAGCAACATAAAACCACCATTAAACAATAATAGTAATCCTAAAAAATGAAAAATAATTTTAAAATTGAGTTTCAATACGAATACCTGTTAATTAAATAAATAGTTTCTCAACGCGCTTAATAGATTTTAACAAGCAACAAACTACCACGCGGTCACCCGCTTGAATTTTGAAGCTTCCTAAGGCAATCATCCCAACACCATTTCTAATCACTCCTCCTATAATCGCTGTTCTAGGAAAATCAATAGACTTAATGGACTTGTTACAAACTGCTGAAGTACTTTTCACCTCAAACTCTAACAATTCAGCATTGAGGTTACTCAGTTTGGTCATCGCTACAACTTCACCACGACGAATGTATCTAAAAATATTATTTGCTGCTAAAAGCTTTTTATTGATTAAAGTGTCAATACCAATAGAATGAGACAAATCAAAATAATCCATATTTTCTACTAAAGCAATGGTTTTCTTAACCCCTTTAGATTTAGCCACTAAACAAGACATGATATTGGTTTCAGAATTTGGCCCAACCGCAATAAAGGCGTCCATGTCAGCAATATTTTCTTCGTCTAACAAATCAACATTTCTACCATCACTGTTGATTACAAGAACTTTAGTCAAAACATCAGCAATATCAAAGGCACGATCTCTATTGCCTTCAAGCAACTTCACATTAAAACCTTTCGCACTTAAATCACGAGCCGTTTTAAAGCCAATTTGTCCCCCCCCCAGAATCATCACATCCTTAATCTCGCGGTTAACTTTTCCGGAAAGTTTACATAATTCTTCCGCGCCACCTTCCGAAGTAATAAAAACAACAGTGTCTCCGCGTTTAAACACAGTATCACCTCTAGGAATCGTTGTATATTGTGTCCCAAAACGCTGAATAGCGATAGGCACAAAATGTATTTCAGGAAAGACCTCAGCGGCTTCCTTAACCGTTTTTCCAACAAAAGTAGCCGATCTTGATAGCGTTAGTCCCGCCATTGAAAGCGCACCTTCTTCAAACTCATAAGTTTCATTGAATGACGATTGTTTTAACGACAATTCGATTTCTGAAGCTGCTAATGCTTCCGGAGAAATAAGTTCATCTATACCAAATTTAGTAAATCCAACCTCATCTTTATGTCTAATAAATTCGGTGTTAGAAATTCTAGCAATGGTTCGTTTAGCCCCAAGTTGCTTGGCTAAAACGCAAATGGTAATGTTTGTAGTTTCGCTAGAGGTTACGGCAATAAACAAATCACATGAATCTACCCTGGCCTCCCTTAAAATAGCGATAGACGTCGCGTCTCCTTTAACCACACGAATATCCAACTGGTTATCTGCGTGTGCTAAACTCTTCTTATTCGGGTCTATTAAAGTTATCTCTTGAGATTCGTAAGACAATAATTTTGCCAAATGAAATCCTACCTCACCTGCTCCTGCAATTATTATTTTCATTTTTGTGTCATCATAAAAAGTGAAACAAATATAATATAATTTAAAGGGGCTTACATAAAATTGAATCAATATAATTATTTAGACACCTATTATGTAAAGCTTCTTTAAAAGTTTATATTTGTCAAAAAATTACGAACTTGTCAAAGGTAAAACCATACAAAAACAGCGCATTAGGCAAAAAAGAACAACTCACTAAAATGTTTGATAATATTTCTGGTGATTATGATGGCTTAAATCGTGTTATTTCCTTCGGAATAGATATCAAATGGCGTAAAAACGTTGTTAAAATCATCAAAGAAAGCCAGCCAGAAAGTATTCTGGATATCGCTACTGGAACCGGTGACTTAGCCATAAACCTTGCTGAAACTGAAGCCTCAAGAATTGTTGGCCTAGATATTAGCAGCGGTATGCTTGAAATAGGCAAGGAAAAAGTCAAAAAGAAAGGATTCGATTCTAAAATTGAAATGGTTTTAGGTGACAGTGAAAATTTACCTTTTAAAAACGACACTTTTGATGCCATTACCGTAGCTTTTGGGGTTAGAAATTTTGAAACCTTGGAAAATGGTTTAGAAGAAATTTACCGGGTTTTAAAGCCTAACGGCACCTTCGTAATTTTAGAAACCTCTGTCCCAACAAAAACACCGTTTAAACAAGGCTATAATTTATACACCAAAAATATCATGCCTTTAATAGGTAAAATATTTTCAAAAGACCAAAGCGCCTATAAATACTTATCAGAATCAGCTTCTGTTTTTCCTTATGGTGAAGCCTTAAACAATATTTTACGAAAAATTGGGTTTATTAATGTTGAAGATTTCCCACAAACTTTGGGTGTGGCAACTATTTACAAATCATCTAAGTAAACATATGAAGCATTTTTTTGCATTAACCGCATTTCTATTTATTTTCCAAACCTCAAGCGCACAACTGTTTAGCGAAGAAAAAGTCGTTTATGATGCCAACCAAGGTAGAGGTTCTACAGACCATACTTTACTACGTTGGGGGTACTATTTAGGCATAAACATCTTAGATTTTAACTTTGATTACAACGAAGATTTACGCGATATTTATGTAAAACGCAACCCTGGATTTAGCGTAGGGCTTATTGGAAACTTACGCATCAACAAATTTATGGATCTACGTTTAGAGCCAGGATTAAATATTGCGACTAGAGAATTAAAATATAGTGAAACCTATTTTGATGGCATGAGCTATACCGATGCTGATTTGGTTAGAGAGGTTAAATCAACTTACATTCATGTACCCTTATTACTTAAAGTTTCTACCAAAAGAATCAATAACTTCAAACCTTTTGTTGTTGGTGGTTTTTCGGCAGCAATAAACTTATCAAGTAACGAAACTAACCCAGAAGATAACTCTAGCGGACAATTTAGAACGGCAACGACACCCTTATTTTATGAATTAGGATTCGGAATTGATTTTTACCTGTACAACTTCAAATTCACACCTTCTGTTCGTGGTGTATTTGCCATAACAGATGAACTTATTCCTGATGAAGACCCTAACAGCCCTTGGACTAGCAATATTGCTAGCATGAAAACAAGAGGCGTATTTTTAAACTTTACATTTCAATAAAATCGCTTTCGCGGAAGACCTAAGGTTCTACTCACGTTTTAATTCACTAAGTAAAATTGCTGTGGCTGTGGCGACATTTAAGCTTTCAGTAACTTGTAGATCGCCAAATCTTGGGATGGAAATTTTTGAAGTGATTAAATTTTCAACAGCTTCTGAAACCCCGTTAGCTTCATTACCCATAACCAAAACACCTTCTTTTGGAAGTGCTGTTTTATATACGTTATCACCATCCATAAAAGCACCTAAAATCGGTTTATTATAATCATTAAGAAAGGCTTCCATATCTAAATAACTAATATTAACACGGGTTATAGAGCCCATCGTAGCTTGAACCACCTTAGGATTATAGCAGTCTACAGTTTGCTTACTACATACCAAATCTTTTATCCCGAACCAATCACATAACCTGATTATCGTTCCTAAGTTCCCAGGGTCTCTAACATCGTCAAGAGCAAGTATCAAGCCTTCACTTACAACTTGTTTAAGATCAGGCATTTTAAAAAGCGCTAATGCTTTATTAGGTGTTGTTAAAAAACTTATTTTTTTTAACTCGGCTGCAGAAATCAATACCTCATGCGTTCCACCATTACCAAAAGATTCAGTCGTAAAAAGTTGATGGAGCTCTAAATGGGAGTCTAGCAGTTCGTGAATAGTTTTTATGCCTTCAACAACAAAAAAACCATGTTGCTGTCTGTATTTTTTCTGCTTTAAACTTGTAATTAATTTGATCTGACTCTTAGAAAGCATGTACCGTTTTTAATTTTTTATAAAGAAAAGAAAATAATCATAAGATTTACTCAGACAAGAATTAATTAAATATTTTTTTTAGCTTAAATACCGTATTTTTGATGCTTAATGAATCTTTTTAAGCGTAATTCTAAACAAAAACACCTTTAAACCCCTGAATTAACTATCCTTCATTTGAAAAAACAACACATAAAAATATGTATTCTAGCTTTATTAATAGGGCAAGTTTTCTCTTGCGACACCGTTAAAAGAGTCCATGAGGGAGAACTGTTATTAACAGAAAACGAAGTGTTTATCGACGAAAAAAAGGACAATTCAGAAACCACTGAAAATTTATTGTACCAGCACCCCAATCGCAAATTCTTTGGTACACCTCTGCGCTTACACCTTTACAATACTGCACGCCCTAATAGAGATTCTATTTTTGATGCCTGGCTTGAAGCAAAACCCCAAAGACACGAGCGCTTAAAACGAAGATATTCACAAAAACAGGTAGATAATCTACGCCGATCGGCTATTGGTTTTAATAATTGGTTAAAAGAAACAGGTGAGCCCCCTGTAATTATTAGTGAAGTTAAGGCAAAAAAATCTGTAAACCGTTTAGAAGCCTACTATATAAATAATGGCTGGTTTAATGCTGAAGCCCATTATAAAATTATTGAAGCAGGTGAAAAACGAGCTTCTATAAAGTATGATGTAAATACAGGTACCGGTTATTTAATTGACTCGATTACAGAAACCATTAAATCGCCAAAGGTAGCGTCAATTTATGACCGCTATAAAGAAGAGTCCTTTATTAAATCTAATGAACAATATAAAACGGCTAATTTTGATGATGAACGCAGTCGTATTTCCTCACGGTTACGAAACTCTGGAGTGTACCACTTTAACCAAGATTACATCACTTTTGAAATTGACACCATTGGAACCAATAAAAAAGTAAATGTAGGGCTCACCATCCAAAACCGGCCAATAAGAGACCATGATTCCATAAAACGTGTTCCATTTGATGTTTATACCATTAGAGACGTTAATATTGTTACTGATTACACCTATGAAAATCGGGGAAAACCATTTCAGGACTCTACCTTTTTTAACGGTTACAAATTTTACAGTTATGGAAAAATGAAGCACCAACCTAAAGCCATTGTGGATGCTGTTTTCATTAAACCAGGTGATGTATTTAGAGATGAAGATATGATTAACACGTATCGCCACTTAAAAGAACTACGTACCTTTAGGTATCCACATATCGAAGTTACAGAACGGTTAGACAACACCATAACCGACACCATACTATTAACGCCATTAAAAAAGTTTAGTCTTGGGTTTAGTACTGATGTGTCAACCAGCAACATTCAAACTTTAGGGTTTTCATTAAACCCGAGTTTACTCATGAGAAATATCTTTAGAGGTGCTGAAACTTTAGAAATTGCTGGAAAAGGATCCATAGGCTCATCAAAAGACAATAACAGCCAAACAGATGCTTTCTTTGATATTATTGAATATGGAATCGATTTCAGGTTAACCATTCCTAGGTTTTTCTCGCCTTTTTACACCAAGCATCTCATTCCAAAATACATGTCGCCTACCACTAACATTAGCTTAGCGATGACCAGTCAAACCAATATAGGGCTAGATAAGCAAACTTTTGGTGGCGTTTTTAATTACAATTGGGCACCAAATAAAACGGTGGTTAATAGACTAGAGGTATTCAACATTCAATATGTACAAAACTTAAATGTTGACGCGTATTTTGATGTTTATCAAAACTCCTATGAATCATTAAATAACATCGCTCATGACGTCAATTACATAGGACCTGATGAGGATTTAGGCATCCCCGATCAGGCCGATGAGTTTATTGCATACGCTACTACTGTGCCTCCACCACCAGAATTTACTGATGATGAATACAACACCGTAAATAGTATCAGTGAACGTAAAAACCGATTAACAGAAAACAACTTAATATTATCGGCGAGTTGGAACGTAACAGTCAACGAGCGCACTAGCCTGTTTGATGAAGACTATTCGATTTTCCGCTTTAAAATAGAACCTGCAGGGAACCTGCTAAATTTAAGTGCTAACTTATTAAATCTTAAACAAGACGATGAAGGCCGAAATACCTTGTTTGATGTAGCCTATTCACAATTTGTGAAGACCGAAATAGAATATATTAAACACTGGGATTTGGGCAAAAAAAATGTGTTTGCTTTTAGGAGTTTTCTAGGGGTTGCTGTTCCTTACGGCAACTCAAATAGTATCCCTTTTTCTAAAAGTTTCTTTGCTGGAGGACCAAATGACAACAGAGCCTGGACGGCCTATAGTCTTGGCCCTGGAAGCTCACAATCGACTGATGAATTTAATGAGGCTAATTTAAAACTAGCCTTCAATGCAGAACAACGTTTTCATATTTTCGACAAATTCTATGGTGCTGTTTTTGTAGACGTTGGAAATATATGGAATGCTTGGGATAACGTTACCGATGAAGGCGCCACGTTTACAGGATTGAAATCCCTTGAAGATCTTGCCGTGGGTAGTGGTTTCGGACTAAGATATGACTTTAGTTTTTTTGTTTTTCGTTTTGATATTGGCTTTAAAACTCACGACCCTGCTTACGACAAAGAAAACCGATGGTTTCAAGAATATAACTTTTCTAATGCCGTATATAATATAGGTATAAATTACCCTTTTTAACCCCATTTTACAAAAGCACACACTACAACGTTTTAGTTTATTTTTAACGTTTTCAAGCGTGTAAAACCTTAATTTTTTTTAAATTTTGTTTACATTTATACCAAACTAACAACTCATAACACATAATTATTTAAAATGAGGCATAACATAAAACCAGGTGTAGCTACAGGACAAGAAGTTCAGGCTATTTTCAACCATGCAAAAGCTAATAACTTTGCACTTCCAGCAGTAAACGTAATAGGTTCAGATACCATAAACGGTGTTTTAGAAACGGCAAGAGACTTAAATGCTCCTGTGATTATTCAATTTTCAAATGGTGGCGCGCAATTTAATGCAGGAAAAGGCCTAAGTAACGACGGCCAACAAGCCGCAATTGCTGGTGGAATCGCTGGCGCCAAACATGTTCATATTTTAGCAGAGGCTTATGGAGTTCCTGTTATTTTACATACAGACCACTGTGCTAAAAAACTATTACCTTGGATTGATGGATTACTAGATGCTAGTGAAAAACATTTCGCTGAAACAGGAAAACCTTTATTCAGTTCTCACATGATTGATTTATCTGAAGAGCCTATTGAAGAAAACATCGCTATTTGTAAAACCTACTTAGAGCGCATGAGCAAAATGGGTATGACTTTAGAAATTGAGCTAGGAATTACTGGTGGTGAAGAAGATGGGGTTGATAATTCAGATGTTGATGATTCTAAATTATATACGCAACCTGAAGAAGTGGCGTACGCTTACGAAGAATTAAGTAAAGTGAGTCCGCAATTTACAATCGCAGCAGCTTTTGGGAACGTACACGGGGTATACAAACCAGGAAACGTAAAATTAACGCCAAAAATCTTAAAAAATTCTCAAGAATATATCTCTAAGAAATATAACGTAGAACACAACCATATCGATTTTGTTTTCCATGGTGGATCAGGATCTACTGTTGAAGAAATTCGTGAAGGTATTAGCTACGGTGTTATTAAAATGAATATTGATACCGATTTACAGTATGCATTCATGACGGGTATTAGAGATTACATGGATGAAAAATCAGAGTATTTAAAAGCGCAAATAGGTAACCCTGACGGTGATGACTCTCCAAACAAAAAATTCTATGACCCTCGCGTTTGGCTTCGTGAAGGTGAAAAAACCTTTGTTGCACGTTTAAAAAAGGCTTTTGAAGACTTAAACAACGTAAATACTTTATAAGTTTAATATAGATTTACTACAAATATTATGAAAAAGGTTCTGCTTCTTGCAGGACCTTTTTTAGTTATATCGCTATTTTTCAATAAAATACCGAAGTCTGCTTAATAAAATCTAAATGTGAATGCTAGAAATTTAAAAAAAGGCTTAATTTTGTAGTCAGGCTTTTTCCTGTTTTTAAGATGAAATATTTTCAGATTAAAATTTTAAGAAAATGTAGCCAGATAACATTTATATTTGAAACCACAATTTTTTAGCCCAGCTAAAACATTAAAATATATTAATCAATATGACTTGGTTTAAAAGAACAACAAAAGGAATCACAACAACTACCGAAGAGAAAAAAGACACCCCCAAGGGGCTGTGGTACAAATCTCCAACCGGTAAGATTGTAGACACTGAAGAATTAGAAAAGAATTTTTATGTAAGCCCAGAAGATGGTTACCACGTAAGAATAGGCAGTAAAGAGTATTTTGAAATACTTTTTGACGATAATAAATTCAAAGAATTAGACACGAATCTAGAGTCTAAAGATCCTTTAAAATTTGAGGATACAAAAAATTATCCCGAGCGTTTAAAAACGGCACAAGCTAAAACCAATTTAAAAGATGCTGTTCGTACAGCAGTAGGAAAGTCTAAAGGTAAAGATTTAGTAGTTGCTTGTATGGATTTTGCCTTTATTGGAGGCTCAATGGGTAGTGTTGTAGGTGAGAAAATTGCTCGTGCAGCAGATTATTCTCTTAAAAACAATATACCTTTAATGGTAATTTCTAAATCTGGAGGTGCACGTATGATGGAAGCCGCCTTATCTTTAATGCAATTGGCTAAAACATCGGTTAAACTTGCCCAGTTGGCAGACGCAGGAATTCCTTATATTTCACTTTGTACAGACCCAACTACAGGAGGTATTACAGCATCATTTGCAATGCTCGGTGATATTAATATCGCAGAACCTGGTGCATTAATCGGTTTTGCTGGTCCTAGAATTGTAAAAGATACCACTGGAAAAGATCTTCCAGAAGGATTTCAAACTTCAGAGTTTTTACTAGAACATGGTTTCTTAGATTTTATCACCCACCGTAAAGAATTGAAGAATAAAGTGAATCAATATTTAGATTTGGTTTTAAACCAACCGCTAAGAGCTTAAATTTCTCAAAAAATAATAAACAAAAACCTGCTTTAAATTTTAAAGCAGGTTTTTTTATGCGCTTCTAAAATAAATAGAGAATTCAGTACCCTCTCCTATTTCGCTTTCCACTTTTACGGTTCCTCCTAAAGATTCAATATGATTTTTAGTAATAAACAACCCAATACCTATGGCATCTTTATGGGAATGAAAGGTCTTATACATTTGAAACAACTTATCTCCGTATTTTTCTAACTCAATGCCCTGGCCATTATCAGTAATTTTTAGAACTACAAACCCTTCTTTTCTAAGGGCCTCTAATTTAATTTGAGCCTCCCTCGATTCATGTCTATACTTTATCGCATTGGTTAAAAAATTTAAAATAATACTATCTAAATAAGCCGGAATACCTTTAATAAGTAATTCCTCATCTACTTCATTTATAATTTGGCTACTTGTGTTTTTAGCAAAAGCAGCAACCGTATGAATAGCCTTATCTACATAATCGTATAGATTTAAATGCTTTAGTTCACTTGGATCAACTTGTTTAATTTTTGCAACTTCAGTTAAATGAGATACGGTATCTTCAAGGTTTTCGATAGCATGAGATAAGAGCTCAAAGTTTTCATTGTCTTTCAACCAAGTAAATTCTTCTTCTAAAAATTTTTTAATTGTAGATAAGTTTCCTGAATATGATCTAAGATTATGAGTAATGATATCGGCGAAAGCAGTTAAACGTTCATTCTGCTCACGAACCACACTCAACATAAGTTTTAGCTTGTCTTGATTTCGCTTCCTGTTAGTGATGTCGGAAAATTGCCAAATCATTTGCCCTGGGCTTCCATCGGTATTGGCTATTAAAGACACCGAAATAAGCACCCAAATAAGGGAACCATCTTTATGGAAATAACGTTGTCTCACACGGTAACGCTTAATCTTACCTTGTAATAAACGCTCATATTTAATTTGATGCACTCCCAGGTCCTCTCTAAAAATGATATTTTCTATATTCATGTTAAACAATTCAAGCCTGTTATAGCCAAAAAGTTCACAAACACTATCATTCACCTTTATCCAATCACCATCTAAAGTAAGAATCGCAATACCATTGTAGGTATTATTAAAAATACTTTCCAAGGAATCATAAGTATCTGGGAAATTACTTTGAGAGAATAGAGTTTTCATTTTTTAGTTGGTTGCGATTAAAAAAATTTACTATCTATTTTATTGACAAGGAATTAATTAGTAAAAGTTACGTAAAAAAACTTTCAAACGCAAAAAAGTTAGTATATTTGCCGCTCGAAAGAAAATCTTTCGTGTACATAAAAATCATTTACAATAATATTAGCATGTATTTATCAAAAGAAGAAAAGCAAGAGATGTTTGCTAAACACGGTAACGGAAAAAACGATACTGGGTCAGCAGAAGGACAAATTGCTTTGTTTACACAAAGAATTAACCACTTAACTGAGCACTTAAAAAACAATCGTAAAGATTTTAACACTGAGCGTTCATTAGTAAAATTAGTTGGTAAGCGTAGAGCTTTACTAGATTACTTAACGAAGAAAGATATCTTAAGATATCGTGCCATAGTTAAAGAACTAGGTTTAAGAAAATAATAAAAAGGAGGCTTTAATTAGCCTCTTTTTTTTATCTTAGCTGTTCGTGATTTTAAACTGAATTTTCAATTAAAATCATGAAAAAATACAACTCTAGCGAAGAGATTAAACTACGCATTGAAGAAGCTAATTACAGTTTTTCATTGGTCGACAACAACACTACACACAACAACACAACGACCATTGTTTAATTTAGTATTACAAAATTTATGATTCCACAAGTTTTTAAAGAGGTCATAGACCTAGGTGACGGTAGAGAAATTTCTATTGAAACTGGAAAATTAGCAAAACAGGCACATGGTTCTGTTGTTGTTAAATCGGGAAAATGTATGTTATTATGTACAGTTGTTTCCAATTACAAACAAGCTGATGTTGATTTTTTACCGTTAACAGTAGATTATCGTGAAAAATTTGCAGCTGCAGGACGTTACCCAGGTGGTTTCTTCAAAAGAGAAGCAAGACCTAGTGACGGTGAAGTATTAACTATGCGTTTAGTAGACCGTGTTTTACGTCCGTTATTCCCAAAAGATTACCACTCTGAAACTCAGGTGATGATTCAATTAATGTCTCATGACGAAGATGTTATGCCTGACGCTATGGCTGGATTAGCTGCTTCTGCTGCTATTCAATTATCTGATTTCCCATTTGAATGTGCCATTTCTGAAGCTAGAGTTGGACGTATAAACGGTGAATTTATCATCAACCCAACACGTGCACAATTAGAAGAGTCTGACATCGATATGATGATTGGTGCTTCTGCTGATTCTGTGATGATGGTTGAAGGTGAAATGGATGAGATTTCTGAAGAAGAAATGACTGAGGCTATCAAGTTTGCACACGAAGCGATTAAAGTACAATGTGCGGCTCAAGTAAAATTAGCTGAAGCTTTTGGTAAAAAAGAAGTACGTGAGTACGAGCCAGAACGTGAAGATGCTGATTTAGCACAAAAAATTCACGATTTAGCTTACGATAAAGTTTATGCTGTAGCAAAATCGGCTTCATCTAAGCACGAAAGAGGTGCTGCTTTTGGTGAAATTAAAGAAGAAATTAAAGCGACTTTTTCTGAAGAAGAATTAGAAGACATAGGTGACTTAATTTCTAAATATTACAGTAAAGCTGAAAAAGCAGCTGTTAGAGATTTAACATTAAACGAAGGTTTACGTTTAGACGGTAGAAAAACTGATGAAATTAGACCAATCTGGTGTGAGGTAGATTATTTACCATCAACTCACGGTTCTGCTATCTTTACACGTGGAGAAACTCAAGCTTTAGCTACGGTTACTTTAGGAACATCTAGAGATGCAATCCAAATAGATATGCCATCTTATGAAGGTGAAGAGCGTTTCTATTTACACTATAACTTCCCTCCTTTTTCAACTGGTGAAGCGCGTCCAATTCGTGGAACGTCTCGTCGTGAAGTAGGACACGGAAACTTAGCACAACGTGCTTTAAAGGGTATGGTTCCTGAAGATTGTCCTTACACAGTAAGAGTGGTTTCAGAAATTTTAGAATCTAACGGTTCGTCATCTATGGCAACAGTTTGTTCTGGAACAATGGCCCTTATGGATGCTGGTGTACAATTAACAAAACCTGTTTCTGGTATCGCAATGGGATTAATTTCTGATGCTGAATCTGGAAAATACGCAGTGTTATCTGATATCTTAGGTGATGAAGATCACTTAGGTGATATGGACTTTAAAGTGACTGGTACTGCTGACGGTATTACCGCTTGTCAAATGGACATTAAAGTAAAAGGGTTGTCTTATGAAATCCTTGTAAATGCTTTAAAACAAGCTCGTGAAGGTCGTTTACACATTTTAGGTAAAATTACCGATACGATTTCTGCTCCTAATGCTGATGTAAAAGAGCACTCTCCTAAAATGATCACTAGAAGAATTCCTAATGAATTCATTGGTGCATTAATTGGACCTGGAGGAAAAGTAATTCAAGAACTACAAAAAGAGACAAACACTACAATCGTTATCAATGAAGATCCTGTTACAGAAGAAGGAATCGTTGAAATATTGGGTGTAGGTAATGAAGGTATTGATGCGGTTCAAGCTAAAATAGATTCTTTATTATTTAAACCTGAAGTTGGAAGCGTTTACGAAGTTAAAGTGATTAAAATGCTTGACTTTGGTGCAGTAGTTGAATATACAGATGCTCCAGGAAACGAAGTATTATTACACGTAAGCGAATTAGCATGGGAACGTACTGAAAACGTAAGTGACGTTGTTAATATGGGAGATGTTTTTGATGTGAAGTACTTTGGTGTAGACCCAAGAACTCGTAAAGAAAAAGTTTCTCGTAAAGCCATCTTGCCAAAACCAGAAGGTTATGTAGCAAGACCACCAAGAGATGACAAACGTTCTGGTGGACGTGATAACAGAGGTAGAGATAATCGCGGACGTGATAACCGTCGTGACGATAGAAAACCTAGAAATGATAAAAAAGAAGATTAATTCTTTTTCATTGAAAATTAAAAAGCCTGTTTCAAAATTTGAAACAGGCTTTTTTTAGAACGAAAGAACGACGTAGCATTTAAATTTCAGAACTATAAAAAAGGTGAAATTTGAAGTATAAAATAGGAAGTAATATCGAGATATTTCATTGAATTTATACGAAAAGGTTGCGGTATTTTGAACGACCTAAGCGTTTGATGAATTTTTATTCAAACTGGAAACAAATATTAAGTCGAATTTAGGTTTTGAGTAAATAGCTGTTCAAGTTCTACTTGAAATTAAGTATCCTGGCTCATCGGTTTATTTTTTTAAAAACATTTTTTATTGAAAATAAAAGATACCCTTTATTAACTACAATATCCGTATTGGTGTATCAATCCATTTTTACAGTAAACTATTTGATGTTTCTAACCAACTAAAATGTTTCCTTATTATAGCTTGCTTATTTTCATTGACATGAGTTATTAAGGCTTTGGCTATGGTTGTCATATTCTTCGAACTTAACCATATTAAATTCCAGTTACTCACTATTGGCAATCCCTTAACTGGAATAATTTGCAAATCTCCTATCGCTAAGGCATTCTTGATACCAATAAGTGGCATAATAGAATAGCCCAGTCCAGAAATTACGGCTTGCTTTAAAGCTTCATTTGAGGTCAATTCCATTTTTTTATACGTTGAAATCTTACGAGATTCAATAAATTTTTCCATAGCAAGCCGAGTTGCAGACCCCTGCTCTCTATAAATTAGAGGTAATTTTTGAAATTCTCCTTTTGACAACCACTTTCCTTTATGATTATAATCCTTTCCTCCTACCATGTATAATTCATTTTTCATCAATTCTATCCTGTTAATTTTTAACTTTTTAGGAATAGTGGACACCATTGCAAAATCAACCTCATTGTTTTCTAAAGCCTTAATTACAGAGGCTTTATTAGTAACATCCATAATCAAGTCGACACCTTGATTTTTATCCATAAAATCTGAAATAAAATAAGGCATTACATATTTTGCTGTAGAAACAATAGCTATTCTCAAAGTTCCTGCAAGTTCTCCTTGAAAACTTAAGGCTTTATAGTTTATAGCCTTCACTTCTTCAATGATTTTTTGAGCAGCATGGGCAACTTCTTTTCCAAATTCAGTAATGTAAATCTGGCGTCCAACAACCTCAAACAAGGGAATTTTAAACTGTTCTTGAAATTTTTTTAATTGAATTGAAACCGCTGGCTGTGTAAGATACATCGCCTCCGAAGCCTTAGTAACACTTTGATATTCAAATACATTAAGAAAAACCTCTAACTGATGCAATGTGTAATTCATAAATAATACTTATATATTATATAGTAAATATAAATAAAAATTAATGGATTAAAAAAATCAACTTTGCATCAAAATAATAACATGAAGAAAAAACTATTGCAACCTATTAAAAAACAAAAGACTAGAACTGATACACTAAACCTGGGTCTTTTGATAGCGCTACTTCTATTTTTTACTAGTCTTTCTGTTCTAAACAAAGGCTTATTTGTAAAGGAAATAATGCTTTGTAGCGTAATCACCAGTCTCACCTTAATGCACAAAAACACTATAAACTAATCTAAACACAGAAATTTAATAATATATGGATTTACATTTACTAATTGACAACCTAACAAACCCCGCTTTATTGTTTTTCTTTTTAGGTGTAATAGCTGTCCAATTAAAAAGCGATTTAAAAATACCTGAAAACTCATCAAAATTTATCTCATTGTATTTACTATTAGCCATAGGCTTTAAAGGCGGTCAAGAATTAGCGCATAGTACATTTAACATAGAAATATTATGGGGTTTACTATTTGGTATCTTATTAGCTATCATTGTTCCTATTTACACCTATTTTATATTACGAAAAAAGTTTAGTGTAGAGAATGCTGGGGCAATTGCCGCATCATACGGCTCGGTAAGTGCCGTCACTTTTGTAACTGCTATTTCCTTTTTAGAGTTAGAACAGATTCCATTTAGTGGCCACATGGTGGCAGTTATGGCGCTCATGGAAGCCCCTTCAATTATGGTTGGACTTCTATTGATGATGATTTCTAAAGGAAACAAAGGCAAGTCTAACATACCTCTTAGCAACGTACTACGTCATGCTTTATTCAATGGAAGTGTTCTTCTCATAATTGGCAGTTTAGTGATTGGTTATTTGGCGAATGATGCTCAAGCAGAAGGTATAAAGCCCTTTACTACAGATATTTTTAAAGGCTTTCTTGCCGTTTTCCTCCTAGATATGGGGATTACTAGTGGTACAAAGCTTTCAGAATTCATAAAAAAAGGATGGTTTGCTCTAATATTTGCCATAGTTATACCAATAATAAACGGTAGTTTGGTTGCTATAGTAACTAGTGCGTTTGTTACCGGAACAGGAAACAGGCTTTTATTTGCCATACTAGCAGCTAGTGCTTCCTATATAGCTGTTCCTGCGGCCATGAAAATAGCGGCCCCAAAAGCTAGCCCTAGTTTATACATACCCATGGCCTTAGCAATTACATTCCCTTTTAATATCACCTTAGGAATGCCTTTATACTTATGCTTAATTAATAAATTTTAACTATTTATATTTTAAAATCATGGAAACAACATTAAAATCAAAAAAAGTGAGCCTATTAGACCAACATCTAAAACTTATTGACGGAACCTTTACTTCTTCTGAATCGAACGATATATTAAGTAGAATTTTAGACGTAAAAATAAATTTTCACAAACTTCAAAGACTCTCCAAAACAGAAGGAAATATGAATGATTCCTGTATGTTTGATAGTGATCGAATTACAGAACTAATAAATGCTAAACATGAGGTACAAAAATTTTTAACTGAAGCCAGGTTAAAAGGAAAAAAATTAAAAATTAACAGTTCTGTAAGCATCGGCCTGGAAGAATAAGCTTCTTACTTTAAAAAGTAATTAGCAGCATAATAAAATTTTGTTCTTATACTTAAAACCCCATAAAGTTTGAACTTTATGGGGTTTGTTTTTTTTTAATATTACCATGACAATACCCTTATGAATAAAAATTTAGAAAAATTTTAAAAACAGTATCTTGCAATTAATAATATGATTAACATCATATAAATAAAGGCTATACTTCCAATAAACAAAATTGGCAAGGATTTATGCAGTACACATTTGATTTGTTTTGAACTCATTTTGTAAACGATTTGAGAGCAGAAACAACACAAGAACTTTAGCTCTCATAATTATTTCATTAATACAAATAAAGCTATATATTTAATAAGTTTTATCTTCTACCAGGGGGACAAATAGGAGACATTTAGGTTCGGTGTCTAAATTTTCAATAGAGTACCTAGTAAAAAATCAAATAAACCTAAAAAAAATACTAATTTTTGAAGAATTTTGAAATTACACCAATTATGATTTAAAAGGCGCCCTAAATAATTTGGAATATATTGGATTCATATGAAATACAAAATCAAAGCACCTGCCCGCCGGCAGGCGGGCAGAAGCGCTACGGTTTTATTTTTTATTGAATTATGTGTTTAATAGAAACAAATTATAGGACACATTTTAGGTTATAAATGGTATTATATATTGAAAAGAAATAACCTTAAGGAATCTTCAGGTGCTAAATTTAATTTATGTTTCATACGTTGTATGCCTTTCTTTACAGCAGCTAGTGTAATATTTAGAAAAAAGGCAATCTCAGAGTTATTAAACCCCATTTTTATAAAGGACGCTAATTTTAAATTACTATCTGTAAAACCCGGGTTTAAAACTAATAATCGTTTGTAAAATAAAGGATGTACTTCCTCAAAATGCACTTTAAATAACTGGTATTGATACTCGTCTTTGAGATGTTTTTGAATGCCATCTCTAAGCTTTTCTAACTCACCTCTATTTAGCTTAATATCGTCAATTATTAACTTTTCTAAACGCGTATTAGTTTGCTCCAAAAACTGATTTTTAGTATCTAAAACAAGATAATTGGTACTCAATAGCCTGTTAAGTTCGTTATTTTTTAATTTGTTTTCAATGTCTCTCTGGAACTGCCGCTTTGCCGCATGTAAAATCATAACAGCGTTTTGAGACTTTAAAGAATTTACGACACAAAACACATCGTATTCCAAGGTGGTTTGTAGTAATGTTTCGTTTGAAACAAGAGTTAAAAGTATTATAGGCACCGTTGTTTCTCCGAAAGATTTCAATTTTTCAATAGTGCTCTCAATGTCAGTTGCAAAACCATAATCAACTATGAACACTTCTGTATTTTGAAATGATATATCAGAAAATTCTTGAGTCACCATCAACTCAAAACCAAACTTTTTAAGGTATGCGCTCTCTTCACCTTCGATTTTATCAGACAACAATAAAACCTTAACAATATGTTCTAGATTAGGCATTTTAATCACTTGTTAAATAATCTAAGGCCACATTACTATCTGTAAAGTATTTAATTTTACTCCCTGTATTTGAAGTATAGATTTTAACTAACAAAGCCATAAATCCATTAGACCCAACAATAACTGATCTCTTTATCTTAGGTTGCACCTTTTTGCCTAATACCGCCATCTGCCTTGTCGTACCATGGTTTGTTCTCGCTCCTTTAATTGAAACCATAGCGCGAACAGATTTGTCTGGACGCTCAAGTCCCATAGCTACAGCTAACTCTATTTGATCCAAAATTTCATGATCTGATGACAATCCTGAAAAATCAATATAAATGTATTCGGTATTTAAATGGTGTCTCCATTCAGGTGGGTTTGGTTTTGATGCACTCATTTTCTGTACTTGTGGTATTTCACTTTTAATAAGTGTTTTCAAAGGTAAATAATCGTAGCAAAAACCACAGAATTATTCTACAAATTATTACAAAACACAACTTAAGACAAAAAACATGTCTTTAATCTACTGACCACTTCATGTTATGAAAATGTTAAACTGAACTAAAAAAAATCTAAACCCTACACCCCCTCGTATAATCAACAAACACAAGCTTAAAAACTATGGGAACTAGAACCACATTAAATTCAGTACAAAACGAAATCTCCGAAACAAAAAAGACACCTCCCGTCAACAAAACAGTTGACTCTATAAAAAACCTACTCACAAATAAAACAGGACGCACATGGGGCTTTTTGGTTTTAGTGAGTACCTTTTTATTAATGGCTAATGCTGTTTATCTGTTTTATTTAGTTCAAAGTGATTTCTACGAATTTAATTTACAACAATCTAGCTCAACATTTGGATCTGTCTTTTTAATCTTCTGTACAGGTTTACTTGTTTTTAAGGCTAGTTTTTTTATTTACACCTTATACAAATATTTCTGCTATAAACCTGTTGAATCCGTTTCAGACGACGAACTTCCAACCTGTACAGTTATTGTTCCTGCTTATAATGAGGGCAAACAAGTTTGGGATACCCTTTTAAGTTTAGCTAATAGTGATTTTCCAGATGAAAAACTACAGTTACTTGCCATTGATGATGGTAGTAAAGACGATACTTGGCAATGGATGCTTAAAGCTAAAGAACAGTTAGGTGACCGACTAGAAATTTTTCAACAACCTGAAAACAAAGGAAAACGTCATGCATTATACCGTGGTTTTAATCAAGGTTCAGGTGAAATTTTTGTTACCGTTGATAGTGATTCTATAGTTAACCCAGATACTATAAGACTTTTAGTAAGCCCGTTTGTTAAGAATGAAAAATGTGGTGCTGTTGCAGGAAACATTCGTGTATTAAACAATAAAAAAGCATTACTCCCAAAAATGCTTGACGTGAGTTTTGTTTTAAGTTTTGAGTTTGTACGTTCTGCAGAAAGTACACTTAACTCCGTACTTTGTACTCCTGGAGCCCTAGCTGCCTATAGAGCTTCTACTGTTTTTGCTTGCCTTCCTGAATGGATTAACCAAACGTTTATGGGTAAACCATCAGATATTGGTGAAGACCGTGCCATGACTAACATGATTTTAAAACAAGGAAAGCATGTTTTGTTTCAAAGAAACGCTTATGCTTATACTAATGTGCCTGAGAAATATCAGGGATTATATAAGATGTTTATCAGATGGGGTCGTAGTAACGTTCGTGAAAATATTGAAATGTCTAAATATGTTTTCACAAACTTCAAAAAAGAATCAAAACTTGGAACACGTCTTCTATTCTTAAGTCAGTCTTCAGAAATTATAATGACTTACCCATTCTTAATCTTTATGATGTTTTTCGTAGTAACGCATCCTCTATTATTTATTAGCTCAACCCTTGTTGGTACATTAATACTATCTACATTTTCTATGTTATTTTATGCTAATCGCTATGATGTTTCAGAATCATTTTGGGCATATACTTATAGTATTTTATACACCTTCGCACTATTTTGGATCACACCTTACGCCATTGCTACAGCTAGTAAAAGTGGTTGGTTAACCCGTGAACTAGCAATAAAAAAATAAGAACTATTCTCAAGTAATTAAATAGACCATAATAGGTACTTTATAATAATGTTACAAAAAAGATCCTCTTTTTTGTAACATTATCTTTTTTATATACGTATAACTATTGAATGCCCAATTATTCACAATTAAAATTACAGGAGAACATTAAATGAGACAGCTAAAAATTACGAAGCAGGTAACCAATAGAGAAACCGCTTCGTTAGACAAATATTTACAAGAAATTGGTAAAGTAGATTTAATTACTGCCGATGAGGAAGTTGAATTAGCACAGCGTATTAAAGCGGGAGACCAAATTGCTCTTGAAAAATTAACAAAGGCGAATTTACGTTTCGTAGTATCTGTGGCTAAGCAATACCAAAATCAAGGTTTAACCTTACCAGATTTAATTAATGAAGGTAACTTAGGGTTAATTAAGGCAGCACAACGTTTTGATGAAACACGTGGTTTTAAATTTATATCGTATGCCGTATGGTGGATTCGTCAATCCATTCTTCAAGCTTTAGCTGAACAATCTCGTATTGTACGTTTACCGCTAAACAAAATTGGGTCGATTAACAAAATCAATAAAACCTTTGCCTTTTTAGAACAAAGTCATGAGCGTCCGCCTTCTGCAGAAGAAATCGCAAAAGAATTAGACATGACTATCAACGATGTTAAAGAGTCGATGAAAAACTCTGGCCGTCACGTAAGTATGGATGCCCCATTAGTTGAAGGTGAAGATTCTAACTTATACGATGTATTAAATAGTGGTGAGTCACCAAATCCAGATAAAGAATTATTACACGAATCTTTACGCACTGAAATTGAACGTGCTTTAGAAACGCTTACACCTCGTGAAGCCGATGTTATTCGTTTATACTTTGGTTTAGGAAACCAACACCCAATGACCTTAGAAGAAATTGGAGAAACTTTCGATTTAACCCGTGAACGTGTTAGACAAATTAAAGAAAAAGCGATTAGAAGGCTAAAACATACCTCACGCAGTAAAATTTTAAAGACTTATTTAGGTTAGTAATACATTTAATTTACGACTAAATGACAACAACAAACAGTTACTCATAACTGTTCGTTGTTTGATTGATGAAAGAACCCTCGGCTGATTACCGAGGGTTTATTTTTTAATGAACTATTGATTTGAGATTAAAAAGGAAATAGTTTTTCTAAGTTGATACATTTCAATATTTTTATAGAAAATACCAACCTATCTCACCCATAAAGAACCATGCTAAAAACCATTTGTTATATAAGTGATGCCGCTAGACCCCTTGATTACAACATTAAAGATAATATTTATTTAAAAGCTAAGTCTAACAACACAATAAACAACATTACTGGTGTTCTTGTGTATAAAAACTCTAATTTCCTTCAGGTATTAGAAGGTGAAGAAGAAGTCGTAGATAGCGTCTACAAAAAAATAAGTTCAGACCCTCGACACGATAATCTTTTTAAGGTCATCAACACCAATATTGACGAACGTATTTTTGAAGATTATAACTTTGGTTTTACTATCATTAATGAAAAGGCCGACCTAAAAAACCTTTACGAATACCTCGAATGGCTAAAGTTAGGCCACAACAAAATAGCCAATGAAGTTATTGGGATGGTTGAAAATTTTATTGAAAACTAATCCCCTAACAAACACAAAACCTTTATTTTTGCCGAAATTATAATCAACAATCTCATGAGTTCTAAATTAATTGCTCCATCGGTATTAGCAGCAGATTTTGCTAACCTTCAACGTGATATAGAAATGGTTAATCAAAGTGAAGCCGATTGGTTTCATATTGATATTATGGATGGTGTTTTTGTACCAAACATTTCCTTTGGTATGCCTGTTTTACAAGCCATCTCCAAACATGCTAAAAAAACCATTGATGTGCATTTAATGATTGTCGATCCTGATAGATACATCAAAACTTTTGCAGAACTAGGTAGTGATATTTTAACTGTACACTACGAAGCTTGTACCCACTTACACCGCACGCTACAAGCTATAAAGGCTGAAGGCATGAAAGCTGGTGTGGCACTAAATCCACACACTAATATCAACGTTTTAGAAGACGTAATTAACGATATTGACTTGGTATGTATCATGAGTGTAAACCCTGGCTTTGGCGGGCAAAGTTTCATTGAGAACACCTATAAAAAAGTACAACAACTTAAAGAACTTATTGTGACAAGAGGTGCCAATACACTTATTGAAATAGATGGTGGTGTAACCGATAAAAACGCCAAGCAACTAACAGATGCCGGTGCCGATGTTTTAGTTGCTGGAAGTTACGTGTTTAAAAGCAGTACTCAAATAGAAACTATAAAAGACTTAAAAGCGATTGCTAATTCATAATAGCAAAAAGCCATTTTTTATTAATCAAACCTCTATTGGCTCCATTACGCTAAATCGAGGTTTTTTTATGCCTTTTTAAAGCTATAGGGTTAATTAAATTAAATTTACCACTCGTTTTTTTAGCTATATTAGGTCAATCATATGCCTTTTAGGAAAAGTGCATTTACCATTTGAATTACAAATTAATGAGAAAGTTAATTTTAAAAGTTACCATACTAATTTTATGCTTCGGATGTGCTTCCTCTAAGCAAACGGGGTTTGATGATTATGTTTTTCAGAATAAAAAAGAAAAAAACACCTATATCAACGCTTATAACCAAGCTCTAAACTTATGGCCAGTACCGTATACAGAAGATACCGTAGATACGCCATACGGCCCAGCTCATGTTATTATTTCTGGACCCGAAGACGGCAAACAAATGGTGCTATTACACGGTATGGACGCGAGTTCAACTATGTGGTATCCTAATATAAAAGCCTTATCTGAAAAACACCGCGTATATGCGATTGACTTTTTAATGGAACCTGGAAAGTCAGCCTTAACCAAAAACGCCTTAACTTCTGAAGAAATTATCATTTGGTACAACAGTATTTTTGAACACTACCATTTAAAAAACTTTGATTTAGTGGCAGCCTCTCGTGGCGGTTGGATAGCCACCTTGTTAGCTATTCAACAAAACCAAAACATTAACAAATTGGTACTGCTAAGTCCGGCGCAAACTTTTGAATATGTAGATAATTTGAGACAAACTTCTCAAGCTTTATTTTTAAAACTATTTCCAAGTAAGAAAAAATTTGAGCGCACCTTAGAAACCTTTTCATCACATCCAGAAAAAATTAATTCGATTTATAAAAAACAGTTTTATCTGGCTAATAAATATGCAAAAACCAATACCAGTATGCTGCAGATGAAACCTTTTTCTGACGAAGAATTAAGATCTATTACCATTCCTGTATTGGTTTTAATAGGCGATGCTGATGTTATTAATTCTGAAGAAAGTTTAGAAAAAGCTGATGAATTATTATTTAGAGACAAAACAGAAGTTATTGAGAGTGCAGGGCATTTTCTAAGTATTGACCAATCGGAAGCTGTAAACAAAGCAATCACTACTTTTTTAGAGTAAGGAAAAGCCATGGAAAACTACAGTTATTTATAAGCCTATCATTCGTGCTTTTTCTTCGTCTGTAAAGTGTTTGGAATGGGAAACATAATCTGCAATATGACTTTTTAAAGAACGACTGGTAATTCCGTTAAAATTCTCTAAAATAAACGCTTTGTCGTTTTCAATAGCATCATTATACCTCAAAAATTTTGGCACATTCTGTTGAATACTAAGCCTTACAAAACGTACTTCAATGTTACTTGAATCTTTATCTACCGCATATTCAACCAAGCCAACACCGTCTAGAAAACCTTCCTTCTTTCCCTTTATGCTTTTGGCACTCCTAGCCATAAGCGCCACTATAGCCCCTTTGTAGGCTACAAGCTCTACGCTATCGGCTTTAGTCACACCTTCTAAATCGTTGTAAAGCGTTTCAATTTTACTGGAATCCTGAGCCGCATATTTATAGGCCGCTCTAATCGTGTCTAAATCGACAGACTGAGCTATAAATAAAAGAGTAAATGCCAATACATACTTCATAACTATTGTTTTTCAGTATAACTACTCGACAATTTTAATGCCACAGTATCTTCAAAACGTGTTGTGTTTTTAACCTTATACCCTGTTTCAGTTTCGGTGATATTCAATTGAATTTCTAAATCTGGTGTTTTTTCAGGGTTAATAATTGCCATAAACTTGATATTACTCGAGCTTTGCATAAATAACTTTTTACCAACTACTTCTTCGGTCAGTTCTTTAATGATTTGCATCATGCAAACCCCTGGGGTTACCGGATTACCAGGGAAATGTCCTTTAAAAATATCATGATCTTTATTAATTGTAATTTGTGCAGTTGTTACCGCGTCATCTACTAATAAATCATTTACCGTATAAAAATCTTTTAGTTGCATATCATTAAAACTTGAATTTATAAAACACCCCTATTTGAAAGGTCGAATTCAATTGGGTTTCTCTGCTCAGTAGATCAGAATCAAAACTATTAAAAGCATCAGAGAAAACATCTATAGTTCCTTGTTTATATCGCGCCTCAAAACCTAATCCGTTATCAAACTCATAACCAAGACCAAAGGCAAAGGTAAGATCCACAAAAGTCACATCATTCCCGTCGGCGTCATTGTATAAGCCCACCAAAGTATCATCGGCATCAAAATCTAAACCAGGCGCTACGATAAAATGGAGCCCAGAATCCTTTATAAAAAATTTATTAGCAACAGCCACCGAGATGTAGTGAATATCCATATCGGCTTCTGAATACCCATCACTTTGTCCGCCTTGAAGCGAATAGCCTAATTCTGGTTGAAGGGCATAAAGTTCTGTGAATTGAATATTAGCAAACATACTCAAGTTAAATCCAGTTTTAGTCTCCAGGTTGGCCTTTGATATATTTGATAAATTAACACCGCCTTTTAATCCAAAAGAGGCTTTATTTTGAGCATAAGACACTGTCATTAATGTAGATAAGCAGAGTGCTAATATCGTTTTTTTCATAAAAATTGGTTCCTTTTAGTTGATTGATTTGAGTCCCATTTTAAACTTAATATTAAAATGTTGTATGTTAATATTATGGGCAATATTATTACTAATTTCTGAGAATGTAAACACAACTTGTGCCTTTCCGCATTTACTCTTCACTATTTTATTCAAGGGGTTTGTTCCGAAGTAAAAATAATCATCAGAATCGATAACCGTTTGACCCACCGTTTGTTTATCACTCTTAAAGGCTGCCTTTAGCTTTAAATTTTCGGTAATTAATACTTTAAAGTCTTTTTTTAAGACATTAATGAGTATTTTTTTATCAAGGGCTTCTAATATAGAATTGACTTTAAAGGCTTCTTTATCAAAGGAAAAATCTAATATTTTATTTCCCATTTCGGTAGTAAAAACTACTCTATGATGTAGGTCATCAATCTTTTTTACAATAAAAATTCCTCCAAAAACTTTGTCATAAACTTCAATAGAAGCCTTGTAAACATAGTCCTTTTCTACATTTGAAAAATACACATTATGGAAGTCAGCTTGGTCGTTTATGGATTGAAATTGCTGTTTCTCAGGATACGAGGCACAAGAAACAAAAAGTAAAACCAGGCTAAGGCTTAAAAACCGTATCATCTATAGGCTGGTTTAAAACTTTATTAGTAAATACAATTTTAGTGTAATCTTGAGAAGATTCTATCATTTTAACTTCTACCACATCGGCAGCTTCATTAAAAGTGATGTGGAAGGCTTTTATAAATTTAGCTAGCTTTTCATCTTTGGGTTTGAAATGTACTAAACTTGCATTTTCAAGTTTGTAATAATCAATGACGAACTTTTCATCATCAAACATGTCGCCTTTAACGCTACTAACTATGAGGTTATTTAATTGCTTAAACATTTTGTTTCGCCCAATATCAATATCACTTTTACGGCCTTCATCGTTTATGAAAATCTTGTTATCTCTAAAAATAATGGCATAAGAAAACGGTGTTTCATAAGCCCATTTTACAAGATCGGGCGCTTTAAAGGCTAACTTTCCGGTTGATTTGATATCATTATCTAAAAAATCGAGGTGCTTGTATTGGGTGAAATCACTAAAGATGCTTTCAGTATCCTTGGCAAAAGCCTGGGCTTTCAATTTTAGAGCCGAAGCTTCTTCGGTCGTCATTTTAGTTTGTCCTTGCGTTGCGAAAACAATAAAAAAGATTAGAAATACAAGGTTACGCATAGGCTTTGATATCAAATAAGGTGTCTATAGTGACGGGTTTCAAGTTTTGTTCCTGCAAAAATAACAATAACTGTTCCAAAACAAGAACAGTTTTCTCACTGCTGTCATGCAATAGAATGACGTCTCCCGCTTTTAAATTAGTTGTAATACATTTTAAAATCGCCTTTTTGCCTAATTTGGTAGTATCTAATGAACGTTTACTCCAGCCCACCGATTGGAGCCCGGTTATTCCCAAAGCGCGTCTTATATTGGGGTTTGTAACTCCGAAAGCCGGACGATACAGGTTCATTTTTAGTCCGCATTGTTTTTCAATAACAGTATTAGTGCGTTGCAACTCTTTAACCACTTCTTCAGTTCCGAAAAAACCAAAACGATTGCTATGCGAATACGTATGGTTACCAACCACATGTTGGGCTTCTAAAATACTCTTAAAAATCTCAGGGTATGCTTCTATATGTTTTCCTATGCAAAAGAAGGTCGCTTTGGCATTATAAGTTTTAAGGAGTTTTAGAACTTTTGGTGTGAATTCGGGATTCGGACCATCATCAAAGGTAATGGCTATTTGGTTTTTGTTGGTTTTGTAATTCGCGTTTAAAGAAGACAAATGGTAGTTCCAACCAATAAAAGCAGAACCTAAACCTGTGATTAAAAGCCACAGCAATAATATAATAAAAAGGTAGATTAGAGATAAATCATAAAAAAGGCATAATGCTAACAAACCCAAACACGTTAAGCCTGCTATAATATTTACCGATTTAAAATTTAGCATGTTTTTAATAAAGTAAAACTATGATTTTCACCACGATATTGGTTGTAGAGTAAAACGGTTTTAAACCCTGAAGACTTGATGTCGTTTAACTTAACTACTTCTGGAAGCGACTGAAGCTTTAAAACTTTTGAAGCCAACCAAAAACCGAATGACGAAGCCGTATTAAACTCTCCAGAGAGATGTTTGTAATAGGCTTGTTGGGTATCATTAAATAGCTCATGACTTAAAACATCATAGCAGCTATCATAATCTACATCACCGTTATAGCCAAGAACCACTAAGTCAATATCTTCTGCTGAGAAACCATTATTGGCTAAAAAAGCGGTTGCTGTTTCCGGCACGCTAATTTTAGGCAAAGTATTAAACATCTTTACTGCTATTAACTCAGCATATGACGAGGCTTGTTTTTTGTTAGAAAGCACAAAAAAGTTGGCACCTTCTCCAAAAACAGCACCCGAAGTTTTAGATTTTAATAATTCTGAAGTCTTTACAGCTTCTCGTTTCACATGACCAACTAACTCTTGAAGCTTGAACGTGTGGTCTCCAATTTCATCAATACCACCAACCAAAATATCGTCTTCTTCTCCTGAGGCTAGTTGCAGTTTTGCATCTAACAGGGCCGACTCAAACGAATTGCTCGAGTGAACGTACGTGAAGTTATAACCTTTGCATTTTAATTCTAATGCCACTTGTCCGCCAACCGTATTATGCGTTGACTGGATAAAAGACGTTGGTGTTAAATACTGCTCATCATTATCAATGAGGTTGCTTAAGAATTTTTCAGAATCTCGTAAACAGCCCATACCTGTTCCGGTAATAATCGCATCAACTTGCTCTAGTCCTGCTTCTTGAACAGCCATTTTTGAAGCCACAATACTCATTTTTATTCCTTTAGCCATACGTCTTGCTGCCGCTGGTGGAATAAAAGCTTTATAATTAGGGTTTACAACAGGAATCACAATTGCTTCATGATCTATAAGATCAGTTAAAAACTCAGCTTGATCAAATGTTTTTTGAGCTGAAATAGAAGCGATACTATTTATGTAAACCTTTTTCAATGTTTTTTATTTAGGATTCTTTTGAAAAAATTACCGTGGAACAATTCCCACCAAAACCAAAGGAATTCGACATCACAGCATTTAATGTTTTTTTCTTGACCTCAAGTTGTGGACGTATATCAAACTCTTTCATTTGCGTTTTGAAGTTCAAATTTGGGTAAATCACATCATTCTGAAGTGCTAAAATGGAATAAACCGCTTCAATCGCTCCGGCTGCTGCTAAGGTGTGTCCTGTATAGGCTTTTGTAGAGCTAAAATCAGGTACTCTATCTTCAAAAACTCGAATAATCGCCCGGCCTTCCGATAAATCATTATTTCCTGTTGCCGTACCGTGAGCATTAATATAATCGATATTCTCAGGAGTATAACCTGCTACCTTTAAGGCTTTTTGCATGGCTAAAGTGGCGCCATCACCATTCTCAGATGACGCGGTTTGATGAAAAGCATCATTCGCGTTACCATAGCCCTTTACGTAAGCTAAAACTGCTTTGTTTTCTTTTTGAACAATAGCATCAGACTCTAAAACTAAGTAAGCCGCAGCTTCGCCTAAGTTCAACCCCTTACGATTTTCATCAAAAGGCGTATTGTAAGTATCTGATAAAATCATCAGGGTTTTAAATCCGTTTATCGTGAACTTAGATAGGCAATCTGCACCACCAACCACGACACGATCAAGCTCTCCTGATTTAATTAAACGCGCCCCTAGCATAATCGCATTTGCTGCGGAAGAGCAAGCCGTACTAATGGTAGTCACTAAACTCTTATCAATACCTAATTGCTGTGCTATTTTTTGGGTAGAATCGCCAGCATGATGACTCTCAATATACTTTTGAACAGCTTCATTTTCAAAAGACTCGTAGTAATACTGCTCGGTCATGTCCATACCCCCAACACTAGTTGAGGAAATTAACCCTGTATTATATGCTGTTATATTATCTATTCCAGCATTGTTAACCGCTTCTTTAGCAGCTAAACATCCCAGTAAAGCCGTTCTTGTAAAGCTGTTATCAGGATTTAAACCTATTTGCGCAATAAGTTCTTCATTTGTAAAGGCAATTTCACCAACCATAATATCATTCACATGATTGGTTTTTATTTTTGAGACTCTAGAAATCCCCTTTCGGCCTTCAATTAAAGACTGATAGTTTTCTGCAACATTGTTTCCAATGGCAGAAATGATTCCCATTCCCGTTATAGCAACGCCTTTACTCATAAATTTAGAATACTTTAAGCGTTTTTTAGTTTGTTGTTCTGTGTGCTGTAATATAATCGGCCATCGTATTAATCGATTCGAAAATTGCACGCCCTTGCTTTGGGTCAGTTAATTTAATACCATAGTTTTTATCTAACATTACAATAAGTTCTAGAGCATCAATAGAGTCTAAACCTAGGCCATCTCCAAAAAGCGCATCGTCATTCCCTATATCTTCAACATTGATATCTTCTAGGTTTAATTGTTCTATGATAAATTCTTTTAATTCTTGCTTTAAAGCATCCATATTAAATATTGTATAATTTGTTAATTTCTTGTTCGTTATTGTCTATATCTCCTTCCAAAGCAACCAAATATAAAAAGGCTTTATAATGGCCTTCATCATCAAAATCCACCCATCCGCAAAGTACTTCTTTAGCCTTATTTTTAGACAACAAAATATCGGAATAGGTCTTTAAATGATTGGCATTAAACCGCTCAAAGATAAAGAAACTATTTTCGGAATTCAATTTATATTTTATACTAATCTCCCCGATGCAAATATTAGGTAAAGTGTACACAAATATGGCTGGACTAGGAAAGTAATTTGATGAATCTTCAATAGTATTTTGGTGTTTTCTATCGGTGTTTAAACTGGAAGATTTGTTAGAAAACACAATGGCAATATCCTGTGCTTCTTCAGGGTTTATTTTTTCATTTTTCAGTAAAACATCAGCCGCTAAAAAGGCCAACTTGCTCAAGTTATCCATTTTAAAAAACTTGGAATACTTGGTGTTTTCAGCCTTATAGGCCGCTTTTATAAATTCAGCAAATGGTTTTGATGTATCTGCATATAAAACCTGACCGTTAAGTGATAACCCCCCTTCCTCAATGTGACAATATGATTTTATTTTATATGCTTGTGACATGTTATTTTTTATTGAAAGTAAGCATGGTGTGATACTCTCCAAAAGCAATATCCTCTTGAAGTTCTAAACCTGCAGCAGCAGCGATATCCATAAACTCGGTGGCCTTATACATTTTAGAGTTCCCATTGGCTAAAGCCGTAAAGTAAATAGAGGTCGCCTCTAAAATAAACTTCGCATTATCAAATTTTTGTCTATCGGTAAAAGTTTCGACAATGATTAACTCGGCATCATCATCCATGGCATCTACACAAGTTTTCAGCACTTTATAAATTTCTCCTTTGGAAAAACAATCTAAAAACTGACTCATCCAAATGGTATCTGCTCCAGTTGGAATTTGTGGATTTTCAGACAGCCAATCAATTTCATGACCAGTCACACGATTTTCAAAACCAGCATCTTTTACATTTTTTAAAGCTTTATTTAACTGCCCCGGAAGGTCAATCATGGTCATGTGTGCAGCATCGTTACTTTGGCAGCATTTAATAGTGAACTTTCCGGTATTAGCACCAATATCAAAGATGTTTTTTCTATCTTTTTCAAACACAAATTTCACCGCATCACTAAAAATATCATCAGAATAATGGTGATCAAACTCAAACCATGATTTCTGTTGTAAAGGTGTTAATTTTGACAAGCCTTCATATATAGTCTTCCACGCTCCTAGTTCTTTCAAACCTTCAGGTTTCCCTGTTTTAATGGCTTCATCTAAATGAAACAAACCTTTATAGCACACTTCATTCGTGAAGTTAATATTCACATTTACCGTTTCGTTAAAAGCTAAAAAATAACCTGTCGTTGTTAACTCATAATGACCGGTTTCGCTTTGACTAACAATCTCTGAGGATTCTGAAATTTCTAATAACACGCCAATGCCATAATCACTAATATCTAGTTTTTCAGAAAGTTCTTCAAGTGTGATCCCTCCTTTACTTCGGCGATCAAAAATAAGTTGGAAAACACCCAGTTTTCGAAGGGCCACAACCGCTTGAAAAACGAATGGTGCAAAGGCAATTTTTTGAGCTTCCTGAATAGCGTCTATAGCTTTAATGCTTTGATTTGACATATTTTAATTTACTTTTTTAAATAATACTGCGGTGTTACACCCCCCGAAACCAGAGGCTGTTTTTAAAAATATTTGTAATGGTTTTTGTTCTGTTTTTTCTATAATATTTAGTGGTTGTGTGACCCCTAAAGTTTCAAAACCAGCCGATTTATAGAGCGTTTGGTTTTTTAAAGACTGCATCCCAACAATAGTTTCAACGAGTCCTGAAGCCCCAAGTGTATGTCCGAAATAACCTTTCAAACTATTAAGTGGTACCTCAGCCAAGTCCATACGATTAAAGGCAATGGCCTCCATTTCATCATTAAACAAGGTAGCTGTGCCGTGTGCGGAAATATAGTCGACGTCTTTTGAAGTGATTTGCGCTTCTTTAAAAGCCAATTGCATGCTACGATAAAGCCCTTCACCTGTTCTTGAAGGCCCTGAAATGTGATTAGCATCATTACTTGAGCCTTCACCTAAAACCTCAACGGCATCATTTGAAAGGCTGTTTGTATCATTTGTGATTAGTGCCGAAGCGGCTACTTCACCGATATTTATCCCTATACGATTGGCATCGTAGGGCTTACAAGGTGCTTTACTTAAAGCCTGAAACGAATGAAAGCCAGACAACGTAAAGGCACTCACCACATCTCCGCTAGCTATAAATACATGATCATAAACGCCGTAATCGATATAACGTTTTGCTATTGAAACCGCCAATACTCCCGAAACGCAAGCGTTAGAAACCACTATGGCTTCGTTTTTAAAATTGAAATAAGATTTGATTTGTTGCCCTAACTCTGCTAGGTAAGCTCGAGAATCATCAAAGGGATTATTAGGCTCTAAAACATCAATATTACCTTTTGTACTTGAAATGATAAGGCCAACTCGTTCATTTAAGTCTATACCTGAAGATTTTACCACTTCATTTAAAGAGGTAATCATCATTTTTTCTAAGCGTGTATAGTCCTTTTGTGGCGCTAGTGTATTAAAAGCTGAATCTAAAGCTTGATTATCTATCAGGGCTCCACAAAACGCTTCTTGAAAAATATTTTTATCATCAATAACCTGAAGTCCGGTTTTCCCGGAAGCTATATTTTTAACAACCTCATCGGTTGAAAAACCGAGAGCAGAAACGATATTATTATATGAAACGTGAACTTTATGCAATGCTTTATTAATCTTAATTTAAAGGAGTCCTACTTGTTTTTTCCAGTCCATAAAAAACTCCGGAATATTTAACCACAGTTCGCCATTACCAATATCATCTACAAAAACCTGAACGGTTTCTCCAGTGCAAACCAACGCTTTATTTTGATTATAGATTTCGTATCTAAAAATCATTTTTGCCGCTGGACTATCTACATAAATGGTTTTAATCGTTGCCACATCGCCGTAACGTAATGGTCTCTTATGGTCGGTACTTGATTTTATAATAGGTGTTGCAAAACCGTGTTCTTTCTGATTTAAATACGAAATACCATGCTCCCTTCCGAAGGACTCTCTACCATCCTCAAAATATTGAATATAATTGCCGTGCCAAACGATTCCCAACGGGTCGGTTTCAACAAAACGCACTCTCACTTCACTAATATGTTCAATTTCTTTGTGCTTAGACGGCATGTTTCTTTTCATTATATATTATGGCAATTAAAGTGGTTGCTATAAAAAACAAAAATAGCAAACCTAACTCAGGGAGAATCTCCACAAGGCTGGTATGTCTTAAAAAGATATCAAGATAGGCATTTAAACCCCAATTCATGGGTGAAATATTTGATAATATTTGCATGATTTCCGGCATAATAAAAACAGGCACCCACACACCTCCAAGGGCAGCCAAGATAACCACTAAGGTGGCGCCAAAAGGGGCAGATTGTTCTTGCGTTGTTGCTATGGTTCCTAATAACAACCCTAAACCAATAGCTGCCAATCCTGTAAAAATAGTTACTAACAGTAATAAAGGCAAGCGTCCTGACACATCTAAAGTAGGCAAGCCTATCTCAGGGAAAACGAAAATCCCCACCAGGAGCATCAATATAAATTGAATGATACAAACCACTAAATACACTAAGGTCTTACCAGCTAAAACCGTGGTATAAGACACGGGGTTAGTACGTAAGCGAACAAAGGTGCCCTGACTTTTCTCCTTCACGATATTGATGGAAAGTGGCACGATGATAAAAAAGATGGCAAAGAGTGTCCAAGCTGGCACATTATGTTGCACCGAGTTAGGTAACAATACTTGATCGCCCTTTTTTGCGAGTACTTCTTTGAAGGTTATATAGTTTTCAGTTTCAAAAATAGCTTCGGAAGGGTCGTCAGTGATTTGCTTTTGAAAGGCTTTGTAAATAGATTCTGTTTCTATTTGAGACACCATTTTATCAATACCGTTTTTCACGGAAGACTTAAAAGACTGCTGCGTTGCTGGATCAAAATAAAGGCGCACTTCTTTTTTAGGAATCTCAACTAAATCTTCTTCTGACGTTTCTTCCATCATGAATTTAGCGATAATACTGCTTACATTTTGATTGACCTTTCGCTCGAGGTCAACCGATAAATTTTCCGGAATGACAATGGCTAATTGGTAAGTGCCTTTATACACCAATTCTTTAGCTTGTGCTTCGGTTTTATCTGAAATAATTTTAAAAGCATTAGCCGTTTCTAGTCCTTCTTCAATGGTTTTTGAAACGTCTCCTTTATCATTATTTACTAATATGATAGGAATATTAGTATCTGAAACCGTTTTAAAGGTGCTATCTTGTATAAGAGTCACAGTAATTATCAAGACCAACGGCATCACGAATAAAATCGCTACACCACCAATATCTCGACTTAGTAATAACAGTTCCTTATATGTTGAGGCCCAAAGTTTATGCACTATCTCTTAATCCTTTACCCGTTAATCCTAAAAACACATCTTCTAAATTATGGGCGCCTTCTTGACTTTCTACTAAGGCTTTCGGCTTGCCTTCTGCAATGAGTTTCCCTTGGTCAATAATCGCTACTTTAGTACAAAACAATTCGGCTTCATTTAAGTGATGTGAGGTATAAATGATTGTAGCACCGGCTTGATTTAAATTCTGAAGAAAATCTATGATGACGTTTTTCGACTGCACATCTACCCCTACTGTAGGTTCATCTAAAAACAGCACACGTGGTTCATGCAGCAAGCTAGCAATGAGGTTTACACGACGTTTCATCCCTCCTGAAAAGGTTTCTATTTTTTTATCTGAAAACTTTAACAAGCCTAATTGATCGAGTTTGTCTTTGATTTTATCATCTAAACTTTTCCCTTTTAAACCGTACATACTTCCAAAGTATTTTAAATTTTCAAAAGCTGTAAGTGTTGGGTATAAAGCGTACTCTTGAGGTACAATGCCTATAAGTTGTTTTAATTGATTTTTATGATTTTTATAATTCAAACCATTAATAGTGAAAGCCCCTGAAGTTGGTTTAATGAGTGAACACAACATGGAGATCAAGGTCGTTTTTCCCGCACCGTTAGGTCCAAGCAAGCCAAAAATTTCTTTTTCAGCAATGAACAAATCTAAATCCTTAACCGAATACGATTCAGCAGATTTATATTTTTTAGAAATTTGTTCAATATTAATCATCGTTCTTTATGGCTTTCCTTAATTTTTTAAAAAACAATTCTTCCTTTTCAGCAATGGCTTCCAATTGTGACGCGACATCGTTATAAGCGTCCATCTTTGCTTTTCTATTTCTATAAATGCGTGAAAGGTCTAGTGCAAAATCACGCCATAAATCACCAATTACGGTCATTTCTTTAGATAATTCTGCTAAGGTATCATTTTTTAAAACTTTACTCGCTTCTTGTAGAAAAGCGGCATAAATATAACGAAAACCGCCGCCACCGGTACCAATTTCCTCCTGCATTCTTACAATCTGCCCCAGATAGTGATTGGCTTTACGAACCCCTTTCTTCTTTGGCCATTTACGAATCAGTTTGGCTACCATGCGAATACCCTTCACCCCAACAATAGGAACAGGAGCCAACATATCTTTACAAGTATGCTTGATGCCTTTTTTAATGGCCGATTCTAAACTTAAAGTGTCAGGAAAACCAGTTGGGTAATAAATATGACCTTTAGGAGCAAAAGCGCCTTTGGCAAATCTTACTTTTTCAAGTTGTTTATCACTAAGCGTCGTTACGGTTTCCATAACGGGGTCACTAATGAGATAATTCGAATCTTCCTTGCCGTAAACCACTAAGTTGTGCGCATTGAAATGAAAGCGGTATTCATCAGGAAAGTACTCGAGGTTATAGACCCCGACTTGCAAACCTACCGGATTGTTGTTTTGAAGATTCTCATCTAATCTGGCTTTGGCTTTTTGCGGACTCTTAAACTTTTCATGCTTAATTTTTATCCCTACGCGTTTAGCAAAACGTTTAAAAATAGCACCAGGCATCGCACGATAGGTTATGGCAGGTGCATGATTGACCTTTAAAAAAGGAATGTAACAAAAAAGCAATCCGGAACCTATTCCAAATACCATAGGCTCACTAACATCAAAGCCATTATGCTTCATTAAGTTAGATACAACACCATTCTCACAATGTGCCGATTGATGGTGTGTAAATTTAATTTCCATGCTTTATCTCTTTTAATTCCTCTATAGTGATTTCAAAAACATCAGCGTATTTTTGAAGTATTTTATTTGATAACTTATTAAAAACTTTGGGTTTAAAATGACGTTTTACACGCCATTTCCAAAGTCCTACGTAGCTAGCTAGAATACCGATATCCATTTTATGAACTTCCATATAATATTCTAAAGGACTAGATTTCCCCTGCTCTACGTTTTCTTTAGCATGTGCGATGCGTTCATTAATTTCAGCAATAGCATTATCTAAAGCAATGGTTTTAGGTGCCCAGCCCGAACTGTGCGCTGTAGTATATTCACCATCTTCGTTAACCGCATAACACAATTCTTTTGAATTGGTGGTTTCTAAACTACTTTTATCCTGAGGTACATCTTGTTTCTTCATAACTTAATATTCATCTATTTTTTGAATAAACAAATTCAAAACACAAGATAATAATTCTTTACCTGAAGTAGAAACGGTACATGATAAGGTGCATATGCTGTAATCATCGGCATCAAAGCGAGAGACTAAATTAGCATCAGACCTGATGGTTTCCCCAACTTTTGGGCAGGCACTAACTTTCACACTTTTAATAGCGCTAATAAAACCAATGAGTTTTGCGCCTTTCCCTTCAATGTCATCCTCATCAAAATAACTTTTTCCAACTATGGAAGAACAGGTTTGTGCAGCATTTTCAACCAATCCCACTTCACTAAAAAGTCCATCCACCACAAAAATATCATCCTCTCGAATTTCAAAAGCTGTCGCTACATGTTCATCTGTAATAGAAATGACATAGTCTACCATTAAAAATGGCGCCCTATGCGGAAGGAATTTTTTGATATCAAGGGATTGAATATTACGCATCTGGTGCTATTACGGTTTTCATTTCTGCTTGAGCTAATTTTTCATCATGAGCATTAAAAACCGCGACCTCAACCATAGTCACACCCATAAATTCTTGAAGAATTTTTACTTCAGTTCTAATAGTATCATTCAATTTAGGCAAACTAAATACCTCAACTTTTTTTATCGCACCGATATAACCTGTAGGAGCAGCTTCACCTTTTAAAAAATAATCATACCCCGTATGCAGGGCTACCGATTGTGCCATGTTTTCTATGAGACCAGGCTCTAAAAACTGGTCATCTTTAACAAAGATATTTTCTTTTGAAATTAAAAAACTAGAGCTCACTTTATCTGAAGTAAAGTCTAGCAAGTGGTCTACCATAACGAAAGGGGCCTTTTGCGGAATAAGATGGCCGATTTGATTAAGCGGTAATTGTTTATCGTTCATAAGCTAACATACTGTTAAAAGTGCGTAAGCATAAGAAAATCTAGCACTTTCAGGTACCGACAATAATATCTTTTCACCTTTTTTAAGTTTCCCTGAAGCCACCAATTCTTCTAGCATCAAATAAATAGATCCCGCTCCAACATTACCTACTTTACTTAAGTTCATGAACCATTTTTCCCAAGGGATTTCAACGCCCTGATTAACCATTTCTTGATATAAGCTTTCTTTAAAATAGTATGAAGAAATATGTGGTAAATAGTAATCGACATCTGTAAGCTTTAATTGGTGCTTTTTTAATGTTTTTTTAAAGCTATCAACCCCTTTTACAAGAATATTTTCACTTAACAGTTTAACATCTTGTTTTACGGCAAATAAAGATTTGGTACTCCATTCTGCAGCTGTATGATCAGTCCACGATTTCAACGAACCGTCCTCCTGCTTTTCACCACCTGCATACATACAGGCATCCATTTCAAAAGCATAAGAATAGCCTTCCATCCATTCGATTTTTAATGGTTGTTCACCTTTAGGTTCACTTTCTAATAAAAAAGCGCCAGCTCCATCAGAAAGCATCCAGCGTAAAAAATCTTTATTAAAGGCTAAAATAGGATCTTCTTCTAAAGTTTTCAAATGCTTCATTTCCTCTTCATAGGTACTTGACATCAACCATGATGAAGACCTTTCAGACCCGGTACATACAGCGTTATTCGTTTGATTCGATTTGACTGACATATAACCATATTTCAGAGCATTCATACCAGAACAACAAGCGCCTGAAGGTGAATTAACTTCTAAATTTCCATTTTTTAATTCACCATGAACCATGGCTGCATGTGAAGGTATGAGTTGATCTGGACTTGTAGTACCACAAGATAAAAGTTCGATATCTTGTAAAGTAAAATCTGCATCACAAAGATTTTGAACCGCTTCTTTGGTGAGTTCGGCATTATTATGCGTCATATTACCTTGATCATCCAAGGCATAGTATCTCGTTGTAATTTTATTATTGCGTAAAACAATACGTCTTCCTTTTGAAGCTTTACCGTTAAGCATCCCTAGTTTAGACTCCATTTCCTCATTACTAACAGGATTATTCGGTAAAAACTTAGATGTTCGTGTAATGTAAACGTCTTTCATATGTAAAAGTCTTCTATTTTAATGCTACCGATTCGTAATAGACCTTTTCTCTTTTAATCCTTCTATAGCTTGGTAAATAGGTTAGCAAAAATAAGATAAAAACGATAGGAGCAATGACCCAGATGGCAATTAACAAATATTTCGTGAAAATCTTGACCCAAATCTTACGTTTATCATCATTTATTTCACCTTTGGACTTTAAAAACTTCGCCCATTTGCTGAAAATAACGTTGCCACGCTTATCTGTGACTACTAAAAAAGGTTTGATCTTTACCGCATCTTTTTTTAACAACCCTTCTTGTAAGGTACTGTAATCACAAGAATTTATATGGTTTAGAATGACCTCACCAAACTTGGTCGCTTCATCAATATCTTTCTGAGACACCCCTGGTTTTGGAAAAATGTTTAAGAACCGTTCCTTCTTTCCAGAGAACATCCATTGTACAATTGTAATCACACTAATGTGATTAATATGTCTATCAACTAAGGCGATATTCCCGACTAAATTAGCTTGTAATGTTTTTAGTTCCTGCTTTATTTTTTCCTGAGCCATAATCCACATATTCCTACTTCCGCTTACTGTAATTACAGGCGTGTTTGCAAGAAGTTGTTTGGCTTCAATACTTTTTAAAAATGAATTTATAGGAATAGATGGCGACAAGTACCAAACTTGATAACCTAAAATAATTAGATCGTAAGTTTTATTAAGAATTTCAGAATCTGGCGGATAAATTTCTGCCGGTTCTTGAAGGAATGTTTCAGGAAACACCCCCATAAATTTATCTTTGGTCCATGGAAACGGAAAATCGTTTACCATTTTAATATTATGAAAATCAACTTGAATTGATACATCCTGTTCAAGCGGCGACACGATGTTTTTTAATATTTCGGTGAGCTGCCCAGACTGCGAATAGTGTATGACTAAAATATTTTTCAAAAGCTTTATTATTTATGTGTACTCCAAAAGTGAAAATAGTTAAACCACTGTAAAGGGTACTTCCCTAAAATCCAGCTTAAACTTTTTGTATATTCCTTCAGCAAGGCCTTAGCGTCACGCTGTTTAAAATCGGCCATTCTGGTGTACAAATGATAATGTGTTCTTGTTTCTTTCATCACATAAACAAACAAAACAGGAACACGAAGGCGTGAAGATATTAAAAAAGGTCCTGCCGGAAAAGCGGCTTCTTCACCTAAAAATAATTCTGCTAAATATTTCGAACCTTTTACATAGCGGTCACCGGTAATGCAAACCAATTCGTTTCTAGCTAAAGCTGCATTAATTTCAAAAACATGAGACAAGTCTTCTTGAATATAAATAAAGTTGACGTTAGGCTTGTTGGTTACCGTCTCCAGGTAGGTTTTAATATCAGAGTGTTCTGAATCTGTAGTCAAGATATTTATAGCAGCTTTTTCTTCTAATTCACCAAAAAAGTACTCGGCGATTTCAAAATTCCCAACATGGGCACTAATTAAAATACCGCCTTTTTTCTCTTTTAGAGTGTCATTAATGAGTTCCCCTCCATCAAAATGATAGGTGAATTTATCCCTTAACCCAGAAGAAATAGCAATTTTATCTATGATGGTTTGACCGAAAACATAATAACTTTTAAAAATGCTAATAATACTTTTAAACGCTGAAAACTGTTGTCTTTTTCTGAAGTAGTGATAATTTGACTGTGTATTTCCCCAAGCAAAAAAGAAGAAATAAAAAGAAACAAAGTACAATACAAAATAGGCTGACCTTAAGCCTAGTTTTTTAATACAAAAAACGAAAATCCTGTAACCAAGAACGGTACCTCTTGACTTTCCTCGCCACTCCTTTAACATGGCATCAATTAACTAAGTTTATTTTCAATAAGATTATAAAAATCTTCAAGCGTAGTCACTTCTACAAAGTCTTCTCCTTTTAGTTTCACACCAAAATTAGATTCAATGGCCACCACAAGGTCTACAAAATCTAAGCTATCTAAATCTAAGGTTTCTTTAAGGTTAGCATCAGAAGTAATAGCCTCTTCATCTACTTCAAACTCATCAACAAGAAAGTCGTTTATCTTTTCAACAATAAGCGCTTTATTCATTTCTATCAATATTTCTATTTAATTAATCGAGGGTATCAAATCCAAGTGAGATTTGCAAAAATACATCAATTTTTCCATCTATAGTTTCCCTCATTAAATTTAATTAACATTCTTGCATATTACGGATTGATAGTGAGTTAATTACAATTTACTCACAAAATAAAAAGCTGTATAAAAACGAGTTTCATACAGCCTTATTCATGTTTATATCCTTTAGTTAAACAGCTCAAGGTGTTCGTACCAAGTATCATTTAACACCTTTCCACTAGTATCTATAAACGCCCATTTCTTTTTATGTTTCACACGAGCTAACCCATCAACAAAACCTTTTACGGCATTTTTCTCAAACATACTCATACCAAAAGCTGAAATATCATACTTATCTTCAACCACCAACTTCCCTGTTTTATCAATAAAACCCCATTCTTTTTTAGGTTTTGCAGGCGCATAGCCGTCATCACTAAAAATTTCCATATCCTTAAATTCAAAAGGTACTACAACGGAACCAGAAGGATTAACGGCGCCCCATTTTTTACCGTCATAAACAGGAGCCAAACCATTCACAAAAGCACGAGCTTTCTCATATTCTGGCTGAATAACCCACTCCCCTTGACCATTAATGAAACCCATTTTTCCATCTTTTTTGGCATAAGCCATATCTTCATGAACAGAAAAATCCCAAATTTTTTCAGCTCCGTCAACAGGTTTAAATGTTCCGTCAATAATTAAACCATAAACATCACCTTTTTCTGCTACAACATTCCCGTGATAATTGTTACTTACCCCATCATACTCGGTTTTAACAAAATAATTTCCTGTTTTATCAACTAAGCCCCATTTATCATTTTCTAGAACTTTAGCATAGCCATTTACAAAACCGAACACCTTTTTGAACTTTGTAGCCACAGCCACTTCTCCGCTGATGTTTATAAAACCTACATAATCTCCGTTTCTAACAATCGCCATCCCTTCGCTAAAATCATAATACTTATCGGTTTTTACATTAGTAAGTGCCTTTTCCCCCTTCTCATTGATATAAAACCAATTTTTATCCTTGTAAACCAAGGCGTATCCTGAATTGAAGGCTTTTGTTTTGTCAAATTGAGGTTCAATCACCCATTCACCAGAGCGGTTAATAAAGCCCCACTGTTTGTCATCATTCATAGCTTCGGCCAAATCACCAGAAAAACTCTTAGCCATTTCAAATGTAGGTTCAATCCCCCAAGCTCCTGTTTTAGTTAAATAACCAGCCTTGTCATCAACACTGGCAAGCGCTAATTCTTGGGCATGACTAAAAATAGCACATAAAAATAGTATGCTTAAAAATGCTTTTGTTTTCATAATAGAATTGTTTTAACGTTAAGATTTTAAAAGAATATTTGTCGTTTAACGCTATTAAAAAGAAGGGAGAGATAAAATTGTATAGTAAATATAACAACAAATTACGAAACACCCTTGACTTCAGTTAAAAAATATTTCAACATTTTGACATGTAACCACCACAAAATAAACCTTTTAAACACCATCCTTCACTTACCTCTCCAGAAAACGCACCTAGAAACCACATAGCTATGCTCATAAACTCTAAGAATTTTGACTTCCATAATTTTAATTAATGTGAACTTGGAGGTCTTCTATTACTAAATTTCCCTTAATTTTGATTTACCAAAATATTGCAACAAATAATTATTCCCTATGAAATCAAATCTAATAGAAGTTGATGTTTTAATTATTGGCGCCGGACCTTCAGGCTGTGTGGCTGCTGCCTACCTCAACAAAAAAGGTATACAGGTTAAGGTGGTAGAAAAAAGTAAATTTCCGCGTTTTGTGATTGGTGAAAGTTTGCTTCCTAAGTGTATGGAACATTTTGAAGAGGCCGGTTTATTGCATGTTTTGGAAAACCACGGCTTTGAAATTAAGCGTGGTGCGCGTTTTTTAAGAGATGATATAGTTTGTAATTTTGATTTCAGTAAAAAACATACACCCGGCTGGGATTGGACTTGGCAAGTACCGCGTGCCGATTTTGACAATTTATTAGCAACAGAAATACAAAAGCAAGGTGTTGACCTCAGTTTTGAACACGAGGTTATTGACACTGATATAAACGATGAAGGTGTTTCTATAACACGTATAAAAGATGAAAACGGTGAAGAATACACCGTAAAAGCACAATACATTATTGATTCGAGTGGTTACGGACGTGTTTTACCACGTTTGTTGGGCCTAGACAAACCCTCTGCTATTCCAGAACACTCCTCAATGTTTACCCACGTTAAAGACATCAAGCGTCCTGAAGGAGAAGAAGGCACCTTGATTACTTTTGATGTGCTTGACCGCGATACTTGGTTTTGGGTGATTCCTTTTTCAAATGGCGATACTAGCATTGGTTTTGTTGGAAAAACAGAGCTTATTGAATCTTACGAAGGTAACATGAAGGACATGCTGAAACTTTCTAAATATTACCATAAGCGTTTTGAAGGTGTTGATTTTAAATTCGAGCCTATCTCTATAAAAAACTACGCCAAATCAGTAACCCAATTATTTGGAAAAGGTTATATTTTAACAGGAAACAGTGCTGAGTTTTTAGATCCTGTTTTTTCATCAGGGGTTACTTTTGCTACAGAATCTGCTTTAAAAGCTGCCAAATTAATAGACAAAGCCTTAAACAATCAGGAGGTAAACTGGCAAGTAGAATACAGTGATTATATCATGAAAGGCGTAGAAGTATTTGCTACTTACGTGAAAGAATGGTACACCGGAAATTTACAAACCTTATTTTTTCATCGCCCAGAAAACCCTGATATTAAAAAACAAATTTGCGCTGTTCTAGCAGGGTATGTTTGGGATGAGAGCAATCCATTTGTAAAAAAGCACGACCGTTTAGTTAAAAACTTAGCGCATCTTATTCACATGAATGCTGAAGAAAATAATTAAACAGGTTACAGCTTTATTTTTTTTCAGCTTTAAAACGCTGTAAAATATAGTGAACATACTCTAATTTATCCTTCACCTTAGCGGAAATCGCAAAAGGATACACATCTTTAATGCCCATTGAACGGTTTATACTATTCACCGCGTAAAACAAAGGAATCGTTTCTTCTAAAATGGTTTTAAAAGATAAATCTTCTCGATAAGGATAAAGCGTCTCCACCCGCATGTGTGGTGAATTTCTAAGCTTAGGGTCACCATTTAACCCAAAATAATAAGCCGTTTCCATAGTATCTAAAATGTGTAAGTAATGTGCCCAGGTTTCAGCCCAATCTTCCCAAGGGTGAGATGAAGCATACTCACTAATAAAATCTGTTTTCCAGTTTTTAGGAGCGCCATTCTGGTAATGAACTTCTAAAGCATCAGCATAACTTTCGCGTTCATCACCGAATAATGTTCTGAACTCAGATAAAAACTCATCGTTATTCTGAAAGATAACATCCCAATAATAATGTCCCACTTCATGTCTGAAATGCCCGATTAAGGTGCGATACTTTTCATTAAGTGACACACGCATGGTTTCTCTATTCACCACATCAGCTTCACCTAATAAAATGGTAACCACCCCATTGGCATGACCAGTCATCACTTTATTCCCCTCTACATTAACATCTCCTTTAGATAAAAAATCAAAAAACAAACCTGATTGCGTATCCTCAAAACGACTTTTTACAGGAAGTCCTAAACACTGCAACGTGTAAACCAAGCGGTGTTTAGCTGCTTCCATGTTTTGCAAGCGCTCATGGAGTTTATGATTAGAAGTATCAGGAATGGTACGGTTTAAGTAGCAGGATTGACAAAGTCCGATTTCGCTTTCGGCAGGAACCAACCAGTTGCACGTATTTAAGGCTTCATTTTTACAATAGCTATACTGCTTTCCTTTAACGAGCCAGTTTTCATCCTCAGGGGGTTTGGCAAATATGTCATTTTCAGAATCTAAATATCCTAAATTAGCGTCACAATTTTCACATATTGTATTCTCAAAAAACACAGGAAAATCACATCTACTACACTGAAATATTTTCATAACAACCGCTTTTTTTTAAATGATTAACACACTTCCTACCCCTTCAGGTTCATGTATAAAGGTAAAGCAATATGTATAAAAAACAGATGTAAGTTTAACGCAATCGCATCAATTTTTAATACCCCGCAAAATGAAAATTTAGCATCTGTTTGGTTTTCTTGTAAACCTTAGGAAACTTAGACCTAAACTCAGCAGGGGTTTCAATAAAAGTTTCCATAAGAACTGCTAAAAACTCAAACTGATTGGTAAAAGCATACTTTCTAAAATAATGCGAATCGATTAGCCTTGCGCGTAATTCGGGTTCATTTTGCAAGAGTTCTGTAAGTTCTTTGAAAGTATCGCTGAAAATCGTTGAACTTATATCACGTTCTTTGATGCTGTTAATATGAATAGCATGAGTAAACTCATGAATACCTAAATTAAGATTATCATCATCGATATCGATGCCTTGTTTAAAATCTTTCCAGCATAAAACCAAGGTCTGTAAGTGCGGATTAAACTCCCCTTTATGGTAAGCTTTGTTTAAATTAGAATAATAGGCATCAGGATATACTACAATTTTAGAAATGATACTGATATAAAAATCTCTAAACCCAAAGGTTAACATCACCGCTGTAGCGGAAATTAAAATCGTTACTTCATCGGTAATCACGAAACCATCTCTGCCTATAAAATCTTTATCTGCTTTAAAGCAAGCTACCCGATGCTCAAAATAACCCTGTCGTTTTTTATCTAGTCTATTGTAAAACGGAAAATTATTCTTTAAAATCTCTTTCTGATTTTTATTCAGTTTCTTCGGGAAGAGGTACAAATGAGTATACCAAGGCCTCATGTTACGCAACACATAACCCATTTCTAGGGTTTTAACTAAAAAATGCAATATCATGTAAAATAATATCGCAAATAAAACACCTAAAATAATTTGACCTGTAAGGTTTTCGTTCTCTATGATTATGGGGAGGTTCATACCATGTATTAAATATCAATATTAAGCTATTTTAGGCAAAAGAACTAAAATGCATATCAGCAAAAGAGGTTAATAGGCATAAAAACTATTCTATGTAAAAATTATGTTTGTGGCAGTTTAATATCCACCCCTCGACCAAAATGATGCAAGGTATTCATGGCTTGTTTCATAGTAATTGAAACATATTCACAGGAGTTTTTTGGAAAATAACGAACTTCACCCGCATCCATTCTTGGTGCATCTGGCACATAAACCACCAGTAAATCAGGGTTGCTCTTATCTGTGATAAAAGCGACGCGGTAAAAAGCGTCTTCTTTTAGTAAAATAGGTTCCCAAAACTGCTGCTCTTTATAAACATCTTCCTCCACCATGCGATATTTCATGATTTGAAACGAAGGTATAAAGTAAAACAAACGTTCTTCAAAACTATTGCTCCAACGTTTTAAAAAACCGTTCAGCAAAAAATAACCAAACAATAAGCCAATTAGAAAAATAATAGAAACACCTACAATTAACACTGCTGCTGAGCCAAAAACCGATTTTAAGTCTAAAGCCGTTGTTACTTTATGAGTAACTGGCCCTAAGATATGTAAAACTTTAGAGAATAAAATTATAGCCAAAAATGTAGGCACAACACAAAAGAACATACCTGTAAAAAAGTACTTAATGATGCCTCTATTTTTTTTCATGATATTAAACTTTATTTGATTGATTATATTATAAAGATAAGAAATATCACATCATACAATACGTTCAAAATAAGTTGGTTTTAAGAACCTTGTTTAAATATATAGAGAAAGTACTCTTTCGATTTCCTTCACAATTGAAACTCTGCCCACAGCGGATAGTGATCGGAGATATGAAAAGACAAGCTTTGTTTCGATAAATTTCTATTTATTAAAGCGGTTTTCATAAAATCAAAATTCCCTCCATTTAGAAAATTCATGGACAATCGTGGTTTATTGTTGTCTCCATTAAACCAGGCGATTTGATCGTAATATTTGGTTTCGTTGAAAATTGAACGGGTTACATCGGGGTTTTGAAGTTGCGAAGGCACAAACAAGCCTTCAGACAAAAAGGTTTCGTCTAATAGATCGCCGCGCTCATCAATATTAAAGTCTCCCAACACCATCATATTCTGGTGGTAAGCGTTAACATCTTCAGACCAATCACTTAACCATTTTGCCACGCCTTTCAATTCTTTTACGCGGTCGCTAGATTTTTTACCATAGAGAATATGTAAGGTTACCAAAATAAAAGTTTGATGATTCGATTTAAAACTAACCGCATAGGGTGATCTTACAAACTGTTCGGTTAGGGCTTCTTGTGAAGTCGCGTTTAACCACTCTTGAGGTACCACAAGCTCTCCCGCTAAGCCTGAAAGTTGCACACGGCGCGTATCAAACAAATAAGCCATACGCTCACCATTCCCGGCGTCACCTTTGTTCACATCGGTTAAAATAAGTGACCAATGAACCCCTAAAACCTTTAAAGTATCTCGTAAAGCTCGAATATTAGCTTTCACCTCTTGAATAGCTATGACATCAAAGCGTTTTATGATTTCAGCAATACATAATATGGCATGAAGATCTCGTTTTGGACTATCGCTATCAACACTCTCCCACTTCCGTGTTAAATTACCAAAGGCTCTAATGTTCCAACTGGCTATCAGTAAATTTTCATCTAACTTTTTAGAAGGGATATGATGATGTAAATCTTGTTTTAGTAGTTCTACATTTTGTATCACTTCTAACGGCGGTTGATCTAAAATGTTTGGCATAACTCAGCGTAATTCATGATTTGTGCCCTTAAAACACAGCTCATTGTTTTATGCTGAAGTTACAAAATTTCACAGAAAACAAACAACATTAAGAGCTGATAATCAACAAAATAACAATTATTTCACCTGGTTATTTCAAATCATTAAACTTCTGCTTCATAGTAGGATTACCATGAGTCAGTTTTTTTATGGTTAAATCATCTGCTTTATTATTTGCTAAACGCAGGTTATTCACTGAAGACAACAAGGCATCCTTCGTTTTTTGAAGGTGATTCATAGTTTTATCAATTTCATCAATAGCTGTTTTAAACTGACGACTCGCTAAATCGTAATTTCTAGCAAAACCAGTTTTAAACGCATCAATCTTTTCTTCAAAATTGGCAATATCTATGTTTTGATTTTTAATCACATGCAGCTCCTGTTTATACTCTAAAGATTTCATTCCTGCATTTCGTAGCAAGGTAATCATTGGTATAAAAAACTGCGGACGCACCACATACATTTTTTCGTATTTATAAGACACATCTACAATACCTGTGTTATAAAACTCATTGTCTGCCTCTAATAACGACACCAATACTGCATATTCACAGCCTTTATCACGACGGTCCTTATCAAGTTTTGCAAAAAAGTCTTCGTTTTTCTTTTTAGTGGCTGTTTGATCGTTTTCGTTTTTCATTTCAAACATGATAGAAACAATCTCATTACCATTTACATCAGTTTCCTTAAAAATATAATCGCCTTTTGTACCTGCAGAAGCATCATTATCCTTTTCAAAATAAGCTTGCTGAAAAGCTGTAGCACGCAACTTATTAAACTCGGTTTCACAATGCTGCTCAAGAGATTCCCCAATCATTTTAGTCGAAAGTTTTTGCTTGTAGTCTTTTAAGCGCTCTATTTCTTCGTCACGAACCTTTATTAAGGCATCTTTACCCACCAATTGATTGCTAAATTGTTGTTTTAGCGAACTTTCTAACAGTTCTTTTTCAGTATCCTTATACTTTAATTCATTTTTAAGCTGATCGCGTTCCTTTTCTATTTGACTCACCGCCGAAGACACATCTAGTTTCTTTTCGGTTTCAGCCATTTGAATTTTAGTCTTTAGTTCATTTATTAACTGATCTTTTTTAGAAACCTCATCAATCAATGCTGTTCTAGACTTAAGCTTTAGCGCTTCCAATTCACTTTGTTTGGCTGCTAATTGCTGCTGAAAAACTTGTTGTAACTGTGATTCTTTAAGTTGTATCGCTGATGTTTTTTCTTTTTCGGCTGCTGTCAATCTATTGCTTAATTCTGCAGAAAACTCCTGGTCACGAACCTGCTTAACAATATCAGTGTACACCGAATCATCAACTTTAAAGGCTTCTTTACAATTTGGGCATTTTACAGTGGTGTTCTTTTCCATATTCGTATGATTTATTGACTGCGGTGCAACTACTACCTTTTTCAAATGGCAAACTAAAATTAATTTATTTTACAATTTAAAAAAAGTACAATGAAGAGCGTTAATGGTCTTTTTTACATTATTTACACAAATCTATAACTTAATTTATAAGACAAAAAATTTGCTAAAGAATAAAAAAAACAACTTATTAATTTTAGCTTTTTGTACCGTGAAGGGATTAAATATCCCTCAACACTCCATGTTGAAAATCAAAAAGTTCCACTTACAAATTCAAGTAAACTTGATTTGACCGAAGGGATTGAATATCCCTCAACAGGTCGTGCTGACACTCAAAAAGCTTCTCTTACAAATTCGAACATGCAAATTTAAACTGCAAATGCGCGCGATTAGAACATAATAGAGCGTTACATTTTTTATACACGAAGGGGATTCGCTGCGCGCTTCCCTCAAAGCTCCGCTTTGAAAAAAGAAAAGGAAAAAATTAAACCTTGAGCAAGCTCAAATTAATTTTTTCCTTTTCTTTTTATTCGTGACCGCGAAGGGATTGTACCCCTCGTTGTAAGCCCTTTATAGCGCTAGGTTTATTTTTATACTAATAAAAAGGTAACCGAATAGCACACATATACTTTGTAATAGATTAGAAGTATTTTGAACTTCAATACTCAATAAAGATACGAAACAAAAGGCACTAGAATCATACAAACTGTATTAAAGTTGTTATAAATACTCTTTAACTATCTCTTTAGTTATGCCTGTGTAGTCTGCGAATTCTTCAACGGTAATGAATTGATGTTGGTCTTTGCCCAGGTAAGTTTTTATGTCGTTTAATAACTTGCGTCCGTAGCGTTCACTTCTGCCTGTGATACGCTGAATGTCCTTTGGATATATGCAAGCTCTAATTATCTTCATTGGTACTTTATCTATGCTTTATCCGTACTGTTAGGTTGAGGAATCCATATTCTTTTTCGGAAGAAGTATTCACTAACGGCATGGGTGACGTCACTTTTTTGATTTGTTCTATAAATCTACTGTGTTTTGTTGAGAATTTAAAATATTAAATATTATGGCAAAACAAACAGGTATTATTAAATTAAAGGGAACTATCGGAGATATTTCCTTTTACAAAAGTGCAGACGGGCATTTAGCTCGTGCTAAAGGAGGTGTTGATGCGAGTAGAATTGCTACTGACCCCGCATTTCAAAGAACTCGTGAAAACGGTTCGGAGTTTGGTCGCGCAGGAAAAGGCGGCAAGGTTATTAGAAATGCCATCCGTATTCTTTTACAGAATGCTAAAGACAAACAAGTGGTAAGCCGTTTGACAAAAAACTTATTAGCCGTTGTTAAAACAGACCCAACTAATCCACGTGGTTCACGTACTATTCAAGATGGTAACATGACTGTTTTGGAGGGGTTCAATTTTAACGCCAACGCCAAACTTGGTGCTACCCTTTTTGCTCCATTTGTTACTGCTTTTGATCGTGTGACGGGTACCGCGACCACCGATTTAGCACCCTTCGCTCCTACTATTCGAATTGCTGCTCCTAATGGAACTACACATTTTAAAGTGGTTTCTGGTGCTGCTGAATTAGATTTCGTTAATGAAACTTCAACTTTCGAAAGTGATGAAACGGCTATTTTACCGTATGATGGTGCTGATACAGCTGCTATTAATTTGAGCGCCGATATTACAGAAAACTCCGTTCTACCTGTTTTACAGGTTGTTGGTGTTGAGTTTTTTCAAGAGGTAAATGGGCAAATGTACCCACTAAAAAACGGTTCGTATAATGCCCTTATGGTGGCTACTATGGACACTGTATAGATTATGCTAATCTTGCACCGAACCTATTTTGAAGAGGGCACCAATGGTGCGCTCTTCTTTAATAACACATTTCTAGGATTTACTATTGAGCTGCCTTGGCATGATAACGAAAGAAATATATCGTGCATAAAGGAAGGAACTTATACGGTTAAAAAAAGGTATTCTTCCAAATTCAAACATCACTTACAACTTATTGATGTCTATAATAGGAAGCTCATATTAATCCATCCTGGTAATGATGCTAAAAAAGACCTTAGGGGTTGTATCGCTCCTGTTACGCAGTTATCTGGTATCGGAAAAGGTGCCTTATCAAGAGCATTACACACCAAATTAATTTCGTTGTGTTATCAACACCTCGACCTCAACAATACATTAACACTCACTATAAAATCATAAAATCATGACTATTATTCAAAGATTAACAGGACCTACACCTAAATTTTTTAGAGTACTACGAAATATTGGCCTCGGCTTAGCTGCTGCAGGAGGAGCTATACTATCTGCCCCTATTTCACTACCTTCTTTAGTTGTAACTATTGCAACCTATCTAACAGTTGCAGGAACGGTTGCCACAGCTGTAAGTCAGACTGCGGTTACTGATACTTCAAACACAAGTTTGAAAACTCAGAATTCAGATTCTAAAGTATAGAATTCGTTTAATTATTAATAGTAAAAAGGTGTCCTATTTCGATTTACATGCTAAACACACGATTATTGGTGGAACGGTTTTTTCGGCCTTACCTAATATAGGTTCCGATCAATTTTTAACCACATTTATCATGGCTGTGTTTGGTGCTGTGGTAAGTTTTATAGCATCTTTAATTTTGAAAAAATTATACCGAATTATTCAGATTAGATTGAAAAGTAAAACTAAAAAAGAGACTCCTTAAAAGTCTCTTTTTTTTTGCTATTTATATCATCTTTTTAAAAGCTCCCTTAATATAAGCCAATTTAAGTTGCTGGATTTTTTGAAGCAAAAACAGATACTCCGCTTCTTTTTGATTCAATATCTGCATTGTTTTAAGCTGTTTTTTAAGGATCAGGTTATTCATATTAAAGGCCTTGTTTATGATTTTTGAACAATCGTTTTTGGTTATAAAGGGTATCACACTCCCCTTTAGACAATATGAAAAATATTGCCCCAATTGAAGCATCATAGTTAAATGATACAGGTTGTTTTTAACTTCTTCTGAAGTTGTAATTATCACAAAACAATTTGGGCATGGCTGCTCTAACGGTTTTCCGCTGTTTTGACCTTTATTCAAAATAAAAAAGTGAGGGTTTGAGTAGGTTCTTCCGATTTGGTGCGTCTTGATTTCAAAACTTGACATAGCTATACAATTTAAAATTAATTGCTTCGCTACGTTTGCTCAATCTTCTATTTGTTTCTTAACGGATTCGCGAATTCGCTTACGCTCATTTCGCGCCAATATTTTTTTAGAAAGAATAAAAAAGAAAGCCATGTCTGTTGTGGTGAGGATGAGGCTGTCAAGGTTTTTGGATCAAAGTTTTTTGAGTTTGAACATTAATTAAATAAAAGAAATCTATTAAAAAAATTTTATTCAAAACCCGTAGGGCTTGACCTTTACAGCCTTGCGGGTTGGCTGATGGGATCCACATATATTTGCATCCTTTTTTATTTTTATATACCTATTTACCTTAAATAATTATAATTTACTTAGACGTTGTATTACAACTAAAACTTCAAACTTTTCTGGGGAATTAACATTTAAAAAAACAGGTTTATTCGACTGGATTTAGAGATGGGTGGTGCGAGAGTATAGGTGCCTTAATTATATGGTTAGGCCATAGCCTAGCTTATAATTAAGGTACTTGTACCGGACAACTTAAATGGCTTATTACTTTTTTAAACCTGACTGTTCTTTTTGATGAAGTGGTTGGTTAAAAAAGCAATGTGCCATAGTAAACGAAAGCTTCTTAAACCTGTTTTTTTATAACCTATTACTTGGGGTGGTGGGGAAAAGTGGCCTTTAATATTTGTTAACGAAAAGAAACAAGCAAAGACTTGAGGTAAGGAATACCTGGACTTAACGATGGTTTTGTGCAGCTTGAATGAGATAACGAATATGATGTTCAATTATCGCAACTCTTGAAATGACCGACTGCTTAAAGCTTGTTCAAAATATGGTTAAAAGTTCGGATGTGAGCCTGGGATAAGCGGCTATTTTACATAATGGCGTTATAACTACAGCTTTGGTAATGTGGTGGGTGTAGCGGCTGCTATTATAACTACCCGTTATGTAAATATAGCTTGGGGTTGTTTTTATGGCGCTGTATTTGTTTTGGTGTTTGGCAATAGCTTATTGCTTTTTTTAGCTCGACCTGGCGGCTCGAGACAGGTCGAGCTAAAAAAAGTAATGTGCTATTTGCGCGGTGGCTACAAATACCGTGATATAAAAACAACATGGCGGTGGCGCGGGGAACAACACAAAAGACAGAGGTGTTTTGCTTTTCGCAAAATGCTGGGTTTTGTGTTGTGGGGAATAAAAAAAGAGCCTTCCGAAAAAGACTCTTAAAATATAAAATTAATGATCGTGATTTGAATGCCCTTCTTCCTTTTTATCTCCAGATTGATTCATCATCATTTCACGATCGTATTGACAACAACCTGGCAATTCCTTATAGGCTTCTTCACTACCTGCAACTTTTTCGGTGTCGTAACCTGAAGCTGCTATGGCCTTATGAATTGCCATGGCATCCGTTTTGCTTTCATCAAAAGAAACGTCAATTTTTTTCTTATCAACATCCCAGTTAGCACTTGCAACACCTTCTACACTATTGACCGCCTTTTCAATGGTATTTTTACACATACCACAATTACCTCTAACACCAAAGGATATGTCTGTATATGCCATTTCCTTTGACATTTCAGTAGTTGGAGTATCCATTTCTTTTTTGGTTTCGTTTTTACAACTTGTTAAACCTAATACTGCTATTACCGCTACGCTTAAAATTACTTTCATTGTTTTAAAATTTAATTATTACTACTTAATTTATTATTCTATGACTTGTTTTACTTCACCGCAAGTTATCATGGCACTACCAAAATATGGGTTAACTACTTTTTTTTCTCTACTCAACCAATATGCACCATTATTGTTATCTGCCATCGGACAAAATTCCACATAAACTTTCTCATTAACCCCAAACAGCTGTACTGCAGTTATTAGTTGTGTTGTGAGGTGTTTGAAATGGTTTCTTTGCTCATTTATATCTGAGGTTTTAGAAACGGACATTGCAGAGGGTTTTATTTCTTTCATTAGTGACATCCAATGATTATGCGCCTCACCTTTAAGCAATTTCATATCTACCCGACTTAAACTAGATAATAATGAGGATGCTGTTTTGGAACTTCCTTCTGAGTCATCTTTTACTAACGCATCTTTTAATTTGATATAGTCGTTAAACACAGCTTTTAATTGTTCTTGAAATTTCTCTGAAACAGTTACACGTTTATTTATACCAGAACGCTCATTTTCGGTACTGGAATTATTTTTTTCCATTCCTGAATGTCCTTCATGACCTGTCATTGTTTTACCACCATGCTTATTCATCATAGATTTTTTACCTTGTAATTGTGCTGCTGCATCAACTGTAAATGTGCCATTGGTTACTATTTCATCACCACTACTCAACCCTTCTAGCACCTCATAATTAGCACCTATTTTACTACCTAAAGTCACTTCTTTCAATTCAAAAACAGGTTCATTAGGTGATGTTTTGATGTATACAACAGAGCGTTCGCCTGTCCAAAGCACTGCTGAAGCTGGAATGGTTATGGTTTCATTGGAATTGGCTTTACCACTTTTAATTTCTGCGGTTACAAACATACCTGGCTTAAAAAGGGCTTCCTTGTTATTTAAAACTACTCGTAAATCTATAGTACGTGTATTAGTATTTAAAACAGGATCAATAAAGTCAACTTTTCCTTTAAAATCTTTATTAGGGTAAGCGTTTGAAATCACATTAATTTCTTGACCTTTTTTAAATTGTTCAATTTGATTTTCATACACATCAAAGTTTGCCCAAACCGTATTTAGGTTTGTTATATTAAACAAAGCTTGCCCTTGTTTAATATAATCTCCCTGTTCTACCAATTTTTTGGTAACTGTACCTGAAACCGTGGCGTGTACAGGGAAATTTTCAATGACTTTACCTGACGTTTCTATTTGGTTGATTTGGTTTTCAGAAAGTTTCCAAAGTTTTAATTTATTACGTACCGCTTTGTACAAGGTAGGTTGTGACTCTTTTAAGGAAGCTGCAGTAATCAATTCTTGTTGTGCTGCATACAGTTCTGGCGAATAAATAGAAGCCAACAATTGTCCTTTACGCACTTTTTCACCTGTAAAACTAATATTTAAGCGTTCTATTCTACCAGAAAAGTAACTGACCTGAACAACATTGGTTTCTTCGTTTTCGACTATTTTTCCTGATAGTTTAACGATTCCATCAGCTGTTAAATCTTTACCTACAACTGTAGTTTGAATATTAGCCAATGCCATCGCATTTTCAGTAAGTTTAAATTGATCTGCAAGTAAACCATCTGCTCCAGCTTCGGCAGGAATTAAATCCATACCACAAATAGGGCAATCGCCCGGTTCAGGTTGCATAATTTGTGGATGCATTGAGCAGGTCCACATTTGATTGGTTTCTGCAACCTCATCGTGATTATGAACTTTTTCTTGTTTAGACGAACCACTAAAAAGTAACCATCCCAACAAAAGGCCAGTGGCAACTAAGCCTATGTATATCACTATTTTATTATTTTTCATTTTCTAATCGTTTTATCATTCCTTTCATTTCTTCTATTTCTTTACGCTGTGCTTTAATGATATCTTCAGCCAATTTTTTAACTTCTGGGTCTTTTATATCTGCCCTTTCACTTGTTAAAATGGCTATAGAATGATGTGGAATCATGGCTTTCATCCAGAGTACATCACCAATTATTGGAGCTTGCGTTCTTACTAAACCTAATGCGCTTACAAACAGAATAAAACTTCCTGCAAGTATTGCTATATTCTTTTTTTTATCATTATACATTTTTCGCATAAAAAACCACATAATGACTGCCATTGTAGAAATCCCTAAACAGGTCATATAGAAACGTGTTAAGCTAAACCAAACATGATCTATTGCATACGTATTTAAATACATCGTTATATACATTGCTACAAAAGAGCAAGCCAACATTAAAAAGAAAGTTTTATAATTTCCCTTTTTATGATTATCCTTTGAATTTTTCATAATTATTTGATTTTATAGTTAAATTTTAATTGTTCTTAATCTTAAGGCATTGGCTATTACTGAAACCGAGCTGAAACTCATGGCTAATGCTGCAATCATTGGAGACAATAAAATGCCAAAAAATGGAAATAACACTCCCGCTGCAATAGGCACTCCTAAAGTGTTATAAATGAGGGCAAAAAATAAATTCTGTTTAATATTTCTCATAACAGCATGACTCAAGTTTTTTGCTTTCACAATGCCATGTAAGTCACCTTTAACCAATGTTATCATGGCACTTTCAATAGCTACAGATGTACCCGTTCCCATGGCGATACCAATGTCACTTTTAGCCAATGCTGGTGCATCATTAATACCATCACCTGCCATGGCAACTACTTTTCCTTTTTCTTGAAGTTTTTCTACTTCTTTAAGTTTATTTTCTGGAAGCATACTGGCTTTAAAATCTGCCAAATTAAGTTCTGCTGCTACAGCTTGTGCTGTATCGTAATTATCGCCTGTTAACATGATGACTTCAATACCGTTACTTTGCAGTTCTTTAATGGCTTTTGCACTAGTTTCCTTAATTTTATCACCTATAACAACATACCCAATAACAGTTTCTCCCCATGATAAATATGACACTGTTTTACCTTGCTTTTGATAAGATTGAGCTTTGGCTTCCATTTTAGATGTAATGTCTGCCTTCGCATATTCCATCATTTTAGGGTTTCCTAATGCTACTTTTTTATCATTAATTATAGCTTCAACACCTTTTCCTGTGATGGCACTAAAATTATCTGATTTTAGTATTTCTACCTGATGCTCCTTTCCGTATTTTACTGTGGCTTCAGCTAAAGGATGTTCGCTATTCGTATTCAATGACATTATGTATTGAAGTACTTCTTTCTCATTGAAACCCTCTCCAAAAGCACCTATAGTTACTACTGTTGGTTTACCTTCTGTGATCGTACCTGTTTTATCGACAATTAAAGCATCTACCTTATCCATTTTTTCAAGTGCTTCGGCGTTTTTAATTAACACACCATTTTGAGCCCCTTTGCCTACACCAACCATTACAGACATTGGTGTTGCTAGCCCTAAAGCACATGGGCATGCAATAATTAGAACTGCTATGGCATTGACAAACGCATATACATACACCGGCTCTGGCCCCCAAATGGCCCAAACAATAAATGTAATTACAGAAATGAGTACGACCACTGGCACAAAAAATCCAGATACTTTATCTGCTAAATTTTGAATTGGAGCGCGACTTCTGCTCGCATCGTTAACCATATGAATGATTTGTGAAAGTAACGTATCGCTTCCTACCTTTTCAGCTTTCATCAAAAAGGATTGATTGCCATTAATGGTTCCGCTACTAACTTTATCATCTTGTGATTTGTTCACAGGAATAGGTTCCCCTGTTATCATAGATTCATCAATGGTTGTTTCGCCTTCGGTAATCACACCATCAACAGGTATTTTATCACCAGGTTTTACTTTGAGAATATCATTTAATGCGATCTTATCAATACTGACTTCAATCTCTTCACCATCTATTATTTTTATAGCTTTATTAGGCGCTAACTTTAATAGTTCCTTAACTGCAGAATTGGTTTTACTATGAGCACGCGCTTCTAAAAGCTGACCTAAAAGCACCAAGGTTAGAATTACTGTTGCTGCTTCAAAATAAACATGCACTGCACCCGATTCTGTTTTAAACTGTGCAGGAAATACATTTGGAAAAAACATGCCAAAAACACTAAACAACCAAGCTACACCTGCTCCTATTCCAATGAGTGTAAACATATTTAGATTCCATGTTTTTATACTTTTGTAGGCACGCTCAAAAAACATCCATGTTGCATAAAACACGACAGGAATGGACAGAGCGAATTGCACCCAATTCCAATATTTTTGCTCCATAATGTCAAATAATGGATTATTGGTAAGCATCTCACTCATTGCAATAAGAAAAATTGGCAATGTAAAAGCAACGGCTATTTTAAACTTCTTCAATAACTTTTTATAGGCTTTCTCTTCTGCCGAACTATCGGCTTCCAAGGGCACCAAATCCATTCCACACTTAGGACAAGCACCTGCTTCATCTTTTATAATTTCTGGATGCATAGGGCATGTCCATTGTTCTGAATGTAAAGTTGAAAGGTTTTGTTCTTCAACCAAATCCATTCCGCAAACAGGACAGTCTCCTGGTTGGTTATAAGTTTTATCGCCTTCGCAATGCATTGGACAATAAAATGTGCCTGTACCCTTACCTTTTGGCTTTGGCGCTTTTTCCTCTTTGGTATGTTGGTGTTCTCCTTGGTTATGAATACTGTAATTGCCGCCATCTTCCTCTAACGCTTTTTGAAACGTTTCTAAAGGAATATGAGAATCCATTTCGATGGTTGCTTCAGCCTTTTCTAAATTAACAGAAGCCTTTGACACACCTGAAACTTCTGACAGTGTTTTTTCAACGTGACTGCGACAGCCGTTGCATGTCATGCCGTGTATGTGATATGTATGTTTCATTTGTTGTTATATATTTTCTCAATGATCAGATGTCATTAATTCTTTTAAAAAACCTTTAATCGGTTCATATTAATACAACCGCTCATTTCATTATTACTGAATTAAATAATTAATTATAGTACTTTGAACATAGTAGGTCTTCACAGATTCAATTTGGTTCATTTGAAACTTGAGTTGTAGTTCTTGAATATCTAAAACATCATTAAAATCTATGGTTCCTGTTTCGTAACTTTTAATTAAAATATCCTCTGCGTCTTTAGCTTGTTTTAAATTCTTGGTTTGCGTTTCAAAACTTATTTTAGCAGAAATACGATCGTTAATCGCTTTGCTTAAAAGTGTTTCCAATATGTTTAAACGTTCTTGCTTTTGAGTTTTTAATTCTTGTTGCGCTAACACATTTTGTTTCGTTTGAGACTTATATTTTTTATTAAAAATTGGAATTGAAAGTGTAACCATAGGCATTACAATATCTTTACCGTTATCGGAGAAATTCATGTCTGGTCTTGGCTCTACATTTATGTAGTCCAAACCAAAACCAATCATTGGGCTACTTTCTTTTTGATTTAGTAACTCTGAGTGTTCTATGGATTGATATAGTTTATCGTACTTCAACAATTCTGGGTGCAACTCTAGATTATTTGTACTCATTTCAAAGTCTTCTGAAGGCAACATTAAATTATCTACTACCACTACAGCGACATCACTTTTTCTATTCAAAAGCTTATTAAATTTAGTTTGTTCAGCTAAAAATTGTTGATGCAATACATCTTTTAATTGTTTCATTTCATTTTGACGCATTTGCAATCGCAACACATCTACAGCAGATGCTTTACCAACCTCAACAGCTGTTAATGCTAATGTTTCATAAGTTTCTAACAACTTGATATTTTCCTGTAACACTTCTTGCTTTGCTTTATTAGCATATAAATTATAATAAGATTGTGATACCGAAGCCATTAGTTTTCGCTTAGCAATAACAATGTCTTCAAATTTTGCATCAGCTAAAGCATTAACGTAATTTTCTCGTGAGGTAATTGAACCAAACCAGGGTATCATTTGTTTGGCCGACAATTTAAATCGCTGCGCCCCAGTACGTGTTTCTGGTTCACTTACAAAGTAACCTACCCCAAATTCTGTATTAGGAATGGTATTAACTTCATTGACTTTTTCTGAAGCTATGCTGTATTGCAATTCAAACTTTTGTATTTCTGGATTGTTGTTCAATGCTTCATTAACAAGTGTTTCCAATTCCTGTGCATTAGAAATACTAAAAATGAATAAACCTAGTAGTGTATAAATTAGTCTTTTCATTTGTTTACTCTTTTTAACTTAAACTCTTCTCTCCAGCTATATAAAACAGGTACAATAAAATAAGAAGTAATGTCAATTACCATACCTCCAAAAATTGGAATTGCCATAGGTATCATTATATCACTTCCTTTACCTGTGGATGTTAGTACAGGCAAAAGCGCCAAAATTGTAGTAACGGTTGTCATTAAACACGGGCGAATACGTTTTCCTGCTGCTTGCAAAGCAGCCATTCTAATATTCTTTTTATCAGTTGGTTTGTCTCGCTCAAAAGTTTGCGTGAGGTATGTTGCCATGACCACACCATCATCGGTAGCAATACCGAAAAGCGCAATAAACCCAACCCAAACAGCCACACTTAGATTGACCGTTTTCATATTAAATAGGTCTCTCATGTTTTCGCCAAACAAACTGAAGTTGAAAAACCAATCTTGACCATACAGCCATAGCATAATAAAACCACCAGCAAAAGCCACTGCTATTCCAGTAAATACCATTAATGAGGTGGTAACAGATTTAAATTGAAAATAAAGAATTAAGAAAATAATAATCAGGGCTAATGGAACAACGACAGACAATGTTTTTTCTGCTCTTAATTGATTTTCATAAGTTCCTGTGAATTTATAACTGATACCTTTTGGAACCGTCAATGCTCCTGAATCAATTTTCTGCTGAAATAAGGCTTGCGCATTTTCAACCACATCAACTTCTGCAAACCCATCTAATTTATCAAACAACACATACCCAACTAAAAAGGTGTCTTCACTTTTTATGACTTGCGGACCTTGCTCATACCGGATGGTTGCCAATTCACTTAAAGGCACAGGACTTCCTTTTTCAACAGGAATATAAATACCTTTTATAGCTTCAGGGTTACTACGTAATTCTCTTGGATAACGTACACGAACAGCATAACGTTCTCTACCTTCAACAGTTTGGGTTAAAGCCATACCTCCTATGGCTACTTTTAGTACGTTTTGCACCGTTTCAATTGACACACCGTAGCGTGCTATTTTTTCTCTATCAATATCAATTAGCAAATACGGTTTTCCAACAATTCTATCTGCAAAAACAGCTTCAACTTTAACACCTTCTGCGTGTTTAAGAAGAGTTTCTAATTGCAAACCAAATGCTTCAATTTGTTTTAAATCTTGGCCTTTTACTTTTATGCCCATTGGTGCGCGCATACCTGTTTGAAGCATGACCAACCTGGTTTCTATGGGTTGTAATTTTGGTGCAGAAGTAACACCAGGTAGTTTGGTAACTCTAACAATTTCATTCCAAATATCGTCTGGTGATTGAATTTCTGGGCGCCAGTTTCTGTAGAACTCTCCGTTATCATCTTCAATTAATTGAGAACTTTTGATGTCACTTATATTGACATTTTTAGTGTTATTAGGATTTGCTATATAACCACCGGCTTGTAACTCGAATAATCCATCCTCATTTACTTTATAACGTTGTTTTTTTCCTTCGGAATCTCGCAGATATTCTGATTTGTATTGAATGATATTTTCATACATTGACAAAGGTGCAGGATCTAAAGCTGATTCGGTTCGACCAGCTTTTCCAACTACAGTTTCAATTTCTGGAATTGTGGCTACTGCCATATCTAATTGCTGAAGTACTCTTTTGTTTTCTTCTACCCCCGAATGAGGTAATGAGGTTGGCATTAACAAAAACGAACCTTCATTTAAAGACGGCATAAATTCCTTTCCTGTGTTATTCATTATCCAAATTCCAGAAATAAGCACCGTCGTTGGTATCATTAGAAACAAAATTTTATTAGCTAAAGCCCAGTTTAAAATCTGTTCGTAATACTTTCTAAAAATTGAAAATATCCCTAAAATCCCGAAGCAGATAATAGCTACAAAAATTAAGTTTATAAAGATACTTCTATCAAAACCTAGTGGTCTCCAATATTCTGCAAGTAGGAAAACAATAGCAGCACATGAAATAATAATATTTACAAGGTTGCTATTTTTTTTGTTCAGTTTACCCAAAACACTCAATAATCCTGTAACCCCAAAAGCCACTAATATGGCACCTAACCAGTAACCAAATGCCATAAACACGATTCCTGCGACTATTAATACACCGTTTAAAATGTATTTATACGACTTTTTAAAGCTAGTTTTCCTGAATAAATAAGCTGCGAAAGGAGGGATTAAAAACAAAGCTATAACTAATGAGGCAGACAGCGCCATGGTTTTAGTAAAAGCAAGAGGTCTAAAGAGTTTCCCTTCTGCTCCAATCATAGTAAATACCGGAACAAAACTGATAATTGTAGTTAATACTGCAGTCAAAATAGCGCCAGATACTTCTGCTGTTGCATTATATATCACTTCATTTGTAGTTAACGCTGTACCGTCTTCTCGCAGGCGTAATTTATCATCATCAAGATGGCGAATCATATTCTCTGCAAGTATAACCCCTACATCTACCATGGTACCAATAGCGATAGCAATACCCGAAAGCGCCACAATATTAGCATCTACATGAAACAGTTTCATGGTAATAAAAACCATTAATACAGCAACAGGCAATAACCCAGAAATTAAAATGGATGCTCTTAAATTGAAAACCATCACAATAATAACCAGAATAGTAATTAATATTTCTAAGGTTAATGCTTCATTAAGAGTTCCTAAAGTTTCTTGAATCAATTCTGTTCGGTCATAAAATGGAACAATGGTTATTTGAGAAGTGCGGCCATCTGCCAGTACTTTTGTTGGCAACCCTCCTTTCAATTCTTCAATTTGTGATTTTACATTGTTAATGACTTCCATGGGATTAGCACCGTATCGTGCCACAACCACACCACCAACGACTTCTGCACCTTCCTTATCCAATAAACCTCTTCGGGTTGCTGGTCCCAATGATACTTTACCAATATCTTTAATTTTAATTGAAGTAAAATCTGCGGAAGTAACAACTGCATTTTCAATGTCTGAAATAGACTTTACATAGCCCAAGCCACGCACTAAATATTCGGCTTGATTGATTTCTAAAGTCTGCGCACCAATATCCTGATTACTACTTTTAACAGCTTTTACGATCTGATTTAAGCTTATGTTATATTGACGCATTAACTCCGGATTGACATCCACTTGATACTCCTGAACATACCCTCCAATGGAAGCTACTTCAGAAACGCCACTTGCTGAAGACAAAGCGTACTTTACATAGTAATCTTGAATACTACGCAATTCATGTAAATCCCAACCACCAGTAACCTTTCCGTTTTCATCACGTCCCTCCAGCGTATACCAAAATATTTGTCCTAAGCCAGTGGCATCTGGACCTAATGCAGGATTTACACCTTCGGGCAATAACCCACTTGGCAATGAATTGAGCTTTTCAAGTATGCGACTTCGACTCCAATAAAATTCTATATCTTCTTCAAATATGATATAGATGCTTGAAAAGCCAAACATTGAAGAACTACGAATGGTTTTTACTCCAGGAATACCAAGCAACGAAGTGGTTAATGGATAAGTAATTTGGTCTTCTATATCTTGGGGTGAACGACCATCCCACTTTGTAAATACTATTTGTTGATTTTCGCCAATATCTGGTATGGCATCAACAGCCACAGGATGACTTGGCAAAAATCCTGTATCCCAATTAAAAGGTGCATTTACCGTTCCCCAGCCCACAAAAAGGACGAGCAATAGCACGGCAACGAGTTTATTCTCGATAAGAAATTTGATTGCTTTATTAAGCATATTATTTGATTATTAAACAGTTAGACATTGGCATTGAGAAAACACCGAATACAACAAAATATCCTTATGACATACAGCCATAGGATAAAACAGTCTATTGTTTAAAAATCAAATTAAATAAGTCTCGTCAATCTTGAAGATTTCTTTTATGACGAGTGGCGGCTTGTATTCTTCGTAAGAAGATACATTGTTATCTAAACCTTCAAAAAGATTAATGTATGTGTAAACGAAGGTGGCGATAAAAACTTGTTGCTCAAAAGTAATTTTGTCAAGTTGAAGTTGTAGTTCGTCTTGACCATCGACTAGCAATTGCACATCATTACAGCAGTTCTTTTTAGTAATCGAACAACCTTCGGCTAAAGGGTTTTGCATTTCCATTCCACAACCTTTCGCTTTATGGAATATAGCTGTTTCAACCAAATTATCCCCACAATAATGGATATTGAGCGTAAATGACAATGTAGAGAATAACACTACAAAAGCCATTAACACGGACATTATTTTATGGGTTACTTGCTTCATACTGAATGCGAAGTTACAAAATTTAATAATATGTTGATTTGATTAACAAAAGTTTAAACTATTAATCCCAATGCATGCGCTGCAACCTAACCGCATTTAAAATAGCCAATAATGCCACTCCTACATCTGCAAATACCGCTTCCCACATGGTAGCCAAACCTCCTGCTCCTAAAATCATTACAATTACTTTTACCCCAAAAGCTAATACGATATTTTGCCAAACGATTTTACGTGTGGAACGACTAATTTTAATCGCCTTTACCACTTTTGAAGGTTGGTCTGTTTGAATGATAACATCTGCTGTTTCAATAGCGACATCACTTCCTAAACCACCCATTGCTATTCCTACATCACTTGCTGCTAAAACTGGTGCGTCATTAATACCATCACCTATAAAAGCAATTTTATTTTCAGGATTTTGTTTTAAAAGCTCAACTTCATTTAATTTATCTTCTGGTAACAAACCACCTTTAGCCTTTTCAATATTTAATTCTCTTGCTACTTGTTGCGTAATGGAATCTTTATCTCCAGAGAGCATCATTATACTATTAACACCAACTTTATGTAAGGCTGTAATTGTTTCTTTTGCGTCTTCTTTTAATTGATCTGCAATAACCACATAACCTGCGAATTTATTATCTATAGCAACTAATACAATGGACTCTACAATAGATTGGGTTTCGGTTGGTACATCGATTTTATTAGCAGTCATCAACGCTTTATTTCCAACTAAAACAATCTTACTATTTATGTTACCTTTTAATCCTTTTCCAGCTATTTCAGTAACGTCTGAAGCTTTACAAGCTGAACTTTCATCTTTATATTCTAAAATAGCCTTTGCGATGGGATGCGTGGATTGCTCCTCCATAGCCATTAGGTACTTCATAAATTCTTTTTCATCCCATCCAATAGCTTTGATTTCTTTTATTTTAAAAACACCTTTAGTAACCGTTCCTGTCTTGTCCATTACCAAAGTATTTACCTTGGTCATGACATCCAAGAACGAAGCGCCTTTAAATAAAATTCCATTTTTTGAAGCGGCGCCCAAGCCACCGAAATAGCCTAACGGAATAGAAATAACTAATGCACACGGACAAGAGATTACCAAGAATATTAATGCTCTATACAGCCAATCTCTAAACACATAATCGTCTACAAAAAAATACGGTAGTAACGTAACACCTATTGCTAAAAACACGACAATTGGTGTATATATTCTAGCAAATTTTCTAATGAACAATTCTGTTTTAGATTTACGAGATGTTGCATTCTGCACCATATCGAGAATACGTGCAATGGAACTATCCTTAAATTCTTTGGTGGTTTCTATTTCAATGACACCATCTAAATTGATGCTTCCTGCAAATACTTTTTCTCCTTTTAAAATCGTACTTGGTTTACTTTCTCCTGTTAATGCTGCTGTGTTGAATGAACCTTTGTCGGAAAGTAGAACACCATCTAAAGGGATTTTTTCGCCAACACGTACTTGCACTTTTTCACCAATTTGAACCGTTTCTGGATTTACAGATACATAATCATTATTTCGATATACTAAGGCTTCATTTGGTCTGACATCCAATAAAGCTTTTATATTTCCTTTTGCTCTGTTAACTGCTGCATTTTGAAATAATTCACCAACAGCATAAAATAACATAACCGCAACCCCCTCTGGGTATTCGCCAATAATGAATGCTCCAATAGTGGCTATAGACATTAATAAAAACTCTGTAAACACATCACCTTTTTTAATGCTCTCCCAACCCTCTTTAACTACAGGTAACCCCACTGGCAAATAAGCTATGCCATACCAAATAATACGCACCCAATCCTTGAAGAAGTTAACATCAAAATAATCTAATGCGATACCAATAATTAGCATTGTAAAACTTATGATTGCTGGAATATAGGCTTTAATATTACTTGAACTGCCACTATGATTGTGACCATCATCGTAACTATGTTGCTCTTCTGAATTTGGTTTTAAATGTCTTAAATTGACTTTCTTTTTTTTCATCTCATTTGCATTAAATTCTTAATATCATCAGGAATAGGCATAGGCTTTAATGGAGGCACATTGGCACCTCCGGTATTACCAAGAGGCACGTGGTTTATAAATGATTTCCAACCACCAACAAGCAACCTTAATATTTGTCCGAATACTTCTTTAGTATCTTTTTGCATCAAACCAAACTTTAGCATTAACCAATGCGAATTCATGTGCTGAACAGGGTAAGATTGGCCAATAATATGACTTCTTTCTAAATGATACCAAGCCTTGCTATACTGCTTAACTCTTAAATAGTAGCGATAATATTTCAATTCTTTATGGTAGACTTGTTTAAGATGTTTTGGAATTTTTACATTAAACTTCATGTCCTTATACTTTTGATTAAAAGTAGTTTAATAATTCGTGCAATGGAAGTGCAATTATTGTCCGCTACATTTATCACAAACACCTTTAACAACCAAGTTTACGTTTTCAGAAACGAAACCTTCAGGCACTTTAATTTGTGGAATTTTATGTTCTGTTAAGCAAATGGTTTCACCACAGTTATTGCAATGAAAATGCAAATGTAAATCGGTTTCAATTTCGCAATTACATCCAATTTCACACAAAGCATATTTTGTAATTCCTGTTCCATCATCTATCTGATGTACAATAGCATTTTCCTCAAATGTTTTAATAGTTCTGTACAAGGTGGTTCTATCTGCTTTTTCAAAAGTATTTTCTATATCACTTAAGGTCACCGCTACTTGTTTATTTACAAGAAACTTATAAATTAATAAGCGCATTGCCGTAACGCGAATATTTTTTGACTCTAATAATTGTTCGATTGTTTGCATAATTAATGTGCGTGCTCTGCTTCTCCCTTTTTCATTTCTGCTATAAGGTAATAGGCATTATTATAAGCAAATTTTATATCTGGTTTAATTTCTTCCACAAATTGGATAGCTACCCAATCGCCATCTTTTGCGCCCAAAATCACTTCTACTGGTTTAAAAGCCCATGCTTCATTTTCCCTTTCAGCGGAAAACGCAAAAAATTTATTACCCTCTTTTACTATTGCACTTTCGGGCAAGGCCACTATTTCCGAATTTTCTATTAAGATTTTCCCTTGTATATACATTCCGGGAATAAGGCTATTTTTTTTATTTTCAATCTCTGCGTGCACATGTACCGCTTTAGGGTTGTCTTCAAATGTTTTACTTACCGAATAGATTTCTGCTGTTAGTTCTTCACCCTGCATTGTTTGGACATTAAAGATTACTTTTTGACCTTTTTTTACTTTATGCACATCTTTTTCAAACACCATTAAATCTGCATGAACGTGATCTGTATTTACGATTTCAAAAAGTTCGGTTTGGGGTTCTACAAATTGCCCTGTTTTGACTTCAACCTTTTGAACAAAACCATCTATTGGGCTTCGCAATGAAATACTTTGTACTATAGTTCCATTTCGTACAGCTAACGTATTAATATTTAATAGTTTCAACTGGGCCTCCAAACCATTTACCATAGCTTTAGAAGCCTCATATTCGGCTTCAGCTTTTTGAAAATTTGCACCAGAACCAACTCCTGCATCATATAACTTTTGTTGACGTTCGAAATTCTTCTTTAAAAAATTACTATTGCTAAAAGCATTCAAATAATCGGTCTGTATTTTTATTATGTTAGGATGCGATAGATAGGCAACAACCTGACCTTTATTTACTTTATCACCTTCAATTACTTTTATTGATACGACATTTGCACCAACTACCGAAGTTATTGCCGCTTCACTTTGCGGAGGCACTTCTAATGTACCATTGGCTTCTACATAACCACTCATATTACGCATTGCTAGGGCGTCTATTTTCATTTTTAACGCATCAAACTGATTTTGTGATAGCATCACTTCTTCTTCATTATGGTGGTCATCATTTTCTGGTTTTGCATCTTCATTATGTGCATGACCATCACCTTCTTTATGGCTTTCTTTATTTCCACACGCTGTTGCTATAATTGATACTATAAAAAGTGTGAGGATTATATTTAGTATATTTTTCATTGTCTAAAATTTTGTAAGTGTATTGACCTTTATTTACAAATACCCATTATGGGCTTCATTTTCTTATTGATTAAAATATTGTAGTTGAAATATGCTTTCTAGATAGTTTACTAAAGCTATTTGTGCTTGCAATTCTGATTGAATTGCTTCATTTATAAGTTGCGTGAAAGCTGAGTAATCAATTTCGCCTTCTCGATAAGCAAACAAAGCTCCTGTTTTTTGATCCTTAATAAGTGGTAATACCTCATTCTTATAGAACAGCCAGGTCGTTTCCCATTTTTTGTAATTCTCTTTGGCTTGATTAAATCTAGATTGCACTTCCTGTTGTTTAAACAGCATATTGGTTTCGGCAATTTGTTTATCGATCTGTGCAGTTCTAATCTGTGATTTAGTTGTACCAGATAAAAACGGCATGGAAATACCTGCTTGATAGGTATAAAATCCAGAATTCCCATTAACTTTTTGCAAGCCACCTTGAATATTGAATTTTGGCAGGTTTTCAGCTTTAGCAGCTTTATAGTTTGCTTCGGCTTCTGCTACTTGAAGTTGCGAAAATGCATATAAAGGGTGCGCTTCTAAATTAAAGGTTTCTACATTTATTTCGCTCGCTATCTCAATGTTATCTGATACCGTATAAAGTACATCTGAAACCAGCCAAAGGTTTAATTGCTGTAATGCCATAGTGTATTCACTTTTTGATTGCATTAACTTACTTCTTATCTGTAAGGCTTGGTTTTTAGCAGCGGAATATTCCAATTTTGATATAGCTTCTACTTCATAATTTAATGCTACTGCATTTTCAAAGTTTACATAAATGGAATCCAGCTCTTTATATAGATTATAATTTCGCTTACTTTTAAAGGCATTTGCCCACATTTTTTTAACTTCCAACTCTAATTCCAACTCTGAAAGCTGAAAAGCTTTTTCTGCTAATTGAATACGTTGCTCAAATAATTTTTGTTTTGGTGCTATGCCAAATACATCAATATTTGACTGACCAAGACCAATAGTCGTGTAAATACCAGAATCATTCTTTAGTTCTTCTCCCCCTGTAAAAATTTGTGTGGTACCAAAATCGAAAGCCGTACCTTTTAACTGTTTCTGCTTATCAATTTCAAGCTGTCGTTGTTTTAAGCTTGGATAGTTTTTTTTGGCCAAGTTCACAGCTTCTTGCATAGAAATTGTAGGCAACTTGTCTGTTTCTTGCTGTGCGTTTCCAGATATTGGGAACAAAAAGATAAAAGCTATAATGGTAGTAACTGTAATTACTTTTTTGTTAGCTCTAAAATGGAATGATTTGTTTTCTACCCAATGATACAATATAGGTAAAACGAATAAGGTTAATAATGTAGAAGTTAACAAGCCACCTATTACAACTGTTGCTAAAGGCCGTTGTACTTCGGCTCCAGCTGATGCTGAAATTGCCATAGGTAAAAAGCCTAAAACATCTGTAAAAGCGGTTAACATAATAGGCCTAATTCTTCGTTTAGTTCCTTCTACAATTCTATCTTTTAAGTTTGTTACGCCCTCCTCTTTTAATTCATTAAGTCCACTAATCATAACCAAGCCGTTTAAAACAGCAACACCAAACAAAACAATAAACCCAACACCTGCCGAAATGCTAAATGGCATATCTCTTAACCACAATGCTACGACTCCACCAATGGTTGCCATAGGAATTGCGATATAGATCATTAAAGTTTGAGGTAAGGATTTTAAAGCAAAATAAATAAGAACAAAAATGAGTAAAAGCGCTATTGGCACAACCGTTAGCAAGCGATTACTGGCACGCTCTAAATTTTCAAAAGCTCCTCCATAGCGAATAAAATAACCTGAAGGCAGTTCTAATTTTGCATCTAGTTTAGTTTTAATTTCACCTACCAAGGATTTTACATCACGACCTCTTACATTAATCCCTACATAAGTTCTTCGGTTTGTATTGTCTCTACTGATTTGCATTGGACCAGCTTTGTAACTTATATCAGCTACTTCGCGAAGCGGAATTTGCGCACCAGAAGGCAAGTTGATATACAAATTTTGCACATCTGTTATGTCTTTACGATTACGAGAACTTAATCTAACTACTAAATCAAATCGCTTTTCACCTTCAAAAATAACACCTGCTGTACCACCTGCAAAGGCTGTTTGAACGATTTGATTTAAGGTATTTATTTTCAGTCCATATTGGGCTAATTTATTTCTGTTATAGGTGATTGTTAATTGTGGCAATCCGGTTGTAGCCTCTGCTTTCATATCGCCAATACCATCTGTACCTGCTATAATTTTACTTATTTCTTCTGCCTTTTGCGACAATACATTGATATCTTCTCCATAGAGTTTTATAGCAATATCTTCTCTAACACCTTCAAGTAACTCATTAAAACGCATTTCAATAGGTTGTGTAAATTCATAATTTACTCCAGGAACCATTTCTACGGCTTTTTTCATTTGTTCGATGAGTTCATCTTTAGATGTTACAGTAGTCCATTCGCTTTTTGGTTTCAGTATTACAAATACATCTGCAATATCCATAGGCATGGGATCGGTTGGAATTTCGGCAACTCCAATACGACTAACAATTTTTTCGACTTCAGGAAATTTAGCTTTTACAATTTGCTCAATTTTTGTCGTTGTTTCAATAGTTTCTGTAAGGGAACTTCCTGGTTTTAAAATGGCATGGAAGGCAATGTCACCTTCATCCAATTGAGGAATGAATTCTCCACCCATTTTCGTGAACATAAAGACTGTAATACCAAATAGCATGACAGCAATGCCAATAATCCATTTTCCTTTATGTAAGGCTTTTACCAATAAGGGTTGGTATTTGTCCTCAACCCAATGCACAAATTTATCGCCATACGACAGTTTGTTATTTTTAGGTGCTCTTAAAATCAAGGCGGACATCATTGGTACATACGTCAAACAAAGTACCATGGCTCCAATCATTGCAAAAATAAAAGTTAATGCCATTGGTTTGAACATCTTGCCCTCAATGCCTTCTAATGCCAATATGGGCAGGAATACTATTAGAATAATTAGCTGACCAAAAAATGCAGCATTCATCATTTTTTTTGAGGCATCGGCAGCAACATTATCACGTTCTTTTGATGTCAATTTTCGTTTTTTTAAGACTTGAGAAGCTATTAAAAAAACAGTGCTTTCTACAATAATTACTGCCCCGTCGACAATGATACCGAAATCTATGGCGCCTAGACTCATTAAATTAGCCCATACATCAAACACATTCATTAGTATAAATGCGAATAATAGCGATAAAGGAATTGTTGAAGCGACTATTAAACCACCTCTCCAATTACCTAATAAAAAAATTAGAACAAATATTACTATTAGTGCACCTTCAATAAGGTTTCCTGACACTGTTGAAGTTGTTTCTGCTATTAATTTACTACGGTCTAACAAGGGTTCGATAATCACACCTTCTGGCAATGATTTTTCGATTTGAGCCATTCGTTCTTTTACATTCTCGATAACATCATTTGAATTTGCACCTTTAAGCATCATTACTAACCCCCCAACAACTTCGCCTTCGCCATCTTGGGTTAATGCGCCATAACGAATAGCAGAACCAAATTGTACTTTAGCAATATCTCCAATGGTAATTGGAATATTATTGATGGTTTTCACGGTGATTTTTTTAATATCATCTAAGCTTCGTACCAAACCTTCACCTCTAATAAAATTAGCTTGATGGTTTTTCTCGATATATGCACCACCTGTGTTTTGATTGTTGGCTTCAAGGGCTTCAAAAACCTCGGTAATTGTTAAGCCGATCGCTTGGAGCTCGTTGGGGTCGACAGCGACTTCATATTGCTTAATTTTGCCACCAATGGCATTAACTTCAACTACTCCCTCTACCATTGCCATTTGACGTTGCACAATCCAATCTTGCATCGTTCGTAAATCTGTTACCGAATATTTGTTTTTATATTCCGGTTTTACTTTAAGTGTGTATTGATAAATTTCTCCCAAACCTGAAGAAATTGGTCCCATTGAGGGCTCACCAAAACCATTTGGTATTTGGTCTTTGACTTCGTTTAGCTTTTCAGCCACTAATTGACGTGGTAAATAGGTACCCATATCATCGTCGAAAACTATAGTAACTACAGATAAACCAAAACGAGAAATGGATCGAATTTCCTGAACCTGGGGCAAATTACTCATGGCCACTTCTACTGGGTAGGTTACAAATTGCTCAATGTCCTCGGTCCCTAAATTAGGTGCTTGCGTAATCACTTGAACTTGGTTATTGGTAATATCTGGAACAGCGTCGATGGGTACTTGGGTCATACTCCAAATGCCCGCTCCTATTATGGTAAGCGTTAGCAAACCAATAATGAATTTATTATTGATTGAAAAATCAATGATTTTATTAATCATAGAAAATGTTTTAATTCAGTTAAACTTTTCGATACAATTCTGATAAGAAAATAGAATTGCGCGAAATGAAAAGAACCTTATAGGTTCAAAATTGGATAGAGTTATCCTTAAAAAAACTGAATTATGCCCTTGGAGGCTGGAAAAGCGATTCCAAATATCTGGAAGTAAAGTTTACTTTATGTAAGTTATACTGTTTTTTCTCATCAAATTTTAGTTGATTGGTTATAGCCAAAGTGTTGTTCGCTATAATTAATACCAAAGGGTGGCAACATTGATTATGTGAATGGACTGGTATATTTTCCTTATCGTGGTTATGAGGATGCTCTTCATTTTTAGTTTCACTGGCAAAGTAGTCTTCAACGACATATTCAAGGAAAGAGTCTCCATAGACTTTATGATCTTGATAATGGGCAATGATGCTTGAAATTTCTTTAATTGACCCACAAAAGTCCATATCTAAACTAATTCCTTGAAAAAGGAATAAAATAGACATTGATATGGAAAAGAATATTTTCATATAATTTAAACAAATATATAAATTAATTAATGCAATGGTTGTGCAAAAAACCTCATTCATTTTATTAACTTTTATTTTCAATTTTAAAATCTATGGAAAACACACATTGCTTTTAATGTATCATTACATTTTCAAAAAAGAGTATTGAATATAAAGCTATGGTTTGACCTTAACTTTAATAGGTTGGATGATGGTTTGATTGAATAAGTTTAGAAAATAAATTTCTTAACACCTGTTAGTCCTCTCTATTGGGGTTAATGTTGGTACGCCTACCTTTTAACCATGGGAACTACAAACTTCTTAGGTGCTATCTTGTTTGGCTGATTTTTAACACAGATATGAACCGATTTTATTATGGGATAAATTGCAATTTCAATTTGTGAAAAATCATCAATAGTGAAAATCCCCCAAGTATCAATAGCTTTAGGACCATTCCAAATTAACGTTGCTAAATAAGGATTGTCGATAAATGGGTTTCTATTACCTTGGTACTCGGCTATTTTATTATTTCGGTATATTTCTTCTTGAGACACAGGATCTTGTTCGTTCCAAGTTAATAGGATATCGGGCAAAGCATCGTTTTTAGAGTAATTGATGGACCCACCTGCAACGGCGGTTGGCAAGCATTGTGTTGGGTAACGTAGATACATATACATGATTATTCTAGCGACATCACCTACCCACTCTTCTCCTGGATAAAAATCACCCATACTAGTTACTGTTGCATTACCAGAACCAACATTGTACATTCTATTGCTACGGTATGAATTCATATCGCTATCGGCTGGCTTTAGATTATGTACATCGGTACCAGCACCTGCATAACTGGTTGCTAATTTTGGTGCTGCTAATGATTTTGGAAAAATATGTTCTCTTGTCCAATAGCCTTTACAAGAGTTTGTATGACAGGATAGATTTTTACTTCGGGTTCTGTGATTTCTAATATTAGAATCGGCATTATTGTTACCATAAACGAGTAGCACCTCAGCAGAATTTACTACTACTAAATCGCTTTCTTTTAAGATATCCCAGGTATCGGTACTTGTTGAGGTATAAGGAATTTGGTCTGTATGCGTTTGTATAATTAGGTTTGAAAGCTGCTCTTTTATTTCAATTGGGGTTTTAGTGAAGTCGATGCTATTGTAATACTCTGGGATTTGAGCAAAACAACATAACGGGAAAAGAAAAAGTAGATTCAGTAATTTAGGCAATTGATAAGGGTTACATTTTAAGGGTGTAAATTAGTTGATTTTGGTAGTTAAAACAAGATTTATGATGTTGAGATATCCCACTGCGTTCGATATGAAAAGTGTATTTGCCCCCCATAAGAAAACTCAACTCGGAATTTATTCCTTACATGCTACTGTGTTTCATTAATTATCCATTCCGTTGATGAATGTTTGAATGAAATCTTTAATTTTTTGAGTTACTCTTGTACTTATAGATTCTCTATGCAATACACTTGGGCGTTTTTCTAGGGCGGCAATAACCTCATCTTCAGTAGCCATTCTTCCTGTAAAAAGTAAATCGTTTATAATGTTTTCTACCTTCTCTTGCTTTAAAGCTTCGGTTGTACTTAATTCGGCTAATGCATTTTTAGTTTCTTCTTTCCAATAAGTTTTAAATTCATCTTCTACATTATCGTTATCGGTGATTTTAGGCAGATTGTTTTGAATGAATTTTTCTATTAAAACGCGCTTGCTTCTTAATTCTGATTCGCCTGCTATTAAATCGATAATTTGCTTTTTCTGTTTTGCCTGGTCTTTAGGTTTGGCATCTTTTAATTTGGCTAACAGTTTCATGATGTATGCTACATTGATTTCATCGCGATGAATTAACTCTAATTCGAAATCAATTTCATCTAATATAGATACCGATTCTTTTTGGCTATTGGTTTTAATTTTATCGTAGAGGTCTAAATACTTACTTGTATAATCTGCGAATTCCTGATCTTTCATATAGGTATCATCAAAAGTGAATTCGACGAAAGAAGACAGGATGTTTTTTAACCGCATAATTTCACGAAAGGCTTTGGCAAACTCTAATTCATCATTTTCGGTAACTAAATCGTTTACACTGTCTACCGTTGGCGCAATACTCATTAAGACCTTATATGCTTCATTAAATTTCTTTATTTGTTCTTCATATGGCGCTATAATTATAGTTTCTTGAGCGTTCTTATCTGAAAACAAAGCAATGGCGTCGTCGGTGTTTTGTTTTAGGTTACGAAAGGCTAAAATGTTTCCTTGAGATTTCTTTTCGTTTAAGATTCTGTTAGTGCGGGAATAGGCTTGAATTAAGCCATGGTAATTTAAATTTTTATCTACGTAAAGGGTGTTTAAGGTCTTACTATCAAAACCAGTAAGAAACATGTTTACCACCAATAAAATATCAATTTGTTTGTTTTTTACACGCTGCGAAATGTCCTTTTTATAGCTAAGAAAGGTTTTACCGTCTTTAGCCGAATGTTTAGAGCCAAATTGCAGGTTATAATCTGTAATGTATTCGTCTAATTTATCTTTATGAGGCATGATGCCATAGGCTGCTCTAGGTTCTGCTGCCATGGGTTGATCTGGAAAATCTTCTTCTGGAATTTCACCAGTAGCCTCCTTATCTTCTGGATTTGGGGCATAGGAAAAAATTGTTGCAATATTTAGACGGTGTTCTCCAGCTTCTTTTTTAGCCTTTAATAGCTCGTAATATTTAATTAGAATATCGACACTGCTTACACAAAACATGGCTGTAAATGCTCTGTGATGTGTTTTACGGTTGTGGTTTGCTATGATGTAATTGGTAATGGAATTTAAATATTCATTACTTTCATATACTTCTTGCTTATTGATATCTTCAACTTTAACATCTTCTATGCCTTCTTTATTTTTGAAAACATTGTAATATTCAATTGAAAATTTTAAAACATTTTCATCTCTAATAGCATCTGTGATTACGTATTGGTGTAAACACTCGTGAAATAGGTTTGCGGTGGTTTGTTTTATGCTTTTTTTACTAATGGCATTTTTAACAAAAATAGGTGTACCCGTGAAGCCAAATAATTGATGGTTGGTAAAGAAATTAACAATACGTCTATGAGTATCGCCAAATTGAGAACGGTGACACTCATCGAAAATAAAGACTATTTTTTCATCTTTTAAAGCTTCGATTTGTTTTTTAAATTTGGCTTTAGATATGGCACTATTCAATTTTTGTATTGTGGTTACTAAAAGTGGCCTACTGTTATCTAAAAATTGTTTTACTAGTGTTTTGGTATCTTCGGTACCATCGATACTTTCTTTATCGAATGCCTGAAATTCTCTAACGGTTTGGTCGTCTAAATCTTGTCTGTCTACCACAAAAACAACCTTTTTAATTTTAGGGTTATGTGTTAATATTTGACTTGCTTTAAAGGATGTAAGTGTTTTACCCGATCCTGTTGTGTGCCAGATATAGCCGTTTTTATCGCTATTTTTTACCCTATCAATAATTGATTCGACTGCATAAAACTGATATGGCCTAAGTACCATAAGAGTTTTATCGCTTTCATGCAGTACCACGTATTTGGTTATCATTTTTGCGATGTGACAAGGCTCTAAAAAGATATTGGCAAAGGGCTCTAATTGTGTGATTTTTTTATTCTTTTCATCACTCCAGAACGAAGTAAATTTGAAACTTTGTTTTTGACTATTCGCATAATACTTAGTATCGACCCCATTACTTATAACAAAAATTTGTACGTAATTGAACAGTGCATTATTGAAAGCAAAGGATTCCTTTTGGTAGCGTTGAATTTGATTAAAGGCTTCTTTAAGTTCAATACCTCTTCGCTTTAGCTCAATTTGAACTAGTGGCAATCCGTTTATTAGAACAGTAACATCGTAACGGTTTTCTCGTTTGCCATTTATAGTTACTTGATTGGTAACCTGGAACTGATTTTGACACCAGAAATCTTGATTGATAAACTCGATATATGCCTTGTCGCCATTATCTTTTTGAAGAACATATTTATCGCGTAATGTTTTCGCCTTATCGAAAATATTACCTTTAGAAAGGTGTAATAGAATACGGTTAAACTCTGGTGTGGTAAAGGTGGTTTTATTATGCTTTTCTAACTGTGTTTTTAGGTTGCTTAATAAATCATCTTCCGTTTTAATAGTAATTGGTTTATGACCTAGCGCTATTAACTGGCTTACTAAATTATTTTCGAGTACTTGTTCTGGTTGGGTTGTCATAAATTATTATTTCCACAAAGGTTCATTTTGCCAATTGGGTTTCATACCTAAAGCGTTTGGGTCGACGTTAGGGTATTTAACAAACAGGGCATTCAATTTATTAGCGAATTCATTTTTAGGCAAAATCGTATTTAGCATATACCTCATTAAACACATGTGCACATATAGTTTTGAAAACTCATGTTGTTTAGGCACGTTTAAAGGGTCTAGTATCCAAGAGTTTGGAGGTTTAGGTAATAATTTTACGGTACCTGGTAAATTACGGTTCCATAATCTTGAATGGTGCGCACAAAAGTTACGAATTTGAGCAATAGACTGTAACCAACTTGGCAAATAGGTATGATTTACAGCACCAAAATCTTTAGCTATATCATTTTTAGCTTTAACACCATTTTTTAAATTACCATACAACTTTGATAATGCACCAAAACTGGTTTGCTCTAAAGATTTCCATGCTGGTGGAAACCTACCATCGTCCTTATGTTTTTTAAGGTGTTTTTTTATTGATTCGTCTTTAGTACGGGTAATTTCTTCTTCTAAATTAGAAAGTGTTTTTACTAAGGCCTTACAATCATTAAATAGTTCGAAATTTTGAAACCACCACGGATCTGATTCATGGGATAAATAGTAAATTAATTTGGTACGTAAACTAATTTCAATTTTCTCTATCACATCAAAAAGCAGGAGCCTGAGTTCGGCATCAAAATTATATAAAGCAATAGCGTCTTCGAATTTACTATTAGGCTTAAATATATGTTTTTCTTTATCGGATTGCATGACATACCAATATTCACCTAAACGGTAATAGCTAATATTTATCAGGTATTTTTCGGCAATACGTGGGTGCTTAATAATTAAACCACGCTCTTGTAGTTGCTCTACTTGTTGGGAAAGTGTAAATGCAGGTTTACTAAACATAAGGTTGATTTTGAGCTAAACGTACCTTATAAAAAGCAAAAGACACACCCTGGGACGCTGTTCTAATGGGTAGCGTGGTGTGTACTGTTGCCACAAAAGTATACTTTTTATACCATTTAGCCATAGGTATTAACATTTTTATTAAAGTTTTTAAATTTTATGCTACACAAACATTTGCTGTAACAAGCCCTTTTTAAAGCTTTGTGCCTTTTCTATTTTGGTGGTTATGGCTTTTTCCATTACGGCCATTGTGAACGTCTTGAAGCCTTATTTTTGTTGCTTGAACTTCACTAAGTAAGGCGACCTCGAGTACTTGTTCTGGTTGGGTTGTCATTCGTTTCCTCTTTTAAATACTTCGAGATTCTTTAATAATCTCGAAGTATTTACACGATTTTATGTTTTTTTAAAAGTTCATTAAAGTGAATAGATTTTATAAAATTTCTTTTTACTTTATTGACTGGAATAATTTCTAAAAACCCTAATTCAACCAAACCTTTTAAATCTGTTCTGGCAGTGTAATTAGAGACATTAAACCTGTTTTCTATTTCTTTAGTATTAAAAACTATTTCTGGATTGTCGTACACTAATTTAAGTAACTGAGCTTGACGTTCGTTAATATTTGGAATTTTAATAAAACGTGCGATTTTAAAATGATTTTTTTGCTTTTCTTGAATATAATTTTTTAAAGCCTCAAAAGCTTTCTCCATAACTTTTAAGTTATAGGTAATGAAATAAGACAAATCATTTTCATCGTTTTCGGTATAAATAAACGCCTTTTCGTATTGATTTTTAGTATCTTGAATTATTTTAGATATAGACAAATACTCTGTTAACCAATAACCTTTTTTTAGTAAGTACCAATAAAACAAAGCCCTTGCAGTACGTCCATTACCATCTGTAAAAGGATGGATAAAACCAATCATAAAATGAATAATTATACCTTTTAGCAAGGGGTGAATAAAATTATCTTTATCTACATCTTCATTAAAAAACACACATAATTCATTTATTAGATCTGGCACCTCTTTATAGTGTGGTGGTGTATGCACTACTTCGCTTTTTAAATGATCGACCACATAAATATCGTTACTTGTTCTAAAAGCACCTTCTTCGCTTTTAGTCTCTAAAGTATCTTTAGAAATTAAACGGTGTATCTCTAATAAATTTTGAGGTGTTAAATTTTCTAATTTATTTTGTGTAATATGCTTGATTGTAAGGTAATTATTCACAATCATTTGCTCAGATTTTGTATGCGGTTTAATTTCTTTACGCAACATTTCTTTTGCATGTTTTCTAGTGGTGTTAGCTCCTTCTATTTGACTACTAGAAATAGCTTCTTCCATAATAGAACTTACTAAATATCGTGTTTTGTCTTCTTCTGGAATAATGTTTTTAGCGCCCATATAGCCACCAATATTCATGTCGAAAAAATGTACTACTTTTTGTATGTAATCTGTATTTACATATTTAAAAGTGTAATTACCAAAAGCTAAAGAATCGGACTTTAAAAGCCTACTTAGCTTAACAATATTCCAAAGCTCATGGGGTTTAAACTTGGTTTTTTTGTACTTTACTTTATCCCAATACAAATAGTCATCATTAATACTTTTAATGGTACTTAGTATTTCTGACTCTTGCAGGTTAGTGACCACTTTTTTAGAGAACTCAAATTTTGGTGCTTGTTCTATCATGGAGGTAAAACTACTAAAAACTTCGAGATTTAACAATAATCTCGAAGTTTTTAGTGGTTGTTTTATAAATAAACCCTGGTTTCGTATTTTTTGTTTATAATTTCAAGACATCCTTACCTTCTTTGCGAACGTATTAAAGGTTACACCTAAACAGGACAATATTACTTTATTAAATGTAATTTCAACCTATTGTGTTCAGTAGGTTTCTCCATTATCCAAACAGAAACATGATCATTTAACATGTTAGCCTCCAGCACCTTACCAAGATACTCTTCACTACAATTATAACCACATACTATATTCCTTAATGATTTCCTATTTATCTTATGTTTACCAAAATCTTCTTTTATTAGTCTCAATTCTTGTTCATATTCCCAGTTCTTTTGCTTGAGGTAAAAAATTTTGAAAATATCATTTTCATTTTCAACCAGTTCAACAGGAATTTTTTTCAATTCATTTTGATAATTTATAAGTCTTAAACCTTTAAAAAACTCTGAATCTAAGTCTATATTATATTGTAAATATAATCCTTCATGATTGTTAGCATAATTCGTAAGCAAAGGCATGTTTATACCTGGAAGCATTGAAAAACAAGCTATTCCGTGCTTGTTTATAAATTTAGGAATTAACTCACGTATAGTTGTTTCCAAGTGTACTGGACTTAATCGCCTTTCCAGATACTCTTTTTTCTCTTTCCCAACGATTAATTCAAATGCTTTAAATAGTTTAGTATAGTTTATCTTTTTTAAGTCAATTAAATCTGGTGTAGAATCTAAAGGGTCATTTAATAATTCACGTTTTTGAAAGTAAACATAAGATTTTTTAATTTCATCCAAAGTAAAATCATTATTAGGCCTATACCTGAAAACAAATGGCTTTCCTACCTTCTTAACTTCTTCCAACATAATTTTCATTTTATTTCCCTAACTTGATGTAAGGCATTAAATCATATTTTTTTTTAAGCCTAGTTTTTCAATACGGCCGCTATTATATTCAATACTGTAGGATGAGACCACTTCGTGCCTTGAAATGACCTCACACAAACATTTGCTGTAACAAGCCCTTTTTAAAGCTTTGTGCCTTTTCTATTTTAGTGGTTACGGCTTCTATTTTTTTATCGATATCTGATAAGAAATTGGCTATTTTGGTTTGTTCTTCAAGGCAAGGAAATTGGATAGAAAAATTCTCAAATTGTTTTCTTGACAGGTAAGAAATAGTAGTACCGCTTGACAACACATTCAATCTCCTACTTGATAGTTTCATAATGTGATATAAATAGCTGACATCAACTTTCTCTTGATCTGGGAAAAGACCAATAAATGTTTGATTAGTAACAAGCTCTTTTTTAACAATAGCACAAAACCCCAAGTTAGCACTACAAGAAACAAGTAACGTATTAACTGGATATACTTTTAACTTCATATCCTTAACTGTCTCCATTGTTACCCCTTGATTCGATTTTGATGTGGATAGATATTTACCATCAAAGTCCTCAATTCTACACCAAGGAATATCACCTGTTAAATCTTTAGGCTTATCTCTCATTGGCACTATAAAATCTAATATAAATTTTTTAAGCTTTTTCTCTTCCCAATCAGGAAACTCATTCCCATTATCATCTTTAAATCTTAATTCTTGATTAAAGATTTTTTGCATTACCCCTTTTTTGTATTGCTCTAAAAGAGTTTTCTTTTTTGTGAGTTGGGTTATTTTAGTATCTACATCTGTAAGGAATGCTGCTATTTTTTGTTGTTCTGGGAATTGGGGTAATTTAAATTTAAAAGCTCTTATACTTTGAAAATTCAAACCTTCCCTACCGCTTCCTGTCATACCTTGAAATATAAGTTTTTGCCCATGAAAAGATGAAAGCAATGCTTGTAAGAACTTAGGGCTATCCTTTTTCAATCTGATAATTGAAACGTGTTGATTTACGTTACCTTCTTCGAATGAATTGGGAACAACACAACTTCTACCAATTGAACCGCCAGTAATATTTAATAAAATATCATTAGACAATACTTTACTCCCTTTCATTTTCTCATGTAAAGTCTTTGGAATATGTGTTTCATCTAAATTTAGTGTATTACTAAATATATTTTGACTTCTAATAAAGGGGATTCCTGTTTTTGTATAAACTTCAACACCTCCTTTTGGTGTGCTACCACTACCCACTTTACTTACAATTTTATCTAACTTGATTGTTTCCCATACCCCTTCAAACTCTGGAAACCTCAACTGTGGTATATTTCGACTAGGCACAATAGAACTTAATTGTTTTTCCATCATTAAAAAGGGGTTTTAATATTTAGCTCAGCACAATAAGAAGCGATGCGTTTATCTGTTTCAACAATTTCTAAATCTAAAGCTTGTATCTCTTCTGCAACTGCATTAATATCGATGGGCTCTTCTTCTTCAAAGGTATCGACATAACGGGGGATGTTGAGGTTGTAATCGTTATCGGCTATTTCTTGTAAGGTGGCTCTATAACTGTACTTGTCTTTCACCTCCCTATTGGCATAGGTGTTTGTAATTTCGGCAATATGCTCTGGTAATAGCTTATTTTGATTGCCTTGTTTTTCGAAATGATTGGAGGCGTCTATAAACAGAACATCTTCGTTTGCCTCTCGGCATTTTTTAAGTACCAGGATACAGGTTGGTATGCTGGTGCCAAAAAAGATGTTTGCCGGTAAACCTATAACGGCATCGATATAATTGCGGTCTTCTATTAAATATCGCCTAATATGGCCCTCGGCACTTCCTCTAAATAACACGCCGTGTGGCAGTACGGTTGCCATGATTCCGTTTTCGTCTAAATGATGTACCATGTGTTGCACAAATGCGAAATCGGCTTTGGTTTTTGGGGCTAGTTTACCGTATTGGCTAAACCTATCGTCTGTACTAAAAATGCCTTTTGCCGACCAGTTTGCAGAAAAAGGTGGATTTGCTACAATGGCTTCTGCTTTTAAATCGATATCGAGGTGCTGCGGTTCTTCTAGGGTGTCTTCCTGCTTGATGTCGAACTTGGAGTAGTGTACTTCGTGCAGAATCATATTCATACGTGCTAAGTTGTAAGTGGTACGGTTAAGTTCTTGACCGTAAAACATACCTACATCGTCTACTTCTTTAGCTACACGCAGTAATAAGGACCCACTACCACATGTTGGATCGTACACCGATTTGATTCGTTTTTTACGTGTGGTTACAATTTTTGCTAATATGGTTGATACTTCCTGAGGGGTATAAAATTCGCCTGCTTTTTTACCTGCTCCTGCCGCAAACTCACCGATTAAATATTCGTAGGCATCGCCTAACAAATCGCTTTCTGTATCTTGTAACTGAAAGTCTATTTCATCTAAATGGGTAATGATTTTGGCTATGATTTCATTTTTAGCTTTTACGGTTTTTCCTAATTTGGAAGATGTTAGGTCTAAGTCTTCGAAGAGTCGGATGAAATCGTCTTCGGAGTCGGTACCCATAGTACTTTGTTCGATATTATTTAGGATGTGTTCTAAATCTTCGATAATAAAAAACTGTGTTGCTTCGTCGTTATCGTTGGTTTGTATATCACTTAGGTTATTTCCTTTTTGAGCAATAGAGGTAAATAATTCGCTGGGTTTTAAGAAGTAGCCTAAATTTTTAATACATGCTTTTTTAACAGCATCGATATATAATTTGCCATCTGCAGTATTCTCGTCTATTTGCTCGTAGGTTATATTGTCTGGTTCTAAAATCTCATCGGCATATAGATGTAACTTCTCTGAAAGGTATTTAAAGAATATAAAGCCTAAGATGTAATTTCTGTAATCGTCTGCATCCATCTTGCCTCTTAACAAGTTAGCTATAGCCCATAATTGTTTTTCGAGTTGTTTTTTCTGTTCTTCTGACATTGATTGTATTGGATTGTATAAGAAAGCTTAAAAATAGGATATTTAATTGTATTGGGATGGTTGGTTTTGGAGGGAAATTGATTATTGCCTTCTAAGGATATAAAAGTAGTATTCGATATTGTATGGCTTAGATATTACTATTTTCTCAAACTCAATTAACTCGGTATTTTGAAATTGCTTAAAGGAATTAAGAATATTTTGCTTCCAGGTATCGGTTTTCGAAATATACCTTGATAAGTTTGATGTTATACCCCATTTTTTATCAAAATCTTTTTTCTCATTGATATCCCAATGCGCGATGGTTAGGATAAATAAATCACTTTGCCTATTTTCAAAATCCTTATTAATTACTCCTTGATAGTTTAGCATGTTACAACAATCTTTAGAAAATTGAAATTTAAACTCAATTTTATATGGATTCTTATTATCAGCACTGTTTACTATAGATAAATCTACTCTAGATTTATTTATTCGAGGGTGCTCTGCAAATGCTCTAAGACTACCACTCTCTTTTGTAAATAATTTATTTAATTCTACCAATATTTGATTACGAATAAAACTTTCTTGTTTAAGATTAGAATAGTTCTCAATTATAGCCCCCATTTTTTCACTAAATGAAGGAGCATTAATTATTTCACAAATTCTATTAGTATAGTTTTTTGGATTCATTCTATATAATTATTCCTAGTCGATATATCTCAAGATTTTCCGAATTTTCAATTGACTACCAAAAAATCTGTACATGTAAATTTATCGCATCCGTAATAAGGATTTAAAACCCAGGAGATGGTGTTATTGTTTCATTTTGAATGGGAGCGTAGTGATTTCAAGCCGAATTTCGCTTCAATATTGTTTTAAGCCCTATTTAGTTGTCATGTATAGCGATTTAGGGTTGTGGGATAATTTGGTTAATTCAACTTGAATGAGGGTTTGAAACCTGAAGTTACCCCAACTTCTTTACACTTTCTACATCAAAATCTTCCTCTGACAATTCCGAGTGTAATCTTTTATTTTGCAAAACAGTCAAAACATCATCTAGAGTATCTTCAGTTATTACAATTTGTCCATTTTCAAATACAACACCCCAGTTTTTCGCTTCATTAATCACCTTAAATTTTGTCAAATAATTTTGATCTTTATAATAACCTAAATTCTTAATTGTTGCTAATTTCCTTAAATATCTCTGGTTGTTACCTACTCTACTTTTAAGGATATCCATATTTACAAAAAGATTTAATTCCTCGGTTTCCTTATAAAGTGAATTGGCTTTGGCAATCATACCGTCTCTAAAATTCATTCCTTGCTCAAACGCCTTTTTTGATAATATGAAGAGTAACTCTTTATAGTATAAAAAATCCACTGTACTAGAAATACTGAAAATATTATCTGTCTCCAAATCTTTAAAAGTATTGTTCTCAAATAGTAAAGGAATCAGCCCTTTTGATTTTTTAAGTTTCCAATTTTCGGGTATAGCTTTAAAAGCTGCTACTTGAATACCTTCATTATTTCTCAATAAAATTATATATGATTTGGCCTTAACCAAATCTTCAACAGAATCCACTTTATCTTCTTCAGGATTTAAAGTTAAAAGTGATTCCATTATTTTATAAAAATCTGTACTTTCATACGGAATAGTCCTAACCAAATCTTCTTCTGGTTCAGGACAATCGAACGTATATTCTTCAAAACTACCAGCCTTCTCTACTCGGTTTACTATTATATTGCGAAGCTTTGACTCTAGTTCTTCTTCGATTTCTACATATTCTATATTATAGTGAGAAATTCGGTCTTTTTTATATTCCTTTACTATTGCTAAGGAAACTAATGACTCATTAAGATTCAATTCCTTGAGTTCGATAAATTTTTGTTGATTAGTCATTTTTAACTTTTTCTTTTACGAGATATAAAAAGCGTGTGAGACTTTTTATATAAAACTTTTGTCCTGATTTTAATTCATGCTTGCTTAGTACAGCAATTGATTTTGTTCTTTCGTTAAATTGATACTCAATATCATAAAGGCCATATCCTGCAAATGCAAGTATAGGATTAAGAAATAATGAGCGACTAGTAATTGTCAAAACTAACATTATAGTCAAGAAAATAGCAAGTGATATAATATCTTCATACTTTGAAAGATCAAACCCAAAAAAGGAAAGTATATAAGGAATGGTGTAATTAATTAAGTCTACAGAGCGATTACTGACTGTTTTAATAACTACAGGCATATTGCCTCTTGGCATAAATTTTATTATTAAAAAAAGAATTAAAACACTCAAAATACTTAATCCTAACATGACATAAATCACAAAAGGGTGTTGAAATCTGCAAGTATAATCAAAGTCAAAATCTTTTACAGCCAATATCAAAAAGAGAGGAGAATAGGCACTTATGAATAATAAAATAGATGTCCAAATTTTAGGCTTCATTAATTACAATTTTAAACGTCATTAGTCTAGCCTTTAAAAAAAATAGACTTAAAATTTGTTCGGATTATCCTAAGAGGTATAAATTAAGTTCATAAATATATTACTTTCACTTTTACTTAAGAAATTGAACACACCAAAAACTAGAAATTACGACGAACTACATTATTTTCTCTTATCTCTAGTATTACCATCGAAAGCAACAAGATTAAACATACTGCGCATTCGGGAACGAACACGCTCGCCGTATTTTTCTTCTAACTCTTGAGCGTTGAGGTTGGTGGTAATGTGGGTGAAAATTTTCCTTTTAGATGTTTGGTTTGGAATACGACCAGAATCGCAAAAGAGATCGTAACGTGACAAAATAATTTCCCCCATGACATTGCAGTCGGCACCGTAATGTTTTCCTTTTTGTTCGACTCCTAAATCGTCGAAACAGTAAGTATCCTGGTCGGTGTAATCTTCAATAGTTTTATACCCAATGTTATTAAAACTAAACACAATGTTTCTTGCTGGAATACATTTGAATGGTCGTTTATGAGGTGCGACAAAAGGAAGGAGTTTCATTAATGTTGTTTTACCACAGCCCACGGGACCCGATAAAAGAATACCTTTTTGGATATCGATACCCAGGTTGACACAAAAGGCCTCGTCATGCACATAATAACTTATTAATTTTAATAGCACTTCATGGTCTTCTTGATGGATTTTAAAATGCTTGCCAAAAAGCAATTTACCTTTAGCTTCTAGGTAGATTAAAATTTTCTGAAAGTTGTAATTGATTTGATTTCCCTTTAATTCGCCCAACTGATAGGTAATTGCACCTTCAACGATAATGTGCGGTTTTTGTGCATTGAAAATGGTTGTTGAATGATTCATAGCGGTTGGTTATAATTTTTATTGCGGATAGTATGCAGGCTGTCTGTTGCTTTTTGTTCGACATTTTTTGTTTTCTCTAAAGCTTCAGCTTGAAGCATCCAACTTTGTGCTGCTGCTTGCCAATTTTCAATTTGACTTTTTCCTTTTTTCCAACCTACAGACTCGTAATGATTGAAAAATTTCGCAGCATGATTAGTATGCCAATTTTTTGAAATAAAAAAATCAGTAACATTTTCTAAATTTTTTGGTTTAAAAATGTTTACCGGTTTTTTATGTTTAGTATTGTTTATATAACGCCCCGATACTTGTACAGGGCTTGTACCATTTTTGGTACAATGCCGCACCTCTACTTGTTCTGTACTTGTACCTAAATCGAACATCTTAATTTTACTTCCCATTTGCGGGTTCCTTGAAGGCAGATATTTAAAATATTGCCAGGTATCTAAATCCCTCATGCATTTATGATAGGTTCCTTTAGAGCCTATTTTAGACAACAACATAACATCGTTACGGTTTATAAAAAACTCATCAGCAAATCGGGCATTATTCCAGAAATGAAAAAGCGCCATATACATGCTTACATGGGTCGTGTTTAATCTGCTATCTGATGAAAACACATTAAAGACTTGATTTAAATGGCTTATATAATTAATGGATTGCATAGCTCTTTATTTAAATTACGGCATGACTAATACCCTCCAATTTCATAAAACTGGAGGTTTAGCATTGATTAAAACTTAAGAGAGAGAATTTAAAAGCGATTGCTTTTTAAATATTAAACTGGAGAACTAAATCTATTTAGGAACCTTGAATGTGATTACTTTCGAGGATTTCATTAATTAAGTGGGCATTGTAATAAATGACACTTCCAAATTTTGTGTAGGGTAAAGTACCATTGATTCTAAGATTTTGAAGTGTTCCTGCTGATATACTTAGCATCTTTCGAACTTCTGATGACTTAATCCATTTTTTAGGTTTTTCGTTCTGAGGCTCGGCCATTAAGTTTTGGATATCACCAAGTAATTCTGATTTAAATTCATTTAAATCCTCTAGCGTTAAAATTTTAATGCTCATAGTTTCGTTAATAATTGAGTTTAAAAGTTTACCTTTTTAAAAAAAGGTTTTTAATGGTTAGTATTAGTTGAATTTGACTTTCGTTTGGCAAATTTGCAACTCCTTTTTGAAAATTATCCACAATGATATCGAAGTTGGGATTATATGTGTGCAGTAATGTTTGGTATAATTTGTAACATATTATATTACTATATAATTGAGCTTTTAAACTTATTTCAATAAAATTCATGTGTATGATTTTATTTACAAACAAATTTACCTATACACAAGTTGGGTACTAGTTGGGTGTTTATGACTATAAACAATAAACCTAAAAAACATAGTTGTCTATTAATGGTTTAGACTATTTTACTTTAGTAAACAGAACTATAAAACACATTTAAAAGTCAATAAATTACGGGAAACCCGCAGCAAGAAAATCAAGTAACATGCAAACATGTTCGTAATTTTAGAGTATTACCTCCAAATAGAACTTAATTAGAATAAAATGAATTAAAAATTTTTATTTTTTTTTCTTAATAAAATACCATAGCTCTACAAAAAATTACTTTCTAAGGCTAAATGCTCATTATTTTTAGCTAAAAAACGTATGAAATGTAAAAGGATTTACCTTCTCGTTTCTAACGAATTTTCAATCCTATTTTCTAAAGTTTCTTTTAAATTGTCTATAAACTTAGTTTTTTGTGTTCGAGATTGTAGTTCGTAATAAACTCTGGAATAATCATCTAATTTCAAGCTAAAAGCTTCCTTTAAAAAAGTTGCTAATTCCTTTAATGTGACATTCCCATTATTTATAGCATTACTTGAATGCAGCGCATACAATAACTCCACTAAATCACTTTTGGTTGCCGTCCATTTTAAATTATTATTAAAACCTTTATGGCTATTTAAAACCTGCTGACTATAGTTTGTCATCTCCTGCTTTACATACATAATAATCTCTTCATTTGCCATAATAGTGGCAAGAATGGTATCATGGCTTGTTGAAAAATTATTGTCTGTACAGAAATACGCAGCTTCTGGATAGAGTTTTAAATCGATTTCACTTCTAGTGAAATATTGTTGATCATACATCGAGCTCTCCGTTCGGTAATAGTTATAAAAACTAATATTTGAATCGATATACTCCTGAAGACCTACAATATAACTTTTGTAGTATTTTAAAATGGCCTTATCTGAAATTGTTGGTTTTCTATTTTCTAAATTATAAAGCTGAGAAAAGGTAATAACTTTGCTCAAGACATAAGGCTTTATGTGTTTAAAAAACTCTATTTCCTTTTGTTGATTGAGTAAATTACTATTAGAATAATGTTGTTTAAGTTCTTTAAGAGCTTTGTAAGACACTGAATAACTTCTCTCTAATTTTTGGATGGTATCATCGTTGGATTGATCAATGTCTTCTAGTTTTTGATTTAAAAGGTTTGTAATAGTTTTGTAAATCGTTAATTCCATAGTTTTGGGTTGGTTATTTAGTTTAATATAAATTGAGGCCTAAAACTAACAACTCCTAAATAACAAACAACTTTAATTTGTATGAAAAAAAAGCAAGACAAATAAAACTATCTTGCTTTTTAAAACATAACACCCTTCTTTAACCTAATTTGGAAGCACTATCATTATTTTTAGATTTACCTTCTAATTGCTGCCTTAAATTGTTCATATCTTGGCTTAGCTTGTCTTCTAATACACGGGCGTATATTTGAGTGGTTGCTATTTTAGTGTGGCCAAGCAATTTGGAAACAGTTTCAATTGGCATACCATTACTTAATGTGACCGTTGTAGCAAATGTATGTCTTGCCATGTGAAAAGTTAGATTCTTTTTAATACCACAGATATCTGCTAACTCCTTCAAATAAGCATTTAGTTTTTGGTTTGTAATTATTGGAAATAAGGTTTGAGCACTAGTGGTTAACGGATGATTTTCATACTTTTTTATGAGGTTTTCTGCTTGTTGCAATAAGGGGATTTTAACCTTAGATTTCGTTTTTTGTCGGTGTGTAACAATCCAAGTACTGCCATCCATTCCCTTAACTAAATTAGAATCTGTTAGCTGCATAATATCGACATAACTAATACCGGTATAACAACTAAAGACAAACAAATCGCGAACACGCTCTAATCGCTCTATCTTAAATGAAAGCGTTTCAAGATTAGACAATTCATTTTCTGAAAGGAATTCTCTTTCTTTTTTCTCATATACTTGTTTCCACTTAACAAAGGGGTCTTTTTCAATCCACTCGATATGATAAGCTAAAGTTATAATCTTACGAAACCGTTGGATATGTTTCATTACCGTATTTTGACTCATAGTCCTTGGATGCCCCTTTGGCCAATAATCGTATAAGTAACTTTCAAAGTCACATAGAAATTTATAATCTAATTGGTTTAAATAAATATCTGTAGTTCTTCTGCTCTTAAGTAAAAATCGATTTATATAATTTTCGGTAACACCAAAATTTTCTATAGATCCTTTTGCTAAAGTATTTTCTATTTTTTTAGCATGATATTTAAGGAGCTCTTGAAGGCTTTTGGACTCATTAGTCTCACCTGTGTAATGTGATTTTATAAGATGAGCTGTTATGAGTTCACCTTTAAACTTTAAATCTTGATAAATTTGAAAAAGCTTGGTGTGGGTCTGGTCGATTGATTGATTTATTTGCCGAGCCTGAATTGAATTGCCTCTAACCCTTTTTTTACTAGAATCCCAGAGTGAAACAGTTACTTTACGTTTTAAACTTATATTTAAACGCTTACCATTTACAGTAATTCTAGCATAAATTAATGCTTCATTGTTTATAGCCCTTGAAGTTTGTAACCAAAAGAGTATAGAAAAAGTGTTTTGCTTTTGCATAGTTGTCGTAATTAAAATGATTAAGTACGAAAGTCAATTCAACTATACTATTACAAAGTTTCTTTAAGGTGTCTGCTAAGCAGACACCTTAAAAAAAAGGTAACCGATTGGCAACCATTTAAGATGGAATTATACCAATTCAAATGGATTGCCATAATTCTCAAAACCTTTGTAATTCATAAGAATTACATGGTTTTAATGCTTTTTAAACAAGCTACTTGTGACCGCGAAGGGATTCGAACCCCCAACCCTCAGAGCCGAAATCTGATATTCTATCCAGTTGAACTACGCAGCCAAAATACCGTGGTTGACACGGTATCACTATTATTAATTTAATTTAAGACAATCTAGCTTTTACCACATTAGAAATGGTTTTACCATCAGCTTTTCCTGCCAGTTCTTTACTCACCACGCCCATGACCTTACCCATATCCCTCATGCCTACTGCACCGAGTTTTTCAATAGTAGCATCTACAACTTTAGTAATTTCATCTTCAGATAAGGCTTCTGGTAAAAATTGTGAAATGACATCGGCTTCAGCGAGTTCTGGTGCTGCTAAATCTTCGCGACCTTGCTCTTGGTAAACCGTGGCACTATCACGACGTTGTTTCACTTGTTTTTGAAGTATTTTCAACTCCTGTTCTTCACTTAATTCTTCTTTGGCTCCGGTTTCAGTTTGAGCTAATAAAATCGCAGATTTAACTGCTCTTAATGCTGTTAAAGCCGTTTGGTCTTTAGATTTCATTGCTTCTTTTAAAGCCGTCATTATTTCTGCTTGTAAACTCATTTTATTAACATATTTATATGCGAAGATACTAAGAAAAATGCTGTACTCACAGCTATCACATTGTAAAATTTAAGCATCAAAAAACCCGAAGCGATATTTTTTTTCACTTCGGGTTTCTTACCAAGTTAGTCACTCTAAATTAATCTACATTATCGTGTAAAAAAGAATTATTACTTCTTAATTGAATGTCGTCATTATCATCAAAACCTATACTCGTTCTAGACATATCGGTTTCTGATGAATGCTTAGACGCGTTTAGATTCACACCTTGACGCTTATAAGCAGGAACCTTTTCAATATCATCAATTTTAGAACTATTGAATTTATAATTGAAATCCTTCATTTTACGTCTACGCTCCTCAGCACGGTCTTTAAGTAGTTCTGAAATAGGCGTATTCATAGGATCAATCTCCTCTCTTTCTTCCTCTTCAGCTACTGGTTTCTCAACCACTTTTCTTTCAAAAACAATATCTTCTTCTTGTTCTAAGACTTCATTAGACTTTTGTTGTGCTTTTGAAGACTCTGTATCATCATAGTCATCTAAAGCATATCGAATATCACCACCTTTATTGGTTTCTGTAACTGAAATCACTTCAATATGGTCATTAACCGGAATATCCTTTACATCATCACTCATTAAATCATGAGAAATAATTTCTTCTGCCTCTGCTTGAGCTGGCTTCTCAAACTCATCCTCAACGGGCTCTGAAACCTCTTGATTTGATGAAATAGGCATATCAAAAGTTAAAGTAATTTGCTGTTCGTCTTCAATAAAGTCTGACTCCAGCTCAACCTCGCTCTCTTCTGAAATTTGAGGTGTGGTACGTGAAACCGGATTAATAACAAAATCATCTTCATGTACCTCATCAACCTTATCGGTAACCTCTTCATAAGTCACACCAATGTTTCTGATAATTTCAGAAGTTGGTATTAAATCAAAATCGTCTTTTGAAGCTTGTGGTTTTCTCGGTTGCTGCACAGGCTTTGGAGTCTCTTCTTCAAGATCTAAAGTATGGCGAACCACTTTAGGGGCTTGTGGTTTTGCTTTCATTTCAACATTTGGCGCAATAACCACAGGCTCTTTCTCCTGAGTTTCGGCTTCCTGATCTTCACCAAGAACGTGTTTTACCTTTTTGGTTTCTGTATTAGAAATTTCGTCTTGCTGTTCGATGTTAAAACCCGTAGCGATAATAGTAACAGCAATAGATTCTTCTAAACCTTCGTCTTCACCAACACCCATAATAATTTCAGCACTATGTCCGGCCTCACTTTGGATATGGTCATTAATTTCACCAATTTCATCAATGGTAATTTCTTGAGCACCAGAAACGATTAGCAGCAATACTTTTTTCGCTCCGGTAATTTTATTATCATTTAATAGCGGTGAGTCAAGGGCTTTTCTAATGGCTTCTTGAGCACGATTTTGACCTGAAGCCAAAGCCGATCCCATAATAGCTGTTCCACTATTACTTAACACTGTTTTGGCATCACGTAAATCAATATTTTGAGTGTAGTGGTGTGTAATTACTTCGGCTATACCACGAGCAGCGGTAGCTAAAACTTCATCTGCTTTAGAGAAACCTGCTTTAAAACCAAGGTTTCCATAAACTTCACGAAGCTTATTGTTATTAATTACAATTAATGAATCTACTACCCCACGTAAGTTTTCAATCCCTTTTTGAGATTGCTCTAAACGCATTTTTCCTTCAAACTGGAATGGCATGGTTACAATACCCACGGTAAGGATATCTTTCTCTTTAGCCATTTTAGCAATGATAGGAGCAGCACCTGTTCCGGTTCCTCCACCCATTCCGGCTGTTATAAATACCATTTTAGTGTTGGTATCTAGCATTTGAGAAATATCTTCTACACTTTCTACAGCAGACTGCTCACCAATTTCAGGGTTTGCACCTGCACCTAATCCTTCTGTTAAGTGTACTCCTAATTGTATTTTATTTGGAACTCCACTATTTTCAAGGGCTTGGGAGTCTGTATTACACACGTAAAAATCTACGCCTTTAATACCTTGTTGGAACATGTGGTTAATGGCGTTACTACCGCCGCCACCAACGCCAATCACTTTAATAACATTTGATTTATTTTTGGGTAAATCAAATGAAATGTTTGTTTCGAATTTTTCATTGCTGCTCATAAATTCTGTTTTACTAGGGTTTGTACTTACTATTTTAATTTCTATGGATCAATATTTGCGCCTTTCGGCTATAATTTTAAAATTGTTACTTAAACAACTTTAGTACTACTTTGTCATCTATATTTATCGCCTATTCGGCATCGTCCAAAAAATCTTTAAGACGATCTGTTAACTTTTCGAGGAATGAAGAACGTTGCTTTTTTGGTTTTTGCACTGTAGGCTCTTCAATAGGTTCAGTTGTACCCTCTTCAACTATCTTTTCTTCTACAATCTCTTCCTCCTCTTGTTCTTCTATTTTTTTACGTTCCTGACGTTTTAAACCGTCTAACACTAAACCAACAGCTGTGGCGTATAACGGACTCGTAATATCATCATCGCTATCACCAGCTAAATGCTCATTAGGGTAACCGATTCTGGTATCCATTCCGGTGATATATTCAACTAATTGTTTTAGGTGTTTTAACTGACTTCCACCACCGGTTAAAACAATACCGCCAATGAGTTTTTTCTTTTGTTCTTCATGTCCGTAATTTTTAATTTCGGCATAGACCTGCTCTATAATCTCCACCACACGGGCATGGATAATTTTAGAAAGATTTTTAAGGGTAATCTCTTTCGGTTCTCTTCCTCTTAAACCAGGAATTGAAACAATCTCATTGTCTTTATTTTCTCCTGGCCAAGCTGAACCAAATTTGATTTTTAATAATTCGGCTTGCTTTTCTATAATTGAGCAGCCTTCTTTGATATCTTCCGTAATGACATTTCCACCAAACGGAATCACGGCAGTATGACGAATAATACCATCTCTAAAAATAGCTAAATCAGTAGTTCCACCACCGATATCAATTAGAGCCACACCAGCCTCTTTCTCTTCTTGGCTTAATACGGCATTTGATGACGCTAAAGGTTCTAGTGTGATCCCTTCAAGGTTCAATCCAGAACTTTTTATACAACGCCCAACATTTCTAATGGAAGTGATTTGACCAACAACCACATGAAAATTAGCTTCTAAACGGCCACCATACATGCCAATTGGTTCTTTTATTTCTGCTTGACCATCGACTTTATATTCTTGCGGTAGTACGTGAATAATTTCTTCTCCAGGAAGCATGACCAGTTTATGCACTTGATTGATGAGCAGATCAATGTCTTCTTCATCAATTACCGTTTCTGAGTTTTCTCTAGTGATATAATCACTATGCTGTAAACTACGAATATGCTGCCCAGCAATACCTACGGTGACATCTTCAATTTTTAAACCTGATGCCGCTTCAGCCTCTTGAACCGCTTGTTGAATCGATTGGATGGTTTGCGTAATATTATTAACGACACCACGGTGAACGCCTAAACTCTTAGATTTTCCTATACCTAAAATTTCCAACTTCCCGTAGTCGTTTTTACGACCAATCATGGCCACAATTTTCGTGGTTCCTATGTCTAATCCTACTGATAAATTATGCTCCATAGCCTAAATTTTGGTACATATTACTTGGTTATCAAACTGTAAATTAACTTTACTATAGTTTTTTAATGTTTGGTCCTTAAGTGCTTTTTTATAAAAAGCTTTAAGGTTATTTATTTTTTTATCTAAAGCGCTCACATCTCCCAACTGCACTAAAAAATTACATTTTCTAAGTTTTAAAAAAAGCTGTGCCTTTTCATCTTGATGAATTTCAAACACGTGTTTTTTTAAAAAAGCGTCATTTTCTGTCTTTAGGGCGACTTGGTATACGCTATTCAAATTATTTTTTTCAACATAACCTGTAACCAAGGGTACTCTTGCAGAATAATTATTGGATAACGGCATGAACAAACCGTCAGCATCAATATAATAAGACGCATTAGTGCTTACTCGCGCAATAGGTGTTTTTTGTTCTATATCGGCTTTAAGTGTCCCGCTTACTGAAACATACACTTCTGCCGTCTTTATCATGGGATTAGATTTTAGGGCCTGCTCTAATTCATTCAAAGCTAAAGCTTCTTTTGGCACGTTTGTAACCCCTCCGTAATTTTGTATTAACAATTTACTAACAGCCTTACTGGTTATAAAAAGATTGTTTTCGCCTAAAAACTTAACCTGAGGCTGCGAGATTACCCTTTTATCATTTCTGCCTGAAGCAAAAGCAAAAAGAAAAATCACCACCCCAAATAAGGCTATCATTTTTATGTAATTCCAGTTAATTCTCAAGACTAAATTCTTTTTTAATTCGGTTTACCTCTGCTCCTATATCCCCTGCTCCAATAGTTAACACCACTTGCGCATCGCTATTGTGAATAGCCTGCAACAAATTGGCTTTACTTACCAATTGTTTATTTTCATTCTTTATTTTACCTAACAACCAATTTGAGGTTACCCCTTCAATAGGCAACTCTCGTGCTGGATAAATATCTAACAATATTAATTTGTCAAACTGTGATAAACTTTCTGCAAAATCATCGATAAAATCACGGGTTCTACTAAATAAATGTGGCTGAAAAATAGCCAACACTTTTTTACCAGGGTACATTTCTCTAACCGCCTGATGCGCAGCATTTATCTCTTGAGGATGATGCGCATAATCGTCGATATACACAAAATCTTCCCTTTTAATTTGATACGAAAACCTACGCTTTACACCTTTATAAGACGCTAACCCCTCGGCGAGCTGTTGGTAAGGGCAACCATACTCTACAGCCATCGCCAAGGCAATTAATGCATTAGACAAATTATGTCTTCCCGGCAGGTTAAATTCTAAATTTTCAATACGGTCTTTTGGTGTTTTTACATCAAACACATAAGCTCCGTTTTGTACTCTTATATTTTGAATGCTATAATCAGCATCATCTTCAATACCATAAGTGATTCCTTCTAAATCCAAACCATTCTTTACAAAAAGCTTTCCGCCAGGCTTTAGTCGTTCTGAAAATTGAACGAATGATTTTTTTAATTCGGAAGCATCACCATAGATGTCCAAATGATCAGCATCCATAGAGGTGATACAAGCAAAATCTGGTGATAAGGTTAAAAACGAACGATCAAACTCATCGGCCTCTACCACAGACACCTCTGTTCCATTTAAAATTAAATTGGAGTTATAATTTTCACTAATACCACCTAAAAACGCGGTAAGTGGCACATGACAAGTATTTAACAAATGTCCTAAAATACTAGTTGTTGTGGTTTTACCATGAGTACCAGCAACCGCCAAACAAAAAGTATGCTCAGTAATCAAACCTAAAATCGCCGAACGCTTAACCACATCAAATCCGTTGTTTTGGAAATAATTCAACTCGGCATGATCTTTAGGAACCGCAGGCGTATAAACCACAAGGGTATGTTCTGGATCCAAAAAAGGTTGTGGAATTTGTTCTATACTATCTTCAAAGTGAATCGCTATACCCAAATCAACCAAACCGTTTGTAATCTCTGTTTGTGTTTTATCGTAGCCAGCGACTAACTTTTTGTTAGCTTCGAAATATCGCGAAATAGCACTCATTCCAATCCCTCCAATGCCGATAAAATAGACCCTATGTATGGTGTTTAAATTCATTTATTCAGAAGCTTTTCTACCTCATTAACAATTTCTTTGGTTGCATCCACCAAAGCTAATTTCTTTATATTTTCTCCTAATTCTATTTTTCGTTCAGGCTGTGCGATGAGCTGCGAGAACTTATTTTCAAAATCGGCATTTAAATCCTCTTCCTTAATAATCAAAGCTGCATCTTGATCTACAATAGCCATGGCGTTTTTTGTTTGATGATCTTCCGCTACATTTGGCGACGGAATAAAAATCACGGGCTTACCAACAATACAAAGCTCAGAAACTGATCCTGCTCCCGCTCTAGAAATCACTACATCTGCAGCACCATAAGCCATGTCCATGTTATTTAAAAACTCATGAACTTGTACATTTTTAGTATTATCGTAAAGCTTATACTTATCATAGTAGAGTTTCCCACATTGCCAAATCACTTGTACATTTTGAGTATCAAAATAATCAAGCTCCTTCTCGATGAGCTCATTAATACGTCTGGCCCCTAAAGACCCTCCTATCACTAAAAGTGTTGTTTTTCCTTCTTTTAAATCAAAAAACTTCTTAGCCTCTTCACTATTATTTTCAATATGCAACAAACCTTTACGAACAGGGTTTCCAGTTTTTACAATTTTTTCCTTCGGAAAGAAACGTTCTAAACCATCATAAGCCACACATATTTTGTTTGCTTGTTTTGCGAGCAACTTATTTGTAATTCCAGGATAAGAATTCTGCTCCTGAATCAAAACAGGAACACCAGCCATTTCAGCCATTTTAAGTAACGGTCCACTTGCAAAACCTCCGGTTCCAATAACAATATCTGGCTTAAATTGCTTTATAATCTTTCGAGCCCCCAAAAGACTACTAATCACTTTAAAAGGAAAGCTCAAATTCTTTAAGGTAAAACTACGTTGAATACCCGTAATCCATAAGCCCTTAATGTTATATCCAGCCTGAGGAACTTTTTCCATCTCCATACGATCCTTAGCACCAACAAACAAAAACTCAGCATCTGGGTACCTTGATTTTATTTCGTTTGCTATAGCAATAGCAGGGTAAATATGTCCTCCGGTGCCTCCACCTGATAAAATCACTTTATACATAACATTCTAAATTGCTTCCGACAAAACATCTAAGGCCTTATCATTATTTATTTCCTTTTCTTTTATTTCTTCTCTTTTCGCGCTAACGCTCAATATAATTCCAATACTTAAACAAGTCATCCAGATTGAAGTTCCACCACTACTTAACAAAGGCAAGGTTTGCCCGGTAACAGGAAACAACTCTACCGCTACAGCCATATTAATGATGGCCTGAAACACAATAGGCAACCCTAATCCTAGCACGACCAATTTTCCAAAAACAGAATCTGACTTATGAGCAACAATCACTATTCGAAACAACAGCAACATATATAAAAACATTACAAAAAAACCACCCAACAAACCATACTCCTCAATAATGATGGCAAATATGAAATCTGAAGAAGATTGTGGCAAAAAGTTTTTTTGTGAACTTTTCCCCGGACCAACTCCCCAAATTTCTCCTGAGGCTATGGCTATCTTAGCTTTTTCTATTTGATAATCGGCTTCAGTATCTTCCGGGTTTGAAAAACTTTCAATACGTCCCATCCAGGTATCTACACGATTCGGCATAGCTTCAGGAAAGGCTTTAGCCACCATAACAAACAAGGATAAAAATAACAGCCCAGAACCTATAATCACCGCTAAATAACGAAGCGGGTATCCGCCCAAAAACACCAATATCACCACCATACTAAAAATAATAGCTGTGGTTGAAAAATTTGCTGGCAAAATAAAAATCAAGATCAAAAACACTGGAAGCCACAAGGGCAATATAGACTCTTTAAACGTAATTTTTTTACCATATACTTTTGACAAATAGCGCGCCACATAAACCATTAATATAACTCCAGCCAAAGTAGAAGTTTGAAATGATACGCCCACAAACGGTATTTGAATCCATCTACTCGCATTTGCCCCTCCAATTGTTGTGCCTTGAGACAAGGTAATAATCAACAAAACCAAAACAATAGGCAGCATAAACAACGAAGCCTTTTGAAAATATTTATAGGGCACCTTATGAATCATATAAATCGCTGCAAACCCTAAAGCCAAGTGCACAAAGTGTTTTATAAAATAAGAAAAGGTATTACTCCCAACGCCTCTATAAGCCAAGTTACTAGCTGCGCTATACACAGGCAAGAAGGACAATATAGCAAGCAATGCCACAATAGCCCAAATGAGTCGATCTCCTTTTATATTTTTAAATACTGCTTGCAAATTTTATTTTTTACAGGTTTCTTACCGCATCCTTAAATTGACGTCCGCGATCTTCATAATTTTCAAATAAATCAAAACTAGCACAAGCAGGTGACAACAACACATTATCTCCAGTTTCGGCTAATTTATAAGCGATTTTTACAGCCTCACTCATATATTGAGTTTCTACAATAACATCAACCATATTCCCAAAGGTGCTCATTAACTTCTCATTGTCAACACCCAAGCAAATGATCGCCTTTACTTTTTCATTCACAAAAGAAAACAACTCTTTATAATTATTCCCTTTATCAACACCTCCTACAATCCATACCGTTGGTGCCGCCATACTCTCAAGAGCATAATAAGTAGCATTAACATTGGTTGCTTTAGAGTCGTTTATATATTGTACTTTATTTATTTTAAGAACTTGCTCCAAACGGTGCTCTACACCTTGAAAGCTTTCTAAACTCTCACGAATGGTTTGTTTTCTGATCTTTAATAAATGTGCCACAGTAGAAGCAGCCATAGCGTTTTTAACATTGTGCTTCCCTTCTAGTGCAAGTTTTGATGTTGGCATAATTATCTGATTATTATTTATTGTTATTTTAATATTTTCTTTATCTAAATAGGCGCCGTTTTCAATGGTTTTCTCTAATGAAAACGGTAATAAAATGGATTGAATAGGATTGTTTTTTAAATGATCCACAATCACCTCATCGTCAGCATCATAAATCAAATAATCATCTTTTGTTTGATTCATAGCGATTCTAAACTTAGATTCGATATAATTTTCAAACTTGTAATCATAGCGATCTAAATGATCTGGAGTGATATTGGTTAACACTGCAATATGCGGTCTAAAATCAACAATATCATCCAGTTGAAAGCTGCTTATTTCTAAAACATAATTTTCAAAATCATCTTCTAAAATCTGCTTAGCAAAACTATCGCCGATATTCCCTGCCAAACCAACATTCAACTCACTCTTTAACAAGTAATGCGTTAGAGTGGCTGTGGTTGTTTTCCCGTTACTACCAGTGATCCCAACAATGGTCGCATTAGTAAATTTTGAAGCGAATTCAATTTCAGAAACCACAGAAATCCCAGCATTTCTAATTTTTTTAATCAGCTCTACTTTATCAGGAATTCCAGGACTTTTCATGACTAGATTGGCATTCAAAATTTTTGCCTCGGTATGATTTTCATCTTCCCAATCAATCTCATTATTTATAAGAACCTCTTTATACTTCTCTTTTATTTTTCCTTTATCGGAAACAAAAACATCATAGCCTTTTGCTTTTCCTAAAAGCGCTGTACCAACACCACTTTCTCCACCTCCTAAAACAACTAATCTATTTTTTATCATAATCTCTATATTTCTTCTGTTTTACGCTTTCGCGGAAACATAAATGGCTTATCTAATTTTAAGAGTTACAATTGATACAATCGCAAGCAAAATACCCACGATCCAAAAACGGGTTACTATTTTACTTTCATGATACCCCAACTTCTGATAATGGTGATGTAGGGGCGACATTTGTAAAAGTCGACGGCCTTCCCCATACTTCTTCTTAGTATACTTAAACCAGCCTACTTGCATCACTACCGATAAATTTTCAGCTAAAAACACACCACACAACACAGGAATCAACCATTCTTTACGTACAGCAATAGCAATAACTGCTATAATACCTCCAATAGTTAAACTACCAGTATCACCCATAAAAACTTGAGCTGGATAGGTGTTATACCACAAGAACCCGATAAGCGCTCCAACAAACGCGGCGATATAAATCGTAATTTCTTCAGTGCCTGGGATATACATGATATTTAAGTAATCAGCAAAAACAATGTTACTTGACACCCAAGCAAAAATCCCTAAAGTCAGCACCACAATGGATGATGTCCCTGCGGCTAAGCCATCAATACCATCGGTAAGATTCGCGCCATTAGATACTGCTGTTATAATAAAAATGGTTACCAGAATAAAAACAATCCAGGCATACTTCGCTAAGGCTGGATCAATCCAAGTAATCATATCGCTATAATTAAACTCATTATTTTTAACAAACGGAATGGTTGTTTTAGGGGCTCGTTCTTCTGCTCTAAATAATTTTGATGCTGGAATATTTGGGTTAGCCGCTTTAAGCTCTTGACGCACATCAGCAGGTAATTGCTCTTTCATCGTGACATCTTGATGAAAATACAAGGTTGCCCCAACAATAAGTCCGAGACCTACCTGACCAAGCACTTTAAACTTTCCTTTTAGGCCTTCCTTATCATTTTTAAACTTCTTTTTATAATCATCTAAAAAACCGATAACACCCATCCAAATGGTTGTCACAATTAAAAGAATGATATAGATATTTCCTAAATCACACAGTAAAAGCACCGGAATTAAGGTGGCCAGAATAACAATAATCCCACCCATGGTTGGCGTACCTGCTTTTTCTTGCTGACCTTCTAAACCCAAATCCCTAATGGTTTCTCCTACCTGCTGTTTTAACAACAATCTGATTACACGTTTTCCATAAATAGTTGAAATAAGCAAGGACAAAATCACCGCTAAAGCTGCTCTAAAAGTTATAAACCCAAAAAGCGTTGCTCCAGGAAACTGAAACTGTTTTTCTAAATATTCAAATAAATAGTATAACATCTTTTATTTTTATTCTGGTTGGTTTCTTCTATCCTAATTCCTTATTATTATTTCTCCAATTGTTTCAACAAATCGGTGACCGTTTCTAAATCATCAAAATGCATTCGCTCACCGTTTACCTCTTGATAAGTTTCATGCCCTTTTCCAGCAATTAGAATAATATCATTTCCTTTTGCCATTTGACAAGCCGTTTTAATAGCCTGTTTTCTATCCGCTATCGTGATTGTCCTTTTGAAATTTTGAGGCTCCACACCCGCTTCAATTTCTTGTAAAATCACTTCTGGCTTTTCCGTTCTTGGGTTATCACTAGTAAAAATGACTTGATCACTTAGCACGGAGGCTATTTGCCCCATTTCTGGTCTTTTTGTGCGATCTCTATCACCACCACAACCCACCACTGTAATCAACGTTTCGTTTTTAGTACGAATACCATTTATAGTTTCTAACACGTTTTTTAAGGCATCTGGCGTATGTGCATAATCTACGATAGCGGTTATTTCATCATTATTAGACATGACATATTGAAAACGCCCACTCACACTTTCTAAGTCACTTATTAAGCGAAGAATTTCTACTTTTTCAAGTCCTAATAATTCCGCAGTAGCGTAAATAGCCAAAATATTATAGGCGTTAAATTCACCTATTAGTCGGGTCCAAACCTCATTATCATTAACCTTTAGCAGTAAACCGCTAAACTGATTTTCTAGAATCTGACATTTATAATCAGCATACTGTTTTAAGGCATAAGTGTATTTTTTAGCTTTAGTATTTTGAAGCATAAACAAGCCATTCTTGTCGTCTACATTCACTACAGCAAAAGCGTCTTTTGGAAGCCCGTCAAAAAACTTCTTTTTCACATCGCGGTATTCCGCAAAAGTTTTATGATAATCGAGGTGATCATGGGTGATATTAGTAAATATACCACCTTCAAATCGCAAACCTTCCGTTCTTTGCTGATGGATACCATGTGAACTCACCTCCATAAAACAAAACTCAACTCCGGCTTCATTCATCATGCTCAAATACCCATTAATCGTCAAAGAGTCTGGAGTGGTATGCGTGGCTTTATACTCGACATCATCAACCATAATTTTTACGGTTGACAATAAACCTACTTTATAGCCTGCATTTTTAAATAGTTGATACAGCAAACTCGCAACAGTTGTTTTTCCATTGGTTCCAGTTACACCAACTAATTTTAAGTTCTCAGAAGGCTTCTGATAAAAATTAGCCGCCATTACCGCTAAAGCTTTATGAGAGTTATCTACTTCAACATATGTCACCCCTTCTACAAGATTTTCTGGCAAGACTTCACAAACAACACTCTTAGCGCCATTTTTTATAGCCACATCAATAAACTTATGACCATCAGCAAGGAGTCCGTTTATAGCCACAAACAAATCATTAGTTTCCACTTTTCGCGAATCAAACACCACCTGATTAACCATTAAATCAGTGCAGCCTGTTACTGCGTTTATAGTAACCTTATATAGTATATCTTTTAGTGCGATCATGATGCTTTTAATATTACCGTTTGATTCTGCTTTAGTTTTGTGTTTTTTGCAATAGACTGCCCTTCAACAACACCGTTTCCTTCCAGTTCTACCCTTACATCAACTTGCATATTCTCTAGAAGTACAACTGCATCCATGACAGGCATCCCAATCAGGTTAGGCATAATGGTTTTATAGGTCTGAGCCGTTTCATAAAAATGTTCATAATCCTTTTCAACAGCCACCGATTTCACAGAAAGCGTTTCAACTTCATCCGTAATTGGTGTGGCCGTAAATATTTTTTGAGCTACTTTTTTAAATACAGGCCCAGATACATCTGCACCGTAATACCCCACACTTTTATCTGGCTCGTGCACCACTACGATACATGAGTATTTTGGGTTATCAGCAGGAAAATACCCTGCAAAAGATGAGATATAAGCTAATTTCGATTTATCGGAATAGTTTTTCTGACAGGTCCCTGTTTTTCCAGCCATTGAAAAATTCTCAGAATACAACCTATGCCCTGTACCGTGTTCTTTTTCTACCACATTTTTAAGCAATGCTTGCAACTTCCCTACAGTTTCTTCAGAACAAATCCTTTCATTGATAACCTCACGATCAAAAGACTCTACCACTCTATCAAACTCTTTAACTTCTTTTAAAAAGCGTGGTTTTACCATGACACCGTCATTTGCCACAGCGTTATAAAAGGCCAGTGTTTGTAAAGGTGTAAAAGACACTCCATAACCATAAGCCATCCATTGCAAGGCAATACCGCTCCATCTGTTATTTTTCACGCGTGGATCAGGAATAACAGGATCTGGCTCTCCAATTAGAGGTAAATCCAAATTCCTATTAAGCCCCATTTCATACAGACGATCTACAAATTTCTCTGGATGCTTGCTATAGCCCTGATCAATCACTTTCACAATCCCAGTATTCGAAGACACCTCAAAAGCTCTTGAAACCGTGACTTTTCCATAACCACCTCGCTTGGAGTCACGTACTTTTTTTCCGTAAAAGGTCAATATGCCATTCTCAGTATCCACCACATCACTAGTATCAATCACCCTATCTTCAAAAGCAGCCGCTAAAGCCATTAATTTGAAAGTTGAACCCGACTCATGACTTTCACCTATAGCATAATTCAAGCGTTCATAATAATGACCATTTTTATTTCTTCCTAAATTTGAAATCGCACGAATCTCACCCGTTTTGGTTTCCATAACCACCACAGAACCATGATCGGCCTTGTATTTTTCTAGCTGTTCTAAAAGCGCATGATGTGCGATATCTTGAATATTGACATCGATGGTTGTATAAACATCATAACCATCTTGAGGTTCAATTTCATTAGCATCGGTTAAAGGTTTCCATTGTCCGTTACCTATTTTTTGTTTTTTACGCTGCCCATCAACACCTCTCAAGTATTTTATTCCAAACGCCCCATCAATTCCTGGACGCGTTACATTTCCTTTATCATCTATACGCTCGTAACCAATGGTGCGTTCAGCAATTCCACCCATAGGATGTTCACGTTTCGTGGTCTGCTCAACAATCAATCCACCTTTAAAAGCTCCCAACTCTAATAATGGAAATTTTCTTAATCGCACATAATCACCATAACCAATATTCCTAGCCAGCAAATAATATCTATTCCTATTAGCACGAGCTCGTCTTAAGCGTTTTTCTATTTGTGCAGAATTTGAATTGCCTTTATACTTTGCAAGGGAATCACACAAAGGCTTGATGTGTTTTTCAAAAGCTCTAACAGAAGGCGTTAAAGCATCAAAACGGATATCGTATTTTGGAATAGAAGTCGCTAATAGGTTGCCATTTACAGAATACACATTACCACGATTGGCAGGAATAACCACATTTTTCACAACTCGTTTAGTTGCTAAGGCTTTATATTTTTCACCATGAACAAACTGGATAGTCAAAAGTTTAAACACGACAGCAGCAGCGAAGACGAACATACATCCTGCCACAAAATACAATCGGTTTGATATGCCTTTGTCGTTATCTGCCACTTTACTTTTATTGATCCTTATCTTTTGTTATTACTTTTATTTTTTTTGGTGGTGTCTCTGAAGACGCCAATCCTTTTTCATTCATCACACCAACCACATGAGACTCCATCTTCAATCGCATCAGTCTGGAACGCCCATCTACAAATTGCGAACGAATGTCTTTTACCTCGTTTTTCAATCGCGCGATTTCGTATACCTTTTTATCAGCATTGTGAGAGCTCGCAATCATAATCAAGGCCAGACCAGAAATAAAAAGAATGACACGCCAATTTTTAAACGAATCATCGCTAACTAAAAAAGTCCCTCTTAATATGTTGTTAATATTTTTTTTCACGACTTCTTCTCTGCTAACCTCAATTTGGCACTTCGTGCGCGATTATTTTCTTTTATCTCTTCTTTTGAAGGCACAATCAATCCGTTAACTTTTTTTAGAGGCACTTCAAAATTCCCAAACATATCACGTTCAGGCTCCCCTTCAAACAAACCGTTTCTAATAAAACGCTTAACCAAACGATCTTCAAGCGAGTGATAGGATATAAAACTCAACCGACCGTTATCATTTAGCAGCTCCGGAGTCTGTAACAGAAATTCCTTTAACACTTCAATTTCTTGATTCACCTCAATACGTATCGCCTGATAAATTTGAGCCAACACCTTATTCATATGTCTCGGTGGCAAAAATTTAGCAAGCACCGTTTTCAACTGTTCACTCGTTACAATAGGTTTTACTGTTTCCCGATATTCTACAATCAGCCTCGCCATGGCTGGAGCTGCTCGCAACTCACCATATTGATAAAACACATTTTTCAACTGCTCCTCATCATAATCATTAACCACATTAAAAGCAGAAAGTTCACTACTCTGATTCATGCGCATATCTAAATCGGCTTCAAAACGTGTTGAAAATCCGCGTTCAGCGACATCAAACTGATGTGAAGACACTCCAAAATCTGCCAAAACACCATCTACTTTTTTCACACCATGAAATCTCAAAAAACGTTTTATAAACCTAAAATTCTCATGAATTAAAGTAAAACGACTATCATCAAGCGCATTTTCTAAAGCATCCTGATCTTGATCGAAAGCAAACAACCTCCCTTTTTCATTCAACCTACTTAAAATCTCCTTACTATGACCGCCACCACCAAAAGTCACATCCACATACACTCCATCAGGCTTGATATTCAAACCATCTACAGATTCCTCTAACAGTACTGGCTTATGATATTCCATAATCTTCGTCGTCTTGTCCCATTACTTCTTCAGCTAAATCTGCAAAATCAACTGCAGCATCATCAATAGCTTGTTCATATAAATCTTTATCCCATATTTCAATGATATTGATAGCTGATGCCACAACAATATTTTTTGAAATATTTGCAAAAACCGTCAAATCCTTCGGAATCAACAAACGACCGTTCACATCAACCTCCACCATTTTGGCTCCTGCAGTAAATCTTCTAATGAAATCGTTATTTTTCTTTTTAAACTTATTCAGCTTATTCATTTTTCGCATTAAAGCCTGCCATTCAGCCATTGGATACAACTCCAAACACTGCTGAAACACAGATCGACGTAATACAAATCCTTCTTCAATAATCTCAGACAGCTGTTTTTTGATCGAAGCAGGCATCATTAAGCGCCCTTTCGCATCAACTTTACAATCGTATGTGCCTGTTATTAAGTCCAAAGTAGTTTTTAAAGAATCTAAACGTTTCAAAGTCAAATATATTGAAAATTATACCACTAATTACCACTTTGTACCACATTGTTAATAAATTGTACACAATCTCACACCAAAAACTCAAAAAAAAGCACACTAAATCCCCACAACCACTATATTTCAGCATATTGAAGTTTGAATACTAGGTTTTTATACGTTGTTAACATCTTAATCACCCGTAACCCTTTTTAATTCAATTTCTTAGGCAATTCATTTCCTTGAAACCAATTATTTTAGCGGATATATGAATGAAATAACTATATTTGTTTTTAATGATAGACTACTAGATTAATGACGCATCATTTAAAAAAAGAAGGTAAATTCAATTATATAGAAGCTGGTGAAGGCACTCCGATTATCCTACTACATGGACTAATGGGAGGACTAAGTAACTTTGAGGCTGTGATTGAATTTTTCAGTAACAAAGGTTATAAAGTTCTTATTCCAGAGCTCCCACTTTACTCATTATCTTTACTCAAAACCAACGTAAAAACTTTTGCTAATTACCTGCATGATTTCGTTGTTTTTAAAGGATACGACGAAGTGATTCTATTAGGAAACTCATTAGGTGGACACATTGGATTGTATCACACTAAAATGTATCCAGAAACCGTCAAAGCACTGATAATCACAGGCAGTTCAGGGCTTTACGAAAGCGCCATGGGCAGCGGATACACCAAACGTAGTGATTATGAAGTTATCAAAAAGAAGGCTCAAGATGTTTTTTACGATCCTGAAGTAGCAACAAAAGAAATTGTTGATGAAGTTTTTGAAACCGTAAATGACCGCAATAAACTGGTTAAAACTCTAGCTATCGCAAAAAGTGCAATTAGACATAATATGTCTAAAGACTTACCGAATATGCAAACCCCTACTTGTATCATTTGGGGTAAAAATGATCAGGTAACACCTCCTGAAGTTGGTGTGGAGTTCAACGATCTTTTACCTAATTCAGACCTGTTTTGGATAGACAAATGCGGTCACGCAGCGATGATGGAACACCCTGAAACCTTTAATAAAATCATGAGTGATTGGTTAGAAAAAAAGGGTTTCTAAGAAAAAAAGTACCTTCTCTATAATATTAATTAAGATTCCTAAGCGGAAAAACTAAAATTAGCACGTTTTGAAAATTAAGTCTGCCGAATTTGTAATGAGTAATTCCGATGTTGAGAAATGCCCAAAAAGCAGACTACCAGAATATGCCTTTATCGGACGCAGTAATGTTGGAAAATCTTCGCTTATCAACATGCTTACCCAAAGAAAAAGTTTAGCAAAAACGTCAGGGAGACCAGGAAAAACACAATTAATAAACCACTTTTTAATTAATAAAAACTGGCATCTTGTCGATTTACCTGGTTATGGTTATGCACGCGTTTCTAAAACAGCTAAAAAGGTATTCCAGAAGTTTATTACTCAGTATTTCGGACTAAGAGAACAGCTGGTTACAGCTTTTGTTTTGGTTGATATTCGCCATAACCCACAACCTGTAGATTTAGAATTCATGCAGTGGCTTGGTGAAAATGGTATTCCTTTTTCTATCGTGTTCACGAAAGCTGACAAACTAAAACCAAAGGCTATTGAAAATCATGTTGAAGCTTATAAAACCATTCTTTTAGAGTCTTGGGAAGACATGCCAAATTATTTTATCACTTCATCAAGTAATGAAACTGGAAAGGACGACCTTTTGGAATATATTGACGAACTCAACAATAACATGGCTATAGATTAAATAGTCTTTAATCTTCAATCTTCTTACCTCTTTTTAGTTTATTCCACTACCCTTTCACGTCTAAAGCATCACGCAAGGCATTTCCTATAAGCATAAAAGCCATAACTAAACTCATGATACAAAGCCCTGGAATAATGGCTAAATAAGGTTTCCCTAGAATAATATAATTATAATGGTCTTTAATCATAGCGCCCCAACTAGCCATAGGTGATTGCGCTCCTATACCCAGAAAACTTAGACCGCTTTCAATTAAGATAGCTGCCGCAAAATTGGCTGCAGAAATCACAATAACCGGCGCCATAATATTGGGTAAAATATGTTTGGTTATGATTCTAAAATCATTATAACCCAGTGCTCTAGCGGCGGTAACATACTGCATTTCCTTAACGCTAATAATTTGTCCGCGAACAACCCTAGCCACTTCTACCCACATGGTCAGGCCAACCGCAATAAAAACTTGCCAAAACCCTTTACCCAGTGCCAAGGTTATTGCAATAACCAATAGCAAGGTTGGAATGGACCAAGTTACATTTATTATCCACATGATTACAACATCAACCTTACCTCCAAAATAACCTGCCAAACTCCCCATTAATATTCCAATAAGTAAGGAAATAAAGACAGCCACAAAACCTATAAAAAACGAGATACGCGCTCCGACTAAAACCCGACTCAGTAAATCGCGTCCGTATTTGTCAGTTCCAAATATGAAGGTTTTCTCCTTAATAAAAGCTCCTACTGATTCACTAGGAAAGACATCCAATTGAATCGATTTCTCAGCACCTTCAATACCTTCTGAAGCGTATTCCTTATAAACCAATTGATCACCTTCTAGTCCATAATCAGTGATGGGTACTTCAGTGTCTGTATTTTTTTTTCCGAAGAAAATCTTATCAAAAATATTTTGCTCAACATTAATTTGAGAAGGAATAGTAAGCATGGTAACGTTAAAACCAGGTTTCTTAGAGTGTATTGCCAAATGCATTTGATTAGCATGCTGAGAATTATCAGGAGCCACTACATAGGCAAATACCGAAATCAGCCCCACAAAAACAATAAAATACAAACTAAATACGCCCCAAAAGTTCTTTTTAAACTTTTGGAGCGCTAATTGTTTAAGTGATTTTGATTTATGCGTCATAAATCAAATTACTTTTTTTCTGAGCTTCTATTAGTGGCTGCTACTTTTTTTGCTGGAAGCGTGGTTTTTAAATCTTCTAACACATTTAAAGCCTCTTCTACATACACATCTTGACTTAAATGCTCGTGCCAGCGCTCACGTTTTTCTCTTAAATCTGTAGTGTCTTTATTAAAAAGTGATTGCTCGTAGCTTGTTGAACGAAATAATAAATGCGTTTGGTAATCTGAAATCGCATTAAAACTTTCTGCTTCACTTTCATTACGTTTATTCTCGGCATTATAAGAATCATAATTTAATGAATACACCGTTTCATCAATCTTGGTTTTAACCCATTTTGCATTTTCTGCGATAAGCCTCAATTGTTCATTTTTTCTCATACGCTGTTTACTTCGCTTTACGGTTTCATCGTAATCGTAATAACTTTTCCATGGCGTAAATGGTGCGGCATCAATTTCATCCCAAGGCAACGGGTTTTCTTTATCCTTTTCACCCACATCAATATAACTAAAACGACCAGGAACTTCCACATCACTCTTAACACCTTCCAATTGCACAGATCCTCCAGTAATTCTATAATACTTTTGTGTGGTTACGGCCAACGCCCCTAAATCACCACTCGTATTATTCCTTAACATGTTATTCAAATTAATCACATTTTGAACGGTTCCTTTACCATAGGTTTGCTTTCCTCCGATAATAATGGCACGTTTATAATCTTGCATAGCAGCCGACATAATTTCAGAGGCTGAAGCAGAAATTTCATTGACTAAAATCACCATAGGCCCATCCCAAGTAACTGATTTGTCTTTATCTTTTAAAACTTCTTTATTTTCACCTGAAGACCTTACTTGAACAATTGGTCCATCCTTAATAAATAAACCAGCCATTTCAACCACCGTTGGTAAAGACCCTCCACCATTGTTACGCAAGTCTAAAACCAAACCTTCCATACCATCAGCCTTAAGACGCTCTAACTCTTCTTTAACATCCTTGGCGGCATTGACGTTTTTATAATCTTTAAAATCTACATAAAAAGCTGGTAAATTAATAATTCCAAACTTATGCCCATCCTTTTCTACAACCGATGACTTAGCATAAGTTTCAACCAACTCAACAACATCTCTCACAATGGTAACATCTTTAATGGTACCATCAACCTTTTTTATGGTTAATGTGACTTTGCTGCCTTTAGGACCTTTAATATACTTTATAGCATCACCAATACGCATACCTACAAGACTTACAGGATGGTCTTCGTGTTCTTGTCTCGCTTTTAAAATAACATCTTCAACTTCAAGTTTTTTACTGCGCCAAGCCGGCCCACCAGAAATTAACTCTACAATTTTGATGTAATCCATACGTTTTTGCAACCTAGCGCCAATTCCTTCAAGCTTTCCTGACATACGTTGATCAAAATCTTCCTTACTTTTTGGAGCTAAATAATAGGTGTGTGGGTCGTATTCTTCAACAATAGAATTCACGTAAACAGCAAAATAATCTTCACGGCTTAAGTCGTCAATATTATCGTGGTAATGTATATCTATAGATTTTAAAGTGGATTCACGCGCTTCTTTCTCCAATTCCTCTTTAGACTTCATTACGTAAGAAGGATCCTTTTCCTTGGCCATTTCTTCTTGCTTTATTAAATCATCGTAATTAGAAATGGTAGAAAACTTTAACAGTTGTCTCCAGCGCTCACGCATCTGTTTTTTATAACGCACAAAATCCGTTTTTTCATAATCTGTTTCATAAGTCTCATCAATTCGGTAATCAAAAGGTTTTGACAGAATGTCTTTATACATAGCTTCGCCTTCTCCTATACGTTCTAATAAACGCTCATGAACCACATTAAAAAAGGTGATTTCTTTATTCTGAATTTGCTCATCTAACAGGTACTTATACTTTTCAAAATACTCAATATCAGAAGCATAAAAATAACGCTTCACAGGGTCTACCGTCTGAATGTAATGATTAAATAATTTCTCTGAAAATTGATCATCAATTTTAATAGGATCTACATGCCCCTGTTCTAAAACAAAGGTTATGATTTGAATGAGTAATTTATCTTTATCTGGGTTACTAAATTTTTTAGTCGTAAAGCTACAAGACGCGAACGCTAATAAGAACAAAAGTGAGAATACTTTATAATTCCTTTTCATAATTTTCTTCATCATATAAATATTTAGTTCAATAGAGGGAATAGCCAATTTGCCACTAAAATAAAGAAAAAACCATGCCAAGCAACTAATTTTTTGTTAAAGCAAGGAAATTAGGGTTAAACAGTCGAAATTCCGTATTTTAGCCCACGCTATTTAAAAGATAAACATGACAAAAAAACCACTTATTTTAGTCACTAATGACGATGGCATTAGCGCACCAGGAATACGAACTTTAATTTCTGTAATGAAGACCATAGGTGATGTGGTTGTGGTAGCTCCCGATAGTGCTCAAAGCGGTATGGGTCATGCCATAACTCTAAATTCAACGCTTTACGCGGAAGAAGTTTTCATGAACGATGGCCCTCAAAAAGAATTTACCTGCTCAGGTACTCCAGCTGATTGTGTGAAAATTGCCATTCGGGAAATTTTAGACCGTAAACCAGACCTTTGTGTATCAGGAATTAATCATGGTTCAAATGCCTCGATTAATGTTATTTATTCTGGTACCATGAGTGCTGCGATTGAAGCGGGTATTGAAGGAATTCCGGCTATTGGTTTTTCACTTTTGGATTACAGCTGGAATGCCAATTTTGAAGCCTGTAAAAGCTATGTAAAAACCATAACTGAAAACGTATTAAAAAATGGTATTCCTAACGGTATTGTTTTAAATGTAAACCTTCCTAACATTCCTGAAACAGATATCAAAGGCATTAAAGTTTGCCGCCAAGCGAAAGCGAATTGGGTTGAAGAATTTGATAAGCGTAAAACCCCTCAAGGCAAGGATTATTATTGGCTTACCGGGAAATTTGTTAATTTAGACGGCGGAGAAGACACCGATGAATGGGCGCTTGAAAATAGTTATGTTTCTATTGTTCCTACGCAATTTGATTTAACTGCGCATCATTTTATTAAAGACTTAAACACATGGAATTTAAATGATTAAAAAAGATGTTATTATAGGTATGCTAGTTGGCTTAATCGCGAATAGCATCGGATTATATTTTACGGCAACATTATTGAGGCAAGGTGATGATTTTATTACTGTTATTAAAGCCGCTTCTGAGGAAGGTTTCCTTGGAAAACTAATAAGTTTAGGGGCTATTTTAAACCTCATTGCCTTTTTTGTTTTTATAAAAAAACGACAAGATTACAGAGCGCGTGGTGTTTTACTCATCACCGTATTTATTGCCGTTTTAACTTTTGTCATTAAATTGTTTTAAAGGGAAGGATCAAGGTCACATTTTGACTTAAATCATATCATAATATGAAGTATTACATCATAGCTGGCGAAGCTTCGGGCGATTTACACGGTTCTAACCTGATTAAAGCCTTGAAAGACACCGATTCCCAAGCAAATATTAGATGCTGGGGTGGGGACCTCATGCAAGATGCTGGTGGTGATTTGGTAAAACACTACAAGGAACGCGCCTTTATGGGATTTTCAGAAGTCATTATGAACCTCAATAAAATCTTTAAACTCATCGCCTTTTGTAAAAGTGACATTGAAGATTTTAAGCCTGATGTTATTGTTTTTATTGACAATTCAGGGTTTAACTTACGTATTGCCAAATGGGCTAAAGAAAAAGGCTTTAGAACCAATTACTACATTTCACCACAAGTTTGGGCCTCTCGTGCGAGCAGAGTCACAGCCATCAAGCGCGACATTGACAACATGTTTGTTATTTTGCCTTTTGTAAAAGACTTTTACAAGAAATATGATTATGAGGTAGATTTTGTGGGGCATCCTTTAATTGATGCTATTGCTAACAGAAACCCAACAAATGAACTTGAGTTTAGAAAAACACACAACCTTAGTGATAAACCCGTAATTGCTTTACTTCCTGGAAGCCGAAAACAAGAAATTACTAAAATGCTTTCGGTGATGCTAAGCTTAGTTGAACATTACCCCGATTATCAATTTGTGATTGCTGGTGCTCCAAGTCAAGAACATGCGTTTTACAAAAGTTTTATGAACTCTGATAATGTGAAATTTATAGCAAACAAAACTTACGACTTATTAAGCATCTCATACGCGGCATTAGTAACCTCGGGAACCGCAACTTTAGAAACCGCTCTTTTTAAAGTTCCTCAGGTGGTTTGCTACAAAGGCAGTAATATTTCATATCAAATTGCCAAGCGTATCATCACCTTGAAATTTATTTCTTTGGTCAATCTTATCATGGATCGTGAAGTGGTTACAGAACTCATTCAAAATGATTTCAATAAAAAAAGACTTCGCACAGAGCTCGATAAAATTTTAAATCCCGATTTTCGTAAACCATTATTTTTAGATTACTACGAGTTAGAACGTGCCTTAGGCGGAAAAGGTGCTAGTAAAAAAACAGCCCAATTGATTTACAATGGTATTAAAGCCTAAATTTATATGAAAAAAAGTATCCTACTTATTATATGTATTATTTGTTTTAGCAATTGTAAATCTTCCAAACGTTCTAAAAAACAAAGTACAACAAGCTCACAAACTTCAGAAATAAAAAGTGCTGAGGAAACCTCTTCAGAATACAAAATAAGTTCGAAGGAAGTAATAGAGGACAAGGAGAAAAAAGTAGAAAAGAAGAAAAAGAAGTCCCCTAAATCTCAAGCTGATCATATTGTTGCGTTCGCCAAACAGTTTGAAGGCACCCGATATAAATGGGGAGGCACGACAAAATCAGGTATGGATTGCTCGGGTTTGGTGTTTGAATCTTTTAGAGATAGCGATATACTATTGCCAAGGATATCTCGGGATATGGCCAAAAAAGGCACTAAAATTCCATTAAAAAAAGTTAATACTGGTGATTTATTATTCTTTAAAACCGGTGGCCGAAGAAATTCTATAAATCACGTAGGCCTTATTGTTGCCATTAGAGATAATGATATCGAATTTATTCATTCTACAAGCAGTCGTGGAGTTATTATTTCTCATTTAAACGAAAAATACTGGTTAAACGCTTTCGAAGAAGCTAGACGTATTTTGTAAGATTTTTTATATATTTAGCAACTATGAAGCTGCTAAATTTCACCATTATAAAACTAACCGTCTGCCTTATTCTAGGTATTCTTGTTGGTTATTACGCGCAGCCCACTCCTTTATTTATAATAGGTGTCACTGGGGCTACTTTAGCGCTTGTTCTAATAGGTCTTTTCCTTGCCAAAAACCAGTTTCGTAAAACTATTTGGTTCGGACTTTCCGCTTTTATAGCCATGACTACTATTGGAGTCCTAAGCGTTCAACTTCATGACCAGAAGCTTTTCAGTTCTCACTATACAAAGCAACTAACACCAGAAGTCAATACATTACACAACTTTAGCTTCCGAATAAAAACCATTTTAAAACCAAGTCATTTCCACGATAAATATATTGTTGATATTCTGGAAATAGACCAGGTTAAAACAACAGGCAAGGTATTATTATACATCAAAAAAGATTCTTTAACACCTCCCCTTTCTGTAGATGATACCTTTTTAAGCAGAACGTCTTTTAAACCGATAAATACACCTTTAAATCCGTATCAATTCGATTACAAACAATATCTTGAAAAGCAATATGTATATCATCAGATTTCAGTAAAACCCGAAGCTCTTTTAAACGCCCCTACTCATACCCAAAGCATTTACGGCCTCGCAGATCGCATACGCAAACACATCAATCATAACCTCGAAACCTACCATTTCCAACCAAATCAGCTTGCTATCATTAACGCCCTTTTGTTAGGACAAAGACAAGATATCAGTAAAGAACTCTATAGTGATTATACCAATGCTGGTGCCATTCATATTTTAGCTGTTTCTGGTTTGCATGTAGGGATTTTATTAATGATTTTAAGTTTTATACTGAAACCTATAGACGCCCTTAAACACGGCAAAATCATAAAAACCATTTTACTAGTTTCCTTATTATGGGCTTTTGCGGTGATAGCAGGATTATCAGCCTCGGTGACCAGAGCCGTAACCATGTTTAGCATATTAGCCATCGCATTAAATCTCAAGCGCCCCACAAACATATACAATACCCTAGCGATTAGCATGTTTGTGCTTTTGCTTTTCAAGCCACTTTTCATATTTGACGTGGGCTTTCAACTGAGTTATATAGCTGTGTTTTCGATAGTGAGTATTGACCCGCATTTGTATAAATTATGGCAACCTAAACATAGAATCCTTGATTTGTATTGGCACACCTTTACGGTAACCCTAGCAGCTCAAATTGGAATTTTACCGTTAAGTCTTTACTATTTTCATCAATTTCCTGGTTTATTTTTTATTTCAAACCTCGTCGTTATACCGGTATTAAGTGTCGTTTTAGCATTCGGACTTATCGTACTTCTATTAGCTTTCGTAAACCTACTCCCCCATTTTCTAGCTGATTTCTTCGGAAAAATAATAAGCCTGATGAACACTTTTATGAATTGGATAGCACAGCAAGAAGCTTTCATTTTTAGAGACATTCCTTTTACACTTTTTTATGTTTTCCTGTCTTATATAATTATTACGTCCTGCTTTAGATTTTCTATAAAGAAAAACTACCCAGCCTTAGCGTTAGCCTTATGTGCCATTCTATTATTTCAATCTACAGGACTTTACAACAAATACAATCCGACTTCAAAAGAATTCATTGTTTTTCATAAAAATAGACATAGTATTATTGGGCATTCTAAAAATCAAAACATTCAACTCTATCATGATTTGGACTCCCTTGACCTTGCAGAAGATTACATGATTCGAAATTATTTGATAGGTAGCCAGGCAACCTTGACAAAACAGGATAGCATCAAAAACGTCTATCAACTTGATAACAAGGTGCTCTTTTTGGTAGATAGCTTAGGCTTTTATGGCATCAAGGATTTCAGCCCAAATTATGTATTACTACGCCAATCCCCGCGAATTAACCTAAGCCGACTTATTGACTCCATCAAACCGAATCATATTATTGCCGATGGCAGCAATTACAAATCCTATATTAACCAATGGAAAGCTATTTGTAAAAAAAGAAAACTCCCTTTTCACCACACAGGCGAAAAAGGAGCTTTTATCATTAAATATTAAAAACTTTTTAAACCATAAGGTTTTAAAATTCTGATTTAAACTTTTTAGAGTATTCTGCGAACTGCTCCTGAGTTTGTATGTTTTTATGATCGTCTTTATAAAACATTTTCAAGTACAACTCAATTTGTTCTGGCGCTTGATACCCACGTATTGGCGCTATGAGTTCTGCATTCTCATCAAAAAACACTACGGTAGGATAAGCACTAACCTGTAAATAACGGGTTAATTCATGTACTGAATTTCTTCGACTTGCTAATTTAGGATCGTATTTTGGATTTGAAAAGGTCTTCCCTTTATAAGTCACTTGATCGTTCCCTTCAGCATCGAACTTTACAGCGTAATAATTGGCATTGACATATTCTACCACATCACTGTCATGAAAGGTATTCTTATCTAACATCTTACATGGCCCACACCAACCGGTATAAACGTCCATCATGATTTTTTTAGGTGTCTTTTTTTGAAGTTCTAAAGCTTTTTCAAAGCTCACCCAATTTATTTCTTGAGCTAAAGCTTTAAAAGAAAACACACTTAGAACTAAGGTCACTAATACTATTTTTTTCATAATCTTATTTGTAGTAATACAGAGGTTCAACTTACAAAAAATGCTCCAAAACAGAGCATTCTTTATAAAATATATAGTTTCTGTAATTATTTTACACCATGCATCAATTTTTTCATCACTGGTGTTAACCCCATTACAATGAGTCCTGCTATAATTGGAACAATTGTGAAAATTAAGAAGAACGTTGTTAAATCGTACTGAGCTGTAATTTTATCAATCATACCTCCCATGGTTCCTGCAGCCTTGTTTCCTAGACCAACGGCAATATACCAAAGACCAAACATCAAACCAATTTTTGCTGCTGGCACTAGTTTACTCACATAAGAGAGTCCTACTGGAGATAATGAAAGTTCCCCTAAAGTATGTAATAAATAAGCTAGAATAAGCCACATAATACTTACTGAGGCTGTTTGTGCCCCTTGAGGAATTCCTGCCGAGCCATAAGCTAAAACACCGAATCCTAATCCTAGTAACACTAAACCTAGTCCAAATTTAACCGTTGCCGGTGGATTGTATTTACTTTCCCAAATTTTTGAAACTAGCGGTGCAAACGCAATAATATAAAATGAATTTAAAATAGAAAACCATGACGCTGGTACTTCAGTTTCAACTTCTGAAAATTGATTTTTAAGCATCCAAATTACAATACCCCAAATAATCACAAAACTCGTTCCTAGGAAAATATTAGATAAAGCGTATTTACTGAATGTTATTCTGAATAATTGCCACAATACGTAAGTAATGATTAAAAGTGGCACAACAGTAAGCAACGTATTGGCTACTCTAAAAATATTAGCAGCATTACCTTCTAAAACACGATCGGTATAATCTGCCGCAAAAATGGTCATAGAACCACCAGCTTGCTCAAAGGCTGCCCAAAAGAAAATGGTGAAAAAGGCCAAAATCCCAACCACAATATAACGATCACGCTGCACATTGGCAGGCACGACTTCTTCTTCAACAACAGGGTCTTCACTTTTAGTCTCTATAGCGTCATCATATTCTAGCGAATCTGAAGGTGACAATCCAATACGACCAAAAATCTTTTGAGAAAACCAAAACTGTAACATGCCAAAAAACATAAAAACTCCAGCTAAACCAAAGCCATAATGCCATCCAACCATTTCACCGATGTAACCACAAAGTAAAATACCTAAAAAGGCCCCGGCATTTACCCCCATGTAAAAAATAGTAAAAGCACCATCCTTTTTATCTTGAGCATTTTTATAAACCCCATTAATGATAGAAGTAATATTTGGTTTAAACAATCCGTTACCTGCCACTAATAAGCCAATTCCTAAATACAAACTCCAAGGCGTATCTAAAGCCATGGCTGCATGCCCAGACGTCATAATAAAAGCACCAATAGCAACAGCTTTTCTATAGCCTAAATACTTATCAGCCAACAAACCTCCTAAAATTGGAGAAAAATATACCAGCATGGTATAAGTTCCATAAAGTCCTAGAGCTTCTTCTCTAGACCAAGCCCAACCACCATCAATTATAGATGATGTTAAAAACAACACTAAAATAGCTCGCATTCCATAGTATGAAAAGCGCTCCCACATTTCAGTAAAGAATAAAACAAATAAACCAGATGGGTGGCCCATTAAAAGTTTTCGGTTGATATCAGAACCTTCAAATCTTACTTTCGTCATTTCCATTACTTATGTATTTTAGTTTTCTGCGATTTCTATTTCTTCAGCTTCAATAACGTGTTCATTATCTTCAGCACCATGTGTTAATCTCTTTAATGGTTTCAATATTAAAATAAACAAACCTCCTATGATGACTGTAAAAACAAATATTCCTGCAAAGATGGCAAATTCACCAAAATCTGAAGCAGACTCTCCTAAAATCCCAGCCACTTTATTTCCTAGTCCTGAAGAAGCAAAGTAAACCCCCATCATTAAGGAAGCGTATTTTGCAGGAGCTAATTTTGTAATGAATGATAACGCTACTGGCGATAAACATAACTCACCTATGGTATGAAATAAGTAAGCTAAAACTAACCAAAGCATGCTAGACGAACCTGATTTTTCAAATTCCATAACCGCAAATACCATAAAAAGGAAACCAAAGCCCATGATGATAATACCCATAGCCATTTTAAATAATGAAGAAGCTTCATTACCTTTTAACTTACGTTTCGCCCAAAGCCCAGCGACTAACGTGGCAAATATGATAATGAACCCCGCATTTAAACTTTGAAACATAATGGTTGGCACTTGCCAGCCTAATAACATACGGTCTGTTTTGGTATCAGTGTAAATATTCATTAATCCTCCAGCCTGCTCAAAAGCACCCCAGAAAATAATTACCATAATAAAAGACAGTAATAAAACGATAAAACGGTCTTTAAAAACTTGTGATTCCAGTTCTCTGTAAATCATCATTAAAAGCGCTGCAATAGCTGTTAAGAACAAAAATAACAAGCCATAGCCCCAATCCATGAAATACCATCCTACAAAAGATGCCACAACCAGAATTCCTGTAATTAAAAGTTGTTTTGGAGATTTTATTAGCTTACCATATAACTTTCCGTAAGACACTTCATCTTCAGCGTTCGTTACTTCTGCATGGTTACCAACTTGGGCCAGGTATTTTTGTCCGCCTATGTAGTTGATAAGTCCTAAAACCATAACCACGCCTGCTAGGCCGAAACCAGCATGCCAGCCATATTTAGCAACAACAACACCAACGATTAAAGTAGCTAAGAGCGAACCTAAATTAATACCGATATAGAAAATACTAAAGCCTTTATCTCGACGAATATCCCCTTGTTGGTATAAACCACCAACCATAGTTGAAATATTCGGTTTTAACAAGCCTACTCCTAAAATCACTAAGCCTAAACCGGTATAGAACGCCCAGATGTCGGTAAGTACTAATACCCCATGTCCCAAACAAAGAATAATGGCCCCATAGAGCACCGCTTTTTTCTGTCCGATTAACTTATCGGCAATCATTCCACCGGGAATCGCAATAATATAAACCAACATGGTATACCAACCGTACAAAGCAAGAGCTTCTTTGCTGGTCCAACCTAAACCAACACCTCTCACGTCATCACCTAAAGTCGACGCCGTCATGTATAAAACCAAAATAGCACGCATTCCATAGTACGAAAAACGCTCCCACATTTCGGTTAAAAATAAAATATACAAGCCTATAGGTTGGCCAAACAATTCTTTTTGATGTGGTTTCAGTGCCGTATCTGACATAATATTCTTTTGAGTTGGTTATTATTTTTAATTGATGTTCTTAAAATTAGTCTATTAATTTTTCAATCACAAAGTCCGACATTTTTTTAAATAAATGCAGCCTGGTATTCCCGCCATAAATCCCGTGGTTTTTATCAGGATAGATGGCCCATTCAAACTGTTTATCGGCTTGAATTAGCGCTTCTACTAATCGCATGGTATTTTGCACATGCACATTATCATCAGCCGAACCGTGAATTAAAAGAAAATCACCTTTTAATTTATCAACGTGATTAATGGGTGAGTTCTCATCATACCCACTCGCATTTTCTTGAGGTGTGGTCATATAACGTTCGGTATAAACCGAATCATAAAATCGCCAACTTGTTACCGGAGCAACGGCAACAGCCATTTTAAAGGTATCATTCCCTTGAAACAAACAATTACTACTCATAAAACCTCCATAGCTCCAACCCCAAATACCAATTTTTTCAGCATCAATATAAGGTAGGGCCCCTAAGGTTTTTGCAGCTTCTATCTGATCTTCTACCTCGTACTTTCCTAACTCGTTTTGAGTCACTTTCTTAAAATCGGCACCTTTAAATCCGGTACCTCGTCCATCAATACAGACTACAACCATACCTTTTTGCGCTAAATACTGATACCAATAATCATTATAAGAATTCCAAGAATTAGCCACTTCCTGAGAACCTGGTCCAGAATACTGGGTCATAAATAGCGGATATTGCTTGTTAGCATCAAAATCAGCCGGTTTAATCATCCACATGTTTAACTCGTTTCCATTAATCGAAATGGTGCTAAACTCTTTTTTTGAAAATGTATAAGTTTTAAGTGCCTGAGATAAAGCTTTGTTATCTTTTATATTTTTAATAACATCACCAGATTTCGAACTATTTAAAGTATACACTGGCGGCGTTGAAGTATTTGAAAAAGTATTTATGAAATAGGAGAAATCGGCACTAAAGGAAGCATTGTTCGTCCCTTCTTCTGAAGTTAAACGTTTTTTACTACGGCCGTTCAATTTAATAGCGTAAACATCACGGTTAATCGAACCGTTTTCAACCGATTGATAATAAATCACGTCCTTATCATCGTTATAACCATAGTAGGCTGTAACTTCCCAGTTTCCTTTGGTGACTTGATTGATTAACTTTCCTTTTTTATCGTAGTGGTAAATGTGATTGTAACCGTCTTTCTCACTGGTCCAGATAAAACTATTATCCTCTAAAAAAGTCAAATTATCGGTGACATCAACATAAGCCTTATCCGTTTCGGCAAGAATTAAAGCTGAAGTATTTTTTTCCGTATCAATAGCCCATAAATCTAAAGCATTTTGATGTCTGTTTAAAAACTGAGCGCTTAAAACATCAGCATCATTAGTCCATAGAATTCTTGGTATATAAAAATCTTTATACTTTTTATCAACCTTCAAATCTGATAATTTTTCAGACTCTAAATCATACAAATGCAATGATACTTTTGAATTGGCTTCACCAGCTTTTGGGTATTTGAAAACCTGTTGTTGCGGGTAAAGTGTTTTACCATAAACATCCATAGAGAATTCAGGCACTTCAGATTCATCAAACTTTATAAAAGCTATTTTATCACTATCGACGTTCCAATCGAACGCACGAACAAAAGCAAACTCCTCTTCATAAACCCAGTCGGTGATACCGTTAATAATTTTATTTTTTTCACCATCTGAAGTCACCATTTTAGTTTCACCAGAAACTAAATCCTTAACATATAGGTTATTATCTTTCACAAAGGCCACTTTTTCACCATCAGGAGAAAATGTAGGTTCTTGAATCCCGTCTTCTGAAATTAGCGTCAGAGTTTCTGAAGCAATATCATAAACATAATAATGACCAACCACCGAATGCCTGTAAATAGCTTCTTCGTTCCCTGCTAAAATCACTTTCTGTTCATCATTACTAAACGTGTAACTTGTAAAATAAGGCATCTCTGCCAAATCAGATGAACTCACTAAAGTCTTCACTTTTTCAAGGGTTTGGTAATCATAGATATCAACAGAAGTACTGCGCGTTGACCTATTAAAATCTAAAACAGAATACTGCTGACCATTAGCCATAGAATGCAAAGCATCCATGCCTTCAGTTCTAAATTTTCCGGTTTTCCAAATATCTTCAAGGGTAATAGCTTTGTTTTGTGCTGAAATTAAAGAAGTTACAAATAAACAAACACAAAACGATAATTTAAGATAATTCATGTGGTATTTTCAATTGGTTCTAGGAAGTACAAGAAATGTCAAAAAAGCCATAATCAATACAAAAAATGTTGTCAATTCTAGGCGTTTCATTAAAAACAAAGGCTTCCTTCAAAATGAACCCAAGATTACTAAAAAATATACAAAAAACAAGGTTTATTAACACTTAAATAACACGATTGAAACAATATTTCCGCTTTTCGGTTTTAATTTGATACCCTACACCAAGACTTTTTATCCTTAATTATATGATTACAGGACATAATACCGTGTTTAATCAAAAAGCCATTATAGATAATCTTTTGAAGAGTACTATCTTTGCACAGCAAATTTTAAGGTTATGAGCAAAACAATTTCTGGCTTTTCAAAACTATCTAAATCAAATAAAATAGATTGGATTGTTGACACGTATTTTTCTAATGCTGAAGATGCCAAAACCATATTAAAGCAATATTGGAATACAAATGATAAACTCCAACAACTTCATGATGAGTTTATAGAAAATACCATAACCAATTATTATTTACCCCTTGGTGTTGCTCCAAATTTTTTAATAAACGACACCTTATACACCATCCCGATGGCTATTGAAGAGAGCTCGGTTGTTGCCGCTGCTAGTAAAGCGGCAAAGTTTTGGTTGGACCGTGGCGGATTTAAAGCCTCCGTACTTTCTACCACTAAAATCGGACAAGTACACTTCATCTATGATGGTAATTTTGAAAAACTAAAGTCATTTTTCAATCAGGTAAAGCCTAATCTCATTAAGGAAGCCGAAGGCATTACTAAAAATATGACCAAACGTGGCGGTGGTATCTTAGATATTGAACTACGTGATAAAACAGTAGAGCTGCCCAGCTATTATCAGTTGCATGTGTCGTTTGAAACGCTAGACGCCATGGGTGCCAACTTCATAAACTCTTGTTTAGAGCAGTTTGCTAAAACTTTTAAAACTGAAGCCTTAACTTTCGATTTATTTTCTGCGGAAGAAAAACAAATCGAGATCATTATGAGCATATTATCCAACTATGTTCCAGATTGTTTGGTTCGTGCCGAAGTAAGCTGTCCTGTTGAAGATTTAAGCGAAGACCCTAATGTTTCAGGGGAAGCCTTTGCTCGTAAATTTATTCAAGCAGTGAACATCGCTGAAATAGAACCCTATCGCGCCGTAACGCACAACAAAGGGGTTATGAATGGTATTGATGCTGTAGTACTCGCCACAGGAAATGATTTTAGAGCGATTGAAGCTGGGGTACATGCTTACGCTTCTAGAAACGGTCGTTATAGCAGTTTGTCTCATGCTCAATTAGAAAATGGCATTTTTAAATTCTGGATTGAAATTCCACTCGCCCTTGGTACCGTTGGCGGGTTAACCGGATTACATCCTTTAGTGAAACTAGCCTTAGAAATGCTTCATCAACCTTCAGCCAAAGAACTCATGAAAATTGTGGCCGTTGCTGGATTGGCTCAAAATTTTGCAGCCTTACGTTCACTCACAACAACTGGTATTCAACAAGGACACATGAAAATGCATTTAATGAATATATTAAATCAATGTGGTGCTAATGACGCTGAGAAAACACATTTAGTCGCCCATTTTCAAAAGCATGCCGTAACACACAATGCGGTGATTGAGAAGTTGAAGATTTTGAGAAGTTAAGGAGTTGAAGGAGTTAGGAAGTTATGTCTTTATTTATGTTTGATAGTAATACCTTTTATAGCAACGGAAAATTGTTGATTTCTGGAGAGTACGTCGTTCTTGATGGTGCTGTTTCTTTAGCGGTTCCAACGAAATATGGGCAATCATTAAGCATTACTCCTATTGCTGAATCTAAAATTATTTGGACCAGTTATGACCACGAAAATCACATTTGGTTTGAAGGCACTTTCAGTTTAGAAAATTTTTCTACGGAAGAAGACAATGATATATCGAAACGTATTATTCAAATTCTAAAAGCAGCCAAAACATTAAACCCACAGTTTTTGAGTGCTTCGGAAGGTTTTGAAATAAAAACTAGATTAGATTTTCCAAGAAACTGGGGATTAGGCACTTCTTCAACACTCATTAATAATATTGCCCATTGGGCCAATATTGATGCTTATCAACTTTTAGAACAAACATTTGGTGGTAGTGGATATGATATCGCTTGTGCGGAAAATGATACGCCTATAAGGTATCAGCTTCTCAAGAAGAAACCAGCTGTAAAACAAGTTGACTTTAATCCTCCTTTTAAAAAGAACCTCTATTTTGTTCATCTCAATAAAAAGCAAAACAGTCGAGAAGGCATAAAACATTACAAAGAAGCTAAATCAACTTCTCAGTTTTCCATGGAAACGATTAATAACATCACGTCAAAAATGATTAGAGCAACAAAACTTGAAGAATTCCAAGAATTGATGCAATTTCATGAAGATTACATTTCGGAAATCACAAAACAAACGCCGGTAAAAGATGTTTATTTTCAAGATTTCGACGGCGCTATAAAAAGTTTAGGTGCTTGGGGAGGTGATTTTGTATTAGTGGCTTCAGAAAAGGACCCAACTCCATATTTCAAAGCAAAAAAGTTCGAAACCATTATTTCTTATGAAGATATGGTGCTTTAAACCTTTCTCATTGTAACTTGAGATTTATCACGGCCGTCATTAGGTGGTCTTTTGTGCCAATAAGAGGCTAAAACAGACCCTGTAATATTCATTAACGGTCCGAAAACAGCAGGAGCCAATCCCATAGTAGCTATTTTTCCTAGCGAATTTGCAATACCTGAAGCTAAGCCACCATTTTGCATACCTACCTCTAAAGCAATTGTACGCGAATCCTGGTCATTAAGTTTTAGTAATTTGGCATACCAATACCCCAAGAAGTACCCAAACAGGTTATGGATTAAGACTAAAACCATTAATAAACCACCAATATCAATAAGGTTGTCACGACCAGCAGCAGTGATCACGATAATAATAGCTGCAATACCGAACATAGAAATTAAGGGCAAAACTTTTTTGAAACCATCAATTTTATGTTTAAAAAGATGATTAACCAGTAAACCAGCGCCAATAGGGAGGATAATCATTTTAACAATACTCCACATCATAGCTAAGACATCGATTTCGACAAATTCCCCTGCAAAGACTTTCATTAAAAGCGGCGTCACAAACGGCGCAATTAAAGTAGCTATTGAGGTAATAGTAATCGAAAGGGCTAAATTAGCTTTAGCCAAATATGCCATCACGTTAGAAGCCACACCGCTAGGAGAACACCCTATTAAAACAATCCCAGCAGCAATTTCAGGTGAAAAACCACTGATATTTGCTAAGAAAAAGCCCATTAAAGGCATAATCCCCAACTGGGCTGAAACACCAACAAATACACCTTTAGGAGACTTAATTACAGCTCCAAAATCTTGAATACCCATTGAAGTCCCCATACCAAACATAATGAGTTGAATTAAAGGAATGATGAGAATCGTTAATTTCACATCACCTACTTGTACAAAATATTGCGGATAGTACAACGCCAGAACAACTCCGGCTAAAACACAAGCCGTAAAAACAAAACCATCTAGGGCTTCATAACCTTTAAACCCAAAGGCCAGTAAACAAAAGAACCCAATCATAAAAGGTCCTGAGTTTTCAATATTTCCAGTAAAAATAAAACCTAAGCTAATAAGGAAAAATAATATAGCTAAGCCTAAGGCTAGAGCATGAATGTTAAGTTTATTCATAGAATTTATAGTGTAAACACAATATATAAAAACAGACGAAAAGTCTATTTAAATAAAGCGTGGTCAAATTTAGATTAGCAAGCATGAAGATAAGAAAAATATAAGAATTGTTACGCAGAGATACTTAAAGTATGAAACAGATAACATAAAACTATTACGCAGAATTGCATTGATTACAACAGGTTATTCAATACAGCATTTTATAAATAAAATCTATAAAAACGGTATTCGAG
>NZ_WAAT01000028.1:0-202 GCF_008806375.1 Pseudotamlana haliotis | reverse complement strand
TTAACACAGATTTTTATAACTAGAATTTTATAAATAAATAACATCATATAGAAACGGTGTTCGAGCGGAGTCGAGAACCATTTTAAACACAAATTTCAGTACCTTAATATATTTATTACGCAGAGTACCACGGAGAAATTCTCAGATACACAGAGTAAAAACGGATCAAGCGCAAAAGTTGTGTGTGAATTACGTACAGTTT
>NZ_WAAT01000027.1 GCF_008806375.1 Pseudotamlana haliotis | reverse complement strand
ACCCTTGGGGGCGCTACTACACATACACCTATTGTTGGCAATAATTATGAAAAAAAACGCAATCCTATTAATTACTTTACTAATCGTAAATTTCGGTTTTTCCCAAAATAAACCGACTATAACTGATGTCGAAATAGAAATATTTAGCAGTATGTTTAAATTAAAGTGCAAAGGCAATAACGCAATGCACTCTTACATTAACAATCTTGGAATATTTTATATGGCTGAAAACAATAATTCTCAATATTCGACTTATAAATTAGAATCAAAGTACAGCGCAATAATGAGTGTTTCAATATACAATGATATTCCTGGATTCAGATTTGAAACAACTAAACCGAATATTTATGATTATTTAATTGAATCAGGAACATTTAAAGAAACACATCGAGAAGGCAAAGTTTTATTCCTTGTTTATACAATTGAGGGTGAAGATTTTCTACTCAATAAATCTGACTATAAAGGAACTACTTATTATCTAATTGACACTTATTGTTATGATTAAAACATCAAAAATTAAATACAAAATATTTATAATAATTTTCTTATTTATTGCAAATGCTAATAGTCAAGAAATAAATTATAATCAATTAAATTCATCCTCTGATAACTTAAAAACATCTTTATATAACAATGATAATTATTTTTCAGGAGGAACATCTGATTTGCCTTATTTTCAAGGTAAAATAAGTGATTTGTACATAAAGTTCTATAAATCTACAGGAACAATTGTGATTTTTGATTTTAAATCCAAAACCGAATACTTAAGAGTTATAGAGAAAATACAAAGCAACGCAGATTTCCGATTTAAATATTGCACAGATTATAATGAGCCAATTGTATATAATTATCAAACAAGTAGAGGAAATAAAATTCGTTTTAATTATAGCGAAATGAGAGTTTCAGTTGAATACCCTTCGAAAGTAAATTCATTTTTAGAAAGTAATTCGGATTTTACTTCAGTTTTTGTTTGTGTTAGTAAAGGAGCTTATGCATATCATACAAATTTGAGATGCGAAGGATTATCAAATTGCGATGCGAAAATTGCTAAATCAAATATTAAAGAAGCTAAAGAATATAATTATCGGATTTGTGAAATATGCACAACTGATGAATAAATAACTATTGCCAACAACGTATAAAATTAATTGCTGGTTTTAGCCTATTTACGAAAGTCCTCGCGGACTTTCTATCCGTGATTTATTTGCTAACTTTATTGCTTAAAACACGCAACTAATCTTATACAAACACGTTAGCACACATGCCTACTCTGCTCTAAAAAGCTAGATTCCTGAATATATATCTCTAAAAACTTTAATTTTATCAAAAAAATTAAAGAAGCCACTCTGCTGTAATCGAAGCGAAAACAGGCGTTAAAAACATAACGCAATCGGATCCTTCTCACTCTTACGGTTTCGGACACTAGCATTGCGCAATTATGGCGCTAATCGGACTATAAATTCGCTAAAAATATGTTTAACAAAACTCAAAAAGCTGATTCTGATTACTCAGACGACTTCGGACAC
>NZ_WAAT01000026.1 GCF_008806375.1 Pseudotamlana haliotis | reverse complement strand
TGCTTAATATAAAATAGTACCAAATTTATTAGGTAGTCCACATCATACCCGAAACCAGCATATAAACCTTGGTTGGAACCTCACCTGTTTTAGAGATTTGAGTTCCAGTTTTAAGTTTTTTCACAGTTGAAATACTCAATAATTTCTCGTAGGTTTCCTCTGAAACGTCTAAAAAAGTGTTTAAAAAAGTAAGATTGGAATTCATAATATTTTCAAATTGAAACTATTATTAAGACATCTAGAGGGACTGTAACATCAAAATAACTTGGGCTAATATTAGTTTAAATATAGATAAAAATAATACAACTTTTTGTTAGGTGCGGTCGTATTTCAAACTCAAAATATTTTTGGTATAAAAAAACCTCAAACATAAGCTTGAGGTTTTAACTTTAAGTGTATATATAGTGTCTTTTTATTTCAAAGTAAACTCTGAAGTAGACACTAAATCTTTTTGATTAAAAACATTTACAACATAACGTCCTTTTTCAAAATCTTCATCCTCGCCAATAGCAACGAACTCACAAATATTTAAGTTCGCATTTTCGTAGTTGAATTTACTAATAATACTATAGTTTAAAATTTTATCTTCAAACTCTACTTGTTCATTCAATCCTAAAGTATTGCTTTTAGGGTCGATAACTTGAACATATAATTCTTGGTCTCCAGCTTGAACTAAAGCATTTTTTGCAACAGTAAAACATACACGAATTTTATCTGCACGTCTAGCACGTTCCGTTGGAATAACTTTACCCGAAGTTCTTTCAATCACACCAGATCCTTTTAAATCTAAAGTATTTAAGATAGAAGCATTTTCAACAACTTCTGCCAAAGCATTGTTTTGAACTAATAAAGAATCTGTGAAAACAGTGCGCTCTTCTAAACGTACACGCGTACTATCTAAAGATGTTGCTAAATATGAATTTTCAATTCTTAACGAATCATTCTGAGCTAAAATAGCATCCATCTCTTTTTGCAGTGACACATATTTTTGCTTATATCTCCATAAGCTTTTTACATTGGTTTCAGAAATTTCTAATGAATCCATTAAACCTTGAATACGTTCTCTCGCTTCAATTAAGTTATTGTTAGTGATTTCACTTTCACTAATAGCTTCATCATATTGTTTAGCCATGGCATTTAAATCATTCATGACTAATTGTTTTTGTTCTACCAACTCTTCTTTGTCGTCTTTCGACTGCTTATAAAGGTTCATGGTATAAAATGCAGTTCCTAAAAATAAAACGATAGCGATTCCTAAAGCAATTTTTAATCCAGAACTTGTCTTGTTATTTTCCATAATTTTGTTGTTTTAATTTCGATAAAGTTAAACGAATTTTTAATTTTTGGTTTATTAAGGTTATAAAAAATTTATGATGTATTTTTAATATTCAAATGATGCTTTCATGGATAAACTAATTTTATTTAACAGTATTACTCGTAACAAACTACTAAACAAACGGTTGGGTGAATCCAAGTTCGGTCAGCATATAAAAATGCTACCTCACATCAATAACATATACGAACAACTTTCAAATTTAGATGTTGAATTTGTAATTTTAGGGCTCCCTGAAGATGTTGGTGTTTTTGCAAATCATGGTAAAACTGGTACTTCAAAAACTTGGGAAACCACCTTAAAAACCCTATTAAACATACAAAGTAATGACTTCACTCGAGCCAATCAAGTTTTGGTATTAGGGCATTTAGATTTTTCTTCAGAACTAAAAACCCTTGAAAGTCTTAACCCTTCGAAAAAGAAAGATATCATAAAAGCTAGAGACCTAGTAGAAACAATAGACAGCTACGTTTCGCAGCTCATTTATCAAATCATTTTAGCCGGTAAAAAACCGATAATTATCGGTGGTGGACATAACAATGCCTACGGAAACATAAAAGGTTCTAGTTTAGCTTTAGGCCAGTCTTTAAATGTGATTAATTTTGATGCGCATTCTGTTTTTCGTGATGAGGAAGGGCGTCATAGCGGTAACGGATTTAGTTACGCTTTCGCAGAAGGCTTTCTCGATCATTACTTTGTTTTCGGATTACATGAAAACTACACTTCAGCTCGTATTTTTAAAACTTTAGATAATTCGAAACAATTAAAATATAACACTTTCGAAGCTTTAGAGGTTAGACAAGAATTAAAATTCAAAAAAGAACTCAATCGTGCGTCTTCATTTATTTGTGATGATGCTTTTGGTATTGAAATTGACTGTGATGCTATTGAAAACATACCAAGTAGTGCCATGACGCCTAGCGGGTTTAGCGTGAAACAAACGAGACAATTTCTCAATCATTTCGCGAAACAAAAAAATGTGGTGTATTTACATTTGTGCGAAGCTGCTCCAACAAAAAAGAAAGCCAATCAGGTTGGAAAACTCCATACTTGTTTAATAACGGACTTTATTAAAGGGGTTTAATATTAGTGGTTTACAGTTTCATTATAGTCTGCTTTAGTGATTTCATAACAAAGGCATTTTTCAAATTGAGGATAGTCCTTTAGTTTTGGATGATTAAAAACTATACGTTTTCCCATTCCTAACTTTTTCATGACGAGTTCCGATTTAAAATTTTGAACTGTACAGGTTGCTATAATTTTTTTGAGTTTCAAAGTTTCAAAGGCAAACTCGAGACACCTTTTTGCGCCTTCAGTAGCATAACCTTGTCGCCATACGCTCTTTTTTAGCCGCCAACCAATGTCTGTAGCGGGTGTAAAATCGGTATCATAATCTTGATAAGCTAAACCTATGAAACCAATAAATTCTCCCGTTTCTAAAATTTCGGTGGCAAAATAATTATACCCATTTTTCATAAAATGCTTTTGAAGACGTTCAATAAACTCAGCCGTTTCATCAGTAGTTAGCGTTTTCGGAAAAAATTCCATAACGGCTGCATCTGCATTTAATTCTGAAAAGGTAACCAAGTCACTTCTTTCCCAATTACGAAACCCTAGCCTCTCAGATTCGAAAATGTATTTATCATGATGATTAACCGCCATAATTGGTTGCTTTAAAATTATTCTATTAATTTATGAATTTGGGCATATTGCAAGAGCACAATCGTCCTTGTGTCTACAATCTCTCCATGATTCAGCATCCTTACTGCTTCTTCAAAAGGTATTTCTAGCACTTCAATATCTTCGTGCTCGTCTTCTACCCCGCCACCGTCACTAACTTTCATATCATCGGTGTATTCACCAATAAAAAAATGCATTTTCTCCGTCATAACTCCTGGAGATGAATAAGCCTCATAAACCTTTTTAACTTCTTTTAATCGGTAACCTACTTCTTCCTCAGTTTCACGAATCACACATTGCTCAGGGTTATCTTTATCTAACATCCCTGCACAAATTTCCACCAGCATGCCATCTTTATTTTCGTTCAAATAGGTTGGCATTCTAAATTGCTTGGTTAAGACAACCGTTTTCTTTTCCTTATTATAGAGTAAAATTCCGGCCCCATCACCGCGATCATAAACCTCACGCATTTGATTTACCCATTCACCATTAGACATTAAAAAATCGAAACTAAACTTTTTGAGGATATAATAGTTATCTGAAAGCAAGCTGCTTTCCATGTTTTTTACGTGATTATTTGCCATATTATTCTTCATTTTTATCTACTCAAATTTAACGGTGTTTTGTAGATGTATCTATTTTTTTAGAATTTGTTTATTTGATTCGAACATTCTAAAGTCATAAAACCAGCTCATCTTATTATTAATCAATATATTAAACTATATTTGGCATACTAAACAACATACTTAAATCTCTCATGTCATTTATTGAACTTGCAGTTCCTTATTTAAATCTAGCTTTATCTGAATCTTTCGGAATTATAAATATATTAATTATAATATTTATTTTCTTTGGTGTTTTATTACTAATCGTCTTAAGAAAATCTTATCTCTTAAATAAAGAAAATGAACGATTAGAGGCCTTGAATGATAAAATGAATAAAGAATTAGATCAGGACAACAAACCTTACGAAGATTTCACCGATGGGCACATGTACGGTGAAAAGTAATACCACGCTTCATTTTAAATAACCGTAATAAAAAAACGCTCACTTTTCAGTGAGCGCTTTTAATAAATTATCTTATTAATTTCTTGTATTTGATACGTTTTGGCGTTAAATCTCCGCCTAATCTACTTTTCTTATTCTCTTCATACTCTGAGAAAGAACCTTCAAAGAAATACACTTCAGAATCGCCTTCAAAAGCTAAGATATGCGTACAAATTCTATCTAAGAACCATCTGTCGTGTGAAATCACCACAGCACAGCCTGCAAAATTCTCTAAACCCTCCTCTAGGGCACGTAGTGTATTAACATCTAAATCATTGGTAGGCTCATCAAGAAGTAAAACGTTACCTTCTTCTTTCAAAGTCATGGCCAGGTGCAAACGGTTACGTTCACCACCTGATAATAAACTTACTTTTTTATTTTGTTCACCACCAGAGAAATTAAAACGACTTAAATAGGCTCTTGAATTGACTTCCTTACCGCCCATTAAAATCAATTCTTGTCCGTCACTAAAATTCTGCCAAATGGTTTTTTCTGGATCTATATTGGAATGACTCTGATCTACATAAGCGATTTTAGCCGTTTCACCAACGGTAAACTCACCTTTGTCTGGTGTTTCTTCACCCATAATCATTCTGAAAATGGTAGTTTTACCAGCACCATTCGGACCAATAATACCTACAATTCCTGCCTGTGGTAAGTTGAAGTTTAAATCATCGTATAATAATTTATCACCATAACCTTTAGAAACTCCTTTGGCTTCAATAACGTTAGTCCCTAAACGTGGCCCGTTAGGAATGTATATTTCAAGTTTTTCATCAAGTTGTTTTTGATCTTGACTCAATAACTTATCATAGTTTTTTAAACGCGCTTTTTGTTTGGTTTGACGTCCTTTTGCGCCTTGTTTAACCCATTCTAACTCACGTTCTAACGTTTTTTGGCGTTTAGAAGCTGATTTACCCTCTTGTGCCATACGTTTGGATTTTTGATCTAACCAAGACGAGTAGTTTCCTTTCCAAGGAATGCCTTCACCACGGTCTAACTCTAAAATCCAACCTGCCACATTATCTAAGAAATATCTATCGTGTGTTACAGCAATTACAGTTCCTTTATATTGTGCTAAATGCTGCTCTAACCAATGTACAGATTCGGCATCCAAGTGGTTGGTAGGCTCATCTAAAAGTAATACATCTGGTTCCTTTAGAAGCAAACGGCAAAGGGCTACACGACGTTTTTCACCACCTGACAGCACGCCTATTTTTTTATCACCATCTGGCGTTCTTAGGGCATCCATGGCAATTTCTAACTTGGTATCTAACTCCCAAGCATTAGCCGCATCAATTTGATCTTGAAGTACAGCCTGACGTGCCATAAGTTTTTCCATTTTGTCAGCATCAGAATACACTTCTTCTAACCCAAAACTATCATTAATTTGGTTGTATTCATCAAGAATAGCTACAGTCTCGGCAGCACCTTCACGAACCACTTCCATCACGGTTTTATTTTCATCTAACTGAGGCTCCTGTTCAAGATATCCCACCGAGTAATCTTGAGAAAAAACCACATCACCTTGATAGTTTTTATCAACGCCAGCAATAATCTTTAAAAGTGTAGATTTTCCTGATCCATTAAGACCTAAAATTCCAATTTTAGCTCCATAGAAAAAACTCAAGTATATATTTTTAAGTACCGGTGTGTTGGCACTAGGAAATGTCTTGGTTAACCCAGACATTGAGAATATTATTTTTTTATCGTCACTCATTATAAAAGTAAATTTACGGTATTATTAAATCCTATTAAACGCGCCCTTTTAAAGCGTTAAACACCCATGCCACAGCAAAAAAACCAATTCCTACGGCTGCAAAGCCCCAGCCAGCGACATCGTTATATCTAAATGCTCCAAGAGCAATTAATGCTAATCCTACTAATATCATAATCCATGTAGCCCAAGCTAACACAGTGTTTTTATTCATTGCCATAATATATTATCTAGTTAGAACGCTTAGCTATTTCATTAAGTACATAACTTAATAGGTCCCATGGTGTCTTTTATATAAAAAAGGGGGTGCAAATAGCCCTCACGTGAATTTTGAAAACAAATATCGCATTTTTAAGAGTAATTTATCAAGAGATTATGATTTCTTTTATTTGTTTTTCTATCAATTTATCTGTTTTGTATCCCACAAAGTAAAAATTCTAGTAGTTTCTTGGTTTAAGAATCTTATTTACCACGAAAATGCAAATGGTGGTACACAAATAAAACCTGTAAAATCTCGGCATAGCTCAGTGTAATAATTTCCACCAGAATAAGCATCCAAAAACCAATAACTAGCAAGCAACAACTAAAATTAATTACATTTGCGCCTTTATAAATGATCAGATATAAACTTGAATGAATAAAGCGCTTTTGTCCTTAGCGATTGGTGGATTTGGTATCGGGTTAACCGAATTTGTAATCATGGGTATTTTACCAGAAATTGCAACGGCTTTCGATATTACTATTCCTGAAGCTGGTCATTTTATCTCTATCTATGCATTAGGCGTAGTTATTGGCGCTCCAACCCTAACTGTAATTGCTAGTAAATGGCCTGCTCACAAAGTGCTTTTAGGCTTAATGTTTTGGTTTACAGTATTCAATACTTTATCTGCTTTTGCAACAAGTTACACGTCATTCATAATTTTAAGGTTTTTAGCTGCTCTACCCCATGGTGCTTTTTTTGGAATTGGTGCTGTAGTTGCTGGAAAATTATCAAAACCAGGTAAAGCAGGACAAGGCATTGCTATCATGTTTAGTGGCCTCACTTTTGCTAATCTTTTAGGAGTGCCGCTGGGGACTTTCCTTGGAAAGCATTTTAACTGGAGTGTTTCGTTTTACATGGTTGGTATTATGGGGCTTCTAACGCTTTTAAGTCTGAAGTTTTGGATGCCCGTTATAAAGCAATCTTCGGAAACCAAATTTACCGAAGAATTTCAAATTTTTAAGCGTTTAGAGGTTTGGCTCATTATTTTACTAACTACTATAGGAACCGGTGGATTTTTTGCCTGGTATAGTTATATTTCCCCATTAATTACCGATGTTGCTGGCCATACTTCAGAAATGGTATCGGTGGCCATGATTTTAGCAGGTTTGGGCATGGTCATTGGAAATTTCATAGGTGCTAAACTCGCTGAAAAATTCTCACCCATTTACGCTATCATCATCATTCTACTCTGTATGGTCTTGAGTTTATCATTAAACACCTTTCTAGCTTCCGATAAGATTCTGGTTTTAGTGATGACTTTCATCATTGGAACGGTAACTTTTTGTTTATCAACCCCTATTCAAATGGCTATTATTAATGCTTCTAAAGGTTCCGAAACCTTAGGTTCTTCACTTAATCAAAGTGCTTTTAATGTGGGTAATGCTTCCGGGGCTTACTTTGCGGGAATTCCTATTGCTATGGGTTACGGGTACACTTCAGCTGATTGGGTTGGTGCTGCCATGGCCAGTATTGGTGTTTTAATCGCTTTCGTGATTATAATGCTAAGGAAACGACGTGGTACAAAAATATAATTATAAGTAATTACCCCTACTCTTACAGTATTTAATTTCTATAAACGTTTCTTTTTTCGGCGTCCTGAAAGCTTATAACCTATGGCTAATTTAGCTTTAGTGAGGTTAAAAGCATAATTATTATCGTAACCCAAATCTGTTGAATAGAGTCCGCCACCATAAATAAAACTTAAATAATAACGCTCTACATTGTAGCCTAAAGCTATAGAATAATCGGCTTTAAATAGCAAGTGGTTTGATGGTTTATAGGAGTCGTCTTGTAAAGTAACATGTTTATAAACACCACCAATTCCAGGCATGAGATTACATGACAAGGTGAGGTCATACGGTAGTTTAAAAACAGTTAAAACACCTCCTAACACCCCTAATGCCGTACTGTTATAGCGTTTAATATGTGCTTGGTCATTGAAAAGTAAATCAGCACTATCAGGTAAAATATCATCCTCTGCCGAAAAATAATCATAAAACCAAAACGCCCCAAAACCACCAGTGATATAAAATTTCTTATCTAAATGATCTAAACCTGCTTTTAATTTTGAAAAGGAAAATTCGATTTCAGGTAATGTGCGTAAAGCATTTATACCCATAGTAAAGGATCTAATATCATCTCTAAAAACAGGGTCGGCCCCGTAATTATTTTTGACATTAAATCCTTTATAAGTTTGAAAATAAAAGTTGACATAATTTTTCTTACCAATTATAGTGGTTCCTTGTAAATCAAAACGATGTGTTACATCTTCTTTACCCTTAACATTAAACGCAAAATCAACTAAAAGCTTACTACTAGCGAAGCCAAAACCCACACCATACCTATTATTGGGCACGTAACGGGATTTAAAATCGTCATTGCTAACACGAAATTGTTTAGACTTATAGTTCGTAAAGACACGTATGGAATAGTTCTCGATATCATGATCTATAAAAAGCTTATCGACAATCTCAACAAAATCTAACGAGTCCAATTGCTTGAAAATTGGTGTTTGCGCATAACCACCACTCGAAATCAATAAAAAGAAAATGATAAGTTTTTTGACCATACAAATTTGCGACCTATGCAACTATTGGCGATAAAAATACATTAATTATAAATGCCGTGATGATTTATCATGTATTTCTAATTCAAAGTTATTTTTTGCGTTATGGTTAAACTAACTAAAACCTCATGGGCACCTCAATAAATAAAAGTGATGAATCTTCTTTGGCTTTCGCCGAAAACGCGCCTGTTTCACTTACACCAATGGCATCACGTGTTTCTAAAACTTCATTTTCAATCGTTACTTTTCCGTAAACCACCATCACATACACACCATGATTGTCACTTTTTAAGTCATACTGAAAACTTTGACCAGCACCTAAATCAATTCGTGAAATTTTGGCATCCTGATGAATTTTCAATGCACCGTCAACTTCGTTTTCCATCGATGTTACAAGCGTTTGAAGCTTATTTTTTCGATCGGCTTCTTTGAAAGATTTTTGGTCATAACGAGGTTCTACATTTCGCGTGTCAGGAATAACCCAAATTTGAAACAAGCCTAAATGCTCATCTTGAGAACCGTTAATCTCAGAATGTTGAATTCCAGTTCCGGCAGACATCACTTGCACTTCTCCTGGGTGTATAGATTCCCAAGAATTATGCATAGAATCTCTATGCTTTAGTTCGCCTTTTAACGGAATGGTAATAATTTCCATATTATCATGCGGATGTGTACCAAAACCCATTTTAGGGGCAATAACATCATCATTTAATACCCGTAATGCCCCAAAATTATCTTTATTGGCATCGCGGTAACTTGCAAAACTAAAGGAGTGATTGGCCTGTAACCACCCGTGATTTGCAAAACCTCTACTATCTGCTTTATGAACTATTGTTTTCATATCTTATTCTTTTTAAATCTTAAACTAGATACACTTTATCTAATTTTATCAAGTAAATCACTTAATTGCGTCGCTTCTTCTTTAGTTAAATTTTCTAATAAATCTTCATTAAAATCTTTTGCGATATCCTCTAATAAGTCAAGCCCTTGTTTGGTAATTTCAATATGAACAACACGCCGATCTCCAGGACAGGGCAGTCTATTTATTAGGTCTTTGGCACACAATTTATCCATGAGCCTCGTAGCATTGGGAGAGCGCTCTAACATACGTGCTTTTATGGTTTGAACATTTATAGCTTCGCCAGCACCACGTAAAATTCGTAGAATATTAAACTGTTGAGGCGAGATACCAAAAGGTTTAAAAAATTCATTTTGCTTATTGTTAATCCAATTCGCCGTATAAATGATATTGATTAAAGCCTTGACTTTTGTATCCGGAAACTTAGAATTTATATCCTTTGAAATATCTCCCATGTCTTAAATTTTATTCTGAAACGTGGCTACTTTTTTAATTAATTCAGCATTAAAAGCGGCTTCGGTTATTTTACCATCCTTAAAATTATCTCCGAAAAATGGGAAAGAGAACACTTCTACAATTTGAGCATTATGAAACGGAAAACGCCCTTGCGCAATTTCTAACACCGATTTTCCACCACGACCTCCTGGGGAAGCAGCCATAAGTAGCATAGGCTTTCCAAAAAAGGTCTTACTTTCAATTCTAGACAGCCAATCAAATAAATTCTTAAAAACTGTTGAATAAGCACCGTTATGCTCTGCTAGCGATAATATAATCCCATCAGACTCCTTAATTAAGGCTAAAAATTCATGTGCTTTTTCAGGTATCCCCGCTTCCGCTTCTAAATCCACACCAAAAAGTGGTAACTCAAAATCATTTAAATCTAAAATATTTAAGTTGGCACCATCTAATAAACTTCCCGCATAAGTAGCTAGCTGTTTATTTATTGATGACTTACTATTACTTCCAGCAAATGCTATTATATTTTTCATATTCAATTATTTATATGACAAAAGTAAGAGAAAATAATTTATTTACCAAGGAATATATTACCATGTATTATTTATTGATTTAATCTTTTGAAAGATATTGTCTTATCATTTGTTAAAAACATTCAGCTAAGGATGCCGGTTTTACTTTCAAACATTAACATAGAATGGCTATTTTTGTAGCAGCTAATTAACAACACAAGCATGGACCTTAACTTCAACAAAAACGAAGATTATAATAAACTTTTAGTATCAGACCTTAAACGCCGCTTAGTAAAAGTGAGTTTAGGTGGCGGAAAAAACCGTATTGAAAAACTACATAGTAAAGGTAAAATGACGGCCAGAGAACGCATTGATTTTCTGCTTGATGCCAAAGCTGATGCCATTGAAATCGCAGCCTTTGCCGGTGAAGACATGTATCAAGAACACGGCGGTTGCCCGTCAGGTGGTGTTGTAGTAAAAATAGGCTACATTCAAGGTAAGCAATGTGTTGTTGTGGCTAATGATGCTACGGTTAAAGCGGGTGCCTGGTTTCCTATTACAGGCAAAAAGAACCTTCGTGCGCAAGAAATAGCCATTGAAAACAAACTTCCAATCATATATTTAGTAGATTCTGCTGGAGTGTATCTACCCATGCAAGATGAAATTTTCCCTGACAAAGAGCATTTTGGGCGCATATTTAGAAATAACGCCATCATGAGTAGCATGGGTATCACACAAATTGCTGCAGTTATGGGTAGCTGTGTGGCTGGTGGTGCCTACCTACCTATTATGAGCGATGAGTCTATTATTGTTGATAAAACCGGAAGTATTTTTCTTGCCGGAAGTTACTTGGTAAAAGCCGCTATTGGCGAAAGTATTGATAACGAAACTTTAGGTGGTGCCACAACCCATTGTGAAATTTCTGGAGTAACCGATTATAAAGCGAAAGACGACCAAGATGCCTTAAACACTATTAAAAATATTGTTGGCAAAATTGGTGATTATGATAAAGCAGGGTTCAATCGCATAGAACCACAAAAACCTGCAGAAAACCCTGAAGAATTATTTGGTATTATTCCGAAATCTAGAGCAGACCAATACGATATGTATGAGGTGATTAAACGCCTTGTGGATAACTCAGAATTTGATGAATATAAAGCGGGTTACGGACAAACACTCATCACCTGCTATGCTAGAATTGATGGTTGGGCCGTTGGAATTGTTGCCAATCAGCGAAAACTTGTAAAAACTAAAAAAGGTGAAATGCAATTTGGGGGTGTTATTTATAATGACAGCGCCGATAAAGCCACGCGTTTTATTGCCAATTGCAACCAAAAGAAAATTCCGTTGGTGTTTTTACAAGATGTTACCGGCTTTATGGTAGGCAGTAAAAGTGAGCACAGCGGCATTATAAAAGATGGTGCTAAAATGGTAAATGCTGTAAGTAATTCGGTGGTACCTAAGTTTACGATTATTATCGGAAACAGTTATGGAGCAGGTAATTACGCAATGTGCGGAAAAGCTTATGATCCAAGGTTGATTGTATCTTGGCCAAGTGCAGAGCTTGCCGTAATGAGCGGAAATTCAGCAGCAAAAGTATTGCTTCAAATTGAAAAAGCTTCCTTAGAAAAATCGGGAGAAAAAATTACACCAGAAAAAGAAGCTGAATTATTCAACAAAATTAAAGACCGCTACGATAATCAAGTGTCACCATATTATGCGGCTGCACGTATTTGGACTGATGGTATTATCAATCCTTTAGATACCAGAACGTGGATTAGCATGGGTGTTGAAGCCGCCAACCACGCGCCTATTGAAAAAGCTTTCAACCTAGGCGTGCTACAAGTTTAATTTTAAAAATTGCTCATTTTTTCGTATCTTATATACTGAATATCAACAACTTTAGTCATGGATACGATAAAATCATTAAACAAATGGGCAAATGCACACACCTATCTTCCTTTAGATATGGTTCGTGTGGGATTGGGCGTGTTTTTGTTTTTTAAAGGCATAAACTTCATGTCAAACACAGAAATGCTCATCCAACTTTTTGAGCCCGTTCAAAATTTTGCAGGAAGTATGCTCATGCTTCATTATGTAGCGCCGGTACATCTTATTGGAGGTGTTTTAATTGCATTCGGACTCCTAACACGATGGGCAATTATAGCGCAACTACCAGTATTAATTGGTGCCATTCTAATCAATTTCGTTGGTGAAATGCATATAGGTAATTTGCTTTTAGCCATTTCAGCACTTTTAGTATGCGGATTCTTCTTAGTGTACGGTTCTGATAAAAATTCTGTTGACTATTATTTGAAGATGCAGCAGTAATAACATTTTAACCATATAAGGTCGCATATCATTTGTTTCTTTTTCGCCCATATTTCATCTGAACAAAAAATATTTCAAATTAGGAATGCGACGTTACAAAATTGAATTGTTATAAAGCCTTCCGCGAAAGCGAAAAAATCAGAATAGTTTTAAGCATTATCTAATTTAGATTTCCGTAATCTTAAGGCATTTGCAATCACTGAAACCGAACTGAAACTCATGGCCAAGGCGGCAATCATAGGTGACAATAAAATTCCGAAAAACGGATATAGAACACCTGCGGCAATGGGCACGCCAACAGCATTGTAAACCAGTGCGAAAAATAAATTCTGTTTGATATTTCGCATCACTTGGTCACTTAAATTTCTAGCCTTTACAATGCCATGTAAATCACCTTTTACAAGGGTAATCATGGCGCTTTCAATAGCCACATTTGTGCCTGTTCCCATGGCGATACCCACGTTACTTTGCGCTAAAGCAGGGGCATCATTAATACCATCACCAGCCACGGCAACTATATGTCCGTTGTCTTGAAGCTTTTTAACTTCGTCCAGTTTATTAGCGGGTAACATTTCGGCTTTAAAGGTTTTTATTTGAAGTTCTTGAGCCACCGCTTGTGCCGTATTAAAATTATCACCTGTGAGCATGATGATATCTACGCCTTTATCTTGGAGGGTTTTAATGGCTTTAGCACTACTTACTTTAATTTTATCGGCAATTACTACAAAGCCAACCACATCTTTATCGACCGCTAAATAAGACACGGTTTTGCCTTGTTTTTGATATTTTAGAGCTTTTTCTTCCATTTCAGAAGTTAAATTGGCCTGAGCGTGGGCCATCATTTTAGGGTTTCCTAAGCTAATTTTGTGATTTTTAATGGTTGCTTCTACCCCTTTTCCGGTAACGGCCTTAAAATTTTCAGATTTTAAAACGCTAACGTCTTGAGAATAGCCATAATTTAAGGTGGCTTGAGCCAGTGGATGTTCGCTATTCGTATTTAGAGAAACAATATACCTAAGGATATGATTTTCTGAAAAATCGGGGTCAAAAGCTTTCAAGGTTTCTACAGTAGGTTTCCCCTCGGTGATGGTGCCTGTTTTATCCATTATCAAGGTATCTACTTCATGCATTTTTTCTAAAGCTTCGGCATTTTTAATGAGCACTCCATTTTGAGCGCCTTTACCCACACCAACCATAACAGACATAGGGGTTGCTAGCCCCAAAGCACAGGGACAGGCAATTATTAAAACGGCAATGGCGTTGACTAAGGCGTACACATAAACAGGTTCTGGCCCCCAAATAGTCCAAATAATAAAGGTGATTATAGAAATAAAAACCACAACAGGCACAAAATATCCTGAAACTTTATCGGCTAATTTTTGAATTGGTGCTCGGCTTCGGCTAGCGTCATTAACTAGCTGAATAATCTGAGAAAGTAACGTATCGGCACCCACTTTTTCGGCTTTCATTAAAAAGGTTTGATTGCCGTTTATGGTACCACTGGTTACGTTATCGTGGGTGGTTTTACTCACCGGAATGGGCTCTCCGGTAATCATAGACTCATCGATGGTGGTTTCCCCCTCGGTTATTTGTCCGTCAACCGGAATTTTACCACCGGGTTTTACCTTTATAATATCGTTTATTTCAATGGCTTCAATAGACACTTCAATTTCCTGACCATTAACAACTTTAATAGCTTTGTTTGGTGCTAACTTCAGTAATTCTTTAACGGCTTGGTTGGTTTTACTGTGTGCTCGTTCTTCCAATAGTTGTCCTAATAAAACTAAGGTTAAAATCACGGTGGCCGCTTCAAAATACACATGAACCGCTCCGCTTTGCGTTTTAAACTGTTCTGGAAAAATATCAGGAAAAAACATGCCAAAAACACTGAATAACCATGAGATCCCAGCACCAATTCCGATAAGGGTAAACATATTGAGATTCCACGTTTTAATGCTTTTGAAGGCGCGTTCAAAAAACATCCAAGTGGCATAAAAAACCACTGGAATAGACAGTAAAAACTGAATGATATTCCAATATTTCTGCTCTAGAATTTGGTATAGCGGATTATTGGGAAGCATTTCGCTCATGGCGATTAAAAAGATAGGAAGCGTAAAAATGAGGGCTATTTTAAACTTTTTTAGAAGCTTCTGATAGGTTTTCTCTTCGGAAGAAATTTCAGGTTCAATAGACACTAAATCCATGCCACATACGGGACAATCCCCCGGTTGATCCTCAAGAACTTCGGGGTGCATTGGGCAGGTCCATTGACTGCTTGAACTTGCCATAACGTTTTGTTCTTCAACTAAATTCATACCACAAACCGGACAGTCACCAGCCTTGTCATAGGTTTTATCGCCTTCGCAATGCATGGGGCAGTAAAAAACACCTGTTCCTTTACCTTTTGGTTTTGCTTTGTGCTCTTTTTTTTCATGGCTTGAGCAACAGCTTTTTTCATTTTGATTATGAATGCTGTAGCACCCGCCGTCATCCTTTAAAGCCTTCTGAAAAACTTCTAAAGGAATATGGCTTTCTGATTCAATATTGGCTTCTGCTTTATCTAAATCGACTACTACGTTTGAAACGTCTTTGACTTCCGATAAGGTTTTTTCAACATGAGATCGACAACCGTTGCAGGACATGCCTTGAATTTTATAAGTATGTTTCATGGAAATTATAATGATTTAGGCTGTTCCATATAAGATTGCCATTGAATTAAAAGGTATTTATTCTTATGATTTTCTTCAATTTTTCTGAAACCATATTCGTAAACGAAAAGATACACTTCTCCTTTCTGATTTTTCCAATAATGGGTGAAAAAATTAGGATTAAAGCCTTTTTCCTTTAGTAAATCGGCGCGCAGGGTTACTTTTCCGCCTTTATTGAATTCTTTTAAAATCTTCCTGTTCAGCTTAAGTTGGTTATCAACTTTATTGTAAAAGCGTTCGGGCTGAATCTTGGCTTGTTGGTATTGGTAAGCACTTTTGCATTGCACATCGCAGAATTTTTTATCGGTTCTTCCGGTTAATTCAGCTTTACAATACTGACAATGGGTATAAAATCTCATAAATCACAAAATAAAAGTATAATATACCAATATTATTCACATAAACCACTCTTATGGTTTTATTTCCTCTTAGATTGCCAAAAAAATATGACATGAAAGAAGGCAGAAGCATCACATTGAAGCATTTGTTGATTAAAGATAAAAAGCAAATTGGACTTCAGTTTTTTAGCGATAAAATTATAGAGGCTATGGTCAGGGAGCTACCTGATGTTAAATGGAGCAAAGAATTTAGCATGGCTTATGTTGTAAATACTAAAGCGAATTTAGATCTTGTTTTTGAAAAATTTAAGGGTGTAGCTTGGGTGAACACGCATTATTTTTTTGACAACAAACCTATTAATGAGGAAGCTGAACCCATGGACATTACTTGGTTTAGAAATCGAGCGATTCCAAGAAATTACCGATTGTGCCCTACCCCTTATTTGGATAAACTAGAAATAAAAAAGTATGCTAATAACACTGTAAAATCTTATGTGATGGCTTTTGAGTATTTTATCAATTACTATCCAGATAAGGCGCTAAACAGCATCAATGAAAACGATGTGAGGGATTATATTTTAAACTTGGTTCAAAAAGGAAAATCTGATTCGTACATTAATATGGCGATAAATAGTATTAAATTTTACTACGAATCTGTGTTAGGAATGCCTAATCGATTCTATAAAATTGACCGCCCCAGAAAGGCGAAAAAATTACCCCAGGTACTCTCAAAGGAAGCGGTTTTAAAAATTATAGCAAACACCAATAACCTAAAACATAAATGTATTGTGAGTTTGTTGTATTCTTCTGGAATGCGTAGAAGTGAATTGCTTAATTTAAAAATTTCTGATATTGACAGCACGCGCATGTTGATTCGGGTGAACGCGGCTAAAGGAAAAAAAGATCGATTTACATTATTATCACACAATGTACTAGAAGATTTACGTGAGTATTACAAACAGTGGCACCCTAAAACTTACCTTATTGAGGGGTTGTACGGCCAGCAGTACTCGGCACAAAGTATTGGACAGGTTGTTGCGAATGCCGCAAAAAAGGCGAAAATCCCGATTAAAGTGTCTCCACACATGCTGCGGCATAGTTTTGCTACACATTTATTGGAAGACGGCGTTGACCTAAGACAAATTCAGGTTTTACTCGGGCATAGCTCTACTAAAACCACTGAAATTTACACGCATGTGGCTACAAAAGCTTTTAAAACGATTAAGAATCCGTTGGATGATTAATTCCAGTTATAATTTAAAATGAAATTAAAGACTTTAAGAACTAATACCATATAATAACACATTGATATTTAATGTACCCTTTGGTAATTATTTGCTTATACCATAAATTGTACATAATTTTGTACTTAATAAAACAAATTATCATGATAACAACAACAGTTTCCGATTTTAGAAAAGATATAAAAACCTATTTAGACAAGGTTGTTAAAAACTTCGAGACTTTGATTATAAATCGTGGCAAAGACTCAGGTATTGTTGTCATGTCTTTAGAAGAATACAACGCTTTAATGGCCACAAATCATGAATTATCTTCACGAAAAAATGAATTAAGGTTAGATTCCGCTATTGAAAAACTTAAAAGTGGCAATAGCTTCAGCAAGGACTTAATAAATAATTAAATGAAGTTTACATTTGTTGATGAGTCTTGGGAAGACTACTTATACTGGCAAAAAACGGATAAGAAGAAGGTTAAGAAAATAAATGAGCTATTAAAAGACATTGCTAGAAATCCTTTTGATGGCGTAGGTAAACCGGAGCCACTCAAGCATAAATATGCAGGCTTTTGGTCACGCCGAATTGATAGTGAACATAGACTTATTTATCAATATAAAGACGGTGAAATATTAATTGCTAAATGTAGATTTCATTATGATTAAGCAGCATTTAACCAATTTACAGGTAATTTGTTTATTTTTTAATAACATATAACCTACCGAGAAATTAAAGTTGAATAAATTTGAACACAAATTCAGAATTCTTCTCTATTTTCAGATTAAATCATTCAAAAACATATAAAAGATTTATACAACATACCATACATATCCCCTATATTTGGTAATATATAGAACATAATGTTCTATATACTATTGTTGTAAGTAATGCGAAAATCGTGCTAAAATTGAACATTTGAACTAAAAAAGCCAACGCGCAAACAGCACATTTATTTTTTTGCCAATGCGAAAAGCCAAAACTGAAAAAAAATAAAAGAGCTGTTTCTTGCCAACGCTCGAAATGATATTAACTTTGAGAAAAACGATTCAAATTTTATGAGCTTATTTCAGAACTCTGTTCTAAACAAATATTTAAAGGGATTAGAGTCCGAAAAAGTTAATGTTGCTTACGACAGATTTACAAAACATTTCCACAATCCTGCAATTCAGGAAAATATTCGAAATTCAAAAGAGGAACAATATCAAGGCGAGTTTCTGATTGACCTTTTTGTAAACGTATTTGGATACATTAAAAATCCAACACCTGATTTTAATCTCACAACGGAATTAAAAAACATAAAAGGCTCAAAAAAGACTGATGGAGCAATTCTAAAAGGCGACAAAGCACTTGCAGTAATTGAATTAAAAGGAACAAACACAACCGATTTAAGCAAAGTAGAAACTCAAGCATTTGGTTATAAAAACAATCAACCTGGTTGTAATTATGTTATTACTTCCAACTTTGAGAAGTTGCGTTTTTACATCGACAACGCAGTAGATTTTGAAGAGTTTAATCTTTTTCAACTCACAAAAGAACGTTTCGAAATACTTTGGCTTTGCCTTTCGTCTGAATATCTTTTAAAAGACATTCCAAAAAAGATAAAAGACGAATCTTTAACTCAAGAGGAAAAAATTACAGAAGCACTTTATAAAGATTACGCATCTTTCAGAAATGAAGTATTTGATAGCATTCAAAAAGAAAATCCTCAATACGACAAACTCACTTTATTCAAAAAAACCCAAAAGTTACTTGACCGTTTTTTATTCATCTTCTTTGCAGAAGATAGATTATTACTTCCACCAAATTCAATTCGTTCAATTGTAAACCAATGGACAGATTTAAAAGACAAATACGATGAGTATTTTCCTTTGTACGACCGTTTTTTAAAATATTTCGGTTATATGAATACAGGATACAAAGGACAACAGCACGACATTTTCGCTTATAATGGAGGTTTGTTCGCACCTGACAAGATTTTAGACAATATCAAAATCAACGATGACCTACTTTATAAACACACAGTTAATTTAAGTAATTACGATTTTGAAAGTGAAGTAAGTGTAAATATTCTTGGACATATCTTTGAGCATTCTTTAAACGATATTGACGAAATTCAGTCAGAAATAAAAGGAATAAAAACTGTTCAAAGCAAAACAAAACGAAAAAAAGATGGTGTTTTCTACACACCAAAATACATTACAAAATATATAGTTGATAATACTATCGGAAAATTATGTGAGGAAAAGAAAATTGAACTCGACATACAAGAAGCCGAATATGAAAAAGAACGTAAAGGCAGACAAAAAGCAACACTAAAAAAACTCACTAAAAAGTTAGAAGATTATAGAAAATGGTTATTACAAATTACAATTTGTGACCCAGCTTGTGGAAGTGGCGCCTTTTTAAACCAAGCATTAGAATTTTTAATCGCAGAACATCAATACATTGACGAACTTCAAGCTAAACTTTTTGGAGATGCAATGATATTAAGCGAAGTTGAAAATTCAATTTTGGAAAACAATATTTATGGAGTTGACATAAATGATGAAAGTGTTGAAATTGCTAAACTTTCACTTTGGTTAAGAACAGCACAAAAGGGTAGAAAATTGACATCCTTAAATAGTAACATTAAATGTGGGAATAGCTTAATTGACGACCAAAATGTAGATGAAGAAAAGGCTTTTAATTGGCAAAAAGAATTTCCTAATATATTTTCAAAAGGAGGTTTTGATGTAATTATTGGAAACCCACCTTGGGGAGCTAAAATTCCAAAATCACAAAAAGATTTTGTTAACAATAATTATTGGTGCAATAAGGGAGAAATAGAAACATATGTTCATTTTACCGAATTAGGAATTTCAAGGTTATGCAAAGAGAATGGTGTTCTTGGTTTCATCACACCAAATACTTGGTATTATCTTGATAAATATGCAAAATTGAGAGACAATTTATTGAACAAAAAAATTGTCGAATTAATAGAGTTGGAAAAAAGAATTTTTAAAGACGCACCTGACATTGTTCCAGCTGTTTTCATATTGGAAAACACTTTGAAATCCGAAAATCAAGTAATACAAACTTATAAACTAAACAAAGGTATTATTCCATCTTTTTTAGTTGATAATACAATCTTTAAAAATTATCAGATTGAATCAAATGATTGGCTAAAATTTGAAAGCACACCATTTAATTTAAGTTTAACTAATAATGTTGCATCTCTTTTGGTTAAAATTAAAAAAGGTTCTGTTCCTCTTAAAACTCTTTACAATGTAAGATATGGTATTAAGACAGGTAATAACAAAAAGTATGTCTCAAATGATAGCTTGGACGATAACTGGAAATACTGTTTACCTTCTGCAAGTACTGTAAAAAAGTTTCAACTTAACTGGGAAGGTCATTATCTGAATTTTGGAAATCATTTAGCAGGCTATTCAGAAAATTCATTTGAACGCCCAAAAATTTTAGTTCAATATATACGAAAGTTAAGTATGCCAATTAGGATAATTTCAGCTTTAGATAAAGAGGGAAAATATTATCCTCTAAATAATTTTTCATTTATTGAAGAAAATTCGAGTAATGATGAGAGTCTTGATTTTTTAATAGGAATATTAAATTCTTCGTTAATGAATTTCTATTTCAAAAATGTTCATATCGACTATAATATTAAGCCTAAATATTTAGAAAAACTACCAATTAAAATTGGTCTAAAAAAAGAAATAATAGAACTCACAACAAAAATAAGGTCAAACTATATTAGCTACAATTCAATCTTGACAAACTTACTTGACTTACTTTCTAATAAGTTTAATATTTCAAAGTTTCCAATGAAATTAAAAAATTGGGATAGACTAAATTTTGGAGAATTTCTTAAGGAGTTAGAGAAAGTTAGAAAAATTGTGGCAAAAGAGAATAAAATTGAATTTAGCAACTTTTCATTGAGCGAAGAAGCTGAATGGATGCAGTATTTTAATGAACAAAAAGTAAAAGCACAATCTTTGAAAACAGAAATTGATAAAATGACCAAAGAAATTGACCAAAAAGTTTATGAATTGTACGGATTGTCAGAAAATGAAATTGAATTAATAGAAAATGCCAAAGCTTAAAGCCATACACATTTGCAATTTGCTTCATCCAACACACAAGCCCAAAATTGCAAAAGAGTATGTCTTGCCAACGCTCACATTTGAACTAAATAACAAACATCGGAAAACCAAGCAGAACGTGAAAAGCACTACTTACAACAACGTGTATAATTCATTGCTAGTTATAGCTTACTTACGAAAGTCCTCGCGGACTTTCTATCTGTGATTTATTTGCTAACTTTAGTGCTTAAAAGACGCAACGAAATCATACACAAGACCGTTGTAAGCAAGCTGAAACCAGCCGCACAAACAGCACATTTGGTTTTTTGCCGACACAAAAGCCAACGCTGAAAAAACCAAAAGAGCTGTTCTTTGCCAACGCTCGAAGAAAAATTGAAAAAAAAAGAACGAATGAAAAAAACATTACTTATTACATTATTCCTACTGACAAGTATGGTTAGTTTTAGTCAATCCTACCTTGGGTGGATTACCAAACAGGTAAATTTTAGAGAAGGACCGAGTACAGAGTATTCTGTGGTAAAATCTCTGAAACCCGGAACACAAATATTTATAGTTTCAACTAATGCTGAAAATAACTATCTCAACATTATTGATATTGAAACAAACAAAGAGGGTTATGTCCATAAATCATACATCAAGCTTGGAGATATTGTCGAAAAAAATGAAAGTGGAATATTTACACCAAGTGGTAAATCAACAACATATAAGCCTGAAATTGAAATCTACAACAACACGGATATAACTCTAACGCTAAAACTAAATTCCAAATTATTTACATTTAATCCACACGAAAAACAAACAATATCGCTTTCGCCAGGAACTTACAGTTATCGAGCATCTGCACCAGGAGTGATTCCTAATATTGGAACGGAGAATATGGAAAGTAATATGAATTATAGTTGGCAATTTTATATAGTAACTGAAAGAAGATAAAGACTTATGATATACATAAATCCTATTGAGATACTTGAACTAAAAGACAAAGAAGTCAACGAAATAGATTCAAGTATTATAAAAAAATCCAAGCGAAGACTATTTGCCGACATAGATTTATCCGACAACGGATTCTATGAATACAACGGACAGAAACTAACAAAATCTGATTGTGAAAGAGCGATAGAAGAATTAGAAGATAAAAACAAAATCGAATTTTATTCGCACTTATCGACCAATATAGAACTCAATAAATTTTTGGCAAATGGAAGTAACGAACTTTTAAACAGTCTTAAACAAGAGAGCATTTACAAGTTACCAGAATTTGTAGATTTCATAAGTCCTTTCTTTTCAGCAAAAATTGACCACATATTATTAAAGTCATTTCAAAACAAGGATTTAGAATTATTTTCTTCGGCTCTTCGAGCCGAATATCTTATTTCTAAAAGGGATTTGAATAAAGCTTATAAGAGTTTAGGCAACGAAATTCAACAAAGAATTGCGGAAACCGATAAACTAACAAAGGAAATTAAGGAAGAAGAATCTGATTATACAGATGACGACATTGATACTGTTATTAAGGTTATAAAAAAAAGGTTTCCGAGTGAATTTCTCAATAAACTGCCTTTATATTTCCAAAGTCAAATAAACAAAATCGCAGCATCGATAAATTTCTTGCAACTGAATATTTGGAATGAATTTAATACTACTTCTGTTCCTCTTTCACTTTTAGAATATTTGCTCGAATTAAATATTGAAAGTGTTTCAAAACCAACTTTTGAAAAAAACTACAATATTGTAAAGAAAAAACACGAAGAAAGAATTGAGCAAGAAAAGAATGCACCATTAATTAAAGAATGGGCGAAAATTCTAATTGCAATTCAAAGCAAAGTTGATGATGTAGAAAATGAAACATTAAAAGCAAATGATGCTTTATCTTTTGTAAAATCTTCATTTGATTTAAACGAACTTAACAACTTGCCTTCTTTTGCTAACGAAATTAGAACGCAGATTGGTTATTCTATTCGAAGTATGTCTATTGCGAGTTGGAATAAACAAAGTGATATTAAGAATGCTTTGGCTTTAATTAATTATTCATTAAGAATTAACGTTAATGAATCTGCCAAATCAAAATTTCAACAAGACAAAAACGAACTTGAAGAATTAGAGAAAAAATACAAAGGTGTTCTTGTTTGCCATTTTTGTGAAACCAACGCACCTGATAACGGTTGTGAAATTAACACTACTATTTATAAAGAAACAAGTAGAAGTTATATTCCAAGAAGAGTTCAATTTTCATATTCAGATGTAACAATTCCAAGATGTCGCAGTTGCAAAGAAATTCACTCAAAGGGAAGTAACAACTATTATCTTGTCTTTTTTGCATTGCTAATTTTAGGGGCAATTATTGGTGGAGCAACAGAAGGAGAACACTTTATTATTGGCGGAATTATTGGAGCTGTTGCAGGTTGGATTGTCGGTAAAGTTATAGAAGGAAACCAAGTTAAAAAAGGTGGAATAAAAGACTCTTCAGAATCTACATTATCGAGACACCCATTATTAATAGAACGCATTAAAGGAGGTTGGACATTTTCCAAACCAAGTGCATAAAAAATACATAAATGTTAGAACCAAATTTTAAACAGTACAAACCATATTTTGAGTTATTAGACCAACTTTTTGAAATAGAAAGAAAACTTGAAAATATTGAGGAATTGAATAGTATAGCAAGAAACCTGAATAAAATGAAAGATATATTTGAAACAAATTTGTTTTCAAGTTCAACAAGTTCAGAAATAGGTTTTACTTATCATAATCCAATTGGAGAATCTTACAATGAAACTCGATTAGATTTAGAAGCGAGTATCGCAGGTAATTCAACCGAAAATTTAATAATCAAAGAAGTAATCAAACCAATCATACGATACAAAAGTGGCGGAAGCACTTTAATTGCACGAAAAGGTGTAGTTGTCGTTGAATCAAAAAAATAAAAATATAGAATGGAAAACACAATTAACATTGGAATAGATTTAGGAACTACCAATTCCGCCATTGCAAAATTTGTAAAAGGAGACGTAATTGTTTTCAATAACCCTTTAGATTATGGTCGCTCAACTTTGCCATCAGTTGTTTATTACAAAAAAGACAGAATTGTCGTTGGCAACAAAGCAAAAGAATATTTGGAAAGAGACCCAAAAAATGTTGTAGGTCTATTTAAACGTAAAATGGGAACGTCTGAAAGTTTTCAAATAAAATCATTAAACGAATCTAAAACACCAGTTGACCTTTCGGCACAAGTACTAAAAGAGCTAAAAACATTCGTAAATACAGGAGATACATTGGAATCTGTTGTAATTACAATTCCAGCTTCCTTTGACTCAATTCAGTCGAATGCAACAAAAGAAGCAGGGAAACAAGCAGGTTTTAAGCAAGTTGTACTACTACAAGAACCTATTGCAGCAAGTTTGGCTTATGCTAATATGAAAAAATCGAAAGAACTTACAGACGGTAATTGGCTTGTTTACGATTTAGGAGGTGGAACTTTTGATGTTGCTTTAGTCAGAATCAAAGATGGAGAAATGAAAGTTGTTGACCACGAAGGCGATAATTTTTTAGGTGGTTCAGATTTTGACCGTTTGATTGTAGAAAAATTAATCATTCCCAAAATTTCAGAACAATACACTTTTGAAGATTTGGAAAATCAGATGAAAAGTGCAACAGGAAAATACAATGCTAAATATTACTCGCTTTTAAACCAAGCAGAAGAAGCTAAAATTAGACTATCAGCAGTTTCATCAGCAGAAATTATTGTGGAGCGAATGGAAGATGAAGAAGGAAATGAAGTTGATATGGAAATCACGATTACCAAATCCGAATTTAACGACCTAATCAAAGAATCTATAGATGGTACTATTGAAATGATAAAAACCATTTTAACCAGAAATTCTTTGACATCAAATGATATTCAATTTAATTTGATGGTTGGCGGTTCTACATTTATCCCTTTTGTAAGACAACGTGTTGAAGAAGTATTGCAAATACCTGCAAACTGTGAAATTGACCCAACAACTGCTGTATCAGTTGGAGCAGCTTATTATGCTGCAACAAAACAAAAAGAAGTATCAAAGGATAAAGCAGAGAAAAAGCAAACTGCAATTTCTATAAAAGCAAGTTATAATAAAGCTTCAAAGGAAACTGACGAACTTTTTGCTGCAAGAATAAAAGGGAATACCGAAGGGCTATTTTATAAAATTGTTCGTCAAGATGGTGGATTTGATTCAGGTTTAAAAGAACTTTCAGAAAGAATAAACGAAGATTTACCATTGGTTGAAAACACATATAATTTTTTCACATTGACAGTCTATGATAGCCAAAACAATGTTGTTGAAACTAATATTGAACCTATTGGAATCAATAGTGGCTTTGGAATAAGTGGGCAACCGCTTCCAGAAGATATTTGTTTAGAAGTTGATGACTACGACAATCCAGGTCATACAAGATTAGCTTTAATTTTTGAACGTAATTCCGTTCTTCCAACAAAAAGAACTTTAACTTTTCCAATTAACAAACCAATTTTAAAAGGCAATGAATCTGACAGACTTTGGATAAACGTTTATGAAGGACCACAAACATCATTGCCAGAAGCCAATAAACTTATTGGTGTTATAGAAATTTCAGGCAAACAAGTTTCAAGAGATATTGCTAAAGGCTCTGACCTTGAAATTACAATTATGATTTCTGAAAGTAGAGACGTTACTGTTTCAGGTTACTTAAATATGTCTGACCAAGAGTTTAAAAATGTATTCAACCCAAAAGAAAGAGACACAAACATTACTCTACTAAAAGGACAAGTAACAGAATTATCATCCAAACTTGATGAAGAAATTGAGTTAGCTACTGAAAAAGAAGATTACGAAACCGCAGGTGCCTTATCTAAAGTTAAAAAGGAAATGGAAGCTGTTGAAGATGAAGCTGAAAGCCTTACTGATGATGACGTAACGGACAAACGGTACCAATTAGAAGATAAGAAAAGAAAAATTGCACAAAAAATTGATAGTGCAACAAAAAACAAACGCCTTCAAAAAGCAACCGACCATTATTACGAAACTAAAGCGGAATGTGAAGAACTTATTGATAATTCGGGAAATGACCACGAACGTAAAACATTTAACGATATAGTTTCTCAAGAAAGTGCTTTTATGGCAACTAAAAGCCCTTTGAAAATTCAAGAAAAATCGGATGAGCTACATAGTATTATAGGTCAAATCAGATGGAGAACACCAGACTTCCTAAAAGGAATTTTTGCTCATTTACAAAGTGACCAATCAAAAATGAATGACCAATCCCAAGCCAAAAGTCTTGTTGATGCAGGTAATTTTGCTATCGAAAGCCAAAATTGGGATAGATTGAGAGAAATAAACTTTGGACTACTTGATTTATTACCAAGAGGTTCTAAAGAAGATATAACAACTAAAATCGGATTTGGATTATGAAAACAGAAGCATTTCAAAATTTGTTATTAAAATCGGCTATTTCTGTAATGGCTTGTGATGGTTCAATTGATGAGTCTGAAATTGCAGAAATTAAGAATATGGCTGATAACGAAATTTATTTTATGGGTTACGATATTGAAGAACCTTTTAAAACAAGTTTAAGCTATATTAAACAAAACGGAAAGAAAGCAATTAACGAATATCTGAACGAGTTAAACCAATTAAATCTAAACGAAAAGCAAGAGCTTTTATTAATTGAAGTTTTAATTCGAACTATTGAATCAGATAATAAAATTGAAGATAGCGAAGTGAAATTTCTTCAAATGGTAAAATCGAAATTAGGTATTTCAGAGGAAACAATTATTACACAATTTCCAAAACAAATGAAATACTTGATTGACTTTCAAAACTATGGTTTACACGAAGAATTTACAGATGAAATTGAGTTTACAGCCGATAATTAAAATAATCCTTGCGATTTTATTTTTTCTGTGTTTATTGGATATGCCTTATGGGTTTTATCAATTTGTTCGGTTTGTAGCATTAATCGGATTTGGAATTTTGACTTATAAGGCGAATGAAGAAAACAGGAATACCGAAATGATCATTTACGGTGGGCTTGCATTACTCTTTCAACCGTTTTTTAAAATAGCACTTGGAAGGGTAATGTGGAACATTGTAGACGTGATTGTCGGAATTGGACTTATTGCAAGTTTATTTATGAATAGAACAAAAAGCCAACGCTAAAAGCCATACACATTTGCAATTCGCACCGGCTAACGCTACGCCAAAAATTGCAAAAGAGTATGTCTTGCCAACGCACACTTCCGAACAAGTAATAAAACTTCGGAAAACCAAGCAGGACGTGGAAAGCCAGCTTACAACAATGTATAAAAATAATAGCGGTTTTATCGCTAAAACAAAAGTAAGTAAATTTAAATAAGGTCTGTGTTTAACCGAACAGTTAGTGCATTTTAATCCGCTACTATTCTTATACTAGACCGTTGTAGCCAATTTAAGATGAAACTATTAATTATATTTTTATTATTGACTATAAAAATTTTTTCCCAAACGGAATCAAATACTTGCTTTGAAAAACTTAAAACGAACATAAATAATAATAAAGCGGAATTAATAGGTAAAAAAATTGACTATATTTTTAGAGTTTTGAATTGTGATATAAAAGGTATTGATTTGACTGAATGCCCTCCATCTAATTTTAAAAGCAATGGATGTGGAATACCAGCAATGGAAAGTATGAAAGTTAAATCAATCTTATTATTCTTTAATCCTCGTGAATCAATAACAGTGGAAGATATTTTGAAACCTATTGAAATAATAACAAAAAAGGATAGTTTGAAAAATAATTTGATTGTTGAGATTTTTATAAAAGAATCAGACAATTACCCGTATTTTGATAAATTAAGTGAATATGAGATTTCCCCTTTAGAAGGTGATAATTGGAATAATTTTATTATGTCAAAATTGATAACTGATAATTATTATGTAAAAGATATAGTGATAAAATAAAAACTGGCTACAACACCGTATAAAAAACATAGGGCGTTTGTGTTTAACCGAATGTTCTGTGCATATTAACAAAGTCCGCTAAATATAAAATATGACGTTTATAGTATAAAAGATAAAAGTAATATTTTATATTTAGCTAAGTAATAAACCGAAACGAAAGTGCTTATCAACTGCCCTACGTTTCTTATACATAAACGTTAGCCACAAGCTCTGAAAAGCCACCGCACAGTCAAGCACATTTTATTTTGCTCGTGCCTCACAAAATAAAAAGAGCTTGCCTTTTCCCACCACCACCCGAAAATATTTTGATTTAATACACTATTTTTTGAGATATAAATGTAAATTAGTGGATTGAAAAAACATCTGAAATGAACCGAATTAAGGAAGTATTGGAACAGAAAGGAATTAAACAAACTTGGTTGGCTGAAAAACTAGGCAAAAGCTATAATATGGTAAATGCTTATGCTCAAAACAGACAACAACCAAGATTGGAAACCTTAATGGATATTGCCAATATTTTAGATGTGGACGTGAAAGAATTAATAATATCTAATAAAGACCAACAATAATATGCCAACACTCAATTGGATAGGAAAAGACAAAGTTATAAGTCATCATCAAAATGTTCCTTATAGAGTTTTGGAACACAAATACGGTTTTACCGCTAAAGAAGGAGAACAAACAGAACCAACTCACAGCGGAAACAAAATAATTCACGGAGATAATCTGGAAGCTTTAAAAAGTCTTTTACCAGAATACGAAGGGAAAATAAAGTGTATATATATCGACCCACCTTACAACACAGGGAATGAAAGTTGGGTTTACAACGATAATGTTAATCATCCAAAAATAAAAAAATGGCTTGGAGAAGTTGTAGGTAAAGATGGAGAAGACTTAACAAGACACGACAAATGGTTGTGTATGATGTATCCAAGGTTACAGTTATTACATAAACTTTTGGCAGTTGATGGAGTTATATTCATTTCGATTGATGATAATGAGCAAGCCAATTTAAAACTTCTGTGTGATGAGATATTTGGTAAAAACAATTTTATTGCAGAATCAATTGTTCAATCAAATTCTGCTAAAAATAATGCAAAATACATTTCGGTTACACACGAGTATATGTTTATTTATGCAAAGAATATATCACAAGTTAAATCAAACTGGAATGTAAAGAAATCTAATGTTGACGAATTTGTTAAACGTACAAATCAATTAATTAAATCAAGTTTAACCCAAGATGAAATAAAAAAAGAATTAAGACAATTAACAAAATATCCAAGGTTTTTTGATTTTGACCATTATCTATACGTTGATAAAAAAGGCCCATTTCGAGCTAGTGACTTAACCGCACCAAATAGTACTAAATTTTTTGACATCATACATCCAGATACTAAAAGACCGTGTAAAACTGGAACTAGAGGATGGGGAAGAAATGAAGAACAAATATTAGAATTAATAAAGGAGGATAAAATTTTATTTGGAAAAGATGAAAGTGTTATGCCTCAATTAAAAAACCATCTAGTCGATAATATAAATCAAACACCAAAATCTGTTTTATTTTTTGACACACAAACTACTACTAAATGGATAAAGGCTAATAATTTTAAATTTAATTTCCCAAAGCCGATTGAGTTGATTGAATATGTTCTAGAAATTGATAATAATAAGGATTCAATAATACTTGATTCATTTGCAGGTTCAGGTACGACTGCACACGCAGTTTTAAACCTTAATAAACAAGATGGAGGAAACAGAAAATTTATATTGGTCGAGATGGAAGATTACGCAAATTCCGTTACTTCTGAAAGAGTTAAATTAGTAACGAAAGGTTACGGAAAAGGCAATAAAAGGGTTGAGGGGACTGATGGAGCATTTGACTTTTACGAATTGGGGTTACCTCTTTTTGATGAAAATCACAATTTAAACGAACAAGTAGACATAGAAAAAATTCGAGAATATATTTGGTTTTCTGAAACAAGAACACAGTTTAAAGAAACAAAGGATAAGAATTACTTTTTAGGCAAAAAAGACGGTTCGGCTTATTACTTCATCTACGAAAAAAATAATTTAACAACATTGGATTTTGATGCTTTAGAACTTGTAAAAACCAAAGGAGAACAATATGTTATTTATGCAGACAACTGCTTGTTACCAAAAGAATTTATGGCGAAAAATAACATCATTTTCAAAAAAATACCAAGAGATATTACAAGATTTTAAATTATGGAATTAAAAAGCTACCAACAAAAAGTAATAAACAATCTTGAAGAATATTTGAAATATGTTCAAGTGCATAAAAATGTATCTACTGCATTTAATCAATATTGGGAAGATAAAATTGGACCTTACAATCCTATCGATAATACAGGAATGCAACCGTACAAAAATAACATTCCAAAATCAGCTCACGTTTGTATAAAAGTACCAACAGCTGGCGGAAAAACTTTTATTGCTGTAAATGCTTTGCATTCAATTTTCTCAGCTTACGACATAAGTAAAACAAAAGCTGTTATTTGGTTAGTTCCTTGGAGTAATTTATTACAACAAACCGTAAATGCTCTATCAAATCCAGAGCATCCATACCGACAAAAACTAAATGCACTTTTTAATCACAAAGTTGAGATTTACCAAAAAGAAGATTTGCTACAAGGATCAAATTTTAATCCAACAGTTGTAAAAGAGCAATTAAATATTTTTGTTTTAAGTTTTGCCAGTTTAAGAGCAAGAAACAAAGAAGACAGAAAAGTATATCAAGAAAACGGACAGTTAGAATCTTTTGTTCCACAATACGCAAATAGAAAACATCTTTTGGATGATGTTGACGACACAGCTTTAATCAATGTAATTAGAAGTTTACATCCTGTTTTAGTTGTTGACGAAAGCCACAATGCAGAAAGTGATTTGAGCGTAGATATGCTTAAAAACTTAAATCCATCTTTCATTTTAGATTTAACTGCAACACCAAAAGACAATAGTAATATTGTGAGTTTAGTTCCTGCAATAGAGCTAAAAAAGGAACATATGGTTAAACTTCCTGTAATCGTTTACAACAATCACGATAAAACAGAAGTAATAAACAATGCTTTGCATTTGCAACGAAAATTGGAAATTCTTGCAAAAAAGGAAGAAGCTGATGGAGGAAAATATATTCGACCAATTGTTTTGTTTCAAGCACAGCCAAAAACAAAAAACGACAACACGACATTTGAGAAATTAAAAGAACAATTACTTGGTTTAGGAATCTCAGAAAATCAAATTAAAATAAAGACAGCGAATATTGATGAACTTAAAAGCATTCCTGATTTACAAAGTAAAGATTGTGAAGTTCGTTACATCATAACAATAAACGCATTAAAAGAAGGTTGGGATTGTCCTTTTGCATACATTTTAGCTTCTTTGGCTGACAAATCGAGTGCAGTAGATGTTGAGCAAATTTTAGGTCGTGTACTTCGTCAACCTTACGTTCAAAAACATAAAGCGTTTCAATTAAACCTTTCTTATGTGTTAACAGCTTCGGCAAAATTTAATGACACGTTACAAAGTATTGTTGAAGGTTTAAAAGCATCGGGATTTAGTGGAAATGAACACAGAGTTTCAGATAAAATGACAGACGAAGAAAAGGAAACAGAAGTTGTAAATCCTGTTGAATCTTTTCTATTTCCAGAGCAACAAAAAGAAACGGAAGAAGAAACAATTGATAAAAAGCGTATTTCTTTCGACCCAAATGCAAGTGAAGAGGAAATTGAAAATAATCCTTTCAATAAAGAAATGGAATCAATTTCTAAAGAAGAAAATAATGAATTAGAACAGCAAATAAAGGAACAGGAAAAACAACCTGTTGACGAAAATATTTTTCAAGAAATGGGAGATAAAGTTAAACGCTATCGAGTTAAAGAAGCAAATAAAGAAATTATTGATAAAATAGATTTTCCTCAATTTTTTTTAAAAGTAATAGCAAGCGACATTTTTGGAACTGACCAAGAATTGTTAAACAGAGAATCTTTATTGAAAGATTTCAAACTTTCTGATGAAGATATAAAAATCGACTTTGACAAAATATCATCTGATTTATACAAAGTTGATTTAACAGAAACTGTAAAAGACAATTATACGCCAGATTGGGTAAAAATTGAAGAAAGTCAAGTGAAAGACCCAATTGCAGAATACATTTTGGCAAAACCAAAGGATGCACAAATCAGCGATATTACGCATCAAATAATGCAGATTATTGGAAATATGTATCCAATTCCAGACCAAGAAATTAAAGTCTATGTTGGTAGAATATTAAACAGAATGAACGCAGAACAAATGCGTGATATTTTAGTTAGAAAATGGAGTTATACCGACAAAATAAAGGCACATATTAGAAAATTATCAGATGCTTATGCAGAAACTACATTTATGGATTTAATTAAATCAAAGCGAATAACTGCAAAAGAAAACTGGAAATTAGCAAAGGAAATTGTTCCTGGAAATGTTGGTTCTTCAATCGGAAATTCATTGTATGAAAAAGAAGGGACAATGAATAATTTTGAGGAAAGAGTTATAATGGAAATCGGAACCTCTTCAAATATTGCTTTTTGGCATAGAAATTTAGAAAGAGGAAAAGGATTTTTTATAAACGGATTTAAAGCCAATCATTATCCTGACTTTATTTTGCAAACAAAATCTGGAAAAACAATACTAATAGAAACGAAAGGAGACCATTTGGACGGTTCTGACAGCGAAGGAAAGTGCAGACTCGGAAACGAATGGGAAAGACAAGCTGGAAACGACTTTTCATATTTTATGGTTTTTGACAAGAAAGAAGTTAATGGAGCATTTACATTGGACAAAGCAAAGGAATTGATAAGTGGAATGTAAAAGCCAACGCTAGTGCAAGCACATTTAAAGTTTGCTCGTGCCTCACAAATTTAAAAGAGTTTTCACGCCAACGCTAGCAAGTTTGCGGAATAAAGCCAGTGGCTAACAACGTGTATAAAACATAGCTATTATAGGCTTTCCGAAAGGTTTTTGTATATTTACAAAGTACGCCAAATTTTTTATTTGGTTATATTTATAAAAGAAAATTAAACATAAAAATAAAAAATTCGGCTCGTGCTAAATCCGAAAAGTTAGCGTTTATTTATACGCTACGTTTCATACACAAGACCGTTGTCTGCTATTTCCCAATCGGATCGGACATTTTTTTCG
>NZ_WAAT01000025.1 GCF_008806375.1 Pseudotamlana haliotis | reverse complement strand
ACTGTACGTAATTCACACACAACTTTTGCGCTTGATCCCTTACATGTAATATATCATTAAAGCATGCTATAATCAACCACATTATTTTCTAAATTCGCAGAAATTATAGTCAAAATGAAGTTAAAGGTTTTCATCATCTTTTGTTTAAGTACGTTTAGTGTTTTTGCTCAACTCCCTGAAGGTTTCGTATATGTCAAGGAGGTTATCCCCGATTTAGATGTTGAATTACGCTACCATTCTTCTAATAACTTTGTTGGTAAACCTGTTGAAGGCTACCATGCTGATAAGTTGATTTTATCTCAAAAAGCAGCCGAGGCTTTAAAAAAGGTTAATGATGAGTTACAGATGCAAAACCTGTGCTTAAAAGTATTTGATGGCTACCGGCCACAGCGTGCTGTAAATCATTTTATTAACTGGGCAAGACAACCGGGTGACACATTGACAAAACAAATCTTTTACCCTCACATAAAAAAAAGGTACTTATTTAAACAACATTATATTGCCACACGATCAGGGCATAGTAAGGGTAGTACCGTTGATTTAACTATTATTGACGGCAATACAGGTGAACTCCTGGATATGGGAAGTCCTTTTGATTTTTTCGGACCAGTTTCCTGGTACAATAATCAGGATATTACAGAGGAACAACAGGCAAATAGAAAACTATTACATGATGTCATGCTGAATCATGGCTTTAGAGGATATTCTAAAGAATGGTGGCATTTTACTTTACGTCATGAGCCTTTTCCAAATACGTATTTTGATTTTCCAGTAGAATAGTTTTTTACCAGATTTTAGTACCAACGCTTCTTTTTCTTTTTTGAAGCCACACTTTTACGGCCTTTTTTATGCTTACTTCCCGTACGTTTAGATTTATGAACTTCTGGCTTTGCTTTCGGGTCTAAAGGGTAAGGATGGTCATCAACAACATCTAATTGAAGGTGGATAAGCTGTTGAATGCTTTGTATATAAGTCTTTTCATCTGCTGAACAAAAGGCATAAGCCATACCTGTTTTTCCTGCTCTGGCCGTTCGTCCTATACGATGTACGTAAGTTTCTGGAATGTTTGGTAAATCGAAGTTGACCACAGCATCTAAATTATCGATGTCAATACCTCGAGCAGCGACATCAGTAGCGATTAAAATGTTCGTTTCACCTTTTTTGAAGCTATCTAAAGCCTCTTGCCTTGCTGTCTGACTTTTATCGCCGTGGATACTCGTTACTTTATAACCGTTTTTTAGTAGGGTTTGTTCTAGCTTATCAACACCAAACTTGGTACGTCTAAAAATAATAATATTGCCTTTTATGGTATTCCTCAAGACATGAAGACACAATTCTATTTTATTCTTTTTAGGAACGAAATAAAGAAATTGATTGACGTTTTTAGAGGTTGATGAATTTTGGGCAACTTCAATACGTTCTGGATTCGTCAAAATTGAATTGGCTAATTGCTCTACTTTATAAGGAATGGTTGCTGAAAATAACAGCACTTGCTTTTCTTTTGTACAAAGGCGTTCAATTTTTTTAACATCATCAATAAAGCCCATGTCTAGCATTAAATCGGCTTCGTCTAAAACCAAAGTTTCTACATAATCTAGGTTTACATAATCCTGTTTATGTAAGTCTAATAAACGCCCTGGAGTAGCGATTAAAATGTCTAAGCCTTTTTTTAGAATTTCTTTTTGAGGTTCTATGGACACACCGCCATAGATAACCCCTGTTCTAAGGTTGGTATAACTACTATAAGTTTTAAAGTTTTCTTCAATTTGTGAGGCTAATTCACGCGTAGGACTAATAATTAAGGCCTTAACTTGCTTTCCTTTTTTAGGCGCATCTTGACTGTCAAATAAAGATTGAAGTATAGGTAGTGCAAAAGCTGCCGTTTTTCCAGTACCAGTTTGTGCAGAAACAATAACATCCCTTTTTTCTAAAATTAAGGGAATGGATTTTTCTTGAACCAAGGTTGGGTTATCGTATCCAGCTTCAGCGACAGCTCTTAAAAGCGGTCTGTTGAGTTTCAAATCTTTAAATGACATAAAAAATAATTTGCTGCAAAGATAACTGAAATTGCCTTGAGTTGTCTACTTATACCATTTTAACCATATAATACGACATTATAAAATTAAATTGGTATTAAAGTTCATTACAAAGTTAGCAACCCATTTTCTTTTAAAATTTGCATGGGTTTTGAAAACCAAAACAATTCAAAATCTTCAAAATGCGTTTCAAAATCCTTTTTCAATTCTGAAAGTGATAGGAGTTGGATGTTCTCAGGTGCTAATTTGTCTAGAGTTTTTAGAAACCATTCGCCATGATTTTTTGGTAAAACAATATTGAAAGCGTCTTCTTTAGTATGAAACTTTAATTTCAGACTGTGATGAGAATGGCCTTTTTTTGTTTTCGATTGTTCAGTCACTATAGGAAGACTGCCTAGCCATACTATTTTTGCTCTTGGTTTAATTTTGAATGTTTCAGAATCTTCTAAACAATCGTAAATAAAATCATGTTTAATAGTGGTATCAGGAATTTCGAAATCGAACCAGTCCTGAAGTGGTAATTCAAAACCAATACCGTGCATAAAGTTAAACAGTGATTTTTTTAATCCGTAGCTAAATTGAGAATGGTCTACACCCGTTTCATCGGTAAAATCTACATCATTATTAGCAAAGCTGATGTTTTTATAATTCGGAGTGATATGATAATCACTAGGGTTTTGTCCAATTGGGCTATGAGCGGTCAGTGCAAACTGATGCCAAAAACCAGATTGAATGATGCCAATTTCAAAAAGTTGGCGAACCATTTCTAGACTATCTACAGTTTCTTGTATGGTTTGCGTGGGGTAGCCATACATGAGGTAACTGTGTACCATGATGTTTGATGCGGTAAAGTTACGTGTTACCTGCGCCACTTGCTCAACGGTAACACCTTTATCAATGAGTTTTAACAAACGGTCTGAAGCCACTTCTAAGCCGCCAGAAACGGCAATACAACCTGATGTTTTAAGAAGTTGACACAAATCGTTGGTGAAGTTTTTCTCAAACCGGATATTAGCCCACCAAGTCACCGTGATTTTTCGTTTTAATATTTCTAAAGCCAAGGCTTTCATTAGGGCAGGAGGTGCCGCTTCGTCAACAAAATGAAATCCGGTTTCGTTGGTTTGTGCTATAATTTGTTCCATACGGTCTACCAGTAATTTAGCCGTAATGGGTTCATAAATTTTAATATAATCTAATGAAATATCACAGAAAGTACATTTGCCCCAGTAACAACCGTGTGCCATGGTGAGTTTATTCCATCTACCGTCGCTCCATAAGCTATGCATAGGGTTTGCGATTTCAATCACGGAGATGTACTGGTCTAAAAGTAAATCAGAATAATCAGGTGTGCCTATATCAGCTTGTTTGTAATCTGGTTTTGTACTGTTGTTTTTATTAACCACTTTGCCGTTTTCTAAAAGAAGGGTACGTTTGTATGCTTCTTTTGAAGTCGCTAACAATTCTATTGGAAGCTCCCCATCATCTAGGGTAATGAAGTCAAAAAACTTAAATACTCTAACATCGCTAACTGAGCGTAATTCGGTGTTTGGGAATCCGCCACCCATGGCAATTTTTATATCGGGGTAGTTGTTTTTTACAAACTGTGCACATCTAAAAGCACTATATAAATTCCCTGGAAAGGGCACAGATAGACAAATAAGCTTAGGCTGGGTTGCTTTAATTCGTTTTTCAAGAATCTCAAGTGTGATTTGGTCAATATAACTGAGGTCATCTTGAAGAAAATCATAAAGTTCATCAAAACTATTCGCACTTTGTCCCAGGCGTTCGGCATAGCGGCTAAAACCAAAATTATCATCGATACATTCAACGATAAAGTCTGATAAATCTTCTAGATATAAAGTAGCGATGTGTTTGGCCTTATCTTGAAAACCCATAGAACCAAAAGCCCAATCCATGTCTTCTAATTGATTGAAACGCGAGGCGCGTGGTAAATAATTATCACTGCATATTTGTTGCGCTAGAGTTTGGTTTTTACCCTGTAAAAATTGAATAACTTGGTCTAAAGGTTTTAAATAAGCTTCCTTTAGGGCGTATATGCGCTCGCAGTTTTCAGAAATAATTCTGTCGTTCTCATAAGCCAATTCAAAAAGTTCTTCAAAAGTTTCTTTATTGAATAGCTCTAAAATCACTTCAATACCCAAATCCATTTGATAGGCGCCAATACCTTTAGTGTTTAAAAAACCTTTAAGATAAGCCGTAGCAGGGTAGGGCGTATTAAGTTGTGTAAAAGGAGGCGTTATGAGTAGTAAGTCTTTCAAATTGCGATATAAATTATGCTGCAAATATAGTAGAAAAGACTTGGCTTGAAGACAAATTGTAGGCGGGAGTTATATTAGTAAATATGCCTAAATTTAAATGACTTAAACCAATTATGACTCTTTTTAGGTTATAATTGGTATTAAACGTGAATTTTTTTAATTTTCATCACGTTCCAGGTTTTGTCTATGGTATAGAGCTTTGTAGGTTTTAAGCGGTAGTCGCCTAAAAAGTCCCAATCAAATTCAATATGTAATTTTGAGATTTCACTAATAGGCATTTTATTCGGATAAAAAACCCAAACTACAGAATGGTCTAAAAGTCTAGGTGATAAAGTGAGCATTTGATTGATGAATTCATCTTTGGTGTTAGCAAAAACCAATGCACATTCCACACAAGAGGTGGTTACTAAAGATTCAGAATAGGAAATATCCTTGAAGACTTCATCAAAAGTTTCAGGTTTATTCAGAATATAGATATCGCTATACTGATGGAGTTTTAATTTTTTTGTTGTCTTGCTCATAAGACTAAAAATACAAAAAAAAGAAATACAATAAAATCTAAACTTTAGAAATTCACTTCCTGTTAACTTAAGTGTTTTTGAAGATCATTTTTAAGTTTCATAGGGAGCGCTTCGTTTATTATAACTTTTTTTAAATGGTCTTGATTTTTTTCTTTTTCAAAAATTAATTTAAAAAGGGCTTGTATGCTTAAGCTGTTTTGAGCTTGTTTTACCAGTTTAAAAGTGTCTCCAACATTTACAGCGCCTTCTTCTAACACACGGATATACGCTCCAGGAAATCCATAATCTATAAACTGTTTTAAAATGTTTTGCGTACCAAACTTAACACCTAATTTAAAGCAGGGTTCTCTATGTTCTGTAATTTGAATTAAGGCCGTTCCAACATGGTAAATGTTGCCTACAAGAATTTTAGATTCGTTTAAGCCTTCAACTGTTAAGTTTTCTCCAAACATGCCATAATTCCAGTCTAAATTAGGGTATAGAGATTTCCAGTAAGTGTAATGGTCTTCAGAAAATAAATAACAAGCTTTGAATTCGCCACCATGATATTTTCTATCGGTTACCGTGTCGTTTTTAACATCGGTTTTTCCTAAGAAAATAGGGGTGTTAGTTGGGGTTTTATAAATACCCGTTTCTACGGGTTTGTCATTCCAAATAATGGTTTGGGGTTTTGAGGTGTTTGTAGAAATTATTTTCAAAATATTATTTAGAATTAAAATGAAAGCCGTGTTTTATTGATTCGTCAAAATTAATAAAAAAAGCCACTCCTACGTTTAGGAGTGGCTCGAATATATAAGAGCAATTTTTTTAATCTATTGAAACCAGTTCGATATCAAAAATTAAAACAGTTCCAGCGGAAATATCGCCCTGACCAGTGTTTCCGTATGCTAGGTGAGCAGGAATGTATAATGTACCTATACCACCTTCTTGGAAGTAAGTCATGCCTTCAGCAAAACCTTTAATAAGGTTCTCTAAATTAAAAGTGACTTCACTGGTGCTTTGATCAAATGTTTCCCCATCTGTAAAATATCCCTTATAGGTAAGTTTAACTGTGTCTGATAAGCTAGGGGTGTCTCCAGTTCCAGGGGTGTCTATTGAATAATATAAACCAGTAGTGGTTTTTTGAGCTGTTAAGTTGTTTTCTGTTAAGTATTCTTGGATTTCTAAATCATTTTCAGTGGTGTAATTCACATAGATGAGTTCTACGTCAAAAATAATCACCGATCCGCCTGGAATATCATTTTGACCTTTGTTTCCATAACCTAAATGTGCCGGGATGATTAAAGTGGCTTTGGCACCTTCTCTCATAAAGCTCAAGCCTTCTTGCCAACCTTTTATTAAATGATTAAGTGCAATAGAAATACCTTCGGTGTTTTCTTCAAAAACAGTACCGTCTGTGAAATAACCTTTATAAGCGACTTTAACACGGTCGGTTGGAAGTGGTACAGCACCTTTTCCTTGTTCGTGAAGGATGTAATGTAACCCAGAACCACTCTTTTTTGAATCTAGGTTGTTTTCAGCTAGGTAAGTTTGAATTTCAACTTCATTTTCAGTGGAGTAATCATGCGGTGCTTCATCTTTTTCACAAGCTGTAAAAAGCACTAATGCGCAAATAAATAGTAGGTGTTTCATAGGGTATTTGTAAATAATAATTAAAATATAGTTGCGTTGAATTTTTAAAAAGGGCTAATCTATTTTGTTGAATCTAAGGGTTTCTTTTCCGTTGGCATCGAATAAATAGAGTTTTAATCCGTCTCGTTTAAAGCTTGCCGAATGGTTTAAAGCTTTGTTAAACGCATCTGGAGTTTCCATGTTAGGACACATTTTTCGAGTTCCAGCAATAGGACCAAAAGTGATGTTTTTATCGCCTAAACTTTTAATGTTTCCGGTGTAATTATTACAGCCATCGGTACCCATAATGGCCATTCTGGAAATATTTATTTCAAGCGTAGGAATAAAGGTGTTTTCTTTGTTTAATGTATTACCGTTTATATGCGTTGCTGCCCAAATATCGTGAAGATGCATTCTAGGGTCTAGCATTTCTTCTAGGACTTTAACCAATGTGTATTTTATTGAAGAGGCATCTGCAGGGACATCTTTTGGGTCTAAATGCGTCTCAGAAACTTCAATCTTTTTAAGCAAACCCGGCTCAAAAGTAAAACCTTCAATAGGGCTATAAAAGTAAGTCCATTTAGCGTGTTCTAAATCGTCACCTTTATAAATCTGTAAGCATTGTGCTTTTCCGGCCCCAGCATCGCAATCTACTTTCATACTGTTTACCCAAAACGTAGTCGTTTCGTTAGCGTTTGATGAGCACGAAGTGCTTATAATAGCACATAAAAATAATAAGGATAATGTTTTAAATAGAGTCATATGTAAAGGGTGTTGTTTAATAGATGTCATATTGAATAAAAGGTTGCGTTAGGTTACGATTTTTTTAACTAAAAAAACCACTTCGTATGAATAACGAAGTGGTTTTGAATTTTATTTCCGCGAAAGCGACAGAAATAGAGATACTATTTATGAGATTCCTGCCTTCACAAGAATATTATTTAATCATTTCGTAGCTACGCTTAATGAAGTTTGTAAGTTCTTCACCTTTAAGCAGTCCTTGTGATAATCGTGCTAAGTCTAAACTTTGAGTAATTAAACGCTCTTGTTTTTTCTTAGTTTTTGTATCTAGAATCTCGCTTACTAATGCTGAATTTGTATTCACTACTAGATTATACATTTCAGGCATGTTTCCAAACATGTTCATACCACCACCGCCAGTAGCTTGCATCTCTTTCATACGACGCATAAATTCTGGTTGTGTGATAGTAAATGGTGACTCATCACTATCCATAGCTTCTAACTGCACTGTAAATTTGTCAGTAGGAATCACTTCTTTCAATAATTCATCTAAAGATTTTGTTTGCTCTTCATCTAATTTAGAAATCGTTGTTTCATCTTTCTTAATTAAATTGTTGATATGATCACCATCTACACGAGCAAAAGAAATGTTTTCTTTAGTGCTTTCTAATTTCTGAATAAGGTGTGAAATGATAGGTGAATCTAAAAGTAAAACTTCGTAACCTTTAGCTTTAGCCGATTCGATGTAGCTGTGTTGTGCTTCTTTGTCTGAAGCGTAAAGAATGACTAATTTATCATCTTTATCGGTTTGATTTGCTTTAATTTTATTGTAAAGCTCTTCGTAAGTATAATATTTACCATCAACTGTTGGGTAAAGCGCAAAGGCTTCAGCTTTTTCGAAGAATTTTTCTTCAGAAAGCATACCGTATTCAATTACGATTTTAATATCATTCCATTTCGCTTCAAAATCTTCACGATTAGAATTGAACAATGATTTTAATTTATCGGCAACTTTTCTAGTGATGTAAGATGAAATCTTTTTTACAGCACCATCAGCTTGTAAGTATGAACGCGATACGTTTAACGGAATGTCTGGCGAATCAATAACCCCACGTAACATCGTTAAAAATTCAGGAACAATACCTTCAACATTATCAGTTACGAAAACTTGGTTTTGATATAGCTGAATTTTGTCCTTCTGCATTTGCATATCGTTCGACATTTTAGGGAAGTATAAAATCCCTGTCAAGTTGAACGGGTAATCTACATTTAAGTGAATGTGGAATAAAGGCTCTTCAAATTGCATTGGGTACAATTCTCTGTAAAAACCAGTGTAATCTTCTTCTTTTAAATCTGCAGGCTGTTTCGTCCAAGCTGGATTTGGGTTGTTTATAATGTTATCAACCGTAATTTGTCTGTGCGGCTCAGTAGTTTCTTTACCTTCAGCATCTTTTGTTGTGGCAGGTTCGTGCTCAGGATCGTTAATTTCCTTAGTTCCAAACTTAATTGAAACCGGCATGAACTTGTTATATTTTAATAGAAGTTCGCTAATTCTGCTTTCTTCTAAGAATTCAGTCGAGTCTTCAGCAATATGAAGGATGATTTCAGTACCTCTTTCCGTTTTATCAGAAGGCTCTAAAGTAAATTCAGGAGAACCGTCACAAGTCCAATGTGCAGCAGGTTCATCTTTAAAAGATTTAGTAATGATTTCAACTTTTTCAGCAACCATAAACGCCGAGTAGAAACCTAGTCCGAAGTGACCAATAATTCCAGAATCTTTAGCAGAATCTTTATATTTATCTAAGAATTCTTCAGCACCAGAAAAAGCCACTTGGTTAATGTATTTTTCTACTTCTTCAGCAGTCATACCTAAACCTTGATCAATAATATGAAGTTTTTTACCTTCTTTATCAATTTTAACTTCAATCTTAGGGTCGCCATATTCAACCTTAGCGTCACCAATATTGGTTAAGTGTTTTAATTTTAAAGTCGCATCTGTGGCGTTACTAATAAGTTCACGTAAAAAGATTTCGTGATCACTATACAAGAATTTTTTAATGAGAGGAAAGATATTCTCTACCGATACATTAATGTTTCCTTTTGTCATGGTATTATTGTTTTTATTTTTATTTTTATTTCCCACGGAAGTGAAAAACTATTATATTTTTTTTATCTGAAAAAGGAATAGACAACAAAAATGCCAATTGATTAAAAGTGACAAACTGACACTTTGTAAAAGAAATTATTGAATTCTCGTTTAATCGTAATATTTTGTATTTTGCTTATGCATAAAGCGATTGGCGCTTTCGCGGAAAAAATAAAAGGTTTTTAACTATGTATAATTCTAAAATAATAGGTTTAGGGAAATATTTACCTGATAACGTGGTCACCAATGACGATTTGTCGAAGCTGATGGATACCAATGACGAGTGGATTCAAGAACGCACGGGAATTAAAGAGCGACGTTGGATTCCAGAAGGAAGCAAGGATACTTCAGCTACTATGGGGGCTAAAGCTGCAAAAATAGCTATTGAACGCGCTGGGCTTACCAAAGACGACATTGATTTTATCGTCTTTGCGACCTTGAGTCCTGATTATTATTTCCCTGGCTGTGGCGTGCAAATTCAAGATTTATTGGACATGCCAACTGTTGGTGCTTTAGATGTTAGAAACCAATGTTCTGGCTTTGTGTATGCTATTTCGGTGGCCGATCAATTTATAAAAACAGGCATGTACAAAAACGTGCTGGTTATTGGTGCTGAATATCATAGTAACGGATTGGATAAAACCACTAGAGGGCGCGGGGTTTCGGTGATTTTTGGTGATGGAGCAGGAGCTTGCGTCATGTCGCGTGAAGAAGACAACTCTAAAGGCATCTTATCTACACACTTGCATAGTGAAGGTAAATATGCCGATAAATTGATTGTGGAATCGCCAAGTATTGCACATTGGGTACCAGAAATTTTAGAATCTGAAGAAGAAGATATTTCATATTTCCCATACATGGATGGAACCTTTGTGTTTAAACACGCCGTTGTACGATTTAGCGAAGTGATTATGGAAGGCTTAATGAAGAACAACTTGAAAAAGGAAGATATTGATTTGTTGATTCCGCACCAAGCGAATTTACGTATAGCACAATTTATTCAGCAGAAATTTGGCTTGAAGGATGATCAGGTTTTCAATAATATCATGAAGTATGGAAATACTACGGCAGCATCTGTAATTATTGCGCTTACTGAAGCTTGGGAAGAAGGAAAAATAAAAAAAGGAGACCACGTCGTACTAGCAGCTTTTGGTAGTGGTTTTACATGGGCAAGTGCGATTATTAGATGGTAAACCAATAAAAAATATAAAAGCCCGAACGCGAATTCGGGCTTCTTTAGCTATTAATCAACTTCAATTAACACTTAAAGCTAATAAACTTACTTCTTAGTCGTGCAAAATTACGATAGATTTCGTAACCATCTGATTTTTAACGATTTTTAACATAAAAAGAAAAGCTCGAAACGAATTTCGAGCTTTGTTATACAAATCTTATGTGACGAATTTAATATGTGTAGATGACTAACTCTAATAATTATAAAATATTCGTTTTGGCTAGATTGTATGTTTTGGTAACGTAGAAAGGTTGATTTTATTGCAATATTTAAACTTTTTTACGTTTAAATTGTAGTTTTCTTGATTAACGACGTATAAAACGGGTTAAATACGAATTTTAACAAAGATTAAATGAAAATGATGAATAAAAAAACACTAGTTATAGGTGCTTCACTAAAACCGACCAGATATTCACATTTGGCTATTCAGAGCTTAGTTTCAAAAGAAATGGAAGTCGTTGCATTCGGATTAAGAAAAGGCGAGGTTTCTGGAGTTGAAATCGATACGACTTTAATTCCTTATAAAAATATAGACACTGTAACCTTGTATTTAAATCCTACGCGACAAAAAGAATATTACGATTACATTATCACGCTAAACCCAAAACGTGTGATCTTTAACCCAGGAACCGAAAACCCTGAGTTTTATGAGCTTCTAAAAGAACGCGATATTTTTTACGAAACAGCTTGTACTTTAGTGCTACTTTCTACGAATCAATATTAATCCTAAATAGGTGAGGAGTCCATTTACAATTAAGATTTCGAAACCAATTTGGTAGCCATTTAGCAAAACTTCCGAATACATATTTATAAAGTAAGATACCAGTGGAGCGATTAGTGCAATAATCCAAACGTATTTGTCTTTAAGTTCGTTTTTGGTAAAAATACCAAAAGCAAATAAACCAAGAAGTGGTCCGTAGGTATAACCGGCAGCTTTAAATAATTCCCATATAACAGATACATCTTTAAAAATAGCATCAAATAGTACGATAACAACCACTAAAACAAGACTTATTAAAATGTGAGTACGTTTTCTTATTTTTTTCTGTATGGCTTGAGGCTTTTTGTCTAGCTCTATGATATCTATGCAAAATGAAGTGGTTAACGATGTTAAGGCTGAATCGGCACTAGAATAAGCCGCAGCAATTAAACCTAGTAGAAAAAAAGATGAGGTTATAATACCAATTTCTGGTAGCATGGCTATAGTTGGAAATAAGTCGTCTTTTTTAGCTGTAATACCGTTTTGGTTGGCATATTGTGTTAACATTAGGCCTAAAACGAGGAAAAGAATATTCACAAATATTAAAATCACACTAAAAGAAATCATGTTTTTCTGAGCTTCTTTTAGGTTTTTGCAGGTTAAGTTTTTCTGCATCATGTCCTGATCTAAACCAGTCATGGTAATAGTGATGAACATACCAGCCAGAAAGCTTTTTATAAAATATTGTGGGTCGTTAACATTATCAAAGAAGAATGTTTTGCTCATAGGACTTGCAGTCACATTGGCGTAAATCTCAGAAACGCTGTTTAAATCTAATACCGAAGCCAAAAACACGATGGTCACTACCACAGAAATGAGCATAAAAAGCGTTTGTAGGGTATCGGTGAATATGATGGTTTTAATCCCTCCTTTAAAGGTGTAGAGCCAAATTAAAGCAATAGTGATAATCACCGTTACCGTAAATGGGATGCCATATTGGTCAAATACAAGTAACTGTAATACCTTAGCGACTAAGAACAACCGGAAAGCAGCACCAACAACTCGAGAGATTAAAAAGGCAACCGCTCCAGTTTTGTAACTCACATAGCCAAAACGGTCTCTCAGGTAGGTGTAAATAGAGGTGAGGTTCAGTTTATAGTAAATGGGCAAAAGCACATAGGCAATAACCAAGTAGCCAAAAAAGTATCCAAAAACTACCTGCAAATAGCCAAATTGTTTGACTTCAACAGCACCAGGAACAGAAATAAAAGTGACCCCAGAGAGTGAGGCTCCAATCATACCAAAAGCTACTAAATACCAAGGCGCTGATTTATTGGCTTTAAAAAAGGCTTCGTTACTGTCTTCTTTTCCTGTTAAGTAAGAAATTAAAATTAATACAACAAAATACGCAAGTATAAGAAGCAGAATTTGAGTGGGAGTCATTCAATGATTATTTTAAGCCAAAATACAAAAAAGCTTCAGATTTTATTCTTTTTAATGTTTCCTTTCAGATGTTTTAAAAAATGTTAAATTCGCAACAGTGGAATTTTCATCAAAAATATTAGAGCGTGCAGTAAACGAGATGTCACAGCTTCCCGGTATCGGGAAACGGACGGCCTTGCGTTTGGTGTTGCATATGCTTAAGCAGCCCAAAGAGCAAACCACAGCTTTAGTTGAGGCCTTAAGAAGCATGCGTGAAGAGATTAAGTTTTGTAAATCTTGTCATAATATTAGTGATGTTGAACTTTGTGAAATTTGCTCAAACCCTAATAGAGATACTAGCTTAATTTGTGTGGTTGAAGATATTAGAGATGTGATGGCTATTGAAAATACAAGTTCATTTAAAGGATTATATCATGTGTTAGGAGGTAAAATATCGCCAATGGATGGTGTAGGACCTCATGATTTAAATATTGAGTCTTTAGTGAATAAAGTGAAAACCGGTGAAATAAAGGAACTTGTTTTTGCGTTGAGTTCAACCATGGAGGGAGATACCACAAATTTTTATATTTATAAGCAAATTCAAGATGACAAAGTGTTTACTTCAACCATCGCAAGAGGGATTTCGGTGGGCGATGAATTGGAATATGCCGATGAAATTACACTCAGTAGAAGTATCGTGAATAGGGTGCCTTTTGAAAATTCTTTAAAATTATAAAAGCAATTAATCAAATTAAAACCGACCTAAAATACTAAAGGAATAATGTCTAACCATACCGTTTTACACACGATCTTTTAAACTAAACTGAAGCTCTCGTGAAACTCTCAATTGTTATACTAAATTATAACGTGCGTCACTTTTTAGAACTTTGTTTAAAAAGTGTACAAGCGGCTACGGCTTATATTGACTCAGAAATTATAGTCGTTGATAATAATTCTACTGACGATAGTTGCCAAATGGTTAAAAAACTGTTTCCAGAAGTTGTGCTTATTGAGAATAAAGTCAATGGCGGATTTTCAAAAGGAAACAATATTGGAGTAGCACAGGCAAAAGGGGAATATCTATGTGTTTTAAACCCCGATACGGTTGTAGCAGAAGATACCTTTACGCAATTATTAGATTTTTCAAAACTTAAATTAGATTTAGGAATTGTAGGATGCAAGCTTATCGATGGCTCTGGAGCTTTTTTACCTGAAAGTAAACGTAATATTCCTTATGTATCTGTAGCTTTAAAAAAAATCTGCGGAAATTCTAAAGATTATTATGCGAATCCTTTGGATATGGATGCCGTTGGTGAAGTCGATATTTTAGTGGGGGCTTTTATGTTTCTAAAGAGAGCAGTTTACAATGGGGTCGGCGGTTTCGATGAGGCTTATTTTATGTATGGAGAGGATATTGACTTGTCATATGTGGTAAAGCAAGCAGGTTATAAAAATTATTATTACGGTAAAACTACTGTGATTCATTATAAAGGAGAGAGCACCTTAAAAGATAAAGTATATGCACGACGCTTTTTTGGGGCGATGCAGATTTTTTATGAAAAGCATTTTAAATCAAATGTGTTTTTTGATATTGTCGTTTGGCTAGGTATAAAAACGTTTTTTATGATGCAAACTACGCCTAGAAAGAGGAAAAAGGAAGTGAGTCAATTTGTTTTTGTTTCAGACGAAAAGAATGAGCGCCTTGAAAAAAAAATAGGCAAGTCCTTAATTGTTCAGCAGGATATAAAAGATGTCAATCCTGGTGTTGAAGTGATTTTTGATGGTGCCTTTTTAACTTTTAAAAGCATTATTCAAATGGTTGAATCTACATTTTTGCAAAATAAACCCGTAACATATAAGATACTGCCAAAGAATTCAGATTTTATCATAGGAAGTGATAATGAATTGGCTAGAGGAGAGATTATAAGTTTTAAATAGTTTTTGTTGCAAATAATTTAAAGGAATTCAGGCATTTTCAGTAATTTTGCAACTGAAAACTAAAAAATCACTATTACATTATTGATATGGCAAAGTTTGAGCTTAAATTACCAAAAATGGGAGAGAGTGTTGCAGAAGCAACCATAACATCTTGGTTAAAAGAAGTAGGAGACTCTATTGAAATGGACGATCCGGTTTTAGAAATTGCAACCGATAAAGTAGATAGCGAAGTGCCAAGTGAAGTTGATGGTGTTATAATAAAACGCTTTTTTGAAGTTGATGATGTGGTTCAAGTGGGACAAGTTTTAGCTATCATAGAAACAGAAGGCGATATAGAAGAAGAAGTTGCTTCAGAAGAAAAGGTAGAAGAAACCGAAACAGTAAACATTACGGCGTCTCAGGAGAAAGCCGTTGAAGAGATTACTCAAACTTTTACAAAGGCTCAAGAAACTGTAGTACCTGCGGTTTCAAATGGTGATAAGTTTTATTCACCTTTAGTTAGGAATATCGCAAAAGCCGAAGGGATTTCGCAATCAGAATTGGATGGGATTGTTGGAACTGGTAGTGAAGGTCGTGTGACTAAAAATGATATTCTAGATTACCTAAAAAATAAACATAATAAACCAGCAGTGGAAGCACCTGCTGTTGAAAGAAAATCTAAAGTTACGCCAGAAGTTGAAAAGGTAGCTCCAGTGGTTTCTAATGGTGAAGATGAAATCATCGAAATGACCAGGATGGGTAAATTGGTAGCCAACCACATGACTGATTCACTTCAAAAATCGGCCCATGTACAAAGTTTTATTGAAGCTGATGTTACCAATGTTTGGAACTGGAGGAAAAAGGTTAAAGATGGCTTTATGAAGCGTGAAGGAGAAAACCTAACCTTTACACCTATATTTATGGAGGTGATTGCTAAAGCGCTCCGTGATTACCCGATGATGAATATTTCTGTTCAAGATGATAAAATCATCAAAAAGAAAAACATCAATTTAGGAATGGCGGCTGCTCTCCCAGATGGTAATTTAATTGTACCTGTAATTAAAAATGCTGACCAGCTTAACTTGGTAGGCATGACCAAACAAGTTAATGATCTGGCAAAGCGTTCTAGAGATAATCAATTAAAGCCTGATGAAATTCAAGGTGGTACTTATACAGTTACAAACGTAGGTTCTTTTGGAAGTATTATGGGAACTCCAATTATTAATCAGCCACAAGTAGGTATTTTGGCGCTTGGTGCAATTAGAAAAGTACCTGCGGTAATAGAAACACCAGAAGGCGATTTTATTGGAATTCGTTATAAAATGTTTTTATCGCACTCTTATGATCACCGTGTGGTAAACGGGGCTTTAGGTGGCTTGTTTGTAAAAGCGGTAAAGGATTATCTTGAAGCTTGGGATGTTAATAGAATGATATAATTCTAAATAAAAATTATTAATTTAATAGATGAAAAACCAGAGATTTCAATGCTCTGGTTTTTTTTTGACCAATCAAGAAGTTTTGAACGTAAGTTCATTATATTTGTTTAAACTTTATAAATGCCACGTCCAAAAAAAAAGAGAAGAGTTAATTACCCTCCTAAAATGTTAGGATTCAGGCCATTTGGTATGAGACTTTGTGATACCGAACCTGTTGTGATGCAGTATGAAGAATATGAGGCTGTGAAGTTGGTTGTCTACGATGATCTCTCACAAGATAAGGCAGCTGAAAAGATGGAGGTTTCAAGGCCAACCCTGACTAGAATCTATAATAGCGCCTTAAAAAAAATAGGACAAGCATTCGTAGAGGGAAGAACTGTTCTTATAAAAGGAGGGCATTTTTCGTTCGACGAAGCTTGGTATAAATGTAATACGTGTTTCAAGTTAATGGCGAGCATTGATGATACTGTAAAATGTGATGATTGTTTAATAGGTAATTCCGAAGAGATAATGTCTTTGAATGAATGAACTTATAAATTAAAAGTGAAATTAGTTTACGATGCAGGTAGCTGTTAATCAATGTGGTATCGGTCGCATTTGCAAATAAAATAAATATTCAAATTTTCTCAAGGAATAAAAATGTTCTAAGTGAACATCTTAAATAAAATTTTATGACAAATAGTGTAATTATTGAAAATCAATATAAAAGGTCAAGTTTGTTTGAAAAAGACAAAGTGAATTATTTAGTTCATGTTTTAAAAAGATTTAATACAGTACCAAAATTAAATAACATTAATATTATTACTTCTAATACACAGCCTGAAGTATTTAAAATAGTGCCTAATAAAGCGATTATAATTGGAGAGTTATATTTAAAAAATCCTGTTTTAGCATTGGTTTATTTGCGATATGGTATGGAATGGCAGTTGTGGTATAAAGCGCTAGGAGATAGAAAAGATGATATAGCGCTATGTGATATTGCTGCCTTTGAAGTTACTCGTGTTTTTTACAAATTATTACCTGAAGTAGATAAAGAAAACTTAAAATCTTTTAGTGATGTTTTAATTGAATTGGTTAAAACAGGAAAGAGAACCATTGCCGAAACTTTAATGGAGTATCCAGAGCTTCAATCTTTTCATGGTATAGAAAGCTCTTCTAAAATATTTAAGGAATCGTGGAAGCCTATTGTTGAGAATTTAGCAAAACCAACAGAGTATTTGTTAATGTCTGGAGGAGATCATAGATTGAATATTGATGAGGTAGCTCTATTAAATAAATATGGGTGTAGACCATTTCCTAGGCCAGACGCTTTTACATTTGCATCATCAACGGCAACAAGTGTGTCTAATTTTGCTTTTGATAAAACAGATAAGGTTAGAAGGATATTGATAAAGAATAGCTTAAAAAATGGATTTGAAAAGACAGCTGTAGAGTTTTCAGAATTATTAAAAAATAATCTTAAAACGATATTTAAAATAAACGAAGCCAGTGAAATTATTTTTTCCCCATCGGGTACAGATTCATCACTTCAAATTGCAGCTATATCTCAAATAGTAACAAATAAAGATATCAGTCATATTTTGGTGGCTTCCGATGAAACAGGTAGCGGTGTTGCCACAGCATTAAAAGGGTGTCATTTTGAAAATACATCAGCGTTAAGCTACGCTGTTAAAAAAGGCGATAAAATAGAAGGTTTTAGAGATGTTGATGTTGTAAAAATCCCTTTTAGAGATGATAATGGAAAATTAAAGTCAACGGCTCAATTGGATACAGAGGTTTTGGAGGCCATCAAGAAGACTACTGATTTAGGAAGATATGCTGTGCTTCATGTCATGGATCATTCAAAATTAGGCTATCGATCTCCTAGTGAAAACATGATGCATGATTTGACAAAATTTAAAAGTTCCTCTTTGCAAATTATTGTTGATGCAGCTCAGCTAAGGCTAGATGCGACTGATATTCAGGTTTATTTGAAAAAAGGGTATATAATTTCGATTACTGGAAGTAAATATTTTACAGGACCTCCGTATTCAGGGGCATTGATTCTTCCTGAAAGCATAAATGAGTTAATCCTTAATTCAGAAAAATCGTTGCCCGTTGGTTTGTCTCAATATTACAATCATTCTGACTTTCCCAAATCGAGATTCAGTTCCAATGTCTTATCAGACGGATTTAATTATGGGTCTTACATGCGATGGAATGCGGCAATTGTAGAAATGGATAGGTATTTTAAAACACCAATTTTGTATAGAAACATGGGTATTGAAATGTTCTGTAATTTTGTAGAAGAATCTATAAATGAGGCTACTTTTCTAGTGCCACTTTATGCTGGAGACGTGCAAACCAATAATTTTAATGGTAATGAATTTGGCATAAGAACCATTCGAACAATTTTTCCTTTTTTTATTCTTAAGAACAATGAACCTCTAAATCTTGATAAAGTGAAAAAGCTTTATTTGTTGTTGAATTCAGATTTATCTGATCACTTTAAAGGTTCTTCACTTGAAATTATCAGACTTGCATCACTAAAGTGTCATATCGGACAAGCGGTTAATGTAAAATATGAAAATAAGCTACAAAGTGCTGTTTTAAGAATTAGCCTAGGGGCAAGGGTTATATCTGAAAGTTGGATAAATAGAGATATAAGTCTTTACTTTAGAAATATTGAAGCTCAAATGAACCAGGTAACGGTAATTATCAAAAAGATAGAATTAATTCTTAACACTCCAGATTTATTAGAATAATTTCATGAAGTTTTTCTGTGTTTTAGATATATTTATTTTGAATAAGCTTTTTTGTTTCGATTTAGTCTATTCTACAGATTCTAATTATCTTTGATTTTCTAAAACAACATGAATGCAACTCAATCTTAAAAAACCTATTTGTTTTTTCGATTTAGAAACAACAGGAATTAATATTACCTCAGATCGTATTGTTGAAATTTCAATATTGAAAGTTTTTCCAAATGGAAACAAGGAAAGCAAAACCTGGTTGGTAAATCCTGAAAGACCTATTCCAGCAGAAGTCACAGCTATTCATGGTGTTTCTGATGAAAAAGTAGCGAATGAGCCTACTTTTAAAGCATTAGCAAAGGATGTTTATAATATGATTAAAGATTCAGATTTGGGTGGGTTTAATTCCAACCGATTTGATATTCCTTTATTGGCTGAAGAAATGCTACGGGCTGAGGTCGATTTTGATATGAAAAATCGTTTGGCTGTAGATGTACAAACGATATTTCATAAAATGGAACAGCGTACATTAAGTGCTGCCTATAAATTTTATTGTGATAAAAATTTAGAAGGAGCGCATACCGCAGCAGCCGATACCAATGCAACTTATGAAGTATTAAAGGCGCAGCTTTCTAAATATGATGAGCTTGAAAATGATACGAAGTTTTTAGCAGAATTTAGTTCACGTAAAAAGTTTGCCGATTTTGCTGGTTTTATCGCTTTTAATAAAAAAGGTGAAGAATGTTTTTCATTTGGGAAACATAAAGGTAAATTGGTCACTGAAATCTTAGATAAAGAGCCTGGTTATTTTGGTTGGTTATTAAATGCCGATTTCCCGTTATATACTAAAAAAGTATTAACGGCCATTAAATTAAGAAGTTTAAACAATAAATTAAGTTAATAGCGGCTCTCCCTTGGAGTTTTAATTTAATTTTAAATCATTAATATTCAAATAATTAATCTAAATTGAAACTAATTTGTATAGGGCGAAATTACACAGAACATATCGCCGAACTTCAAAATGAAAAACCAACAGAGCCTGTTATTTTTATAAAACCAGACACAGCGATTTTATTAAAAAAACAACCTTTTTTTATTCCAGATTTTTCTGATGATGTGCATCATGAAGTAGAGGTTTTGGTGAAAATTAATCGTGTTGGCAAGCACATCGATAAGAAATTCGCTCACAAGTACTACAATGACATTGGTTTAGGAATCGATTTTACAGCGCGTGACTTACAAAGTAAATTAAAGGCTAAAGGTTTACCATGGGAAAAAGCAAAGTCATTTGACGGTGCGGCCGTAGTAGGTGAGTGGTTGCCAAAAAGTGAAATTTCTGATGAAAACAATATTACGTTTTCTTTAAAAAAGAACGATAATATTGTACAAAAAGGAAATACTAGCCATATGCTTTGGAAAATCGATGAAATCATAGAATATGTTTCTAAATATTTCACATTAAAGATAGGAGACATTATATTTACCGGAACCCCAGCAGGCGTAGGTAAAGTATGCGCAAATGACAAGTTAACAGGATTTATAGACAACAGAGAAATGTTTTCAATAAAAGTAAAGTAAGATGGAGCAGCATTACAAGTTATTTAGGGTGAAAGAATTAGCAGATAATGATCAAGAATTTATCACAGCATTGGCTGAAGCCTTTTTAGGGGAAGTTCCTGAAGATGCCGAAAGGTTAAAAAAAGCTGTAGCAGATAAAGATTATTACACTGCATATCAAGCGGCTCATAAAATGAAGCCTACGGTTGATTTATTTGAATTAGGTGTTTTAGACACTCTAATCGAAGTTCAAGATTGGGGGAAATTCGAGAAAAAAGAAGAAGATATTACGGCACAATTGAATGTTGTTTTAACGGCGGTTGATAATGCCGTAGCCGAAATTAAAGAAGATTTCAACTTATAAATTTATAGATGATTGCAGAAATAATAACCATAGGCGACGAACTACTGATAGGTCAGGTTATTGATACAAACTCTGCTTTTATAGCTAAAAAACTCAATAAAATAGGGGTTTCGATTCATCAAATCACCTCGATTCAAGATGATAAATCACATATTTTAAAAGCCTTAGAAGAAGCCGAGCAAAGGGTAGATATTATTATACTTACAGGAGGTTTAGGACCTACCAAAGATGATATTACCAAAAAAACAATAGCTGAGTATTTTGATGACAGCCTAGTGCTTAATGCCGATGTTCTAGAAAATATTGAACAAATTTGGAATCAAAATGTAGGTTCTAAACTGCTTCAAGTTAACAAAGATCAAGCTTTAGTACCCTCAAAATCTCAAGCATTAATGAACAGCCTTGGTACCGCTCCTGGCATGTGGATGGAAAAAGAAGAAAAAGTCTTTATTTCGCTTCCTGGAGTGCCTTATGAGATGGAAGCGCTTATAGTTGATGAAGTCGTACCTAAATTAAAGCGTAAATATAATTGTCCTTATATATTACATAAAACACTTTTAGTCTATAATATTGGCGAAAGTGCCTTAGCCGAACGGATTGAGTCCTGGGAAGATAATCTACCTTCTCAAATAAAATTGGCTTATTTGCCAAGCTTAGGTTTGATGCGTTTACGTTTATCAACAAAGGGATATGATGCTAAAATACTTAATCAAGAAGTTCAAGAACAAATTGATAAAGTAATTCCTTTAATTGAAAATGAATTTGCAGGTATTGAAGACGAAGAGGGGTCGGTTGAAATTATTATAGCTAAACAACTTACAAAAACAGGTCAGACTTTAGCTATAGCCGAAAGTTGTACTGGAGGAGCTGTAGCCGAGCGTTTTACCGTAAATCCTGGAGCTTCAGCTTATTTTAAGGGAGGTTTAGTAACTTATTCGACCCAATCGAAGATAAATGTTTTAAAGGTTTCAGAAGAAACAATTAATCAATATTCTGTAGTAAGTGCTCAGGTGGCAGAGGCCATGGCTCAAAATGCACAGCAATTATTTCAGTCTGATTATGCCGTGGCAACTACCGGAAATGCAGGGCCTGAAAAAGGCGATTCTGATGCTGATGTTGGTACTGTTTTTGTTGCCGTAGCTACAAAAGAGGCTGTCTATTCTCAGGAATTTAACTTTGGAAACCTAAGAATTAAAGTCATAAATAGAGGGGTAAATAAGGCCTTGGAAATGCTTCTAAAAGAAATTTTTAAAAATTGATTAGATTTGTGTTGCTATAATGTAAATAAGTTGTATATTTGCACCTCGATTTTAAGCAACAAGAAATTAAAGTTATATAGAAATGTCAAGAGTTTGTGAACTTACAGGAAAAAGAGCGATGGTTGGAAACAACGTGTCTCATGCATTAAACAGAACTAAACGCAAATTCAATGCGAATTTACTTAAGAAGCGTTTTTACATTCCAGAAGAAGACAGCTGGATAACTTTAAAAGTTTCTGCATCTGCTTTGAAAACTATCAACAAAGTTGGTATTTCTGCGGCAATTAAAGATGCTAAAGCTAAAGGATTTTTAAAATAATAGCTGTATTTAAAAGTAAAAAGACATGGCAAAGAAAGGTAACAGAATACAAGTAATTTTAGAGTGCACTGAGCACAAGGAGTCTGGTCAAGCTGGAACTTCTAGATACATTACTACGAAAAACAAAAAGAACACGCCTGATAGAATGGAGATTAAGAAATTTAATCCAGTTCTTAAGCGTATGACAGTTCATAAAGAAATTAAATAATTAGACATTTTTACACTTGTAAAAATGCCGAAAAAAACCAATAGGTCATGGCAAAGAAATCAGTAGCATCATTACAAACAGGATCTAAAAGATTAACTAAAGCGATAAAAATGGTAAAGTCTCCTAAAACTGGAGCTTACATGTTCGTTGAATCTATTATGAGTCCAGATCAAGTTAACGACTTTTTAGCTAAAAAGTAAAAACGTAACGTTTCGATATATTATAAGCTGCTTTCTTTAACGAAAGCAGCTTTTTTATTTTTATATTTGAGGTGGAATTGTTAACATCTGCCATATTATCAGTTTGATCACTGTGGTAAGGAAGTTGACATGTATATCCTGTCATCATAAAGTAGTTTGAACTTATCTTTTGATGAATAAATTAATTAAATCACGAACTACAATTAGCATATGAGTTTTTTTAAAAAAATATTTTCCTCAGAAAAAAAAGAAACCTTAGATAAAGGATTAGAAAAATCTAAATCTAGTTTTTTCGACAAATTAGGTAAGGCCGTTGCAGGTAAATCTAAAGTTGATGATGACGTTTTAGATGATCTTGAAGAAGTTTTAGTGTCTAGTGATGTTGGGGTGAATACAACCTTAAAAGTGATTACGCGTATTGAAGAACGTGTTGCTGAAGATAAATATTTAGGAACTAGTGAGCTTAATCAAATTCTTCGTGAGGAAATTGCAGGTTTGTTAAGTGAAACAAATTCTGGTGAAGAAACAGAATACACTATTCCTAAATTACCAAACCAAGCAGATGGCACAAAAACACCATATATCTTAATGGTGGTTGGTGTTAACGGTGTTGGTAAAACAACAACTATTGGAAAACTCGCTTACCAATTCAAAAAACAAGGTTTAAAAGTCGTTCTTGGTGCTGCAGATACGTTTAGAGCAGCAGCTATAGACCAACTTCAAGTATGGGCAGATCGTGTTGATGTGCCTATGGTACGTCAAGAAATGGGGAGTGATCCTGCTTCAGTTGCTTTTGATGCTTTACAATCTGGTGTTAATCAAGACGCCGATGTGATTATTATCGATACGGCTGGACGTTTGCACAACAAGGTAAATTTAATGAATGAGTTGTCTAAAGTAAAACGTGTAATGCAGAAGGTTATTGGCGATGCGCCTCATGATGTGTTACTGGTTTTAGATGGTTCGACAGGTCAGAATGCTTTTGAACAAGCCAAGCAGTTTACAGCAGCTACAGAGGTGACTTCACTAGCCGTAACCAAATTAGACGGAACGGCAAAAGGTGGTGTGGTTATTGGTATTTCAGACCAGTTTCAAATTCCTGTTAAATATATTGGTGTAGGAGAAGGTATTGAAGATCTTCAGGTTTTTAATAAATTTGAATTCGTAGACTCCTTCTTCAAATAAGATAAAAGCTCAGGTGGTTTTGGTTTAAAATTCTACACAGGTTTTCTGTTTAGTCATCTTTAAGTATTTTTTTGTTTAAAGGAATTCTTTATCCAATTTTAATATTCATAAATACAGTATTGACTTTCAGTATATTAAAGGTTTAATAAAGTCTTTGCGATAAAACTTAATATCGTGAATCATTCCGTATCTTTGCGCCCTCATTTATTCAAGTTATGCGTACAAAAACTCTAAAGAAAAATAAAATTAACGTGGTTACTCTAGGATGTAGTAAAAACGTTTACGATAGTGAAGTCCTTATGGGGCAATTAAAGGCTAGCGGAAAGGATGTTGTACATGAAGAAGAAGGCAACGTGGTGGTGATTAACACTTGTGGTTTTATTAATAATGCCAAAGAAGAAAGTGTGAATACCATTTTAGAGTACATGCAAAAGAAAGAAGACGGCGATGTTGATAAAGTTTTTGTAACTGGTTGTTTAAGTGAGCGCTATAAACCAGATTTACAGAAGGAAATTCCTAATGTCGATCAGTATTTTGGAACTACGGAATTACCAGGTTTACTTAAAGCTTTGGGGGCCGACTATAAGCACGAACTTATTGGTGAGCGTTTAACGACGACCCCAAAAAATTACGCTTATTTAAAAATTGCTGAAGGATGTGATAGACCTTGTTCGTTTTGCGCGATTCCAATCATGCGTGGAAAACACAGAAGTACGCCTATTGAAGATTTGGTGACCGAGGCTGAAAAATTAGCAGCCAATGGCGTTAAAGAGCTTATTTTAATCGCTCAAGATTTAACTTATTACGGATTAGATTTATACAAAAAACGTAACCTAGCCGAGCTTTTAGAGGCCCTAGTAAAGGTTGAAGGAATTGAATGGATTCGTTTACATTATGCCTTTCCAACAGGATTTCCAATGGATGTATTGGATGTGATGAAGCGTGAAGCTAAAGTTTGTAACTATCTTGATATTCCGTTACAGCATATTTCTGATGGCTTATTAAAAAGTATGCGTCGTGGTACTACAAAGGAGAAAACCACAAACTTAATTCATGATTTTAGAGCCATCGTTCCTGAAATGACCATTAGAACGACTTTAATTGTGGGCTACCCAAGTGAAACGGAAGAAAACTTCCAAGAGCTGAAACAATGGGTTTCTGACATGCGTTTTGAGCGTTTAGGTTGTTTTACATACAGTCACGAAGAAAACACCCATGCTTATAATTTAGAAGATGATGTTCCTGAAGAGGTGAAAATTGACCGAGCCAACCAAATTATGGAAATTCAGTCGCAAATTTCTTGGGAATTGAATCAGCAGAAAATAGGGCAGGAGTTCAAAGTGGTTATCGACCGTAAGGAAGGAAATTATTTCGTTGGTCGTACTGAATTTGATTCACCAGATGTAGATAATGAAGTGCTAATTGATGCTTCTAAAACTTATTTGAAAACTGGAGAGTTTACAACCGTTAAAATTACTGAAGCTGAAGATTTCGATCTTTATGGCGAAGTTATTTCGTAATTATACACCTCTTATCATGCAGAACGCATAGAAACCACTTATTCTTGGAAATTTATGAGGTCTTCGAAAGAAGTCTAGAAGTTTTGTTTAATTGGAGCTATAATGTTCTCGACTCCGCTCGAACCCTATTAAAGAGATAAGTTTCTATCTGCATTACACACGACTACTGTCATTTCGACGTAAGGAAAAATCTTTTCATTTAGGAATACCCTAGTTTTAGATGAGATTCTTCACTGCGTATCTGGATGACAAAAAAATAGATGTATTATAATATGGAAGACTTACTCCAAAACATCAAAATCATAAATCTTTCTATCCAAAAGATGAGAAGGTGATACATTTTGAAGGGCATTCATCATTACCGAGCTTCTATCTGGAAAATCACTTTCCCAATCGGCAATCATTTGTTTTACTTTTTTGCGTTGTAAGTTTTCCTGTGAACCACATAAGTTACAAGGGATAATGGGGAAATTCATATGCTCCGAATACACCTCGATATCACTTTCTTTACATAAAGCTAAAGGTCGTAGCACCAGCAAATCACCAGCATCATTTTTAAACTTTGGAGGCATCGTTTCAAGCTTTCCAGCAAAAAAGAAATTTAGTAAAAAGGTTTCAATAATATCATTTCTATGATGCCCTAAAGCCAGTTTATTACAACCTAAATCTTTGGCAGCTTCATAAAGCGTACCGCGCCTTAATCTTGAACAGAGGCTACATGTGGTTTTTCCTTCAGGAGTTTTTTCCATGACCACCTTATAGGTGTTTTTTTCGATGATTTTATAGGCAACACCTAATTGTTCGAGGTAGTTTGGCAATACTTCTTCAGGGAAACCAGGTTGTTTTTGGTCTAAGTTAACAGCTATAATTTCAAATGAAATCGGTGCTACTTTTTGGAAATGTAATAACATGTTTAGCAAAGTATAACTATCCTTTCCTCCAGAAAGACAAACCATAATACGATCACCCTCTTCAAGTAGGCTAAATTGTTTAATGGCTTCGCCTACGGCACGATGTAGTTTTTTAGTAACCTGTTCTATATTTTCCATGCCTGCAAAAATATTATATAATCACAAGAAAAAACCAATTTTAACAGGAAAGAATAGCCTCTCGGGTGTGGCATTTTAATATGATTTGTTTTCAACAATACTTTACTACATTTGATAATATCATAATTAAATAGTTAATGGACTTTTTAGAGGTGCTTCATAAAGTAAGTCAGCATAGTTTAGGCGTTTTAGGCGACCATTTGATTCCTAAAAAATACGCTTTACTGGATTTGTCTGAATCCAATAAAAGCTTATTAAAGGTTGATGTGTCTTGTTCATTAAAATTTGGAAATTTCGTAGATCACTATTTACAGCAACATGAGGCTAATGTGGCTTTTGGTGGCTATTTAGAACAAAGAAGCCTTTATCGACGCAGTATACATTTTAATAATCCTAGTGAGTTAGAGCGGAATATTCATTTAGGAGTTGATTTATGGAGCCCGGTCGATACACCTATTTATGCGCCATTAGAGGGTGTTATACATAGTTTTAAAAATAACATACATTTTGGTGATTATGGACCAACTATCATCTTGAAGCATGAGTATTTGGGGGTAGCGTTTTACACTTTATATGGGCATTTAAGTTTGTCTTCTCTAGAAGATAAACAAGTTGGCCAGTATATTGAAAAAGGAGCGGTAATTGGTGCTCTTGGAGATGCTTCGGTAAACGGTGATTATCCACCTCATTTACATTTTCAAGTTATAAAAGATATTCAAAATTATTATGGCGATTACCCTGGAGTTTGCTCTAGATTGGAACTTAGCTTTTATAGAACGAACTGCCCTAATCCATTTTCCATGTTGAAGATAGATTATTAAAAAATATTTTTTTCACCGCTTTTTTATTTATCTTTAGTAGTAATGTATAACCTTATAACATTTTTATTATGAGAAAAATAAATGTAATTATCGGAATAAAACAAATTATGGTGAAGGTGCTAGCTTTTTGCATTTTCGCAAGCTGTTTAGCTGTTTCTAGTGCACATGCTCAGGGCATAAAAAAAGAAGTAGTAAAGTTTGAAGAAGGTAAATTTAGTACAATCATTGAAAATAGTCTAAAAGGAGAACAAACTGTTGATTATACGGTTAATGTGAAGAAAGGGCAGTCTTTAAATGTAAGTATGGCTACAGATAATACCGCAAATTATTTTAATATCATGGAACCAGAAGAAGAGTATGTCGCTATTTTTAACGGCTCGGTTGAGGACAATATGTTTGAGGATGAGTTGCAAGAGACTGGTGATTATACAATTCGTGTTTATTTAATGCGTAGCGCAGCAAGACGAAATGAAAAAGCAAATTATAAATTAGAGATTATTGTAAGTAACCCAGGACAAGAAGATTAAAGTATTTTGGTTAGAATCAGTTTTTATGATTTTAATGAAATAAAAATCCCGATAGAATATTCTATCGGGATTTTTTAATTTTCTAAAGTCACCTTGATAAGGCTACTATTTTATTCTTGAGTTAAAACCCATTCGCCTTTGGCTAATAAAGGTTCTGCTTGTTTGAATTTCATGGTTTTGTTTTCACCATTCATAACATTTTTGATAGTCACACGATCGTTACGACCAATTTTAGGAGCAGAACGTACAACGGTTTCAATAACCTCTTGTTGGCGTTGGGTATTTCCTGCCGCTCTACTTTGTGCAGAACGCTCGTCTAAATTAGGAATTTCCTCTTTTTGGGTTTGCAAGTTTTCCTTAGTAGCAGGTTGTTGTCTTGCTTCCTGAATGGTATTTTGAGTTTCTTGAGGTAATTCGCCTTTAAATAAGAATGAAATGACATCTTTATTCACTTGGTCAATCATACCTTTGAATAGCTCAAAAGCTTCAAACTTATAAATTAGTAAAGGATCTTTTTGTTCGTGAACGGCTAATTGCACCGATTGTTTCAACTCATCCATTTTACGTAAATGAGTTTTCCAAGAATCGTCGATTATGGCTAAAGCAATATTCTTCTCAAAATCGGTAATTAATTGTTTTCCATTTGTTTCATAAGCTTTTTCAAGGTCAGTAACCACGTTTAAACTTTTAATACCATCTGTAAACGGTACCACGATACGTTTAAACTTATCACGTTGTGTTTCGTATACATTTTTAATTACAGGGAAGGCCATATCAGCATTACGCGTCATTTTTTCCTTATAATGCTTGAAAGCCGCATGGTACACTTTAGAAGTGATTTCTTGAGCTGAAAGTTTAGCAAATTCATCTTCAGAAATAGGTGCGCTCATTGAGAAATAACGAATCAATTCAAATTCGAAATTCTTATAATCATTAGCGTTTTTGTTTCCTTCAGCAATGCCTTCTGAAGTATCAAAAAGCATATTGGCGATATCTACACGTAGACGCTCACCGTGTAAAGCGTGGTGACGGCGTTTGTAAACCACCTCACGTTGCGCGTTCATAACATCATCATATTCTAATAAACGCTTACGAACACCAAAGTTGTTTTCTTCTACCTTCTTCTGTGCGTTTTCAATAGATTTTGAAATCCAAGAATGCTGAATCACTTCACCTTCTTTTAATCCCATTTTATCCATCATCTTCGCGATACGCTCAGAACCGAATAAACGCATCAAGTTATCTTCTAAAGAGACATAAAATTGAGAGCTTCCTGGATCTCCTTGACGACCAGCACGACCACGTAACTGTCTGTCAACACGACGTGAATCATGACGCTCAGTACCAACAATGGCTAAACCACCTGCTTTTTTAACTTCATCAGATAATTTAATATCGGTACCACGACCCGCCATATTTGTTGCGATTGTTACTTGGCCAGCGTTACCAGCTTCAGCAACAATATCAGCTTCACGTTTATGTTGTTTCGCGTTTAATACGTTATGAGGAATTTTTCTAATGCTAAGCATTTTTCCTAATAACTCACTAATTTCTACTGAAGTTGTACCAATTAAAACAGGACGTCCTGCTTTAGACATTTCGGTAACCTCATCAATTACAGCGTTGTATTTTTCACGTTTCGTTTTGAAAACTAAATCATCTCTATCATCACGAGCAATAGGACGGTTGGTTGGAATTTCAACCACATCTAATTTATAGATTTCCCAGAACTCTCCAGCCTCGGTAACCGCAGTACCGGTCATACCAGAAAGTTTACGGTACATTCTAAAGTAATTTTGAAGCGTTACCGTAGCAAACGTTTGAGTAGCATCTTCAATTTTTACATTTTCTTTAGCCTCAATCGCTTGGTGGAGTCCGTCACTATAACGACGACCATCCATAATACGACCCGTTTGTTCATCAACAATCATCACTTTATTCTCCATGACCACATATTGTGTGTCTTTTTCGAATAAAGCATAAGCTTTTAATAATTGATTTAATGTATGAATACGTTCAGACTTCACACCAAAATCTTTATATAAATCTTCTTTAAGCGTCGCTTCTTCTTCAGCAGAAAGACCTTGTTTTTCAATCTTAGCGATTTCTAAACCAATTTCAGGTAAGATGAAAAAGTCTGGATTGTCTTTTCCTGAAATGTAATCAACACCTTTATCGGTTAATTCAACCTGGTTGTTTTTTTCTTCAATCACATAGTACAATTCGGCATCAATCTTTGGCATTTCGCGATTGTTGTCCTGCATGTAAAAGTTTTCTGTTTTCTGAAGTAGTTGCTTAATACCATCTTCAGATAAGAACTTAATAAGCGCTTTATTTTTAGGAATACCACGGTAAACACGTAGTAATTGGAAAGCACCTTCTTTAGTATCACCTTCTTTGATGAGTTTCTTAGCTTCAGCTAAAACACCAGTTAAATATTTACGTTGAACAGAAACAATATCGTCAACCTTTGGTTTTAATTCATTGAATTCATGGTGATCACCTTTAGGGATTGGTCCAGAGATAATTAATGGTGTACGGGCATCATCAACTAAAACAGAATCGACCTCATCGACAATAGCATAGTTATGTGGACGTTGCACCAAATCTTCAGGAGCATGTGCCATGTTATCACGTAAGTAATCGAAGCCAAACTCATTGTTGGTACCATAAGTAATATCGGCGTTATAGGCTTTTCTTCGGGCTTCAGAATTTGGTCTGTGGTAGTCAATACAATCAACACTTAGTCCGTGAAACTGAAAAATAGGGGCCATCCAAGCGCTATCACGTTTTGCTAAGTAATCATTTACAGTTACTAAGTGCACACCGTTTCCAGCTAAGGCATTTAAGTAAACAGGTAATGTTGCAACTAAGGTTTTACCTTCACCTGTTTGCATTTCTGCAATTTTACCTTGATGCATCGCAATACCACCAATAAGCTGTACATCGTAGTGAATCATATCCCAAGTAATGGCTTTTCCAGCAGCGTCCCAAGAGTTTGCCCAAACAGCTTTGTCGTCTTGTAAAACCACATAATCGTTTTCACTAGAAATTAATCTATCAAATTCGTTAGCAGTAACTGGAATAGAGGTGTTGTGAACAAAACGTTTTGCTGTTTCTTTGACCACAGCAAAGGCTTCGGGAAGAATGTCATTTAAAACCTCTTGAGTCACGGCATAGGCATCATCCTTAAGCTTGTCGATGTCTAGGTAGATATCCTCACGTTTATCAATGTCTTCAGTGTTTTCAGCTTCTAAAGTCAGACTTTCTATTTTGGCATCAATGTCTTTCTTCGCCTCGGCAATTTTGGCTTGAAATTCAGCTGTTTTAGCCCTTAATTCATCATGTGATAGGGCTTCTAAAGCAGCTTCAAAGCTTTTTATTTGAGACACTATTGGTGTGATGGCTTTGACATCTTGTTTAGACTTATCGCCAACAAATACTTTTAATACAGAATTTAAAAAATTCATGAGAGTTATTTTATATGTTACACCTCACGGCGTAAGGTTTTTGTAATATGTTTTTTGGTTCTTTAGTATGCGTATTTAGTGCTTCCAAAGATACATCTTGTTTAAAGATTTGGACAAAAAAAAAGCCTCAAATTGAGACTTTTTAACTATTATTTATGCGTTTATCTAATATTCATCCTCATTCCAAAGGTAATCTTCATCAGTAGGATAGTCAGACCAGATTTCTTCAATAGAGTCATAAGAGTCTCCTTCATCTTCAATAGATTGTAAATTTTCCACTACTTCTAACGGTGCTCCCGTTCTAATAGCGTAATCTATAAGTTCATCTTTAGTTGCTGGCCAAGGTGCATCACTTAAATAAGAAGCTAATTCTAAAGTCCAATACATTTCTTACGTGTTTAATTTTGTGCAAAAATAAATTTTTAGTTTAAATAGACAAGAAAAAAAACAATTATTTCACATTCTTTAAATTTACTATTAAAGAAATCTTGAAAATGGATACTTTCTAATAACCATGGCATGGCATTAGTTTAAAAAATCTCTATGAAAAGAATCTCTACATTTCACGGGAGTTTTTAAAACGCATTTTATCAATAATTACAAGAACGTACTTTTGTTATTTAAACCTTTAAATGAATTTACTCCTCACTTTTTTCAGGAATCCATTTAATTTCTTCGGCTCGCATATCATAAGACAACTTCCGTGCCAACACAAAAAGATAGTCAGACAAACGATTGAGGTAGATTAAGGCGTTTGCTTCAAAGGGTTCAATTTCATTGAGTTGTGAGGCTAAACGTTCGGCTCTGCGACATACACAACGTGCAATGTGACAGAATGACACAGACTGGTTTCCGCCAGGTAAAATAAAATGCGTCATTTCTGGTAAGGCTGCGTTCATGAGATCCATTTCGTGCTCTAAGCGTTCAATGTCGGTATCAGAAATTTTAGAAATATTTAAGCGTGATTTGCCGTTCTTTAATGTGGCTTTTTCAGGATCTGTTGCTAAAATGGCTCCAAGGGTAAACAAACGGTCTTGAATACGGATGATCAGATCTATATAATCTTGATGAATGGGTTGATCACGAATTAAACCCAAATAAGAGTTTAGTTCGTCTACCGTACCGTAACTTTCTATGCGAATATGATGTTTGGGTACTCGTGTACCTCCAAATAATGCGGTTGTGCCTTTATCTCCTGTTTTTGTGTAAATCTTCATTTTATGGCGTTCTGTTAATTGATTTTTTAACTTATGGTTGGTAATATACTAATAAGTTTAAAGTAATTAGAAATGTAGAAAATGATTTTTGAATATCATGTAAGCGTTGTATACACTAGGTTTAACCTTAATTTTATGTTTTCTTTAACATATATGTTATATTTTCGCGCTTTACAAACCATACAACAACGATTTATGAAAAAAATTACTTTACTACTATTGATTATTGTATCACCGTATTTGATGCAAGGTCAGTCATTTAATGGTTTTTTAACCGATAACTACAGTGGTGTGAATAGTGTTATTGCTAACCCCGCTAATATTACCGATTCCCGATTTAAAACAGATATAAATCTTGTGGGAGTTAGTGCTTTTGGATGCAATGACTATGCAGGTATCAATGTTTTAGACGCTACAAAAAGTGGATATGATTTTGAGGACAGTGCTAAACTTTATCCAACAGATAATAACAATGCCCTAGTAAATACCGATATCATGGGGCCTGCATTCATGTTCAATATAAATAAAAATAGCTCTTTAGCTGTGTTTACCCGTTCTAGAGCCTTTGTTACTGCTCATAATGTTAATGGGGAACTGATTGACAATTTTGAAGGTGATAACAATGAAGACGTAAGCTTTGATGATGGTGGTTTAATTACAACAGGCCATGGTTGGGGTGAGTTAGGTGTGACTTATGCTCGTGTGATTATTGATGATAGAACGAAGTTTTTAAAAGGAGGTCTTACTGTTAAATATCTTCAAGGAGCGGGTAGCGCTCATATAAATGGAGATAATATTAGCGTTGATCTAGATGTTGATGGGTATGGACCAGATACTGCAAGCATATCAACTACGGGTGATTTAACCTATGCTGTTTTTGATGCTTCTGTAGATGAAGATGGTTATGAATATGAACTTCCTAAAGCTACTGGAGTTGGTTTTGACTTAGGTTTTGTGTACGAATGGCGTCCAGATTACCCAAAATATCAAAAGACAAATAGTAATGGTGATACTTATTATGTTAAAGACAAAAATAAGTACAAGCTTAAATTAGGGCTTTCCATTACAGATATTGGAAGTATTAACTATAAAGACGGTATTGAAGAAACTTATAACATCAATCAAACAGATGTTAACGTATAAGATCTTGAAGATGATTTTGATAATGCAGATAGTTTTGAAGACTTTTTGAGTACTTATTATACATTAGTCGATTCAAGAAGTGGTTATAAAGTAAGCTTACCAACAGCACTTCATTTTAATGCAGATTGGAGTTTTACTAATCATTTATATGTGAATTTAAACACCGATTTGTCTTTAGTTTCAAAAGAGAAAGTAGGGGCTACTCGTGTTGCGAATACCTTGTCATTAACGCCTCGTTTTGAGAGTAAATGGTTTAGTTTTTATTTACCTATGGGTATTGTGCAGTATAGTGGTTTTCAAGCCGGTGCAGGATTAAGATTAGGGCCATTATATCTAGGTTCTGGTTCTGTGTTAAGTGCTTTGGTTAGTGATAATACTAAGGCTGCCGATGTTTATGCTGGTTTAAAAATTCCTATTTATCAAGGTGAAGCTAAAGATAGAGATGGCGATGGTGTGATTGATAAGTTAGATGCTTGCCCTAAAGAGGTTGGTCCAGAAGAAAATAACGGATGCCCATGGGGTGACGCTGATGCTGATGGTGTTTTAGATAACGAAGATAAATGTCCTAATGAAGCAGGTCCAACGGAAAATGGAGGATGTCCTTGGGGAGATTCAGACAACGATGGTATTTTAGATAATGAAGACGCTTGTCCAAATATAGCTGGGCCACTAGAAAATAAAGGTTGCCCTTGGGGAGATGCTGATAATGATACCGTTTTAGATAACGTTGATCAATGTCCTGATGTAGCTGGAACAGTTGAAAATAACGGTTGTCCTGCTCCTGCTCCAAAAGTAACTGAAGCAGTCTTAAATACTTTAAGCGCTTATGCAAAAACGATTTTATTTAATAATGGGAAGTCAACTTTAAAAGATGCTTCTAAAGCAGTTTTAGATAATATTGTTGAAGTCTTACAGGAATATCCTGATGCACATTTCACTATTAATGGTTATACTGATAGTTCTGGTTCTGAAGCTTTAAATCAGAGGTTATCAGAAGATAGAGCGAGTACGGTAATGACTTACTTAATTGAGAATGGAGTGAGTTCATCACGTTTATCACATAAAGGTTATGGAGAATCTAACCCAATTGATGATAACTCTACGGCAGCAGGTAGAAGAAACAACAGACGTGTTGAAGTGGTTTTAGTGAAGCAATAATCACGTTTATATAATTTTTAAAAGGTCTGTAATGCTTAAGGTGTTACAGACCTTTTTTATATTCTGAATGATTTAAAATGTACTTGTGCTATCGTTTTAAATTTAATATACGCTGTAATAAAGTAGGGTGAGAGTAATGCATAAAAACATAAGCAGGATGCGGTGTTAGGTTACTCAAACTATTTTTTGATAGTTTTTTTAGTGATGTTATCAATGGCTCAGCCTTAAAAGTGTTTTTAGCGTAGTCATCTGCTTGGTATTCAAATTTTCTAGAAAATAGGTTCATAATTAAACCTGTCACTTCTGAAATCGGCGCGTAGAGTAAGCCAAAAGCAATCAATCCAATATGAAAACTAGGAATTTCAACACCTAAAGCATTTGATAATAATGGATTTGAAATAAACAGGGATAAAATATAAAGCGTTACTCCAGTAAGTAGAATAGAAGCACATAAATTGAAAATGATATGCTTCTTTTTATAATGGCCAACTTCATGGGCTAAAACGGCAACGATTTCATCTTCGTCTAAATCATTGATTAAAGTGTCATAAAGCGTCACACGTTTTTCACTTCCAAAACCTGAAAAATAAGCATTGGCTTTGGTGCTCCTTTTAGAACCATCAATAACAAAAATTTTATCCAACTTGAAACCAACTGTTTCCGCGTATTTAGAAATGTTATCACGTAAACTCCCAACCTCTAAAGGTGTTTGTTTGTTGAATAATGGTACAATGAGTTTGGAGTAAAACATATTCATAAACAAGGAGAAAACAGCAACTAAAGCCCAGGCGTATAACCAAAATTGTGTTCCAGTGACTTGATAAAACCAGATAATTAAAGCCAATATACCGCCTCCAATAACTGCCATCATCAACCAACCTTTTAGTTTGTCTAAAAAGAAGACTTTTTTCGTTGTTTTATTAAATCCGAATTTTTCTTCAATCACAAAGGTACTATAGTAAGAAAAGGGTGTGGTCAAAATATCACTTCCAATCATAATAATTCCGAAGAAAATCAATGCGATTACAATAGGGTTGTCACTAAAACTGCGAGCTATATTATCTATATATTCAAAGCCGTCTAAAAACAGAAAACCTAAAGTAAGCACTAAAGAAAAAGTCGAAGTCATAATTTCAAACTTATAATTAGTTGCTTTATAATTTTGTGATTTTTGATATTCTTGAGCGTCGTAAACATCTTTTAATTCCTTCGGAAGGGTATCGTTATAATGTTTAGCGTTTAAAGCATCTAAAATTTTATCAACGATAAAACTGATGCTAATAATAGCAATAATAATATAGAAAAGGGCTTGAGAGGTCATTTATAGAGGTGTTGTTAGATGTAGATTTGATTAACTGTTTTTTATGTGATAAATTGACTATTGATGATGTAGAAATGAGGAATTGTTGATATGTTTTAATGGTATAAAAGCAAGGCTGAAGTTTTAATTTTGAAGTTTCCTTTTAACTAAAACCCCCGTTGTCGTTTAGCTTCAAACACTAAAATTCCAGCGGCTACTGATACATTCATAGAATCTATTTCACCTTGCATCGGGATGATGATGTTTTGGGTAGAATTTTTACGCCAAGCTTCACTTAAACCCGTGGCTTCTGTACCAACAACGAGCGCTGTTGCTTTTGTGAAATCCTGTGTGTGGTATGGTACCGAAGCTTGTAAGGCTGCACAGTAAATATTGACTTTATTGACTTTTAAGAAATCAATAATTTCAGTAGTGCTTCCTGAAGCGATGGTATTTGTGAATACACAACCAACACTCGATCGAATAATATTGGGATTGTATAAATCGGTTTTCGGGTTGGCTATAATGACAGCATCTACATGAGCGGCGTCTGCAGTTCTTAAGATCGCACCAATGTTTCCTGGTTTTTCAGGGGCTTCCGCAATTAAAATTAACGGGTTTTCTTTGTCGAAAGCTAAATTGGAGAGTTCTTGTGTTTTCGATTTTGCCACTGCTAAAACACCTTCAGTCGTTTCACGATAGGCTAATTTTTGATAAACCTCTTTTGAAATTTCAATGAGCTGTATGCCTTCCGAAGTAAACGCCTCTAATTGCTTTGCTGTAAACAATTCAGCATAAAACAAAATAGTTTCTAATTGAAATCCACCTTTTAGAGCCAAAGCGATTTCACGCGCTCCTTCAATTAAAAAAGTGCCTGTTTTTCTACGTTCACGGGACTTGTCTTTTAATTGTGAAAGCTGTTTTATAAGAGGATTCTGTATACTTGTTATTTCTTTCATAAAAGTGAGGCAAAAGTAATCGATTTTTATGTAATTAAATAGATCTTCGTTCGTCAAAACCTAAAACCATTTAAAATCACAAAATGAAAAATTTTATTTATTTGTTTATTGCTGTCTCTATGTTTTCTTGTAAAGATGCTAAAAAAGAAACAGTTGTAGCTCCAGAAACCACCAAAACTGAAGAGGTTGTTGAAAGTAATTACCCAGAAGCCTTAGAGAAAGTATTTGAAGCTCATGGCGGATTAGACCAATGGAAAAAGATGCGCTTTTTAGAGTTTAGCATGCAAAAAAATGGTGTTGATGAGGTGACTTCAACCGATTTATGGAACAGAAAATCTTTAGTAGAAACGCCAGATCATAAGCTTGGTTACGACGGAAAACAAGTTTGGTTACAAAATAAAGGAGACGCTGAATATAAAGGAAAACCTAAATTCTATTATAACTTAATGTCTTATTTCTACGCTATGCCTTTTATTTTGGCTGATGATGGCATTGTTTATGGTGATATTGAGCCTTTGGTTTTTGAAGGTAAAACATACCCAGGTATTAAAGTAGGCTACGAAAGTGGTGTAGGGGAGTCGCCAGAAGATGAATATGCACTCTACTACAACCCTGACACATATAAAATGGAGTGGTTAGGTTATACTGTTACGTTTTTTAGTCAAGAAAAAGCTAAAGAATGGCACTTTAGAAAATATAGTGAATGGGAAGAATTTAATGGCTTGTTATTGCCAAAAATTATTGTTAGGTATGAATACGAAAACAATTTACCAACAACAGTACATAGTGAAAACAACTTTTTTAATGTGAAATTAACCAAAGAACAAGCAAATCAGGATATTTTTGAAATGCCTGAAGATGCTCAGTTAGTTGAGTAAATTATAAGTTATTTTCTTCATAATAGTTAACTAAAAGCGCTACCACATAATTATAACTTTGCATCCCCTTGCTTTGTTTGTTCGCTTTTAAAAAACCATTATAAAAAGATTTAAAAAGAGGTTCGGCAGGATTTTGGTGTTTTTCCCAAAATTCACGAACCTCTTTGTAGTTTTTGAAGATTCCTGGGTTTACTGTTTTAGCCATAGTTTCGTATAAATCAGGATCTCGTCTGTAAATTTCATTTAAACAGAAACGTAACCCAAAAGTGTAGCCAGTATATCTGATATAAATATCATCATGCTTAATGGCAGCCATACTGCCTATGAAATTGGCTTCGTTTTCTGCAGCATAGCCTAGTTGATGGGCAATTTCATGAGTTGTGGTGGTTGATAATTTATAGATTGGAATTAAGCCATCAACTTGAGCTTCGTTTGTAAACGGATTCAAATACCCACTAAACCCCATGTAAGTGAGTGGATAGCTAAATAATGATTTCTTTACGCTTTTAGGATGATATTCTAAATGAGGGAACGTTTTTTTTAAGTTTTTGTAGCCCTCAGGAGCCATTGTAAGAATTTCAGATTTGCTAAAAGGCATATCTACTTTTAAACTATCGTTTTCTGTGATTTCTAGATGCACGGTATTAGACTTCTCAATTAATTTTTTAGTGAAAGCAATAAGCTGCTCTGTAGAATAGTCGTGCGAAAGGTTTAAGCTTTTATGTAAAGGTAAACGGTAGTAATTCAGTCCCCAAAATAAGTGAAAAACAAAGTAAAAGATAGACAAAGAAGCAAAAACATCAATAAACCAGTTTTTGGTATCTAGCCTTAAGCGTTTTCTGTTCAATATAAGCCAGCGGAGGCCAAAGACAATAGTGAATGCATAAATGAAATCACCAAATGAAAATGGTAACCAGCCTAAAACATATCGAAATAATTTTGAAACTATGGGATAGATGCCGTTGCTGTAATAACGTTCTACAAATTCAGGATAATTAGAAAGTATTCTAATGCCTATAATTTGCGGTATTAAAGTTAAGGCTAAAAGTGTTTTTTTGTTTTGGAGCATGATCAAAAATACTAAAAAAATGGAGTTATAAATTTTAGAATTCTGAAAGATTATAAGAAGGTTAAACTTTGTTAAATCTTAAAGAATCGGTTTATGATTTCAAGTTTAGGTGCGCGCATTTTTTCTATCTTTGATCGATAAAATAATTACAAGATGAGCACAGAAGTTAGACAATTAGAACCACAAGCCCTTTGGAATAAATTTGCAGATTTAAACGCCGTACCACGACCTTCAAAAAAGGAAGCGCGTGTTATTGCTTTCATGAAAAATTTCGGAGAAAACTTAGGCTTAGAAACTCTTGTTGATGAAGTTGGCAATGTGATTATTAAAAAGCCTGCAAGTTCAGGGATGGAAAACAGAACAACCATCGTGATGCAATCCCATTTAGATATGGTACATCAAAAAAATAACGATACCAATTTTGATTTCGACACGCAAGGGATTGAGATGTATGTGGATGGCGATTGGGTACGTGCTAAAGGCACTACTTTAGGAGCTGACAATGGACTTGGGGTTGCCACTATAATGGCGATTTTAGAAAGTGATACGATTCAACATCCTGCTATTGAAGCCTTGTTTACCATTGATGAAGAAACGGGAATGACAGGAGCTATGGGCCTAAAAGGTGGGTTGCTGTCTGGAGGCATCTTATTAAATTTAGATACCGAAGAAGATGATGAAATTGGTGTTGGTTGTGCCGGTGGTGTTGATGTGACTGCAACTCGAAACTACAATTTAGAAGAAACACCTGAGTTTAAAATCGGATATGAAATTACTGTAAAAGGACTTCAAGGCGGGCACTCAGGAATGCAAATTCATGAAGGTTTAGGAAATGCCAATAAAATCATGAACCGTGTATTGTTTGATGGTTTTGAGAATTTCGGATTGAGAATATCTGAAATAAATGGAGGAAGCCTACGTAATGCTATTCCTCGCGAAAGTCATGCTATTGTGGCTATTGATGCCATTCACGAAGGTGCTTTTATTATGGAAATGGCGCTTATCACCAATACCATACAAAAAGAACTTAAAACCATGGAGCCAGATTTGGTGATTGAGGTGGTGAAATGTGAAACACCTGAGCACATTATGGATTTAGGAGTGCAAGAAGGTTTAACACGTGCTATTTATGCTGCTGTTAATGGCGTATACCGAATGAGTGCTGATATTCCTGGATTGGTTGAAACCTCTAATAATATTGCACGAATTATTGTTAAAGATGGAGACATACATATTGGCTGCTTAACACGCTCTTCGGTAGAAAGCTCTAAAAATGACTTGGCAAATACGTTACGAGCAACTTTTGAATTAACGGGCTGTGAGGTTGAGGTTTCTGGTGATTATCCTGGTTGGACTCCAAATATGGATTCTGCAATTTTAAAAGTTATGGATAAAATTTATGAGAATTTAAATGGTGAAAAAGCTCATGTTGCTGCTTGCCACGCTGGTTTAGAGTGTGGTATTCTGGGGCAAAATTATCCAAACATGGATATGATTAGTTTCGGACCAACAATTAAAGGGGCGCACTCTCCAGATGAACGTGCTCAAATTTCTTCTGTTCAAAAATATTGGAAGTTTGTATTGGAAATTTTGAAGGAGATTCCTGTGCGTTAGTTTGTTTTTTAGGAGTTAAGGAGTTATGCGTAAAAATTTGATTTCATCAAATTTTTACGACTTTGCGGTTAAACGGTTAAACGATTCAACAAATCTACAAAATCAAGGAACCGGATCATACCCTGAACCGCCCCATGGGTGACAACTAAAAATACGTTTTATTGCCAGCCATCCACCTTTTAAAAATCCGTGTTTTGTTAAGGCCTCATTAGCGTAATGTGAACAAGTGGGTTGGTACCTACAGGTTGCGGGCGTTAATGGCGATATCAATGTTTGATACACTTTTATCAAAAACAAAAACGGTGCTATCAGTAGTTTTTTAAGCATTTTTTTATTCTTTCGAATTTAGGAAACTTCTTTAATTCCGTTTCGATATTCTGAACTCCTGCCGACCGCAGGCGGGTGTTTCAGAATCTCACCAAGTTGTGGGTGCTATGTTATGCGAACCTGAAATGAATTCAGGTTGACGTGAATTAGGCTGGAAATTAATTCACAGAAAACGAAGTCCCGTCTTTACCATCTTTAAGCTGAATACCAACTTCGGCTAATTCATCACGAATTTTATCAGATAAAGCAAAATCTTTGTTCGCTCTAGCTTCTTGTCTCAATTTGATTAAAACATCAACAGCTCCTGAAAGTTTATCAGTGCCAGAATTGCTATTTGCCGTGTTTTCTAAACCTAAAACTTCAAAAACAAAACTGTTTAAGGTGTCTTTCAGTAGGTTTAGGTCATCAGCAGTTAGTGTTTCTACACCTTCTTTAATTTGATTGATATATTTAGCGGCTTCAAATAAATGAGCGATTAAAATAGGTGAATTGAAATCGTCATTCATGGCATCGTAACATTTCTGTTTCCATGCTGAAATATCTAAAGAAGACGTTTTTGAGGCTTGTAGGTTGTTTAGAATATTAAGGGCCTCCATAAGACGATTAAAGCCTTTTTCACTGGCTAGTAAACCGTCATCAGTTAAATCTAGCACGCTGCGATAAGATGATTGCGCTATAAAGAAACGAATCACACTAGGTGCATAAGCTTTGCTAAAAAATTTGTTGTCTCCAGAAAGTAACTCGTCTGGATTTACCGTGTTTCCAGTAGATTTAGACATGCGTTGCCCGTTAAGCTCTAACATGTTGGCGTGCATCCAATAATTTACTGGTGATTTTCCTAGAGCAGCTTCATTTTGTGCAATCTCACATTCGTGGTGTGGAAATTTTAAATCCATACCGCCACCGTGAATATCAAATTGCTCACCAAGGTACTTGGTACTCATAGCGGTACACTCTAAATGCCATCCAGGGAAACCATCGCTCCATGGTGAAGGCCAGCGCATAATATGTTGCGGTTCGGCTTTTTTCCAAAGGGCGAAATCTTGCGGGTTTTTTTTATCACTTTGACCATCAAGCGCACGTGTATTGTGAATTAAATCATCAAGTTTACGCTTACTTAATTTACCATATTCGTTTGTTTCATTAAACTTATGAACATCAAAATAAACAGAACCGTTCACTTCGTAGGCAAAACCATTATCAATGATGTTTTTGATTAATTCAATTTGCTCAATAATATGTCCAGTAGCTGTAGGTTCAATACTTGGTGGTAAAAAGTTAAAGGTGTTTAGAATGTTATGAAAATCTACGGTGTAGCGTTGTACTACTTCCATAGGTTCAATTTGTTCTAAACGTGCTTTTTTCGTGATTTTATCTTCACCGGCATCAGCATCATTTTCTAAATGACCAGCATCGGTAATATTTCTAACGTAGCGTACTTTATAACCTAAATGCTTTAAGTAGCGAAAAATCATATCAAAAGACATAAAAGTCCTTACATTACCTAGGTGAACATTGCTGTAAACGGTAGGCCCACAAACATACATGCCAATATGGCCTTCGTTTATAGGTTTAAAGGTTTCTTTTTTTCCGCTTAGCGAATTGTAAATTTTGATAGGTTGGTCTTTATAAAGTTGCATAGTGGTTTAAGCGTATGTTGTGAGTCGTTTATGACTTAATAAAGTAAATTACAAAATGACTTTAAAACTTAGTATCGAGCTTGATGTAATCCAAAAATTCGCGACGTGTCGCCATGTCTTTGAATTTTCCTCCAAATTCTGAAGTCACCGTACTGCTTTCAATGTCTCTAATACCTCTAGAGTTTACGCAAAGGTGCTTCGCATCAATCACGCAAGCCACATCCTTTGTGTTTAAAACATCTTGAAGTTCTCTTACCACTTGAATGGTTAAACGCTCTTGTACTTGTGGTCGTTTTGCAAAGTAATCGACAATACGGTTCATTTTAGAGAGGCCAACAACGGTTCCGTTTGAAATGTATGCAATATGTGCTCTACCAACTATAGGTAGTAAGTGGTGCTCGCAGGTTGAATAAACGGTAATGTTCTTTTCAACAAGCATCTCACCATATTTGTATTTATTGTCGAAAGTTGAAGCGCTAGGCTTTTTGCTAGGGTCTAAGCCACCAAAAATTTCTTTAACAAACATTTTCGCAACACGGTTTGGCGTGCCACTTAAACTATCATCTGTTAAATCTAAACCTAAAGTTTCCATGATGTGACGCACATCATCTTTTATAATGTCTATTTTCTCTTCATTAGACAGTTTAAAAGCATCATTTCGCATTGGCGTATCTTCAGAAGTACCAATATGTTCTTCTCCTAAGGCGTCAAAATCGTCTAAATTACTATCAAATTTCATCTGTTAAAATCTATTATTTTTCAACAATCATAAAATTCATTCATTTGCTAGTTCTTTGTTTATAAGAGTGTTGCGTTTGAATGGTGTATGATTAATATTTCAAAAATTAGTTTGCAAAGGTAAGCAATTCCGTTTTGTTATACTTGATGTTGATGAATTATTAATTTTTTGTTTTAGTCTGAAAACGATTCAAATAATTACAGCAGTATTATTAATATATTTTTTCAGTTAAAAATCTCTAAATACTGAAGCCAATAGATAGTGTTACATTTTGATTTGTTCTATCGATTGAAGCGAAAGGTGAACCGCCACCATTTAGATTATAAAGATTGTTTTGGTATGACCTTGAAGCTTGGTCGTAAGTTAGGTCTAATCTCATGTTTCCGTAGTTATAGCCGATACCAGCGGAGAAGCCTTGTAACTCACTCATGACGTTATCATCTATATAGGGACTGTCTTCGTACCGGTAACCACCACGTAAACTCAATTGATTAACCACTCTAAATTCTGCACCAATACGATATGTTGAAACATGAGTTAAAGCGTTACTCATGTAAATGTTTTGATCAGCAAAATCAGGGTCGTGTGTTGGTTTAAATTCGGTGTTTCCAAAATTCTGATTAGAATAATCGAAACTTATTAGTCCGCGCTTTCCAATAATATAGGCCAAACTTCCTGTTATTTTCCCCGGACTTTGAAGTTGGTATCTTGGATATATATTTACAATGTGTGGATCAACCGTTTGAGATATGGTTGTTCCAGCATCATCTCTTACGGTATTGATGTATTGTGTCGTTTCTTCATCAATAGAATACCATGTAGGGGAGTCGTAAACAACGCCAGCTCTAAGGTTTTGAGTGATGTTAAAAATACCTCCCAATTGAAAAGAAAAACCAGCACCAGTTGTAAGTAGGCTGTTTTCAAAATCAATGTGATTTACTGTAGAACCTACATTGTTATTGTCTTCTATTAAAACGGTTGAGCGTTCATAATTGATAAAATGAGAGTTGAAGTTTACACCTAAAGAAAATTTATCTTCATATTGCGTTGAAAAATTAAAACTCATTTTGCCGTTATAGCCTGTTGCTAAATAAGTGTATTTATGATCGAAATCCCCAGAAGCAACATTAGAAAAATAAGTGGTGTTATCGTCATCGTCAAATTCTGGGTCTAATATAAAGGATTCATAACCTAAAAATGCTTGTTGATTTCCGTAACCAAAACTGTTTCCAATGGCTCTGTAGGCTTGGTCAATAGATTCGTTAGGTAATGTTGAAATATCGGCGAGTCTTTGCCCTTGAGCATAGTCATAAAAAAAGCTAGCGATAGAATTCGTGAAATTACCATCGTCATTGGTGTTGGTTCCTCTTGCTTGCCAGAAATCATTAAAGTTATTGGTGCGTTCGTAGTTAAGGGACATGGCAAATTTAGTCCAAGGCGAACTCGAATTTCTATTTACAAATATAAAAGCAGCACCCCCTTGATTAATTCCGAAACAAGATTCATCGGTGTTTGTCAGACCATTAAAATAACTTGTTTCGTTTTTTTTGTTGTTAAAGGTTCCGGTGAAGGAAATGTGACTGTTACTGAACACCGCAGAACCGGCTGGATTTAAACTTACAGCACTTAAATCACCGCCTAAAGCTCCAAATGCACCGCTCATGGCTCTAAATCGAGCAGTACCTTGAATTTCGTTTTGTGAATACCTCAAGGCATCAGTGATATCTTGGGCATATACGGTCGATAATGACAATGCGCTTATGAATAGGAAATATAACTTTTTCATGTGTATCGTATTAATTGTTTTAGGGAATTAAATAACCAAATAAATTGAGGTGATTATCAACTTATTTGGTTATGTTTTTTATGAGGTTTTAATATTAACGTCTTCTACCGCCTCCAGATGAAGAACCTCTGCTGCTACCTCCAGATGATCGCATTGATGATCCGCTAGATCGCGAACTTGAACTTGGTGTGTAACTTGAACTTTTTGATGAAGATCGGTTGTTGTTATAGTTTGAACTTGAACGACTTGTAGGCTGTTTATATACCGTACTCGTGCTTTTTCTAGTGTTAGAAGAAGCTGACCTTCTCGTTGAATTATTTGAAGGTGTATTTGATGTCGTTGTTCTTCTTGTTACTCCAGTTTGAGATGGGTTTCTATTAGTTGTATAACTTCTTCTAGTGGTTGTGCCTTGCGAATTTCTAGTCACGGTATTGCCACTGGTTCTTCTTGTGGTGTTGTATTTAGAAGTTGTTCCTCTATTGGTGCTTGCAGAACTACGACGTGTTGTGTTTCCAGCATTTACGTTGTTTCTTGAATAAGAGCTTCTTCGGTTATTGGCATAAGTGTTTCCATAACCTCTATAACTACCTCTTCTTGTGGCGCTATACGCTGAGTATCTGTTGTTGTAACGGTAATAACCACCACCGTAGTAAGGGTAGCCCCAACCGTATCCTGGGTAACCCCAGCCATAACCTGGATAGCCCCATGCATAACCAGGGTAGCCCCAACCGTATCCTGGATAGCCCCAGCCAGCGTAACCCCAGCCTCCATAACCGTAACCCCAACCAGCATAACCCCAGCCCCAGTTATTCCAACCATTATCAATATAATTAATGGTAACAGAGCTGTTGTTTTGGCCCCAGCCTGCATAACCTTCATAATTATCAACAATGGAATCATTTTCTGTATAAGCAGAGTTTTCGTATGAATCAATATCGGTAAAAATAGCAGGGTCTTCTATGAAGTTTTCAGATTCTATAGATTTGGTCTTGAAGTAATTCGTATAATAGTTATTATCATTAGGTGTTTCTTGGTATTGTTGTTGTGTTTGCGCTACAGATCCGGCATAAATCCCATCATTGCTCGCGCTAACATACTCGTAGGAACCACAAGAACTCAGTACTAGGAGTAAACCTAGGAGGCTTACTAATGGTGCTTTTCTCTGTAAGGATTTAATTAATTGCATATCTGTTTATTTTAATTGTTGAACATCACAAAAATAGTTAGTTTTGCTGAACTATTTTTATATTTAACAGAGGTACAACATTTGTGCCAAAAAAACGATATGAGCAAAAAACTTACTAGTAGAGCGCAAGATTATTCAAAATGGTATAACGAATTGGTTGTCAAGGCTGATCTAGCTGAGAATTCGGCAGTTAGGGGTTGTATGGTTATTAAGCCTTACGGTTATGCTATTTGGGAAAAGATGCAAGCAGAATTAGATCGTATGTTTAAAGAAACGGGGCATCAAAACGCTTACTTTCCTTTACTTGTACCTAAAAGCTTGTTTGAAGCTGAAGAAAAAAATGCAGAAGGTTTTGCAAAAGAATGTGCTGTTGTTACCCATTATAGATTACAAAATGACCCTGATAAACCAGGGAAGCTACGCGTAGATCCAGAAGCTAAATTGGAGGAGGAGCTGGTAGTAAGACCAACTAGTGAGGCGATTATCTGGAATACTTTTAGAGGATGGGTACAATCTTATAGAGATTTACCTTTATTAATAAACCAATGGGCTAATGTGGTACGTTGGGAAATGCGTACACGCTTATTTTTAAGAACAGCTGAGTTTTTGTGGCAAGAAGGTCATACAGCTCACGCGACTAAAAAAGAAGCCTTAGACGAAGCGGCGTTAATGAATAATGTCTATGCTACGTTTGCTGAGAAGTTTATGGCTATTCCTGTTATACAAGGATTAAAAACAGAAAGTGAACGTTTTGCTGGAGCTGATGAAACTTATTGTATTGAAGCCTTAATGCAAGATGGGAAAGCCTTACAGGCTGGAACATCACATTTCTTAGGTCAGAATTTTGCTAAAGCATTTGATGTTAAGTTCGCTAATAAAGAAGGAAAACAAGATCACGTCTGGGCAACGTCATGGGGTGTTTCTACGCGACTCATGGGGGCTTTGATTATGACACATAGTGATGATCACGGATTAGTGTTACCGCCAAGTTTAGCACCAAACCAAGTGGTTATTGTTCCTATATATAAGAGTGAAGAAGATTTAAATAACATCACGGAAGTCGCAAATAGCATTTTAACCGATTTAAGAGCGAAGCACATTACGGTTAAATTTGATAACCGTGATACACATAGGCCAGGAGCAAAATTTGCTCAGCATGAATTACAAGGTGTACCGTTACGAATTGCAATCGGGCCAAAAGATTTAGCTAATGGAACAGTAGAGCTTGCTCGTCGTGACACACTAAGCAAGCAAGTGGTTGATTTAAACAATTTAACCGAAACCATAGAAAACTTATTAAAGGAAATACAAGACACCTTATTTAATAAAGCTCTAGATTTTAGAGATAGTCATATTACAGAAGTTAATTCTTTTGAAGAATTTAAAGACGTTTTAGAAAATAAAACAGGTTTTATCTCGGCACACTGGGATGGTACAACAGAAACAGAAGATAAAATTAAGGAAATCACAAAGGCCACAATTAGGTGTGTTCCTTTAGAAGGACCAGTAGAACCAGGTGTATGCGTGTATTCAGGGAAACCTTCTGCACAACGTGTGTTATTCGCAAAAGCTTATTAATCAATGAAAAAGCAAGCACTAAATAATTTTTTTTAAAAAAAGTTTATTTAGTGCTTGTAAAAGTGAAAATAAGTTGTAAATTTGCACCCGCAATGGAAAACATTGTATGTTATTTGAAAGCATTGAGATAAAAAAAAGTAAAATTTAAGTTGCAGATTAGTAAATTAAGTTTATCTTTGCAAACTCAAAAAAACAAATGGCCCGTTCGTCTATCGGCTAGGACGCCAGGTTTTCATCCTGGTAAGAGGGGTTCGATTCCCCTACGGGCTACAATATTTTAATAAGAAAAGAAAATGGCAAATCATAAGTCAGCATTAAAAAGAATAAGAAGTAACGAAGCGAAGCGCTTAACTAACAAGTATAAGCACAAGACTACGCGTAATGCTATCAAAAAATTACGTGAGTTAACAGATAAGAAAGAAGCTGAGGCTTTATATCCTTCTGTAGTGTCTATGTTAGATAAATTAGCGAAGAAAAACGTTATTCATGCTAACAAAGCAGCTAACCTTAAATCTGGTTTAGCAAAACACGTTGCAGCACTTTAATAAGTAAGTTCGACTTAAGATTTTAAAATATTTAAAAGCTTCTCAGAAATGAGAAGCTTTTTTTATGCACTTTAGTTAAGTATATTTCATACCAAAGTCGGTGTAAAAAAAGCATATAAAAGTAAGTATGTTTTGTTTTAATACTATAAATTTGCATCTGTAAAAAGTTAATAACTCACATAATATTACCTCTTTGGAAAATACAAAAGCAATCAAATTAATTGATAAGATTCTAGAAGACCTTGATAACACTGGAATCAATACTGATACGTTAATAAGCGATATTAAAGCATTAAGAACCTATGCGATAGAAGAGGAGGCCCCTCTTGTTGTAAAAGTGCTAAGGTACGCTTACGAGCATATAGAAGAAAACGGTTCATTCTTTATTCCAATGCCAGAAGATGATGATGAGATTTTAGACGAAAATGGAGAAACTATTATTGACGCTGAAGAAACGGCAGCGGTTGTAGATCCTGTAGAAAGTCTTAAATATGTGATTTCTTTAACTAGAAACTTAAAGAATAAAACGAATATTGCTGACCTAAAAGCATACAAAGCGTTACTATTAGATTACTAATTTTAGAATCTAAGCGTTTTTCAAAATAATAAAAAAAGCCTTAACACTTGATGTTAGGGCTTTTTTATTATATCTAAATGAAAGTTTCTTGTTTATAAGTGTTGTTCCAATAACCAAGAGTAAACCGCTTCATTATTATAAGTTTCTGTCCAACTGTCGTGAGTGGCATGCGGATATATGGTGAGTTTTGTTTTCGGATTGAGTTTCTTTAAGATCTTATAAGCATCTTTAGTTTGTTCTACAGGAACCACAGCGTCTTTTTCTCCATGAAAAAACCATACGGGCAGGTTTTTAGCCCATTTTATATAAATCATAGGAATATCTGCAGCGCAAACCGAAAGCATCGCAGCATAAGTGTCTGGATGATTTACAGCCACACGCCATATGCCTTCACCACCACGGCTAAGCCCTGTTAAATAGATACGTTTTTTATCAATAGGTAAGGAGTCGGCTAACTTCATCACCATTTGGTGAATTTGTCTGCCGTTCCATAAGCCTTTTTTATTCGGATTTAAAGGTGCAAATACATAAAAAGGAAAATCTTTGCCTTCAGCTATTCGTTTTGGAATGCCATGTATTTTTACAATATTAAGATCGGTATCACTGTTTGCACCTCCATGTAATGAAACCACTAATGGGTACTGTTCTTGCTTCTTATTTGGTGTGTATAAGAGGTATTGGTAAATTTCTTGGGTGTTAGCTTCCGTTGTATAAGGCTGAAGTTGCGCAAAGCTTTTTCCTGTAAAAAATATAATTAATAATAAGAACAACGATTTATAATTCATGAATTGTAAGGTTTGTAGAACTTTTGTATTACGAGTTTTCAAATTACTAATTTTAACTTGAATTTCATGCTTTTTTAAGAAGTTACTAATCACTTATTGATACAAAAAAAGCCTCAACAAAATATGTTAAGGCTTTTAAATAGTATGTTTAAGTTCTTATCCGTTCATAGAAATTAAAAACTCTTCATTATTTTTTGTTTGTTTGAAGCGCTCATTGATGAATTCCATGGCTTCAACAGGATTCATGTCTGCAAGATACTTACGCATCACCCACATACGCTGTACGGTAGTGTCGTCTAATAAAATATCATCGCGACGTGTACTTGATGAGGTTAAATCAATAGCAGGGAAAATTCTACGGTTAGAAATTTTTCTATCTAACTGAAGCTCCATGTTACCGGTTCCTTTAAATTCTTCAAAAATCACCTCGTCCATTTTAGAGCCTGTTTCGGTCAGTGCTGTAGCAATAATGGTTAATGAACCACCATTTTCAATATTACGTGCTGCACCAAAGAAACGTTTTGGTTTGTGGAGTGCATTAGCATCAACACCACCACTTAATATTTTACCAGAGGCTGGTTGTACCGTATTGTAGGCACGGGCTAAACGTGTGATAGAATCTAATAGGATAACAACGTCATGGCCACATTCAACTAAACGTTTTGCCTTTTCAAGTACGATATTAGCAATTTTAACGTGCTCATGTGCTTCTTTGTCGAAAGTAGAAGCAATAACTTCACCACGTACATTACGTTGCATGTCTGTTACCTCTTCAGGACGCTCATCAATAAGTAAAATCATTTGGTAAACTTCAGGATGGTTGGCTGCAATAGCATTGGCAACATCCTTAAGTAACATGGTTTTACCTGTTTTTGGTTGTGATACAATCATACCACGTTGTCCTTTACCAATAGGTGCAAACAAATCCATGATTCGAGTTGAAATCGTACTTTGTTTTTCAGCGATATTAAATTTCTCTTGAGGAAATAATGGCGTTAAATGTTCAAAAGACACACGGTCTCTTACGACATTCGGACTCTGACCATTAATCTTACTTACTTTAATTAAAGGGAAATATTTTTCACCTTCTTTTGGTGGACGCACATGTCCTAAAACCGTATCGCCTGTTTTTAATCCAAATAATCTAATTTGAGATTGTGATACATAAATATCATCTGGTGATGATAAATAGTTGTAATCAGAAGAACGTAAAAATCCATAGCCATCTTGCATGATGTCTAAAACACCTTCACTTTCAATAATAGCATCAAATTCATAATCAGGCTCACGGTAACGGTTACGGTTGTCTTTGTTACCTTTTTCAACATTGCCGTTTTTTTGATTGCGTTGTTGGTTTTTGTTGCTGTTCTGGTTATTATTTTGATTATTCTGAGGTCTTGGGTTTGGCTTTTTAGGGCCGTCGTTTTGACTTTTTTGTTTTGGCGTGCTTTCCTTTTTAGGAGCTTCCTTTGGAGCTGGTACTTTTTTAGGGGCTTCAGCTTGAGAAGCTTCTGTTTTTGGTACTTCGGCTTTAGCCGGAGTATTAACAGTTTGATCTTCTGTTTTTGGAGTTGTATTTCTAGCAGGTTTTTGAACACGCTGTCTAGGTTTTCTTGGAGCAGGTTTTGTTGCTGCTTTTGTTTCCTTTTCTTCTGTTGCTCGAGCAGGTTCAGAGGATTCAGAGGGAGTTACCGCTGCTTTAACTGCTTTAGGATCTGCAGCTTGCTGGTCTAATATTTGATATACTAGATCTAATTTTTTTAATGAACGAAACTTAGGAACATTCAGTTTTTTTGCAATCTCCTGTAAATCAGCGAGTTTTTTTTCTTTTAATTGTGAAATTTCAAACATTGATGTTTAATTGAATATGTTGATTTGAACACTTACTTGAGTAATTCTGAAAAATATGAGTTTATTCTGAAGATTTAATCGCTTGTATTTGCGACTGTTGAGAATTATTACTGCAATTATACGACTTTATTTTATTTTTTTGCATTAATTCTTTTATTTTTGCGGTCTAGTTTTATAAAATCAAATGATACAACGCATTCAAACTATCTATCTATTGCTGGCAGCCATTGTTTCTGGTGGCCTAATTTTCATGTTTGAATTATACACAACTCCAGAAGGAGTGAAAGTATTTATTAATGATACGACATACGAGTATATCGCTTTTTTAACATCAGCATTGTTTTCAATTGTATCTATTCTACGTTACAAAAATAGGAAGTCACAATTTATGTTGGGACGACTTAACATCATATTAAACTTTTTTTTATTAGGATTTTTTGTGTATTTATCTCTAAATTTATCTGGAGAAACGGCGGTTTCTGAGAAAGGTATTGGGATGCTTCTCCCTATTGTTTCTATCGTGTTTTTGGCCCTAGCCAATAAGGCCATCAAGAAGGATGAAGATCTCGTGAAATCTGTAGATCGATTGCGTTAAACCTAACATCTTAGTAGTATTAGTGCGTAAACCCAAGGTGAAGATCTTGGGTTTTTTTATGTTTTATTTTGCGCTATAAGACATCGTTTAGCGTGACTTCATTTTTTAAAAGCATACCATACTTTCAACCCTTATCTCATTTTTTTATTTGCTTCGCAGAGCTTTACAATTTCATTGATTCTTTTTAATTGGGTGGCTTCACGTTTGGCACTATTCAAATAGGTGAGATATGATTTTTTATAACTTTTTGCAAAGTTATTGAAGTTTTCAAAAGCTTTTGGGTTTTGATTAAAAGCATCTTGTAAAGCATTTGGAACGATACCTTTTTCAATAGCATCCATAGCAGTCCACGTCCCCGATTTTTTAGCAATTTGAATGCTTTTATAGCCCGATTCTTGCATTAAGTTTGTCGCAATTAACTCATCAATATATTTTTTGTTTAGAGCGCTCCAGTTACTGTTTGCTTTTCTAGGTGAAAAATATTGTCGGCGTTTACCATCACCTAAACTTTGAACTTTAGAATCTATCCAGCCGAAACACAAAGCTACTTTTACAGCCTCTTCCCAGCGCATGGTTGGTCTATTTGTTTCAAGCTTATAAAAGATTAAGTAAACACTTTTTTCTTTATTATGATTTTTAAGAAGCCAGTCGTACCAATCGGTGTCGCGTTCAAAATGTAGTTCGATAGGATCTTCCATGGTTAGATCTTTTTTGAAGTTACATAAAAATCATTGTCTAGTTCAAAAGTTGAAATCTTATGTTCATTTTTTATAGTTTTCCATTGCGAATTCGGGTAAATCCATTGTTCTACATCGTTTATTTTTACTTGTATAGGCATGTCAAAGCTGGCAACCACATTTGACCAGCGGTATTTTAGAACATTATTTGACACTGTATATTCTAAACTAGGAATCTTAATAGTTCTTAAATATTGATTAAAGAAATCTGTTAAATCAATCCCTGAATTTTTACTGATATAATTCTCGATTTGAGCTGAGGTAACTGTTTGGTGATAGAATGTTTTGTTCATGCCTACGAGAATCTTACGCCATTTTTCATCATCCTCAATAAGCTGCCTTAAAGTATGGAGCATGTTAGCTCCTTTGTAGTACATATCCCCAGAGCCTTCATTGTTAACATTGTAGTGCCCAATCATGGGCTTGTCGTTTAAAATGGTTCGTCTGGTGCCTATAACATATTCAGAAGCCGCTTTTTTTCCGTAATAATAATCTAGAAATAAACTTTCAGAATAGGCTGTAAAACTCTCGTGAATCCACATGTCTGCAATGTCTTTGTTTGTGATGTTGTTGGCAAACCATTCGTGTCCAGACTCGTGAATAATAATAAAATCAAACTTTAGACCCCAACCAGTTCTTGACAAGTCACTGCCCAAATAACCTTGCTTATATTGATTACCATAAGTTACAGAGCTTTGATGCTCCATGCCCAAATAAGGTACTTCAACCAGTTTATAGCCATCTTCATAAAAAGGATAGGGGCCAAACCAATGTTCAAAGGCTTTCATCATTTTTGGAGCATCTTTAAAATGCGTTTTAGCCTTTTCAAGGTTGCCTCTTAAGACGTAGTAGTCCATGTCGAGTTTGCCTTTTATGCCATCATATACTTCATGAAAATGGATATAATCACCAATATTTACGTTTACGCCATAGTTGTTAATAGGGTTTTCAACAAACCAAGAGTAGGTTTTAGAATCTGCGTGTTTTTCAACACTTCTAAGTCTACCGTTTGAGACATCTACTAAATCTTTTGGCACGTTAACGCTTATGAGCATACTATCGACCTCATCATACATATGATCTTTACATGGCCACCAAACGCTAGCACCTAAACCTTGACACGACGTTGCTATAAAGTCATTTCCGTTTTTATCCTTTTTCCACGAGAATCCACCGTCCCATGGGGCGTTTTTTGCTTTTTTAGGCTGGCCTTCATAATAGACCTCAAGGTTTTGTACGCTTCCAATATCTTGATTGGTTTTTAAACGGATAAAATGTGCGTTTCCTTCATGTTTTACAGCCAATTCTTGGTTGTCTTGCACCACTTTCGTGATTTTTAAAGGCTGCTGTAAGTCTATTTGCAGGACTTTATTTTCCTCTAAAACTTTATATTGTATCGTGTTCTTTCCGGAAATGAACTGGGTGTCTGGCTTAACCTTGATATCTAAATGATAGTATGTTAAATCCCACCAAGAGCGTTCAGGCGTAATACTGCCTCTTAAAGTGTCCTGTCTAGAAAAGTTATGATTTTCTGAAAATAAACTTTGCGCTTCCGCGGAAATAATTGTAGTTAAAGTAAATAGTAACGCGAAGCAAAAACGGTAATGATACATTATGAGAATTTATAGGGAAACGGACGATTAAAAATAACGAAATAAAAACGCCTCGATCTTAATTACCGAAGCGTTTTTGTAAATTGAGTTAGTCACTAATTTAAAAATACTTATAATTTTTGCTAAAAGCAATATTTATTTTCCTCAATTACGCTTCCAGCAATGATGTTTCTTAATTCTATAATGTTTGGCATGTTAACATACTTGATGTAACGTTTTAAGCCCATAAGCATCATACGTTGTTCGTCGCCTGTAGAGAATGATATAATAGAATGTTTTCCTGCAGTTTCGATGACATCAATAGCATGGAATAAATTAAGCTGCGCCATGGCTATCTGTGCTTTTACTTTTTCTGCTCCGTTTTTCTTGGCCATTTTTTCGGCACGGAGAATGGCAGATTCTGCCATATAAATTTGAATTAAAATATCAGACGCTGCTAACATAAGTTGCTGTTGTTGTTCAATTTTTTCACCGTATTTTTCTAAAGTAGCACCGGCAACCATTAAAAATAATTTTTTCAAGTTTTTGATGATATTTTTTTCTTCTGAAAATAACTCAGAGTAATCTGGTGTATCAAAAGACGGAATACCCATTAATTCTTCTTTTACTGCCATAGCAGGTGTTAAAAGATCAACGTGACCTTTCATCGCCTTTTTAATGAGCATGCCAATAGATAACATGCGGTTAATTTCATTGGTGCCTTCATAAATTCTTGATATACGTGCATCACGCCAAGCTGATTCTATTGGTGTATCTTCTGAAAAACCCATACCACCAAAGATTTGAATGCCTTCATCGGTACATTTTTGAGCAAATTCAGAGACAGCAACTTTCAGAATAGAACATTCTATAGCATACTCTTCAACACCTTTTAATTCAGCTTCTTGCGGGGTGTCTTTTCCATTGTTTTTTCTTAGTTCAATGCGGTCTTCAATGTTTTTTGCGGCACGATAACTTGCGGCTTCGCCTACCCAACAGTTGGTAGCCATTTCGGCAATTTTCTGACGAATAGCCCCAAAACTAGAGATAGGTACTTTAAACTGAACGCGGTCGTTTGCATATTTCACTGATTCTGTGATAACACGACGTTGGGCATCTAAACAGGCTGCGGCTAATTTTATACGTCCTACGTTTAAGGCATTCATGGCGATTTTAAAACCATTCCCTCGTGTCGATAGCATGTTTTCAACAGGAACAACGGTGTCATTATAAAATACTTGACGTGTTGAAGAGGCACGTATACCAAGTTTGTGCTCTTCTTCACCTAGGGTAATGCCATTTGGGTTTTCAGGGTCGTATTCAACTATAAAACCAGTGATGTTTTTGTCATCTTCAATACGCGCAAATACAATCATTAAACTACAGAATCCAGCATTTGAAATCCACATTTTCTGTCCTGTAATTTTATAGGATTTGCCATCTTCGGAAAGTACGGCTTTTGTTTTTCCAGAGTTGGCATCACTACCCGCACTAGGTTCAGTCAAGCAATAAGCGCCAAACCATTCGCCTGAAGCGAGTTTTGGTACATATTTTTGTTTTTGTTCTTCGGTACCATATAAGGTGATTGGTAGGGTTCCAATACCTGTGTGGGCACCAAAAGCAGTACTAAAAGAACCTGTTGCTCCCGAAATATAGTCACAAACCAACATGGTATCGACAAATCCAAGTCCCATACCTCCATATTCTTCCGGTACTGCAATACTTAAAAAGCCAAGGTCTGCTGCTTTGCGCATACAGGATTCCGTTAAGGCATAGTCTTTTTGTTCAAATTGTGGTTTTTTAGGCCAAACTTCGCGATCTATAAATTCGGTAACAGCTTCTTTCATCATAAGCTGATCTTCATTAAAATCTTCAGGAGTGAAAATATCTTCGCAATCAATTTCTTTTACTAAGAATTGGCCGCCACGTAAAATGTCTTTTTCCATAATTTAGCCCCCTCTATCTCCCCAAGAGGGGGAGTATTGTTATGGGGTGTTTTTTAATTATACTTTAGTTTAAATGTCGTTGTTTTTATAATATTTCCTCCCTTTTGGGGAGGTTAGGAGGGGCTCCTATTTCAAAAACTCAAAAATACCGCAGGCCCCTTGACCGGTTCCAACGCACATGGTTACTGCGCCGTATTTACCTGTCATGTTTCGTTTTCGCATTTCATCAAATAATTGTACAGAGAGTTTGGCACCTGTACATCCTAGAGGATGACCTAAGGCAATAGCCCCACCGTTAACGTTAACGATATCTGGGTTTAGTTCAAGTTCTCTAATTACAGCAAGTGCTTGAGAAGCAAAAGCTTCGTTGAGCTCGATGAGTTCTAAATCTGACTGCTGTAATCCTGCTTGTTTTAAGGCTTTCGGAATCGCTTTTACAGGGCCTATGCCCATAATTCGGGGCTCTACACCTGCGGCAGCGTAGTTTACCAATCTTGCAATGGGTTCTAGGTTAAGTTCTTTTACCAAATCTTCACTCATAACCATTACAAAAGCAGCCCCATCACTCATTTGAGATGAATTTCCTGCAGTAACACTTCCGCCTTGAGCGAAAACAGCACGTAATTTTGACAAGGCTTCTAAACTGGTTCCTGCACGAGGCCCTTCATCTTTAGTAACTGTATATGATTTTGTGGCTTTTTTTCCGCTAGAATCAATATAGGTTTCGTTTACATCAATAGGAACAATTTGATCTTGAAAACGATCTTCAGCTTGAGCCTTCAGTGCTTTCATGTGTGAGTTATAAGCAAACTCATCTTGATCTTCTCGAGAAACCTTAAACTGATTGGCAACAGCCTCGGCGGTATTTCCCATACCCCAATAATAATCTTCATGACCAGCCTTTACAATATCATAGTTTAACTCAGGTTTATAGCCCGTCATTGGTACAGCACTCATGCTTTCAGCACCACCAGCTATAATACAATCTGCCATCCCTGCTTGAATTTTGGCTGTCGCAATACCAATAGTTTCAATTCCAGAAGAACAAAAACGGTTTACGGTAACCCCTGGAACTTCCACAGAGTTTAGTCCCATTAAGGAAATTAAACGTGCCATATTAAGTCCTTGAGAACCTTCAGGCATGGCGTTACCCACAATGACATCGTCAATACGATCTTTGTCTAATTGAGGTAATTCCTTCATCATATGCTGAATGGTTTCAGCAGCTAATTCATCGGTTCTTTTAAAACGAAAAACGCCTTTAGGAGCTTTTCCAACTGCGGTTCTATATGCTTTTACTATATATGCTTGTTTCATATTAGCCCCCTAGCCCCCGAAGGGGGAATACCTATTAGGGGTCAATAGGATTTTATTTGTTATTTTATTTGTAACTGTTCATGTTTATACATCTAAGTTTCCCGTTTACTTGTTTCCCCTTATGGGGGATAGGGGGCTATTAGTTTCTAAGTGGTTTTCCTGTTTTTAGCATGTGTTGAATGCGTTCTAAGGTTTTACGTTCTGTACATAAACTTAAAAAGGCTTCACGTTCTAGATCTAATAAATATTGTTCGGAAACTAAAGTAGGTTCAGATAAATCACCACCAGCCATTACATACGCTAGTTTGTTAGCAATTTTTTGATCATGTTCACTGATGAAATTAGCTGCTTCCATAGAGTCTGTGCCAACTAAAAACATGCCTAAAGCTTGTTTTCCGAGTACTTTGACGTCTTTACGTTTTACAGGCATGGTGTAACCGGCATCGGCTAAGATTCTAGCATGGGCTTTTGCTGTTGCAATTTGCCTGTCCTTATTGGTTACCACAATATCTTTTCCTTTTTGAAGAATGCCTAAATCGAAAGCTTCATGAGCTGAAGTGGCTACTTTGGCCATTCCAATAGTTAGGAAATATTCTTGTAAAATATTTAATTCAACATCACCCTTTCTAAAGGTGTCTGACGCGCGTAAGGCCATTTCTTTGGAGCCAGCACCACCAGGAATCACACCTACACCAAATTCTACTAAACCGATATAAGTTTCTGCAGCAGCAACTACTTTATCGGCGTGCATGGATAACTCACAAGCTCCACCTAAAGACATGCCGTGAGGTGCAGAAACTGTTGGGATTGATGAATAACGCATACGCATCATCGTGTCTTGAAAATATTTTATGGCTGCATTTAATTCATCGTATTCCTGTTCAACAGCCATCATGAATATCATGCCAATATTCGCACCAACGGAGAAGTTAGCCCCTTGGTTGCCTATAACGAGACCGTCAAAATCTTTTTCGGCTAAATCAACGGCTTTATTCAGTCCTGCTAAAACATCACCACCAATAGTGTTCATTTTAGATTGGAATTCACAGTTTAAAATGCCATCGCCTAAATCTTCAATCACTACGCCTGAGTTTTTAAAGACCTCATGTGACTTTCTAATATTGTCTAAGATGATAAAGGCATCTTGCCCTGGTACTTTTTGTTGGGCTTTAGAAGGAATATCATAAAAATAACTAGCACCTTTTTTAACATTATAAAAAGAAGTGTTTCCTGATACCACCATGTCGTTTACCCATGAGGCAGGTTCTAAGCCTTCAGCTTTTATAAGGTCTAAGCCTTTTTCAACACCAATGGCATCCCATATTTGGAAAGGACCGTGTTCCCATCCAAAACCAGCTTTCATGGCGTCATCAATTTTATATAAATCTTCTGAAATTTCAGGGATTCTATGTGAGACGTAAGCAAATAAGGCTGCAAATGTTTTTCGGTAGAATTCTCCGGCTTTATCCTTTCCAGAAACTAAAATTTTAAAACGGTCGATGACTTTTTCGATAGGCTTTGTAAGCTCTAGGGTAGCAAATTTAGCTCGTTTTTTTGAGCGGTATTCGAGCGTGTTGAGGTCTAAGGATAAAATCTCTTTTGAACCATCATTTGACACCTGTTTCTTATAAAAACCTTGGCCTGTCTTACTTCCTAGCCAATTTTTTTCCATCATAGTATTGATGAAATCAGGGCGTTTGAATAATGCTAATTGCTCATCATTTTTACAGTTTTCTTCTATACCATTGGCTACATGGACTAAAGTATCTAAACCAACAACATCTACGGTTCTAAAAGTGGCCGATTTAGGTCTACCAATCACAGGTCCTGTTAACTTATCAACGTCCTCAACGGTTAAGTCCATAGCTTTAACCGTATGAAACAAGCTCATGATGCTGAAAATTCCAATACGATTCCCTATAAAGGCTGGTGTGTCTTTTGCGACCACAGAAGTTTTTCCAAGGAATTGTTCCCCATAGCCATTTAAGAATTCTAAAACAGAAGCATCAGTTTTCGGGCCAGGGATAATTTCAAATAATCTTAAGTAGCGGGCAGGGTTGAAGAAGTGGGTGCCACAGAAATGTTTCTGAAAGTCTTCACTTCGGCCTTCACTCATGAATTTTATTGGAATCCCCGAGGTATTACTCGTAATAAGTGTACCTGGGGTTCTGTGTTTTTCAAGTTTTTCAAAGACTTGTTTTTTGATGTCTAACCTTTCAATAACCACTTCCATAATCCAATCGGCATCAGCGACTTTGGCGATGTCATTTTCAAGGTTTCCAGAGCTAATTCTATTGGCAAAACTTTTGTGGTAAAGTGGAGCCGGTTTAGATTTTATTGAAGCCGCTAAGGCCTCGTTTACTAAGCGATTTCTAACGGCTTTATCTTCTAAAGTTAAGCCCTTCGCTTTTTCTTTATCATTAAGTTCTCTAGGAATAATGTCTAGTAAAAGTACTTCTACGCCAATATTAGCAAAATGGCAGGCAATACCACTACCCATGATTCCAGAGCCAATAATGGCTATCTTTTTTATTCTTCTTTTGCTCATTTTAGTTTAGCTGTTGAATTATTTGTAGATTTTTTTGTTGCAAACCATATTATTAATGATTTCAGCAACTTCATAAAAGTGGTTTAGTTGTTCTTCTGAAACTTCTTTTTTTATGGCTTCGTTAAAAGTGAGTACCTTCTCTCTAGAAAAGTCTCTTTTTTCTAGGCCAAAATCGGTTAAGGTGATGATGACACCTCGACCATCATCAGGATTCGGTTTTCGGGCTATAAGCCCTTTGGTTTCCATGGATTTAAGAATACGGGATAGGCTTGTGGCTTCCATACCCATTTTGGGGCCTAATGATGTTGAAGGTGTTCCTTTTTCGGGGTCTATACTGAGTAAAGTAAACCCAGTTGCCATGGTGCTATCAATTTTCGCAGCTTCTTCATTATACATTTTTTGAACCGTTAACCAGGTTGTTCTTAATATATAATCAATGGTCTTATCTTTCATGTTATATTTGGATGGTTTTCCCAAATATAGAAAAATTTATTATGCGCGCATAATAAAAACAATAAAATTTAAAACAGCTTTTTAAATTTAGTAAACAGACTCGTTTTTAGTAGATTACGGTCTATATATTTGTTCAATTAGATCGTGATAGAGTGTTTTTATAACATCACGACGCATTTTCATAGTAGGAGTAAGATGTTGTGATTTTATAGACCACTCATCAGGGGTTAACCTAAAGACTTTGATTTGTTCCCATTTACCAAACTTATTATTGCATTTCGCAATTTCTTTTTGAATGCGTTCTTGTACGATTTCAGAATTGGCCATGGCCTCATTCGTTAATTCTACCTGATGGCCTTTTTTTTCAATCCATTCAGAAATAAATTCGAAATTTGGTTGAATTATTGCGGCAGGCATTTTTTCGCCTTCACCAATCACCATCACTTGTTCAATAAAACGAGACCGTTTCAAGTCGTTCTCCAGCAGGGTAGGGATCACATATTTTCCGCCAGAGGTTTTAAACATTTCCTTTTTCCGTCCAGTTATTTTTAAGAAACCATCTGGATCAATTTCACCTTTATCTCCTGTGTGAAAGTAGTCGCCGGTCATTACGCTTTCCGTTTTCTCTTGGTCTTTATAATACCCTAGCATGACATTTGGTCCTTTTATTAAAATTTCGCCGTCTTCAGCAATTTTAACTTCAACATTTTCTAGAGGTTGCCCAACCGTGCCTATTTTGAACATGTAATCGGCATATTTTCCAACTGATATTACTGGCGAAGTTTCTGTAAGTCCGTAACCCTCCATAATTTGCATACCAGCAGCACAAAATATTCTAGCTAATCGCGGTTGTAATGCGGCGCTACCAGAAACCATGGTAGTTAGCTCGCCACCTAAAGCATCACGCCATTTGCTGAAAATTAATTTATTAGCAATACTAAGTTTAAATTCGTACCAAGCTCCGTTTTGTCTATAAGGTTCCCAGATTTCACCTAAACTCACAGCCCAAAAGAATAAGGCTTTTTTGATTCCAGTAAGTTCAGTGCCTTTAGCAATGATTTTGTCGTATACCTTTTCTAATAGTCGCGGTACCACGCTCATTAAATTAGGTTTTATCTCTTTGGCATTATCGGCTATTTTATCAAGACCTTCAGCATAGTAAATAGAAGTTCCCGTGTGTTGATACACATAAATAAGTAAACGCTCAAAAATATGGCAAATGGGTAGAAAGCTTAATATTCTGGTATTTCCTTCAGATAAAGGCACTCTAGGCATGCTGGCTAAAACATTGCTTGTAATATTCCAATGTGAAAGCATGACCCCTTTAGGTTTTCCAGTAGTTCCAGAGGTATAAATGATTGTAGCTAAATCGTTAGGTTGTACAGCTGCTTTTCTAGCTTCGACCTCGTCCTGAGTTGAGGTGTCTGCACCAAGTTCTAGAAGTTCAGAATAATGCTTGCAGCCCTTAATATGGTTAAAAGAGTAAATGTCTTTCAGTGCGGTTTGGTCTTTAACTTGAAGCACTTTTTCTAAAACTTCTTCATCAGAAACAAAGCAGTAAATCGATTCGCTATGGTTAAGAATATAGGCATAATCTTCAGCTGAAATAGTTGGATAAACCGGAACATTTTGAGCGCCAATTTGTAAAACACCAATGTCTAAAATATTCCATTCTGTTCTGTTTGACGACGAGATAACTGCAATTTTATCATCCTTTTTAACACCTAGTTTTAGTAAAGCACGACTAATCGCATTGGCTTTATCAAGATATTCTTGAGTAGATGTTTTTACCCATTCGCCATGGTATTTGGTTACCAAAGCAGAATCAATGGGTTTGTTTTCAAGTTGGTAGTAAGGAAAATCAAATAATCTTGTAATCTCAGTCATCTTAACAGTTATAGAATAGTGTGGTGTACTGCAAAGTATGAAATTAAACAATATTTTCAAATAAGATTTACAAAGTTTAGACAAACTATTGTTAATTATTTCAGAAAATATGCCTTATAATATTATGAATATATCATCAATTCAAGTATTTGTTAAGTTGTTTTTGTGAATTCATTAATATTTTGTTTAAAATGATGACGAATTGTTCAGGTATTTAATTAAAGTTGTTTAATTCTGAAGTAAAAAGCTGTATTAATTAAAATATCATCGATAAAATATTTTAAAATCAAACGTTTTCGTGAAATTTCAAATGTAATTATTCGTGTAAACTGACAAATGTCATCTTATTACTATTAATGCGGTTCTATCTTTGTAATCATATTAAAGTAAAGAAATTATATTCAAAGTTTTAATAAAATCAACATGGAAGTAAAACAATTTAAAAACGGAATTTGGACTAAGGAAATTAATGTTAGAGATTTTGTATTTCAAAACATTACACCTTATCATGGAACTTACCAATTTTTAGTTGGACCTAGTGAAAAAACTAAAAATTTATGGGAAGTTTGTAAAGTTGCCACCAAAGAGGAACGCCAAAGAAACGGAGTTCGTGCTGTAGATACTGAAACTATTTCAACGGTTAGCGCTTTTGAAGCAGGTTATATTGATAAAAAAAATGAAGTTATCGTTGGTTTACAAACCGATGAATTGTTGAAACGTGCCATGAAACCTTTTGGAGGTTTTAAAGTGGTTCAAAAAGCGTTACAAGAACAAGGCGTAAAACCAAATGACAACTTAACAGAATTATTTTCTAAATACGTAAAAACCCATAATGATGGTGTTTTTGATGCTTATAATGCAGAAATTAGAAAATTCCGTTCTTTAGGATTTTTAACTGGATTGCCAGATAATTATGCTAGAGGTAGAATTATTGGTGATTACCGTCGTGTGGCTCTTTACGGAATCAACGCGTTAATTGAAGCTAAGAAAAAGGATTTAGAGAACATCAACGGACCAATGACAGAATCTGTGATTCGTTTACGTGAAGAAGTGTCTTCCCAAATTAAAGCCTTAAATGAAATTCTTGAATTAGGGGCAAAATACGATTTAGAATTAGGTCGTCCAGCTGAAAATGCTCAAGAAGCCGTGCAATGGACTTATATGGCCTATTTAGCCGCTGTAAAAGAACAAGATGGTGCTGCAATGTCTTTAGGTAATACCTCTACATTTTTAGATATTTATATAGAAAATGATCTTAAAGCAGGAATCATTACTGAAGAAGAAGCTCAAGAGTATATCGATCAATTCGTAATGAAATTACGTATGGTGCGCCACTTAAGAATGTCTGCTTACGATGAGATTTTCGCAGGAGACCCAACTTGGGTAACAGAGGCTATTGGTGGTATGTTTGAAGATGGAAGAACGAAAGTAACAAAAACGTCTTTCCGTTTCTTAAATACACTTTACAACCTAGGGCCATCACCAGAACCTAATATGACGATTTTATGGTCTCAAGAATTGCCTCAGAATTTCAAAGATTACTGTGCAAAAGTAGCTATTGATACTTCTTCAATTCAGTTTGAAAATGATAATTTGATGAGAGCAGAACGTGGTTCAGATGATTATGGTATTGCTTGTTGCGTATCCTACCAAAGTTTAGGTAAGTCAATTCAGTTCTTTGGAGCACGTACCAACTTAGCTAAAACATTATTGTTAGCTGTTAATGGTGGTCGTTGTGAAAATACGGGTAAAGTTATGGTTGAAGGTATTGAAGCTTGCGACTGTGAGTACTTAGATTTCGATAAAGTCATGGCTAATTTTAAAATTGCTATGAAAGAAGTTGCACGTGTGTACAATGATTCGATGAACATTATTCATTACATGCATGACAAATACTACTACGAAAAAGCTCAAATGGCTTTAATTGATACCAACCCAAGCATTAATATTGCTTATGGTATTGCTGGTTTATCTATTGTAGCCGATTCACTTTCAGCAATTAAATACGCTAAGGTAAAACCTGTTAGAAATGAAGAAGGTTTAACAGTAGATTTCAAAATTGAAGGAGAGTTTCCTAAGTATGGTAATGATGACGATCGTGTAGATACGTTAGCTGCAAATGCTGTAGCCGATTTTAACAACGAGCTGAAACAACTGCCAGTTTATAAAAATGCAGAACCAACAATGTCTGTATTAACAATTACATCAAACGTGTCTTACGGTAAGAAAACAGGAGCTACTCCAGATGGAAGAGCAAGTGGTGTGCCTTTTGCTCCTGGAGCAAACCCAATGCACGGACGTGATTGTAACGGGGCTATTGCTTCTTTAAACTCAGTGTCTAAAATCGATTATAAAGATTCGTTAGATGGTATTTCAAATACCTTCTCAATGGTTCCTAAATCATTAGGGTCTAATGAAGATGATAGAATTGACAACTTAGCAACGATTATTGATGGTTATTTCAGTAGAAATGCACAGCACTTGAATGTGAATGTGTTGGACAGAGAAATGTTAATGGATGCTATGGAGCACCCAGAGGAATATCCGCAATTAACCATTCGAGTTTCAGGTTATGCCGTTAACTTTGTGAGATTAACAAGAGAACAACAACTAGAGGTAATCACACGTTCTTTCCACGAATCCATGTAGAGTTTTTATTTATATTTTGAGGAAGCATCTGGAAATGAAGTATAAAAGCTGTATTTTTCAGATGCTTATTTTTTTAATCTAAATTAGAACGTTATCAAAAATCAAGACCACATATTAAATGTACATTCTGTAGAATCTTTTGGAACCCACGACGGACCTGGTATTCGCTTTGTTATTTTTTTACAAGGTTGCAAGTTGAAATGTTTGTATTGTCATAATCCAGATACTATTGATACCGTTGGTGGGAAACCATACGAAATTGAAGAATTAGTAGATATGGTTTTAAAAGTGAAACCTTATTTCGGAAAAAAAGGAGGTGTAACCGTTTCTGGTGGCGAACCTTTACTACAATCGAAAGCTTTGGTGCCTTTCTTTAAAAGATTAAAAGAAGAAGGTATTCATACCAATATTGATACTAACGGAAGAATTCTAAACAGTTTTACCAAATCACTTTTAGACGATTATGCCGATTTGGTGATGTTGGATATTAAACACATGACCGAAGCAGGTTATGAAGCCTTAACAGGGCAGCGAAATATGAAAACGGCGTTAACCTTTGCAAAACACCGCGAAGATTCGGAAAAAGCCATGTGGTTACGTTATGTGTTAATACCGGGAATAACAAACAAGCCAGAATTGCTTCATGCATTAGGTGAACATTTCAAAGATTACAAAACCATTGAAAAAATTGAACTTCAGCCGTACCATAAACTCGGTATCCATAAATGGGAAGCTTTAGGTTGGGATTATGAATTGAAAGATGCTCGAGAAAACACAAAAGAAGAATTGGATGCTGCGGTTGAGATTTTAAAGGGATACTTTAAAGAGGTTAAGGTGAATTAATTTTTTTATATAGAAGTTATAGTCAACTTAAAAAAAACGATTTGAAATTTTTCAAATCGTTTTTTTTGTTTGTTAAACATCATATAATCTAAAATAAATGCTTAGTTATTTTTATTTAGGTGTCTGTAATATAATTTAGGTATTTAATGTTTACTGATATTTATCATTAAATTTTCTAAGGACGAAAGGTACTTTTGTAGGAGAAATAAATAATTTAATGAAGACCTATAAAGACCTACACAAACCTGCATCTGAATTTGAAAATCGATCTGATTATTTAAATCATGAATTACAAATCATGAAACCTAAACGCTTTAGGTTAAACCTTCCTGGAAGAGATTTTAGTTTTGAATGGGAAGATTTGGTGCCTGCATTTGCTGGGACCGTTGGGATTATTGCTATGTATTCTTCTGTAATGATGGCTTGGGCAGAAGGTTTAACAGAAGCTTGGAGCCATGTGAGTCTTGGTAAAGACTTTGCTATAGAAGTTACTCGTGTTGAGATGCTTATTCCTGCTTTATTATTTGTAATTTTTGCTTCAGGTTTTTTTAATCCTAGAGCAAATTTAGCAGGTAATCATGGGCCTATGATTCCGCTAATTGCCAGTATCGCTTTAGCAGGCGCACATCCATTAGCTTTAGCTATATTAATAGGGGTATTTGGATTGTTGCTTAGTTTTTTTAAAGGCGGCTCGCGTTTGGTAAATTTAACAAGTAAGGGCGTCGCTGGCGGATTACTTATTTTTCTTGGATTTTCGGGAGGCTTAAGTCAGATTAAAACGATTCAAACTTGGAGCATGGGCTTAGAACATGCTACTGCCCACTCAGGTTCCTTAGGATATTTAGGTCTTGTAATTTTAGGGATAACTATTGTAGTTTATAGCCTTTTGGCCCGCATCGGAAAAAGATGGTTGTCCATACCTGGTTGTGCGATTATTGCTTTAATAACTGCTTTGATAGGAGGAGCAGGTTTCGACCTTCATTTTACAACCGAAATGGGGATCCCTAATTTAAGTCCAATTTATTGGTGGGGAAGTACAGAAGAAGGTTGGATGTTAGGATTGCCAAATATGCAGCATTTTGTAGCATCTTTACCTTTTGCTATTTTGGCGGTAGCTATGTGGTCCCCTGATTTTTTAGGACACCGTATTTTTCAAGAAATGAATTACCCAAAAAAATCAGAAAAAGTGCTTATGGATGTAGATGATACCATGACTATGTGTTCTTTTCGGCAAATGGTGGGTACGGCTCTTGGTGGTGGAAATATCACGTCGTCTTGGGGTACTTATATGATACCAGCCGCGATAGCAAAACGACCTATTCCTGCTGGAGCAATACTTCTTGGGTTAATGGTTATGGGTGTCGCCATACTAGGTTCGCCAATGGATGTAGCTATTTGGCCACCAGTACGTTGCATTGCGTTATTGGTTGGTGTATTTTTACCAATGATTGAAGCTGGAATACAAATGGTAAAAGAAAGTGCTTGTGCGCAAGCAGCTGGTATTTGTATTTTTGCAGCAATGGTTACCAACCCGGTACTAGCTTGGGCTTTAGCTATGTTTTTAGATAATAACGGATTAATAGGTGATTTAGAGCGTCCTAAAAGGCTGTCTGTTATAGATCGTTATGTTATTCCTCTAAGTATTTTAATTATCTGTATCATTGCTATGCTTGCTGTAGGAATGTTAGAAGGGACTTACGGTATTTCAGGATATTTGTAAGGATTGTGCTTGAATAGTTCTTTGAGGTATGTAGGCATCAATATGTTTTGTTTTATAATAAACTAAACCGGTTTCTTAAAAAAGATCTGGATTATTTTTTAACCAGAGGATAAGCGCCATAGGGCTAGAAGAATCTAATTCTAGTTTTTTTATAATATTACTTCGGTGTTTTTCTACAGTACGTTTTGAAATAAACAATTCTTCAGCAATTTGTGCACTCGTAAAATCTTGGTCTAAATATTTTAATATTTTTATTTCGCTCGCAGATAGTTTAAAATCTTTATTGGTTTTGGCATCAAAATGTAAAGAATTTTGAAGTTTCGAGCTAGTATAAGTATCTCCCGAAATGATATGTTTTATACAGACTTCTAATTCTTCTAAGGCCGTATCTTTAGTGATGTATCCTTCAATGGCTTTGCCTACTTCAGAAAGTATAGATTCTTGCTTGTGTAATGTAAGAATAATGGTTTTCGTAGGAACGTTATTTTTTTTTATGTTTTTAGCAATCTCTATACCGCTAAGCTTTGGCATATCAAAATCCAAAATAGCAACATGGGGTTTTAGCTTTAATATTTTGTTATAAGCGGTTTGTCCATCTGTGGCTGTATCAATAACATGGTAACCTAATTTTTCTAAAACGCCTTTAGTTCCATTTAGGATTAGAGGGTGATCATCTGCAAGAATAATAGTGGTTTTCATGATTTTTTATTTTGGAACTTTAATTTGAACGGTTGTACCTTTTCCTTTGATAGAGTTTATTTGAATTTGGGCACCAATAATTTGTGCGCGCTCCTTAAGTGTTTTCATGCCAAGGCTATTAAGCAAGGTGCTGTTTTCGGTGACATCAAAACCGATACCGTTATCTTTAATTTGAAACCATACGGTATTTTTATGGTCTTCAATGGTGATATTACACGCTTTAGCTTGAGAATGTTTTTCCACATTGTTTAAGCATTCTTGTATCATTCTAAAAACGAATATTTCACTGTCTTTAGGAATGTTTGATGCTTTGACTTCAATATCTTCGGAATAAAATATGTCAGAATTTTTTTGAAAGTTTTCAATTGTATTTTTAATAGAGTTGATTAATCCTAATTGCTCAAATTGAAAGGGGTGTAATTGTTGTGAAATGGTTCTAACTTCATCAATAGCACCATCAACCAAACTAGTGTCTGTTTTCTTTTCAGAATTTAAGAATATTTTGTTTTTAATGAGCAGTAAACTCTGTCCTACACTATCATGTAACTCACTAGAAATTCGCTTTCTTTCTATTTCAATATTTCTAATTATATCTTGAGCAAATTTTTTCTGAAGTATGGCATTTCGTTTTGAAAAAGTGCGTGAACGCCATAGATAGAAGATACTGAATAATGAGAATAGGCTAAGCCCAACAAACCAGAGTAATTGTTTTTTGCGTTTATTTTGCTCATCTAAAAGCTCAATTTGGCTGTCTTGTTCTTTTATTTTTTGATCGCGTTTAGCGGTTTCATATAAGGTCTGGTAGTAGGCGAGCGCTTTGGTTTTTTGTACAGAGAGAATAGAGTCTTCCGATTTTTTATAAACCTTAAAGTATTTATAAGCTAAATCAGGTTTGTTTAGTTTTTCATAGACTTTTGCTAAAAAGGCTTGAGCACGCTGTATGTTCTCGATCTGGTTGGATGATGTTACAATTTCGAGGTGTTTTAAGCCTAGCTGTTCTGCTTCAGCATATTTTTTTTGGGCGTAAGCAATCTTTTTTAGTGCTTTATAATAATGGTACTCATATATACCTTCTGTGTTTTCTTTGTCTTTTTCGACCTTTTTTAAGTACCATTTAGCTTTTTCAATGCTGTCATTCTCAGCATAAGCACTTGCTAATGCTGTATATAATATAGGTTTAAAATATTGATATTTATCGGTGTTTTTTACAGAAGCTAAGGATTTATGTAAATGGGTTAATCGTTTCTTTTCTAATCCCTCTTTTTTGTTATCAAAGGCTTGATTGAAATATAAGGTGGTAAGCAAGTCGTCGTTTTTCTGTTTTTCGGCAAGTGATATAGCTTCAAGGCGTTCTAGTTGGCCTTCCTTTCTAAAACCATTGTAGCTGTAAAGTATAGATAGAGAGTTTTTTATCGAAATAATTTTAGAGGTATCTTTTAATTTAATGAAAACCTTAGAGGCCTCTTGTAGGGTTTGTGAAGCTTTGGTAAGGTTGCCTTCATCGGAATACGCATAACCCTTGTATAACAAGGCCGTAGCCATAAGGCGATCGTTTTCGTCTTTTCTTGCATATTCAATGGCTTTATCATAATGCTGCAAGGCAGAATCTTTTTCTTTTATAAAATAGTAACTGTCACCTGAATCAATATACAGGCAAGCCATGTTTCTATTTGTTATATTCCCTTTTAAAGTTTTAAAATATTTCTTGTAAAGGTTTAGCCCTTCCTTGGGCTTTCCTAAGAAATTATTATAGAAATTGATGAGGTTTGTAGTGTTGTAAGCTGCAATGTTTAGGGAGTCTAATTCAATGGCATAGTCTATAGTAGCTTTTGCAATGGAATCATAATCTAGGGTTTCTTTATTTCTAACAATTTGAGTTAGACTATCGAGTAGTTTTAGTTTATGGGACTTGTTTACTTCTAAATCTATTTGTTTTTTTAAGGCACCTGCACGACGTTTGTCATTATCGTTTTGAGCATGACTAAAACCATATATTAGAAGTAAAACAATTAAAAGCACTTTTTTCATTGGGGCTATTTTCGCTGAGGAATGTTCCATCTGCAAATATAATACTCCAGACTTTTATTACGTTAAAAATTTAAAACGTATTACAAATATAAACGAGAGGCTACCTAATTAGGCAGCCTCTCGCTTAAGAAAAATATTTATATGGTAAAGTTTTATTCCTTCTCAATCCAAAGGCGTGCATTCACAAAGGCTTCTAACCAAGGTGTTGCTTCGTCTTTTCTGTTTTCTGGGTAATTTGCCCAGTTCCATTGGAAAGTAGAACGCTCAATATGAGGCATCGTTACTAAATGACGACCTGTTTTATCACAAAGCATCGCCGTGTTATAATCAGAACCATTTGGGTTATTTGGGTAGCCCTCGTAACCATATTTAGCTACAATGTTATACTGATCTTCTTTTTCTGGTAAGTTAAATTTACCTTCACCATGAGAAATCCAAACGCCTAATGTGCTTCCTGCTAAAGTAGAAAGCATCACCGAGTTATTCTCTTGAATTTTTACTGAAGTAAAAGAACTTTCGTGTTTTTTAGAATCGTTGTGAAGCATTTTTCCGTGAACTTTATGTTCTGGGTGAATTTCTTCTAATTCCATGAATAACTGACATCCATTACAAATACCAACAGATAAAGTGTCTTCTCTTTTGAAGAAGTCTTGAATCGCCTTATTAGCTTTTTCGTTGTATTTAATAGCACCTGCCCAACCTTTTGCAGAACCCAAAACATCGGAGTTAGAAAATCCTCCAACAGCACCTAAAAACTGAATATCTTCAAGCGTTTCACGACCAGAAATTAAATCGGTCATATGTACATCTTTCACATCAAAACCAGCTAAATACATGGCATTCGCCATTTCACGTTCAGAATTTGATCCTTTTTCACGTAAAATCGCTGCTTTTGGTCTGCTACCATTTAGAGTTGGTAATTTTCCTGTGAAGTTAGCAGGGAATGTATATTCTAAAGGTTGAACTTTATAGTTATCAAAACGCGCTTGAGCTAAACCGTTAGCCGTTTGCTTTTGGTCTAATAAGAATGATGTTTTGTACCAAACGTCTCTACTTTCAGTAATATTGAAAGAGAAACTATCCTCATTATTTTTAATGTTTAAGTTTCCTGTGTTGTTAGCTGAACCAATATTGAAGAATTCGATGTTATTTTCAGCTAAAACAGTTTCTACTGAAGCATCCGCTTGAAATACAAGTCCTGCATTTTCAGAAAATAATACCTTAATAGAATCTTCTTCATTTAAAGCAGAAAGATCTAAATCGGCACCTAAATTCACATCGGCAAAACACAATTCTAAAAGTGTGGTAATTAAACCACCAGAAGCCACATCGTGTCCCGCTTGAATTTTATCGTCTTTTATTAAGTTTTGAATGGTATTGAAAGCTGTTTTTACAAAAGCAGGGTTTTTCACATCAGGAGCATCGCTACCAATCGTATTTAAAACTTGGTTAAAAGAACTTCCACCTAATTTAAATTCGTCTTGAGAGATGTTGATGTAGTAAATGTTTCCACCGTTCTGTTTTAAAACAGGCTCTACAACTTTAGTAATATCGTTACAATTGGCTCCTGCCGAAATAATCACCGTACCCGGAGAAATCACATCACCATCAGGATATTTTTGCTTCATAGAAAGCGAATCTTTTCCTGTTGGCACATTCACACCTAAATCGATAGCAAATTCTGAAACCGCTTGAACCGCTTCGTATAAACGGGCGTCTTCACCTTCATTTTTACAAGGCCACATCCAGTTTGCAGATAATGAAACCGACTGTAAACCATCTTTTAATGGCGCCCAAACTAAGTTAGTAAGCGACTCTGTAATCGAGTTTCTACTTCCCGCTTGCGGATTAATTAATCCAGAAATAGGGGAGTGCCCAATAGTAGTTGCTACACCTTCTTTACCTTTAAAATCTAAGGCCATAACGCCCACGTTATTTAAAGGAATCTGTAATGGTCCAACACATTGTTGTTTGGCTACTTTACCACCAACACAACGGTCTACTTTATTTGTTAACCAATCTTTACAAGCCACAGCCTCAAGTTGTAACACTTGATTTAAGTAGATTTGTAAGTTTTTAGTCTTGTATCTTGAGTTTTTATATTTTCTGGTAACCGTTTTATCGGTTAAAACCGTTTTTGGCGAACTACCAAACATATCTTCTAAAGCTAAATCCATTGGCGTATTGCCTTTAGTTTTAGATTGGAACGTAAAGCGGTCATCACCTGTAACATCACCTACGGTGTACATTGGCGAACGCTCACGATCGGCAATTTTATGTAAGGTTTCAATATGTTCTTCAGCAATCACTAAGCCCATACGCTCTTGCGATTCGTTACCAATAATTTCTTTATCAGAAAGAGTTGGATCTCCAACAGGAAGCGCATCTAAATCAATTTTTCCACCGGTATCTTCAACCAATTCCGAAAGACAATTTAAGTGACCACCAGCACCGTGATCGTGAATAGACACGATAAAGTTTTCATCGCCTTCAACCATACCACGAACAGCATTGGCCGCACGTTTTTGCATTTCTGGGTTAGAACGTTGTACCGCATTTAATTCGATTCCTGAAGCAAAAGCTCCTGTATCTGCCGATGATACCGCAGCACCCCCCATACCAATACGGTAATTTTCACCACCAAGAATCACAATTTTATCGCCAGCTTTAGGCGTGTCCTTTAAAGCTTGTTCTGCTTTACCATAACCAATACCACCAGCTTGCATAATCACTTTATCGAAACCTAAGCGTCTTGCCGCAGCATCACTTACAGACGAGTTTTCGTTATGCTCGAAAGTTAATACAGAACCAGTAATTAATGGTTGTCCGAATTTGTTACCAAAATCTGAAGCACCATTAGAGGCCTTTATTAAAATATCCATTGGCGTTTGGTATAGCCAATCTCTAGCTTCAAACTTTTGTTCCCAAGGTCTGTTTTCTTCTAAACGTGAGTAAGACGTCATATAAACCGCTGTTCCAGCTAAAGGTAAAGAGCCTTTTCCGCCAGCCAGTCTGTCTCTAATTTCACCACCAGCACCAGTTGCCGAACCATTAAAAGGCTCCACTGTGGTTGGGAAATTGTGCGTTTCCGCTTTAAGCGAGATTACAGAATCGAAATCTTTAGTCGCATAGAAATCTGGAATATCGGCACGTTTAGGTGCAAATTGTTCCACTTTTGGGCCTTTTATAAAAGCCACATTATCTTTATAAGCCGAAACAATATCGTTAGGATGTTGTTTAGACGTTTCTTTAATTAATTTGAATAACGACGTTGGTTTTTCTTCACCGTCAATAACAAATGTACCGTTGAAAATTTTGTGACGACAGTGCTCAGAATTCACTTGTGAGAACCCGAAAACCTCAGAATCTGTTAACGGACGCCCAATTTTCTTAGCCACCCCTTCTAAATACGCTACTTCTTCATCGCTTAACGACAAACCTTCTTGGTTGTTGTAAGCCGCAATATCATCGATATTTAAAATAGGTTCTGGCTGAATATCAATAGTAAATGATTCTTGATTCAAACCATTGAATTTTTCAGAAATCATAGGGTCGAAATCCGAAAAATCTTCAGAAGACGATTGAAACTCCTCAATTCTGATGATGTCTGAAATCCCCATGTTTTGAGTGATTTCAACAGCATTAGTACTCCAAGGTGTGATCATGGCAGCACGAGGCCCAACAAAAAAAGCATCCAATGATGCTTGCTCTATTTTTGGCTGGTTGCCAAATAACCACTCCAATTTAGTAATGGTTTCGGTTGATAATTCTTTTGTTGCTTGAACAGCAAATACTTTGCTGGTTACGTTTCCAAAGAAATGAATCATTATATCTTAATTTGTATTGTTAAAAAGAAAGCACAAATTTACTGCTTTTTAGTGGAATTTCATCTAAAAATATAACACCAGAATTTCCGAGTTATTTACAAGGTTTTAAACAAACAAAAAACAAAATAATTATTAATGTTTGGGCGTTACCCAAGGGTCGCGCTTTCCGCTATATCTTTTTAAATTATTTCGATTAAAATTTAAAGAAGTCGTTCTATTAGTGGTTTGGTGTTAAAACAAAAATCACGTTCTTAAAATTTAAAAAGGATGCCGCTACAATCGCTAACGCGGGCGTGCTTGCTAAGTCGATCGTTGTGTTTTGGTGTGGTTTTGATTTTGGAAAGTATTTTCAAAAAGTTGTGTTTATGTAAAAAAATGTATTAATCCTTATTAACTAAGATTAATACATTTTCCATCGTAATCTCAGTGACTACAGACCCTTCAAGTTTTTAAAACCTGAAGGGTCTTTTTTCGTTAATACAGTAATTTTTATTAATCCGTTTCACAGTTTGTAATTATTACAAAGTAGAATTAATAAAATAAATGAGGCTGTCTAAAAAGTGTTGAAATTCGTCATTCTGAATTTATTTCAGAATCTCATCATATTGAAAATCAATCATTATGAGAACCTGAAATAAATTCAGGTTGACGGTAAACTTACTTTTTAGACAGCCTCATTTAAAATAAGTATATTTTTAAAGAAAAACTATGCCTTTCTTTCTAAAAGTGCCATATAAAAACCATCAAACCCAGATTTGTGAGCGGATACTTTTTTGTCTTTTAAAAGCGTGAAGTTAGCTCCAGCTTCAGATTTTAAGAAACTCGCTACTTGTAGCTGATTTTCAGAAGGTAAAACTGAGCACGTGGCATAAACCATTTGTCCGCCAGCTTTCACCATGCGAGAATACTGTTGTAAAATCTCCTGTTGTGTTTTTCTTATTTTATCAAGAAACTCAGGTTGCAGTTTCCATTTCGCATCAGGATTTCTACGTAAAACACCTAAACCAGAACACGGGGCATCAATTACCACACGGTCTGCTTTATCGTAAAGTTTTTTAATCACTTTTGTAGAATCAATAGCACGAGGCTCGATATTGTGTGCGCCGGCACGTTTGGCCCTACGTTTTAATTCATGCAGCTTATTCGCATAAATATCCATAGCAATAATTTGTCCTTTGTTTTCCATTAACGCAGCAAGGTGCAACGTTTTTCCGCCAGCTCCCGCACAAGTATCTACCACACGCATGCCTGGTTGTACGTTTGCAAATTCAGCCACTAATTGTGATGAGGCATCTTGAACTTCAAAGTGTCCGTTTTTAAAAGCTTCCGTAGAGAACACATTAGCACGTTCACGAAGTTTCAAGGCGCTTGGATAACCTTTTATAAATTCTGTTTCAATATTTAAATCGAATAATTCAGATTGTAGTTTTTCCTTGGTTGTTTTAAGGGTGTTTACTCTTAAAATCACATCGGCTTGCTCATTAAGGGCAGCCATTTCTTTAGACCAGAAATCAGCACTTAATTCTTTTTCACCCACTTCATCCATCCAATCAGGAATAGATTCTTTGAGTTTTCTAGTTTGAGAAAGTTCATCAAAGCGACCTTTTATTTTTCGAGTAGGGGTATTTTCAAAATATTTCCAATCCGGTAAAGTAATCCCTTTTAAAGTGGCCCAAACCGCAAACATGCGCCAAAGGTTGTCTCTGTCAAAAGGCTCTTTTACCTCTGCAATTTCAGCGTATAAACGCTTCCAACGTACAATATCGTAAGTCGTTTCAGCAACAAAACCTCTGTCGCGAGCGCCCCAACGTTTATCACGTTTTAAAAGTTGCTGTATCACCTTATCGGCGTACTTTCCTTCGTTAAAGATTAGGGTTAAGCCATCAATAACGGCAAAGCATAAATTTCTGTGTAATCGCATGGTATAAAAATAATAAGGCTGCAAAGTTACATTAATTGCTACGAATTCACGACTTTTTTAATTTTAACTGTATTTAATTGTGCTAGTGTTTCGGTTTTAAAAATTCAAGGATGATTTAACTTGTCTATATCCGGTTGTTATTTCCATGTGTATATTTTAATCTTAAGCCAAGCTTCCCTATTTTTACTCAAAATTTTTATAGATGAAATATTTTAGCCTATTCGCTTTATTACTGGTTCTTTTTAATTGTAAAGAAGAAAATAAACGCCCTGTTGAAACCTCGATTGAATCTCCTGATGGAATGCCTGCAGCCATTCATGAAGATAGTTTGACAGTTTCAGATATTCATATTGAAGCCCCTATAATCCTTAAAGATGTGAATATCGTTCAGGTAGAAGGTATATTTCGTGATGCAGATTACAGTATCCGAACGATAGAAATTTTAAAAGATAAAAGCTTAGCCTTTGCTGCAAATAATGGTGTTTTTGGTATGAATAGTTTAAAAACAGGTATGTGGCAGACCTCAACCATGACTCGTGAAAACACGACTTTGAACTTTAGAGCTACAGCACATACAGCGCATGATTTTTTTATGTTGACTACTGAAAGTCCGGCTTTACTTTACAAAACAGGAGATAACGGAAGTATGGTTTTAGTGTATCAAGAAGCAGGCGAAGGCGTATTTTATGATGCCATGACCTTTTGGGATGACCAAGAAGGGATTGCGATAGGTGATAGTGTTGATGGTTGCATGTCGGTGATTATCACCAGAGATGGAGGTTCAACTTGGAAAAAGTTAGATTGTTCGCAGTTACCTGAAGCCGAAATAGGCGAGGGAGCTTTTGCAGCCAGTAATACCAATATTAAGACCTTAGGCGATAAAGCATGGTTTGGTACTACACACGGAAACATCTATTACACAGCAGACCGTGGTAAAACTTGGTCGGTAACTAAAACAGATATAGCGAGTGCTGAAGAAACCGAAGGCATCTACTCTATAGATTTTTACGATGAGTTGAATGGTTTTGCTATTGGTGGTGATTATACCAAGCCAGAAGGCAATGCTGCAAATAAAATTCGTACTACAGATGGTGGTAAAACTTGGACTTTAGTCGCGCAACATCAAAATCCGGGATATAGCAGTTGTGTGCGTTATGTACCTAGAGCAGGTGGTAAAGCCTTGGTGGCCTCAAGTGCTAAAGGTATTTATTATAGTACAAACTCAGGTAGCACTTGGAAAGAGGTTACCGAAGCTGGTTTTTACTCTTTACGTTTTTTAAACGATTCTGTAGCTTATGGTACAGGAGCTGGGAAAATTTCTAAACTAACCTTTAAAGATAGCCTGAATTAAGGCTTTTCTTTTCTTCGTTTTTTATATTCTTCAAACATTTTACGCTTAAACTCTTCTTCTGATACTTTCAGTAAGATGATTTTTTTAGGCGGAAGAATGTCTAGTAAGTCATTTGCAAAATCCATACGAAGCTGATGCAGTTTTATTTCAGCGTCATTGAGATTCGTGATTAAAGCTTTTGCTTCGGCATCGGTCATAGACTCGAAATTTGATTTAATCTCACGTCTGATTTTGCGTATTTCTTCGTGTTTAATTTGGTTCGTTTTGTCTTCGTAAGTATTATAAACTGGCCAGAAACCTTGCGCTTCTTTAGAAGTGAGGTCTAACTTTTCGGTAATATAAGCCACTTTTAGGGCTTTGATGTGGTCTCTTTTGTTTTTCTGAGCGAACACCGTTAACGATGAAAATAAAAGAAGTATAAGGAGTGATTTTTTCATAAGTTATTCAGTTATTAAATTTTCAATATTAGCATAATTCAATAAATAGTCTTCAATATGCTCATCATCAATATCAGATTCAGAAAATATGCTTTCGTCTAATTCTTCATCAGAAAAAAGTGAAGCCAATTCAGAAGTGCTTATTTTTTCATTCAAAATATAATTTTCAACAGTTTGTGTATCTAAACTATCAAAAGTTGGTTTGTTTTCAAAAACAGACAGATTAAATAAAAGTAATACGGAAGCAGCAATACTCGATGCAAATAGAATTGTTTTCTTACTAAAAAGAGGTATAACAGGTGTTTGTTTTTCCTGTTTTTCAATACCAGCTAAAATGTTATCTTCAACGGTATTGAAATAGTCTTTAGGAATTTCAAAGCCACTTTCCATTACAGCATTTAAAGGAGAAGCGTTTTTGATTTGACTCATGATTTTATCATCAAGCGCATCAAAATAGCCTTCAGGAACTTTAAAGCCAGTAGATTTATCGTTATGTAACTTATTTGTTTTCATCTTATTTATAAGACTCTGTTTTTTTGTAAAGGTTTAATCTTGGGTGAGATAAGATTCAATTTTTTTCACTGCAATGTGGTATGATGCTTTTAAAGCCCCTTCACTAGTTTCTAAAATCTCTGCCATATCTTTATATTTTATGTCTTCAAAATACTTCATATTAAATACCAATTGCTGTTTTTCAGGTAAGCTTGCAATGGCTTGTTGTAATTTTAATTTAATATGATCGCCTTCAAAATAAACATCAGAAGCTAAATTATTTATGGTTGTATTTTGCAGCTCTTCGTTGGTGATTTGTAATTGTTTAGCCTTTTTACTCAAAAAACTTAACGATTCGTTGGTGGCAATACGGTACATCCAAGAGTATAGTTTGCTATCACCTTTAAAACCTGCTATGTTTTTATAAACCTTTATAAAGGTGTTTTGAAGTACGTCATCAGCATCATCATGAGACTTTACGATATTACGAATGTGCCAATACAAACGTTCCTTGTATAAGTTTAGTAAAACTTTAAAGGCCTGTTCTTTTTGGTTTTCAGATTTGAGTTGTTCTAAAAGTATCGTTTCGTCTGTCACGAATGGCTATTTATTACTTAGACTTTTAAAATTACTGAAAGTTTAATGGGGTTGGTGCTTTTTGATTAAAAACTTAGTTGATGGTTAAAATGGTATTAATACGGAGACTGAAATATTAGCCCATAAAAAAACCGTCTAAAAGACGGTTTTTCTGAATTATATAGAGAACTGATAGTTCAATTATACGTAATAATTATTATCAAAGTCACATTCTTTTCCTAAATGCTCAAACTTGGCAAGTTCTTCAATAAGTCCGTTATTGACTTTATCAAAAACTTCATAAGCGATTTTTCCTAAAGGTAAATGTACAGGCGCTTCTTCTAGTTGCGCTAATTTATATATAGCATCAGCTGCTTTTTCAGGGTCACCAGGTTGGTTTCCGCTTAATTTTTGAAGAGACGTGATACGCTCACCTACAGTACTTTCGTAATCCTTGATTTTTGTATTCTCATAATCAGCAGAACTTCCAGCCCACTCAGTACGGAATGGTCCTGGCTCTACGTTAGTCACTTTAATGTTTAAAGGTTTTAATTCAGCAGCAAGGGCTTCACCAATACCTTCTAAAGCAAATTTAGAACCGTTGTAAATGCCTAAACCTTGAGAACCAATACGACCAGCAATTGAAGTGATATTAATAATATGACCAGATTTACGGGCACGCATTGATGGTAATAATTCACGAATAGTCGTTAAAACACCAAAAACATTAACGTCAAACTGTCTTTTTACTTCTTCGTCTGAAACTTCTTCTACGCTTCCCATAACGCCGTATCCAGCATTATTTACCAAAACATCAACTTTACCAAATTTATCTAAAATTGATTTTACGCCATCAATAATCATATCGTTTGAGGCTACATCAATAAGGACACCAAAAGATTTCCCTGGGACTTCACTGTTAAATGCTTCTACTTGTTCTTGTTTTCTAAAAGTACCAACAACAATTTCTCCTTTTGATAATACTTCTTTTGCTAATTGTTTTCCTAAACCCGATGAAACACCAGTGATGAACCACACTTTTTCTTTAATATCCATTTGTAATTTTAATCTATTTTTAATTATTATTGAAAAGCAAGTTAGTAAAAGATTTAAACTTATTGGAATGTTCTATTATGTTTTTATTTTTCTATGAAAAAGGAGCGCTGCGGTACAGGAATATGTGTTGGTTATACAAACTTATTAAGATATGATGAAGCGTGTACTATCCGTATAATACCTGATAAATGTAAAGTATTGGTAGACAGGTGTTTTGTAGTGGTTTTGTCGGTAAAGTGCATATAACAAACGATTAAGTGTCGTTTTTCTTGCGAAATAAAGTTTTGTCATTTACTTTTACTTCAGAACCTAACTTATTATTGTTAGATGTCCCCATGTCTATCAATAACATAGAAAAAAGGATAGAAGCCCAAATCTCTATCTTTTTTAACATTATTAAGTTAGGTTCTTTTTTTATGCCAGACTTTGCATGGCAACTAGCTTATGGTAGATTCCTTTTTTGTCTAAAAGCTCGCTGTGTTTTCCTTGTTCTACGATTTCCCCTTTGTTTAAAACAATGATTTGATCAGCCTTTTGTATGGTTGAAAGACGGTGTGCAATAACTATAGAGGTTCTGTTTTGCATCATTTTATCAAGCGCATCTTGAACCAAGCGCTCGCTTTCGGTATCTAAGGCTGAGGTAGCCTCATCTAATATCATGATTGGAGGGTTTTTTAGCACGGCGCGTGCAATACTCAAGCGTTGTTTTTGTCCGCCAGAAAGTTTATTTCCAGAATCACCAATATTGGTTTCAATACCTTGAGGAAGGTCTTTAACAAACTCCCAGGCGTTAGCAATTTTTAAGGCGTCAATAATTTCAGCATCTGTGGCGTTAGCTCTTCCTATTAGTAAATTGTTTTTAATAGAATCATTAAACAGGATAGAATCTTGTGTGACTAGCCCCATTAAATCGCGAAGCGAATGTTTGGTTAAATCACGTATATCTGTACCATCGATAGAAATGTTTCCGGAGTTCACATCGTAGAAACGCGTCACTAGATTGGCAATGGTGCTTTTTCCACTTCCAGATTGACCAACAAGCGCCACGGTTTTTCCTTTAGGAACTTGTATTGAAAAATTCTTTAAGACCAGTTCGTCTTCGTATTTGAAAGAAATGTTATTGATGTCAATACTAGTTGTAAAATCTTCTTTCACGATAGCATCAGGCTTATCTTCCAAAGAAGAAGGAGTGTGTAAAACCTCTAAAACACGATCGGCAGCGGCGTTTCCAGCTTTCACTTTGTAACTCGCTTTACTAATGGCTTTGGCGGGTGTTAAAATTTGATAAGCTAAAGCCATATAGGTGATAAAAGCACCACCTGTAAGTGTTTTTTCTATTAAAACCATGCTTCCGCCGTACCAAAGTAAGGCCGCTATGGTCACAATACCTAGAAATTCACTAGTAGGTGAAGCTAAATTTTGTCGGTTTAAAAGGGTATTCGAATAATGATAAAAACGATTCGTAGATTCTTGAAATTTCCTGTTGAATTTACCTTCAGCATTAAAGCCTTTAATGACTTTCAGTCCGCTTAAGGTTTCTTCTAAAGTAGAAATAAAAACCCCTTGTTCAGCTTGTACCTGTCCTGATTTTCGTTTTAGGCTTTTTCCTATTCTCGAGATAATAAACCCGGCTATAGGAATGAAGATAAACACAAAAATGGTGAGTTTTGCTGAAAGCGTAAACATAGTGACAATAGCAAAAACAATAGTTAAAGGCTCTTTTATGATAAGTTCTAAAATAGCCAACAACGAATTTTTCACCTCGTTTACATCGCCTGAAATACGGGCGATAATATCCCCTTTTTTCTTTTCGGAATAATAAGAAATAGGTAAAGTAATGACTTTGTCATAGATGGCATTACGCATGTCTTGCAGAACACCATTCCGAAGGAAAGTAATAGAAAAAAGTGCTAAATAGTTAAAGATGTTCTTAAGTAGAAACAGGCTGATAATTAAAATGATCATGTAGAGCAAAGTGCGTTCTGGGCCTTCGCTCGCGTTGGTTGTGGTTACAAAATAATTTAAATAATCTTGCCCGTAATCTTTGAGGTGTTTAAAGCCTTGGTACTTTGGTTTAATCGTTAATCTTTCAGTTTCTCCAAAGAGCACACTTATCATGGGCATTAAAGCGACCATGGCCAAAGTGCTAAACAAGGCATATAAGATGTTAAAGAATATATTTAAAAAACCGTACTTTTTGTACGGTTTTATAAATTGAGAAAGTTTTTTTAAATACTCCATTAAATAAGATTCATATCTTTTAAGATGGCTTCTGCTTTAGCATCAAGTTGTGCTTCGGCAGATTTAAAATCAGCTTCATCTTTTAAAGTGTCGTTGACACTCACGTAGAATTTGATTTTAGGTTCTGTACCACTTGGTCGCAACGCTACTTGGCTACCATCTTCAGTGTAATAAATAATAACATTCGATTTTGGAATATCGATAGTACTCGTTTCACCGGTAATCATGTTTTTTGAAACCGATAAATCGTAGTCTTCAATTTTTACCACTTTAGAGCCGTTAATCACTTTCAACGGGTTTTCACGAGCGTCAATCATCATGTTTTTGATTTCTTCAGCCCCTTCAATACCTTTCTTCGTAAGTGAAACTAGTTTTTCTTTGTAGAACCCGTGTTCAGTGTATAAACTGATTAATTCTTTGAAAAAAGAACTGTTGTTAGATTTTGAAATTGCAGCAATTTCGCAAGCCAAAAGGGTAGAAGTTACGGCATCTTTGTCACGAACAAAATTGCCAACCATAAACCCAAAGCTTTCTTCGCCACCACCTACAAAATCTAGTTCTGGGAAATCGTGAATTAACTTAGCAATCCATTTGAAACCGGTTAGAACAATTTTACTTTCAACCTTGTAAGATTCAGCTAATTTGCTCAACATCGGTGTAGAAACGATGGTAGATGCAATAAATTCTTTGCCTTTAATTTTGTCTTCCGCCTTCCATTGTTTTAATAAGAAATCAGTCATCATTAACATGGTTTGATTTCCGTTAAGCAATTGCAATTCATTTTCGGCGTTACGCACGGCAACCCCTAAGCGATCGCAATCTGGGTCGGTACCAATAACGATATCGGCATTAACTTCTTCAGCTAATTCTAAAGCCATTTTTAAGGCAGCAGGCTCTTCTGGGTTAGGTGATTTTACGGTTGGAAAACCGCCATCAGGAGCTTCTTGTTCCTTTACAATATGTACATTTTTATATCCAGCACGTTTTAAGGTTTCAGGAACCGCGGTAATGGAGGTTCCGTGAAGAGATGTGAACACAATGGTTAAATCATCTTTAGCCGCTTGAGTGGCACCTACGCTACCATTTTCAACAGAAGCATTAATAAAAATATCATCAACGTCTTCACCGATATAATGAATTAAGCTATCGTTAGCTTCAAATTTAATGTTTGCGTATTCAACGGTATTAATAACATCAATCACACCTTTATCATGTGGCGGTACTAGCTGTCCGCCATCCTGCCAGTACACTTTGTAGCCGTTATATTCTGGTGGGTTGTGTGATGCTGTTAAAACAATTCCGCAGTGACAGTTTAAATGTTTAACTGCGAATGATAATTCTGGAGTAGCACGTAAGTCTTCGAATAAATACACTTCAACACCATTTGCAGAAAACACATCGGCAACAACTTTTGCTAAAGATTTGCTGTTGTGTCTACAATCGTAAGCGATCACCGCTTTTGGGGTTTCGTTAGGAAACTGTTGGTGTAAATAATCACTTAAACCTTGGGTGCTTTTTCCAAGGGTGTATTTGTTAATTCTATTGGTTCCAATACCCATGATACCACGCATACCACCTGTACCAAATTCTAAGTCTTTGTAAAAACTTTCTTGAATGTCTTTGGGTTTGTGTGCAATACTTTCTTTAATGGTATTTTGCGTGTCTTTATCAAAAGCAGGGGTTAGCCAGCTGTTTATTCTTTCTAAGATTTTTGGTTCAATGTGTATCATAATGTCTTGAAATAAAGGAATACAAAAATAAGTAATTCCTGTTTTATTTAGTTGTAAATGCAGAAAACATATACGAAAGTTAATACTGCGTTTTAGTGTTCATTTAAATTTAATGCGCTCTTAATTGCATAGCGTTTTTTGTCTTGCTTCATTCTTAAAATGATTTCGCCTAAAAATCCGGCTACAAAAAACTGGGTTCCTATAACCATAGTGGTCAGGGATATGAAAAATTCTGGGCGATCGGTGATTAATCGACCTTCCTGATTTAAAAAGAGCTTATTGATACCTAGATAAAGAGCGAAAGCAAAACCTATGGTAATCATAATAAAACCTAAGGCGCCGAATAGGTGCATAGGACGTTTTCCAAAACGCGATAAAAACCAAATGGTAATTAAATCGAGAAAACCGTGTAAAAAGCGGTCAATTCCAAATTTGGTAATGCCATATTTTCTGGCTTGATGTTGTACAACTTTCTCACCAATATTAGTGAAACCTGCGTTTTTAGAAAGTACGGGAATATAACGGTGCATTTCACCGTTAACATCTATATTTTTTACCACTTCCAATTTATAGGCCTTTAAACCACAATTAAAGTCGTTTAATTTAACACCTGATGTTTTTCTAGCCGCCCAATTAAATAATTTTGAAGGTAGGTTTTTTGATATAACCGAATCGTAGCGTTTCTTTTTCCAGCCCGAAACCAAGTCATAACCTTCGGTTTTAATCATGTGGTAAAGTTCTGGGATTTCATCAGGGTTGTCTTGTAAATCGGCATCCATGGTAATGACCACTTCGCCTTGGGCTTTTTCAAAACCAGCATGTAAGGCTTGAGATTTTCCAAAGTTTTTTAAAAATTGAATACCTTTCACATGCACATCTTGCGAGGCTAATGTTGAGATGATTCTCCAAGAGTCGTCGGTACTACCATCATCAATAAAGATGATTTCATAAGAAAACTGATTGGAGAGCATTACTCTTACAATCCAATCATGTAGTTCGGTTAAAGATTCTTGTTCGTTAAGTAGTGGAATAACTACAGATATGTTCATTTGGATGTTTTCGAATATAAAATTCAAAAATACAGAAATTATTCGGCCTCAGGGTTACTTTTTTTTAATGCGGCTGCAACGATAAGACCGATGACGGCAAAAAAGATTAAACTTTGAGCTAAAGATTTCAACTGTACTCCAATAGCAAAGGTGTCTTGACTTTCTATTTCGGTTATTTTTTCGGCAATGGTTTCAGTAGGAGCGCCTGAGTTTTTCATCATGGTAGCTGTGTTTTCAACGAGGATATTTTTTGTTTCTACGGCCGCTTCGGGGTCAATAAAATTAAAAATTACAACAGTAACCAAGGTGCTTATCATGATTCCTATGGCTACGGTAATAAAATATGAAGAAAATGCTTGCTTAAAAGTCAAGAAGCCATTATTAAAACTTTTAGCCTTAGCTGTTGAAAAAATTCCAAAGCCAACTATTACTAAGGGAATAATGAGCATCATAAGCCATATATTAACTATCAAGCCTAAATCGATTAAATAAGCGGTAAGTGTGTATAGTGATAAAAGTATACCAAGATACAATCCAAGGTCACTAGCAATTGATTTAATAGATTTTTCCATAAGTATAGTGTTGGTTAATAGCTTTGCAAGCTTAATTTAATTAGAAATCAAATATACTAACTAAATATCTATCTTTGTTTTTTTGAAATAAAATTCAAAAAAGTGTTGTGTGTTTGTAAAAAATAACTAAATTTGCACTCCAAAATTGAAAGTAACAATAAAGCATTTAGCGATGAGAAAAGGTATACATCCAGAAAATTATAGAATTGTAGCATTTAAAGATATGTCTAACGAAGATGTATTCTTAACTAAGTCTACTGCAGATACTAACGAAACTCTTGAAGTTGATGGCGTAGAATACCCATTAGTAAAAATGGAGATCTCTAGAACATCGCACCCTTTCTACACAGGAAAATCTAAATTAGTAGATACTGCTGGTAGAATTGACAAGTTCAAAACTAAATATGCTAAGTTTAAAAAATAATTTTAGCAAAAAATATATTATTAAAAGCCTTTCTATTGTAGAGAGGCTTTTTTTATTTAGTTAATTAGGTTATTTTTGGTTTACAGAACTTGAGTTAGGTGTTTTGAGAAGTTATTTTCAGCAACCTAACTTTTAATTTTATATCTAAAAATGAACTACATTCTTTTTGATGGTCCTTCGCGTAAAAATTTGTTGCCTTTTACTTACACAAGACCCGTAGCCGATATTCGTGTTGGTGTTTTAACCATTCGTGAAAAGTGGGAGTCTTTTTTAGATTGTACAAGTACTACAGTTACTGAAGATTATTTATCTGACAAATTCCCCATGGTTGAAATGGAAAATAATGTCATGATTAATGCGTCATATCTGCCAAATTTAGAATTGGTTGAAATGATTAAAGAGCTTCAGGAAAATCAAGCGATTTTTAATGGTGAAGATGTGATTGCTTTTTTTGCAAAAGAAGAGCAGGAGGATATCGATTTTGATGCTTACGAAGCTATTGAATTTGATGCTGAAGCCATTCAAATAAATAACACCTGGGATATATTTTCAAAAAACGGAGCTGCCATTCAAGAAGATTTCGATTTAATTACCGATGGCCGAAAGTCTAAACCCATTCCAACAAGTAACAATGTTATTGCTGCTGAAAATATATTTATTGAAGATGGCGCTAAGTTAGAGTTTGTAACGCTTAATGCTTCTAACGGACCTATTTATATTGGTAAAAACACCGAAATTATGGAAGGCGCGATAATTAGAGGGCCTTTTGCTTTATGTGATCATGCTACCGTAAAAATGGGTGCTAAAATTTACGGGCCAACTACAATTGGACCTCATAGTAAAGTTGGTGGTGAAGTTAATAACTCTGTGCTGTTTGGTTATTCAAACAAAGGGCATGATGGTTTCTTAGGAAATTCTGTTTTAGGTGAGTGGTGTAATTTAGGTGCCGATACTAATAATTCGAACCTGAAAAATAATTATGTCGAAGTGCGATTATGGGACTATCAAACCGAAAGTTTTGCCAGAACAGGGTTGCAGTTTTGCGGACTTATGATGGGCGATCATAGTAAATGTGGTATTAATACCATGTTTAACACCGGGACAGTTGTTGGTGTAAGTGCGAATATCTTCGGAAGTGGGTTTCCACGTAATTTTGTGCCTAGCTTTAGTTGGGGAGGTAGTAGTGGCTTCACAACATACTTAACTAAAAAAGCTTTTGAAGTTGCAGAGGTGGTTATGTCACGACGTGATCTCAAGCTTTCTGATCAAGATAAGGCTATCTTGGAACATGTTTTTGAGGAGTCAAAGAAGTTTAGACGCGAATAAATTTTAATGAATTCCTTTTTTGAAGGATATCAATATGGCGCTTTTTTTTCGCTTTACTTTAAACTTTGTAAGTATACGACATTCTAGAGCTGTTTGAATTGTGAAATCATCCTCAAAATAAGAAGCGCTTAAGGATGTGATTAGAAGGAGCTTTAACTAAATTAGCATTCTTTTTTAAGAGGATAGTAATTTTTTTGTAATTTGCAGAGGAAAGTAAATCCCTCCTAAGCCTATAAATGACACCATGTTATGCTCAAATCAAGTAGTATGATGACTGTTTTATATGATAAAAAAAAGTTTGCTGTACTATTTTTTATCTTTCTACTCATCGATACCGTAGTTAAATCTAATTTTCATTGGCCATATCGTTTTATTTCTAAGCCTCCAGTAATCTTGCTTATTATTGCTTATTATTATTATAATTATTCAACATCAAGAGGACGTAATTTTTCATGGGTGATGTTGGCACTGGGCTGTTTTTTTATTGCAGACTTGTTAATTATTAACAGAGAGAATGTTACTTTATTGGTGTCTAGTTTTGTCGTATATACTCTTGGGAAGGTGTTCTTGTGTTTTCGGTTTTCTCACCAGTATGATTTTAAGGTGAGTCGGTTAATTCCCTTTTCTATTGTTATATTTTTTTATACAGTAGGCCTAATTATATATATTTATGAAGGTCTTGGCGATTACTTCTTGTTAGCGCTTATTAGTTATTTTATATCGCTTTTACTGTGTCAATTTGCTTATTTAAGAAAAGAAGCTGTAGATAGAAAAAGCTATTTTTATGTGTTAGTAGGTGTGTTTTGTTACATGATTTCAGAAGGCATAACCATTGTAAATACCTTTAAAACTGATTTGCCATTTCAGGATTTTTGTATCATGTTTTTTTACGCCACAGGAATCTATTTAATTGTACATGGTATCGTTATTGAAAAAAGAATTGAACCTAAATATATTATTTAAAGTTTCTTACTAAGTGATAAGTATGATGGGGATTATAAGAGATAAAAAAAAGTTTTTCATACTCTTTTTTGTCGTATTATTAATAGATACGGTAGTTAAGGTGTGTCTGCCTGTATATCCTTATCGTTTTATGTCAAAACCTCCTGTAATGCTCTTGTTAATAGTTTATTACTACTATAATAATTCGGCAACGAATAGGCGTAATTATTGGTGGACTATGCTCGCTTTAGTTTGTTATTTTCTTGGTGACTTATTAATTATTGATCATGAAAACATTTACCTATTAGTTACAAGCTTGTTTATATATTCCGTGGCTAAATTGTTTTTATGCTTTAGGTTTTCACATAAATCAGATTTTCAAGTACGGCGGTTAATACCGTTTTCTGTTGTTATATTTGTTTATACAATGGGTTTAGTAAGCTTTATCTATCATGACCTAGGTAATTTCTTTTTTCCAGCAATTATTAGTTATTTTATTTCTTTGCTACTATGTCAATTTGCTTATTTAAGAAAAGGTGTGGTGGATAGAAAAAGTTATCTTCTGGTTTTTGTAGGTGTATTGAGTTATATGCTTTCGGAAGGTATTATGGTTATAAAAACCTTTAAAACCGATGTGCCATACCAAGATTTTAGTATCATGTTTTTTTATGCCACAGGTATATATCTCATCATTCATGGTATTATTATCGAGAAGCCTGAGATCGAGGGCGCTAAAGACTCTTTTTAACCCGTTTTAGGTCTAATAAATTAATAGGATTAACCCCTAGACCTTCAATGTTTTGTCTTGTAAAACGTATGACTTCATCGTAATATAAAGGCACCATCAGGGCATGTTTCATTGCTAGCGAATCCATGGTTGTGTATATTTTTTTTCTTTTTTCAATATCGGTTACAGTAAAGGCCTTATTGTAGAGGCTATCAAATTTCTCATTTTTATAGTGAAAATAGTTTGAGCCATTAGGGGCAAAGTTTTTACTGTAGAAAATAGATAAGTAATTTTCAGCATCGAGATAATCAGCAATCCATGAGCTTCTAAACATGTCTACCTTACCGTTTGAACGTGCAGAACGCAAGGAAGCTTCTGGCATCACGTCAACTTGAATATTTAATCCTGTTTTTTCAAGTTCACGTTGAATAAATTCACAAAAACTCAGGTAGTTACTCGTGGTAACTAAAGTAATTTTTGGGTTTGTAATGCCTGTTTCTTCTATAAATTGAGCAACCAATTGCTTGGCTTTTTGAGGCTGGTAGTCGTAGCCTATAGAAGCGTTGTAGCCAGGTAAGCCCATAGGAATAAAACCACCGTTGGCAGGATTACCAATGCCATTCCTTAAATAGGTAATCATTTTTTTGCGATCAAAACCGTAATTAATGGCTTGTCGTAGTAAAAGCGATTGGATTTCTGGAGTTTCAGAATCTAAATAAAAACCGAGGTATTCTGTATTTAAATAGGGGCCGCGAATCATATTTACGGTTTTAGTATACTGGTCTTGAAGTTTTCCGTTGGCGGTTAATAGTTCGTCTTTATACGAGGCGTCAAGGCCAGAAATAAAATCGATGTTGCCTTGGGCAAACTGTAAAAACTCACTTTGTTTGTCAGGTAAAAAAGTAATAGCCACTGCTTCTAAATAAGGTAGCGGATTGCCCGTTTCGTCTTTTTCAAAATAGTTATGGTTTTTTCTGAAAACCAATTTAATATTTTCTTCCCAGCGTTTAAATTTAAACGGCCCTGTACCTATAGGGTGATTTCTAAAATCTGAACCGTGAAATTCAGCGATTTCCTTTGGAATTACCGAGCAGTATTTCATGGTTAGAAGTCCGATAAAGGCAGGGAAGGGTTGCTTTAGTTTTATTTCAAAAATGGTGTCGTTAATGGCTTCAAAGTCATCTACTTTATTTAAAACCCAGCTACCAGGAGAAGCTATTTCTTCGTCTCTTAAACGGTTTAGGCTGTACTTAAAGTCTTCAGCAACTACGGTTCTTGTAGAGTCTTTTCCAAATAATTTATGATTGTGAAAATAAACGTCCTTTCTAAGGTTAAAGGAGTAGGTAATTCCGTCTTCAGAAACCGTCCAGTCCTTAGCAATACAAGGCAGGATGTTGAGTTCTTCATCCAATTGTACGAGTCCGTTAAATATTTGATTACAAACCGAGTTGTCTTGTAGTGTTCGTGAAAAAGCGGGATCTAATGTGTTGATGTTGGCATATTCGTTATATCTAAAAACCAAATGATCTCGGTTGATGTCAACATCAGACTTGCAAGAAATTAATAAAAGTGCAATATAACTAATTGATAGGTAGTTGATTAATTGTTTGGTTTTAGGTTTTATCATGTAACTAATTAGTTGTAAATTTGCACGCCCAATCAGGATGGGTAAATTCACCTGATACTCTGAATCATTTTCTAATGATTTTAGAAATGTGAAAGGGTAAAGATAATTTTAAAATGATCTTGAAGCAAATTCAGGATAACAAAATAGCATGAATAAAAAGGTCGCATTTTATACGTTAGGTTGTAAGTTGAATTTTTCGGAAACCTCTACCATAGCAAGAGATTTCAGTAAGGAAGGATTTGATCGGGTTGATTTTTCTGAAAAGGCAGATATTTACGTGATAAACACCTGTTCGGTAACCGAAAATGCAGATAAGCGTTTTAAAACCATAGTAAAGCAAGCTCAAAAGGCAAACGAAAACGCTTTCGTTGCTGCTGTTGGGTGTTATGCGCAGCTAAAACCTCAAGAATTAGCAGATGTCAATGGGGTCGACTTAGTGCTTGGTGCGACTGAGAAATTTAAAATTACAGACTACTTAAACGACTTATCTAAAAATGACTTTGGTGAAGTGCATTCTTGTGAGATTGAAGACGCCGATTTTTATGTGGGGTCTTATTCCATAGGGGACAGAACCCGTGCTTTTTTGAAGGTTCAAGATGGGTGTGATTATAAGTGTACCTATTGTACCATTCCGTTGGCTCGTGGTATTTCTAGAAGTGATACTATGAATAACGTGCTTAAGAATGCCCGAGAAATTTCACAGCAAAACATTAAAGAAATTGTTTTAACTGGAGTAAACATTGGTGATTATGGTAAGGGAGAGTTCGGAAACAAAAAACACGAACATACCTTTTTAGACCTAGTTACCGAATTAGATAAAGTTGAAGGTATTGAGCGTTTACGAATTTCTTCTATTGAACCTAATTTATTAAAGAATGAAACCATTGATTTGGTAGCGCAATCTCGTGCTTTTGTGCCGCACTTTCACGTGCCTTTACAGTCTGGAAATAATGAGATTCTTAAAAAAATGAAACGCCGTTACATGCGAGAATTGTACGTAGATCGTGTTTCAAAAATTAAGGAAGTGATGCCACATGCCTGTATTGGGGTTGATGTGATTGTTGGTTTTCCAGGGGAAACCGATACGCATTTCTTAGAAACCTATAATTTTTTAGCTGAACTTGATATTTCGTACTTACACGTCTTTACTTACTCTGAGCGCGATAATACGGAAGCCGTTGATATGGAGGGGGTAGTGCCTGGAAATGTAAGGTCAAAACGCAGTAAAATGCTTAGAGGTTTATCGGTTAAAAAGCGTCGTGCCTTTTATGAAAGTCAGTTAGGAACACAAAGAACCGTGCTATTTGAAAGCGAAAATAAAGAAGGATATATTCACGGATTTACCGAAAATTACGTAAAGGTTAAAACACCATGGAACCCTGATTTGGTGAATACCTTACATACTGTGCAACTTACTGAAATTGATGAAGATGGTTTGGTGCGTTTTGATTTTGTGAAAGTGCTTTCGGCTTAAAACAAAAAAAATCTGAAGGTTTAAGCTTCAGGTTTTAATCATGTCTTGTATTAATTTAGCGCTTATATTCTTACGCCAACAGGAAGCATACGTTTGTACTTTCTGTTACCTCTTACAAATTTTGCGATTTCAGGACTTGTAGGTACCACGCTTAGATTGCGTTCCTGAATTTGTTCGAAAACTAAGGTTAGAAAAGCCTTTGGGAAATCTTCGTCAGTAATTTCTTCAGGAATAATTAATTTCGTTAAAAATATTTTTCTCTCCTGTAAGGCGTATTCGATTATTGCCAAATGATTATCGATCTTAATCTCATATTGACGTAGAAAATCATTGTCAATTAATTCTGCAGCTTCAACCATTTTGTCTTATTTTAGTTTTTAATAATTCCTAAATAGTGAGGGCTATTTATTTTAAACTTTTTGCAAAAGTACGAAAAAAAACGTTAAGAAAAAGTAAAATTATCGTTAATGCCTTATGAGTCAAGAGATAATACATGTTTACTTCATGCCGGGGATGGGGGCGAGCTCAAAAATATTTGAATATATTGTCTTGCCAAAAGACAGGTTTCAAGTCCATTTTTTAGAGTGGTTAATCCCTTTAAGTTATGAGGAATCGATATCAGATTATTCTTTACGTCTAATCAAACACATCAAGCATGAACGTCCCGTTTTAATAGGAGTGTCCTTTGGTGGCGTTTTGGTTCAAGAGATGCGTAAGCACATTTTGGTGCGAAAACTCATTATTGTTTCAAGTGTGAAAACCAAGCACGAATTACCTAAAAAAATGCAGCTGACTAGAATGACTGGGGCTTATAAAATTGTTCCAACCCAACTGGCCAGTAAAATTGATGTGTTTGAAAAATATGCCTTCGGAAAAGTGATGACTAAGCGCTTAGAGCTTTATAAAAAATACCTTTCAGTTACAAATCCTGATTACCTAAGTTGGGCTATTAAAGAAATGGTGTGTTGGGATCAAGAGGAATACGATTCTGATATCGTTCACATTCATGGCGATAAAGACCCTGTTTTTCCTATACAGTATATCTCAAATTGTATTAGCATCTCTAAAGGAACACACATCATGATTATTAATAAATACAGGTGGTTTAATGCTAATTTACCGCAGATTATATTAGCAGAATAGTCGAAAATTCTTTACCTTTAATGTAAAATTTTAGAAATGAAAATACTACAAAAAGGATTGATGTTTATGGGGCTTTTGGGGCTTTGCGGATTATTTATCTACGCCATGCAAGACGCACCTACAGATGAGAATTATGAAAAGGAACGTGTTAATGGCTATAATGTTTACGCTCTAGAAATGCCTGATAATTTGAATTTAGCAGGAGAGCCAGTACCTGTTAATAATCCAGATATTTATGAGAGGATGGATCGTGAGTTGTTAGTCAATACTTATTGGCAATCTAACGGTTTACTGATGTTTAAGCGTGCACATAAATATTTTCCAATAATTGAGCCTATTTTAAAGAAGCATGGGGTTCCTGACGATTTTAAATATTTAGCAGTTATAGAAAGTGGACTGTTAAACGTCGTTTCTCCCGCTGGTGCTCGAGGTGTTTGGCAAATCATGCCTTCTACTGCTAAGGAGTACGGCTTAGAGGTTAATGATAATGTTGATGAACGATATAATCTTGAAAAATCTACAGAAGCAGCCTGTCAATACCTCCTAGAGTCGAAAGAATTGTTAGGATCTTGGACGCTTGCTGCGGCTGCCTATAATGCTGGAAATACGGGTGTGTCTAGACGCTTGGAAGAGCAAATGGTAGATGATTACTATGATTTATTACTTGGAGATGAAACTGGACGCTATGTGTTTAGAATTGTAGCCTTAAAAGAAATCTTATCAAACCCTACAACGTATGGCTTCAATTTTAGAGAAAAAGACTTGTATACTCAAGTCCCAACTTTTAAAGTGAAAGTAGATACAGCAGTTACTGATTTTGCCCTTTTTGCTAAAAAGTTTGATATTAACTATAAAATATTAAAACTGCATAACCCTTGGTTGAGAGAGCCAAAGCTTAATAACGATAGTAGAAAGCTATATCATATTGAAATTCCTAAAGAAGGCGTTTACCCAAATAGGTAATACCAATTATAACCTAAAATGAGCCCTATAATTTGTTTCTATTAAACTCACATTTTAATAAAAAATATAACCGTAGCGCTGCTATGCTTTGATTTTGTATTTCATATGAATCCAATATATTCCAAATTATTTAGGGCGCCTTTAAATCATAATTGGTATAATTAATTCATTAAATAAGGGTGGATATAATAGATACAAAAAAAGCTCAAAACATGACGTTTTGAGCTTTTTGTTATTTTTAAAAGAAGGCGATGTATTATCCGCGACGCTTTTGCGCTCTAATCGATCCGCCAGCACCATAATGTTGGTTTGGCATTTGAGCACGTTTCATGTTGTCCTTCATCATTTTAATTTGATCGGTTAACATGTTTTGCTTGTCAAGCTTAGTCGCTTCATTAAGCAATCTTGTCGCCTCCTGCTTTCTGCGCTTTGAAAAGGCAATACCTGCTAAATTTAATTTTGCCATGGCTAAATCATGATCCATAGATAATCCTAATTCAATGGCTTTTTTAAAATACCTTTCAGACTCATTCATATTACTTTGAGATACCATAATACCATGAAGGTAATTATAATACCCTTGTTGCTTTTTTACTAAAGCGGCTTCAGGGTTTTTAATTCTGTTTAACCATTTTTTTGCACCGTCAAAATCTTGTTTACGCAGCTTTAAAAAAGCTAATAGTATAAATTCATTCTTAAAATAAAGGAATATGAAGATACCCGCTAATAAAATAAGCATGATACCATTTCCAATATTACTTTCAGTAAATTGATATACAGCATAGGCAATAAGGCCAGCAGCAATAATAAGTTTTATAATTTTGTTGAACATAGGTCTAGTTTCGATTAACTTTGTAATGTGTTTTTCTCTAAATTGACACTTTTTCGCCAATTTAAGACTGCAAAGAAACTAAATTTTTATCAAATTCAGTATAAAGTTGTTTAACAAAAGACGAGCTACGTCCTTAATATATAACGGTCTTAGCTGCTTTTGGTTAGAAAATAAAATTTATTGAATTTTTTTTCAAATATGGTTTGCGAAAGTTAAAAGTCTTTGTATATTTGCCCTCGGTTTTGAAGAAAGCCCAAAGGATTAAAAAAACATACATTTTCAGATTTTAAAGATATAAGACAATGAGTAAAAGAACATTTCAGCCTTCTAAAAGAAAGAGAAGAAACAAACACGGTTTCAGAGAAAGAATGGCTTCTGCTAACGGTAGAAAGGTATTAGCTCGTAGAAGAGCTAAAGGGAGAAAAAAATTGTCTGTATCAACTGAAACAAGACATAAAAAATAATAATGAATAATTGTTTATAATATAAAGGTGTTACTTAAGTGTAACGCCTTTTTTTATACCTACATCATTGTTACTTTTGTAAAATAGTATAATACAACATAATAACTAGGAAAATGCCGAAAAATCCAAAACTTAAATCAATACTTATTATTGGATCAGGACCCATTGTAATTGGGCAAGCATGTGAGTTTGATTACTCAGGTTCACAATCTTTACGATCTTTAAGAGAAGATGGAATTGAAACGATTTTGATCAATTCAAATCCAGCAACTATTATGACCGATCCTTCTATGGCCGATCATGTGTACTTGCTGCCTTTGAATACCAAGTCTATTATAAAAATTTTAAAAGAGCATCCACAAATTGATGCCGTATTGCCAACAATGGGTGGGCAAACAGCATTAAATTTATGTATTGAAGCAGATGAAAAAGGGATTTGGAAAGACTTTAATGTTGAATTAATTGGTGTTGATATCAACGCGATCAATATTACTGAAGATAGAGAACAGTTCCGTGAGTTAATGGGTAGAATTGGAGTTGATATGGCTCCTCAAGCTACAGCAACTTCTTTCTTAAAAGGAAAAGAGATTGCTCAAGAGTTTGGTTTCCCTTTATGTATTCGTTCTTCCTTTACTTTAGGTGGAGCCGGTGCTGCAATTGTTTATGATGAAGCTGATTTTGATAAGCAATTACGTAATGGTCTTGAAGTGTCACCTATTCATGAGGTGATGATTGATAAAGCCATGATGGGATGGAAAGAGTACGAGTTGGAGCTTCTTCGTGATAGAAATGACAACGTGGTGATTATCTGTTCTATTGAAAATATGGACCCAATGGGAATCCATACTGGAGATTCTATTACCGTGGCACCAGCAATGACTTTAAGTGATAGTACTTTCCAGAAAATGCGTGACTTGGCCATCAAAATGATGCGCAGTATTGGAGATTTTGAAGGCGGATGCAATGTTCAGTTTGCAGTGTCTCCAGATGATAAAGAAGATATTATTGCTATTGAAATTAACCCTCGTGTATCACGTTCTTCCGCTTTAGCGAGTAAAGCAACAGGTTACCCAATTGCAAAAATAGCAACCAAATTAGCTATTGGTTATACTTTAGATGAATTAGATAATCAAATTACAAAATCAACTTCAGCTTTATTTGAGCCAACGTTAGATTATGTTATCGTAAAAATACCGCGTTGGAATTTCGATAAATTTGAAGGTTCTGATAGAACTTTAGGACTTCAAATGAAAGCCGTTGGTGAGGTGATGGGAATTGGACGTTCGTTCCAAGAGGCCTTACACAAAGCAACACAGTCTTTAGAGATTAAACGTAATGGTTTAGGTGCAGATGGAAAAGGGTACACCAACTACAACCAAATCATTGATAAATTAACCAATGCAAGTTGGGATCGTGTATTTGTCATTTACGATGCGATTGCTATGGGTATTCCATTAAGTCAGATTTATGATATCACAAAAATTGACATGTGGTACTTAAAGCAGTACGAGGAATTATTCCAATTAGAGAAGGAAATTTCAAATTATACTATAGATTCACTTGACCGTGATTTACTATTAGAAGCTAAACAAAAAGGATATGGTGACCGTCAAATCGCTCATATGTTAGGTTGTTTAGAAAGTCAAGTGTATAATAAAAGAGAAGAATTAAACATTCAACGTGTATTCAAATTAGTAGATACTTGTGCGGCTGAGTTTACAGCAAAAACACCATACTACTATTCTACGTTTGAAAATACAATTGAAACAGCAAAAGGTGAAACTTACGTTCATAACGAAAGTGTTGTTACCGATAAGAAAAAGATTGTTGTACTAGGTTCTGGACCAAATAGAATCGGACAAGGAATTGAGTTTGATTACTGTTGTGTACACGGTGTTTTAGCAGCTGCTGAATGTGGTTACGAAACCATCATGATCAACTGTAACCCTGAAACTGTTTCAACCGATTTTGATACGGCAGATAAATTATATTTTGAACCTGTTTTCTGGGAACACATCTACGACATCATTCGTCATGAAAACCCAGAAGGTGTCATTGTTCAGTTAGGTGGTCAAACGGCTTTAAAGCTTGCTGAAAAATTAACCAAGTACGGTGTTAAAATTATAGGAACGAGTTTTGAAGCTTTAGATTTAGCTGAAGATCGTGGTAGTTTCTCAAAATTATTAAAAGATCACAATATTCCGTACCCAGAGTTTGGAGTTGCTGAAAATGCAGACGAAGCTTTAAAATTAGCTGAAGAATTAGACTTCCCAATCTTAGTACGTCCGTCATACGTATTAGGAGGACAAGGAATGAAAATTGTAATCAACAAGGAAGAATTGGTAGAGCACGTAGTAGACTTACTTCGTAAAATACCAAACAACAAACTTCTATTAGACCACTATCTAGATGGTGCTATTGAAGCTGAAGCTGATGCCATTTGTGATGCTGATGGTAATGTTTACATTATCGGAATCATGGAGCATATCGAGCCTTGTGGGGTACACTCGGGAGATTCAAACGCAACTTTACCAGCATTTAATATTGGTGATTTAGTAAAACAACAAATTATTGACCACACCCATACTATTGCTAAGGCATTAAATACGGTGGGCTTAATTAATATTCAGTTTGCGATTAAAGAAGATAAGGTGTACATCATTGAAGCGAATCCAAGAGCTTCTAGAACGGTACCGTTTATCGCTAAAGCTTACAAAGAACCGTATGTAAACTACGCGACTAAAGTGATGCTAGGTGAGAAAAAGGTAACTGATTTTGATTTTAACCCGCAATTAGAGGGTTATGCGATCAAACAACCAGTGTTCTCATTCAATAAGTTCCCTAATGTTGATAAACGTTTAGGACCTGAAATGAAGAGTACAGGAGAAAGTATCTTGTTTATTGATAGCTTGAAAGATGATGAGTTTTATGACTTATATGCTAGACGTAAAATGTACTTGAGTAAATAATACATCAGTATATCATATAATAAAAAAGCCGCTTTAAGCGGCTTTTTTTATAGTTTTAATTTAGCGTTTTGATTCTCTAAAAACTCCAAATGTTCTTCAAATTTAAATTCTGAAGACTTAAATTTTGATGATCTCGTTTTTGCTTGTTCTTGCCTAGCAATACTTCTTGCAAAACGTCTTACGGCCTGGATATCATCTAAAATTAAACCAGGAACCTTAACATTTTTGCCGCTTTCATCTTTTGCAACCATGGTGAAATAAGATGAGTTACAGTGTTTTATTTCTCCAGATTGAATGTTTTGTGACTCTACGCGAAGTCCAACAACCATTGAGGTTTTTCCGGTGTAATTGACCGAGGCTTTTAAGGTTACAAGTTCGCCTACTTCAATAGGGTTTAGAAAATCGACGCGGTTTACCGATGCGGTGACACAATAATGTCTCGAATGCTTTGAAGCGCAAGCAAAAGCAATTTGATCCATTAAACTTAAGATATGTCCGCCATGAATTTTTCCACTAAAATTAGAGTGGGAAGGCAGCATGAGCTGGGTTATAGAAACTTGAGATTCTGATGCGTGTTTAAACATAAGATACTATTTATTGATTAGATTGTACTGTTCGTGTTTTTTTATTTTTTCAACTTTGGTTACAAAGTATTTGGTGTGCCCTAGCCAAAAGAGGTCGCGGTAACGTTCAAAATAATGAAGTTTCACATATTCCCCCTGATAATTATTAAGGTCGTCTATCACCCCTTGTTCGCTGTTTTGAACCGAAAACTCAAAAAATTGAGACTCTGAAACCCCCTGACTAATTTGACCTTCCCAGGTTTTGATAATTAAGCCTTTTTTCGTGAATTTCACAAGTTCACCAGCGCGAACACCTTCGCTATACTTGGCAAAATATAAAAAGCTGAAAAATCCAGCGGCAATGACGAATAGAACGATAATAATTTTAATAAAGGTTTTCATTTGTTCATAGTATTAGTTGTGATCTTCTTGAGCACGTTTAACAATGGCATCTGGAAGGGCTTTTTTAGCCTTGGCACCCATTTTTTTGAGTTTTTCAATGCTCACGATGATATTTCCTCTTCCGTCTACTAATTTATTCATTGCTGATGAATAATCGCCTTTTGCTGAATCTATTTTTTTTCCAACATTGGTAAGATCGGTAACCAAGCCTTCAAATTTATCATACAGCGCGCCTGCTTGTCGTGCTATTTCTAATGCGTTGCGTTGTTGTTTTTCATTGTTCCACATGGTGTCAATAGTGCGTAAAGTCGCCAATAGGGTAGAAGGCGTCACAATCACGATGTTTTTTTCAAAAGCTTTGTTGTAAATCGAATTGTCTTCATTAACAACCACAGCAAACGCGGGTTCTATGGGAATGAACATGAGTACAAAATCTGGCGATTCCATATCGTATAAATCCTGATAATTTTTTTCTGAAAGTTGGTCAACATGGCGCTTAATCGAGTTTACGTGTGCTTTTAGGTGTAAAGGTTTGTCTTCGTCTTCAGCATTGACTAAACGCTCGTAATCGGTTAACGATACCTTGCTGTCAATAATCATTTTTTTGCCATCAGGCAGACTTAAAACCACATCTGGAAGTACGCGAGTCCCATCTGGTCTAGTGAAACTTTGTTGTACAAAATATTCTCTGTCTTTTTCTAATCCAGATTTCTCCAAGACACGCTCTAAAACCAATTCGCCCCAGTTCCCTTGCATTTTACTATCACCTTTTAAAGCACGAGTGAGGTTCGTGGTTTCTTTGGTCATTTGAAGATTTAGATCTTTCAAGCCTAATAACTGTTCTTTTAAAGCAGTATGCATCATCAAACTTTCCTTTTGAGAAGTATCTACCTTTTCTTCAAACGTTTTAATTTTATCTTGTAACGGACTCAGTATATTTTTGATATTTTCTTTATTCTGAAGGGTGAATTTCTCCGATTTAGCCTCTAGAATTTTATTGGCTAAGTTTTCAAATTCTTTGGTGAATTTTTCTTGAAGCTGCTCGACTTCAGCTTTTTGTTCATTGTTTTTCAGCTGAAGGTTTTCAAATTCAGAATTCTTCCTCGTAAGTTCTGTATTTAAAAAATCTTTTTCACGGCGAATCGATTCGCGTTCAATTTCAACCTTTGAAAGGCTTTCTTTTAAGTTGTTTAACTGTGCTTCAAAATATTCCTTTTCTTTTTGTTTTTCGGCTTCACCTTGTTGTTTAATGGCCCTGATCTGCTCTTGTAAATAGCTGTTGCGTTCTTCTAAACTGCTTTTCTCACTTTTGCTTTTAAGCTGTGAAATGAGTTTACCAACATAAGCCCCAATGGCTGCAGCAATTAGAATAGCAAGAATAAGAATGATGTTGTCGTTCATTTAAAAAAAAGGAAATATAATCAAATATAAATTTTTTAAACTGAAGATAGAACTTGGCTGCTAGAAGATTTAAAGTTTAGAATTTGATTTTATAGATTCTTATTTTTTAACCGTTAATCTACTTATTTTCTTATGTAATCTAATAGTCATTAAACAAAGTTTAGTTGGTTGCAAACATGAACGTTTTATAATATTGATGAATTTATCATAATGTCTGAGTCACGCCATGCGTTATCAAATTCTTTATGAATGTCGTTTGCTTCATCTGTTTTTCCTTGTGCCAATAGGCTATGATATAATCCTATTAGAGACCATCCATTTTGGCGAAGGTTTTCTAAATCTTCGCGATAAACGGTTTCTGCTTCGGCATAATTTTTAGATTTTAAAAGCACATGACCTAAATTTTGTCTTGTTGGGATATACCAAGCGGCAGGTTCATTGTAAACTAAGGCGTCTTCTATAGTTATCGCCTTTTCTAAGTGCGTTATGGCTAATTTTTGGTCTCCTGAATAAAAGGCGAGTTCCCCAGCGACAACTTCATAAGCTAGTTTGGCAATGGTTTGACTGGAATCAAAGCCGGTTGCCATATTTGCTTCTAATTCCGGGTCTGTAGTCATGATTTTAAGAGCTTCTAATTCTTCTTTCGCTTCCTTTAAATTGTTTTTTCTAATAAACGCAATTCCTCTGGCATAATGCCATATTAATTTTAAATGCTTGATATCATCATTGGGTTTTGGTGTGGTTAAAATGTCATTCCATTTACCAAATCTGGTATAGGCTAACAATGGTGTTGCTGCAAAATTTTGTAAAAAATGAAGTTCTTTCATTTCGCCTACAGGTACTTTTTCGGCCGTTTTTTTGGCAGCATCAATGGCCGTTTTGCTGTCTCCTAATAAACTTGCGGCCGACCATAAAAAATGAATATTATGTGGGTAATAGCCTAAAGGATAAATACCTTGAGCAAAACATTGGGATATGTAGTCTTCATCAGCTAAAATTGCTTTTTGATTGGCAAGAACGGCATCTTTATAGCGTCCCACTCTAATATATATATGAGAAGGCATGTGTACTATATGTCCTGCGGAAGGCATTAATTCCCCCAGCTTTTCCGCACTTGGAACTGCTAAATCCGGCTTTGGAAGTTCTACCATGTGAATGTAATAATGATGAGCTCCTGGGTTGTTGCCATCTAATTGAATGGCTTTCTCTAAGGCATTTTTAGCATCTTGAATATTAGGAGATGGAATCCCTTCTTTATCCCAATAATTCCACGGGACGGTGTTCATAACTGAAGCCGCATATAATGTTAATACATCAGAGTCTTCCCCATAGTTATTTGCCACTTTTTTCATGGCTTTCATATAGTCCATGTTTAGCTCAGACACATCCTTAGCTAAGTCTTCTGAGTACCTATTTGAAAGGGCATTGATTAAAGTACGTTCTTTAGGACTAGCGTTGCTAATTCGTTTTTTTGCTTCAGAAATAGCCTCATTATATTTGATTTTTCGTTCATCATCAGGTAATGGATCGTTTATGTTAGGGCCTAGTGTATAGGCTTGGCCCCAGAAGGCCATAGCGCAATTGGGGTCTAACCTAGAGGCTTCCATAAAGGAGCGATGTGCTTCAGCATGATTAAATGCGTAAGTGAGTCTGAGTCCTTGGTTAAAAAATTTTTGAGCTAAAGCGTTTGAAGTAGTCACTTTAAAGCTATGGTTTCCTAAGTTTTCAAACAATGGGGCAATTTGTTTGGTTGTATCTACACCTGTAAGCATAAATTTTGCAGGAGTACAACTTATAGCGTTCGTTCCAACTTTTCTTGAATAATCAAAACTATCGTTGCTGTTAGGATTGAAAGTTAAAAATAGTATAGGGATGAGGGATGCTAAGAAGATAATAAGTTTACTTTTCATAATTCCGAATTTAAACCAAACGAAAACAGCTATTTATCTGCAAATAGAATTTATAGGTGTCATAAGGTAGAGTTTAAAACGGGGAAATGATGAACTTACTAAAGATACAAAAAATAGCTTATGCTTTTTATTTTTTCACCTTAAAAGTTCCTGTATTCGCATCAAAAGCAATTAAATCTTTTGGGAAGAGACTGTCGAAAGTGCCTTTAGAAATGAGGTTGCAGGGTTCATCTGAAACCACCGTATCATGAGTCATCACAATCAATTTATCGCAAAGCTGAATGGCTAAATCAATTTCATGAGATGAAAATAAAATGGTTTTTTGAGTGTCTTTAGCCAATTTTTGAAGCAGCTTTAAAATATAGGCTTTATGATACATATCTAGATGGGTGGTGGGTTCATCTAAAATGATTAAATCGGTATCTTGGGCTAAAGCTCTAGCTATCATGACTTTTTGAAGCTGGCCATCACTCAATTCAAAACACTTTTTGTCTTTAAGGTTTTCAATGTTTATTTGCTTAAGCGCGGTATTAATCATGTGGATATCTTCATTAGAAAAACTCCCAATCCAATTCGTGTAGGGCTGTCTTCCTAAAGCTACCAGTTCAAAAACAGTGAGGTTTTTAGAGGCTAACTTTTCAGTAAGTACCAAACTTAAAACTTTGGCTAATTCTAAATTTGAATGCGATTCTAAAGCTTTATCGTTAATTGAAATACCACCGCTTAATTTAGGTTGTACGTTTGTAAGTGAACGTAAAAGTGTGGATTTTCCAATACCGTTAGCGCCAATTAAACCAACCAATTCACCTTTTTGTAATGCAATATTGATGTTGGAAGCAATAACAGTTGTGTCCTTTTTACTGCGGTAACCAATTGATAAATCTTCGGTTTTTAAAACGATATGTGTGTTAGAATCTGCCATTAAAACATCATTTTTCGTTTTCTAACCAATAACCAAATCACTACAGGCGCACCAATTAAAGAGGTAATCGCATTAATAGGTAAGGTATAATCACTTGATGGTAATTGAGCAATGCTGTCGCAAATTAGCATGATAATAGCTCCAAATAAAAAGACAGCGGGTAATAATATTTTATGATTTGAAGTGCTAAAAACCTGTCTTGTAATGTGCGGAATTGCCAAACCAATAAAGGCAATAGGACCAGCAAAAGCCGTAATAGTTCCAGCTAACAAACTGGTTGATGTGATGATTAGTAATCTGCTTTTTTTTATGTCTAAGCCTAAACTTTTAGCATAATTTTCACCTAATAATAGAGAGTTTAAGCTTTTTATGGCGCCCAAACTTAACAGGATGCCTAAAGCATAGAGTACAAAAAGAATAAGTAATTCATTCCAAGATAAATTGCCTAAGCTACCAAAACCCCAAAAGAAATACTGTTGTAATTCTTCGGCAGAACTAAAATAAGATAACACGTTTACTACAGCACCAGAAATGCTTCCAAACATGAGTCCGATAATTAAAATCGCCATAGCATCACGAACCCGTGTTGACACAATTAATACGGTAAGTAATACTAAAAAACTCCCTAAAGTGGCTGCCATAACTAAGGTCCATTTGGAAGCTAAAACCCCTAAAAGTAAACCACCAAACAAGGACGTTCCCATAGTTACTATAGCGACCCCTAAACTCGCACCAGAGGTTATACCCAAAACAAAGGGCCCAGCCAAAGGGTTCCTAAATAGGGTTTGCATCATAAGGCCAGAAATACCTAAGCCAGAACCCACAATAATAGCCGTAAAGGCTTTTGGGATTCTGTAATCGATAATGATGTGATGCCACGAAATGTTTTTAGAGGTTCCGAAAATGGTTTGAATAATTTCGGCGTTAGGAATAGAAATAGATCCCAAGCTTATGTTCACAAAAAAGCATAGAACAAGTAGCAAGATGAGTGCTAAAAATATCAGTTGGTATCTTTTAGTGTTTTGCAACTAGTCTAGGCGTTTAAAAAAATAATTATCATAATCATCTAATAACCCTGGATGTGAAATGTTGATGATGTCTTTAAGGATAAGGTCCGGACGTAAAGGACCAAGTTCATAAAACATAAGCCCCCCTTTCGGACCAATTTTTTTAGTATAGGTATAGATGTTTTTGTTTTTATAAGCATCAAAATAACTATAGCCTTTATGGCTGTTTTTCATGGCTTCAAGGGTTTGAAATGACCCTCCGCCGATCCATAAATCAGCCTGTTGAGCGTGTTCTAAAACATTTTCAAAATTGAGTTGAATACTGCCGTTTGAGGTGTCGTCTTTCCATAAATAATTGGTGTTGGCATCATGAAAATATTGGGCCATATAACTGCGTCCGCCAGGAACATTCCACACATCGTTAAACATAGACCCTGAAAAAATAATAGGTTTTTCATTGACTTCCAAGGCTAATTGTTTGGCTTCTAAATAATCGGCTTCAATGTCTTCAAAAAGGGCATTTGCTTCGTCTTGTTTGTTGAAAATAGCACCTAAAAACTTAATCCATTCGGCACGACCTAGAGGGTGTTCTTCGGTCCATGAGCCATCTAAAACTATTGGAAAACCATATTTTTCAATCTGTTTTAGTGATTTGTTCTTTCCATTTACGGTAAACGCAATGACGATATCAGGTTGGAGTTCCAGAAACAACTCCATATTAATTTCTAAGTCGTTGTTCAAGTCTTTGATGGTGCCCTCATCAATGAGTGTTCTTGTTTTTTCTGAAGAAATGTATTTCGTTCCAGGGAAACCTACTAAACGGTTTTCAAGGTTTAAATATTCTAAAGCCGGAATATTGGTGGTAGACATAGCCACCACTTTGCCTATGGGACGTAGAATGACGATAGCAGCTTCAACAAACTTGGGAATGTCTTCTTCGTTATCGACTAAAATATAGCGAAAGGCATCCTGGCTTTGGGGCCATGGCGAAGTGACGACGATTTCGGTGTGATTTTTATGATTTTTAATGCTAAACCCTTTAGCATATTTAAGATTTTCTGGGGTTACTTGTACACCAGAATTGGGATTGTTGTCTTTTTTTTCATCCTTGCAAGAGGTTAAAAAAAGAAGGCTGAGGGAGAGTAAAATAAAAAAACGCATGGATTATAATTGAAGTTCAAAGGTCATTAATTTTTTTGTATTTCGATAGGTCGAAGCTTACTTTTGAGCAAATTAAATAAAAATACATGAATTTTTTATGTTCTTGGAGTGGTGGTAAAGACAGTTGTTATGCCTTTTATCAAGCAATAAAACTAGGCTATAAACCAGCAGTACTTCTAAATGTGATGAATGAATTTGGCGATCGCTCTAGGTCGCACGGCATTCCTAAAAATATTTTGCAAGCACAGTCCGAAGCTTTAGGGTTGCCAATTCATTTTTTTAGCAGTACTTGGACGGACTACGAGGTGAAATACATAAAAAATCTACAAGCTCTCACTAAAAGTTATCCCGTATCTCATGCAGTTTTCGGTGATATCGATATTGAATCACATCGCGCTTGGGAAGAAAAAGTTTCTGCAGCAGCGCAATTAGAAGCCCTTTTACCTTTATGGCAAGGAAACAGAAGAGCCTTGGTTTTAGAAATGATTGAAGCCGGTATTGAAGCCATGATTGTATCCTGTAATCAAGCCTTAGGGCCTGATTATTTGGGGAGAACCATTACCGCAGATTTAGTAGAAGAACTGGAAAACAAAGGGATTGATGCCTGTGGCGAAAATGGGGAGTTTCATACCTTGGTGGTTAATGCACCGTTTTTTAAAAATAAAGTAGAAGTAGAGAATGTTGAAAAAACAGTTTCTAGTAATTATAATTTTGCTGTTTTGCAGCTTAAAGGTTAATGCGTTCGAAAATATGTGTTTGTTATTTGTAGCATAAAAAGGGTTATTGTTTTTTTTTGAGTAATTGTTCTCGACTCCGCTCGAACACCTGTAAAATTGCTGTTTCGTAACGGTCTTCGAGCGAAGTCGAGAAGCGGTCTTGTTAGTATTATTATGGTTAATTTTTACTTTAAAAGCCTTAGAATTTACTGAATCTTCAATTTCTCATTAGTAAGGAAGGCTATATTCATAAATGTTCTCGACTCCGCTCGAACACCTGTAAAATTGCTGTTTTGTAACGATCTTCGAGTCGAAAAGCAGTCTTGTTAGTATTATTATGGTTGATTTTTTACTTTAAAAGCCTTAGTAGTTACTGTGTTTTCAATTTCTCATTAGTAAGGAAAGCTATATTCATAATTGTTCTCGATTCCGTTCGAACACCTGTGAAATTGCTGTTTCGTAACTGCTCGGCCTTACACTGAAATTAAAATTCAATTTAATAGTTTGTTGAATTATTACAATTCAACAGTCGTTATCAACTGAAAATTTTCATGAACTAATTTCAAATGAAACACATCGCCGTATTGTATTTTTATTTTAAAAGAATCCTTAAGCGGAATGTCTAATACATGAGCCAAGAACGCACGCATCGGGCCAGCGTGGGAGACAATGATCATGTCTTTTTGGTTTTTTGAAGTAGCTAAATCTTCAAAGAATGCTTGTGTCCTGGCAGCGAGTTGTACGTATGATTCACCATTTGGAACGGCAACATTTACAAAATCGGTCATCCAGGGGTTCATCACTTCTTCTGGTATGTCGTTCCAAGCTTGCATTTCCCAGTCTCCAAAGTTAAGTTCTTTTAAACGTGGCTCTAAGGTGATGGTTTTACTAAATGTTTGAGCGAGTTGTGTACAACGTTTCAATGGACTAGTAATCACCTGAAATTCTTTTTCCTTCGGAAGTTTTGATAAAATGGCTTCAAATTCTTCCTCGCAATTTTCAGTGAGCTCTAAATCTGTTTGCCCGTAACAAATACCTTTTTCCACCGCAGGTGTGGTATGTCTAATTAGATAAATTTCCATAAGGCTAGAGCACTTAAGTAAAAGATAACTTCAGAAAATTGTTGTACGGCTCCAGCACAATCGCCCGTTTGTCCGCCAAGCCATTTTTTAAACTTCGCTGCTAAAAACATTTTAGATAAATAACAGGGAATAATAGTTAAGAAAATAAGAGGCGTTTTAAAAAAGAATAGGGGAGTGATACCAAAAATGGCGCTAATAAGCAACATGGAAAAACTCATGCTTTTAGCGGCAGGTTTGGCTTTGCTATCGTCTGTATCTCTTACATATGGATGCGTGTAAATTAAAGTGGTTGCAATAAAACGACTTAAACTATGGCCCGAAATAATAATTATTGGAATTAAAGCTAGAGGTTGGTCGGAAAGCGCTAAAAATTTTATGCCCAGAATTAAGCCTAATCCCGCTGCGCCGTAGGTTCCCAATCGGGAATCCTTCATAATGAGTAAGATTTTCTCTTTGGTCCATCCGCCACCAAGGCCATCACAAACATCGGCAAAACCATCTTCATGAAAAGCACCTGTAGCATAAATAGTGGCTACCATACTTAAAGCGATAGCAATTTCCGTAGAAAAAATAAAAGAAGCCCCAAAGTAAATAAGGGCGCCTATGCTGCCTACAATAATGCCAACTAAAGAAAAATATTTAGAGCTTTTGGTTAAAAACTCAGGTTCATGATTGACCCATTTCGGACAAGGAATTCGGGTGAAAAACATGATGGCTGTTAGAAATATTTGAAACTCTCTTTTCATGGTTTTAGTTTTCAGATTCTCCGCTTACTCCAGCACTTTCAAAACTTGCCATGTTATTTAAAAAATCTACAGAAGCCCGTAACAACGGAATGGCTAAAGCGGCTCCTGTGCCTTCACCCAATCTTAAGCCCAAAGCTAAAAGGGGGTCGGCATTTAAAAATTCTAGCATGTTTTTGTGGCCTTGCTCATTAGAACTGTGCGCAAAAACGCAGGACTCTAGAACTTTAGGGTTTATGGCTTGAGCAGCAAGTAGTGCCGAAGTCACAATAAAACCATCTATAACAATCACCATATTTAATTCATATGCTTTTAAAATAGCGCCACAAAGCATGGCGATTTCAAAACCTCCAAAAGTAGCAAGCGCTTCTTCGGCAGATTTTGGTTGATGCTTTTCATAAACTTCAGAAAGAATTTTTCCTTTTTTTGAAATACCTTCAGAATCTAATCCAGTTCCTGAGCCCACACAGTCTTCAATGGGTATTTTTGTGAAATAGCTCATTAATAAGGCTGCGGAAGACGTATTACTAATGCCCATTTCGCCAAAACCAACGGTGTTACAGCCGTTTTTATGAAGGTTTTCAACAATATCACCCGCTTTTCTCATAGCATCGGTACATTGAGTTGAGGTCATGGCAGGTTCTTCTTGGTAATTTTTCGTGCCTAAGGCTATTTTAGCATTTATGATGTTTAAGTCAGCACCAAATTCATGATTAACACCAGCATCAACCACCTTTAATTCGATGTCGTTTGTTTTACTGAATACGTTTATGGCAGCGCCACCATTTACAAAATTATAGACCATTTGAGCCGTAACTTCCTGAGGAAACGGATTCACTTCGCCCTTTGAAGCAATGCCATGATCTCCTGCAAAAACAATAATGGCTGGTTTAGCTATTGTAGGCGTTTCGGTATTTTGAATGCTTCCAATTTTAAAGGCTAATGTTTCCAATTTACCTAAAGCACCTAATGGTTTGGTTTTCGTATCTATTTTATGTTGAAGCGCTTGTTGTACGTCTGTTTTAATCATGAGATTATTTTAAAGTTAAGGGAATTCCAGAAACCATCATGGTGGCTTTATCTGAGTTTTTGGCGATGTGTTGATTCATCCAACCTTGTAGTTGGGTAAAGTGTCTACCAATTTCGGTTTGAGCGTGTACACCCATACCAATTTCATTGGAAATGATGATGATGGTAGCATCGATATCGAGCAGTTTATTGAATTCTATTTTTGCGAGTTCCAGAGCTTTATCGATATCATTTTTGGTATCTATAAAGAAGTTTGTAAGCCACAAAGTAACACAATCAATAACGACAACATCTTTTGGGTTCACAAAATTAGCGACTTCTTTTTCTTCTTCAATGGAGGTCCAACGCTCGTCTCTATCGGCAATATGTCTATCAATTCGTTTTTTATGATCGCCATCCCAAACTCTTGATGTTGCAATGTATTTTGGATTGTTAGTAAAAGACATGGCTAAATTTTGTGCGTAACTGCTTTTTCCTGAGCGCTCGCCACCTGTGATGTAATAAATCATAAAAATCGAGGTATTAAATAGTGTCACAAAGATTATTATTTTTTTGAGAAATATGCCCGATTTATGATTTTGATTTTAAAAATTGGTAGTACCTTTGCAGCGAATTTTGGTTCTGTTTAATTTTGAAGTTAAACGGATTAAAAGGGAATTTGGTGCAATTTTTAATTAAGTCCAGAACTGTTCCCGCAACTGTAAGTTTATGCCAAAACCTGTTTTTGGTACCTTTTAAAAAGGGTGTTATTCACTTCATATACCACTGGCTTTTAGCTGGGAAGGTAAAATAGCATTAAACAAGTCAGGAGACCTGCCTCATTCAAAACTAATACGTTAAGCTTTCGGGATAAAAGTTGATTATGAAAAAAGAAAATCTATTCCTAGTAATAGTCTGTTTTACATTTTTTAATGGTTTTGCTCAACATGATAGTTTGGTGAATCACTTAGATCAAGTGATTATTCAGGCCGATTATAGGTTGAAAGAGCATTCCGTTGGGTATAAAGTAACACGCCTTAATGATTCTATTTTGTTGAAAAACACAGAATCGTTTAGTGCCTTAATGCGTTTCAATTCACCTTTGTATGTTAAAGAGTATGGTGCAGGAGGTACCAGTTCTGTTAGTTTTAGAGGCACGAGTGCCACGAATACGGCTGTGGTTTGGAACGGTATAAATATCAATGCTGTTAACAACGGACAAACAGATTTTAATGCTTTAACCGTTAGTTTGTTTGATGCTATTGATATACGCAGTGGCGGCGGAAGTTTAGAGTATGGTTCTGGAGCCATTGGAGGTACCGTACACTTGAATGATTATTTACAGTTTTCAGAAAAAGAGCGCATTACCAACCAGTTTGTAGCTTCCGTAGGGAGTTTTGAGACTTATAATGGTTTGTATAAAATTAATGTGTCGAATGCCAAGTTCGCTTTAAATGCCGGACTTAATTATGTGCAGTCTGAAAATGATTATCCTTGGAATGACGGCGATTTATACAATTATAATGGTGCTTACCAAAACTTGGCCTTCAATGTGAATGCGGCTTTTCTGTTGAATACCTATTCTAAACTAAAGCTTTATAGTGCCAATTATTTGGGTGAACGCTTTTTTTCCGGAGAATTACCCAATCCGTTTTCAGCAAATGATAAGTACAACGATTTTAGTTTCAGGAACTTGCTAATTTATACCCATGACAAGGGAAAAATATACCAGGAAGCCAAGCTGGCTTTTATATCGGATGAATACCGTTATTTCGAAAATGAAGCGGTTGATTACTACGATTACGGAAAATCGAAACGGTATATCGCAAATTACAACATCAGTTATCAATGGCCTCAATTAAATGCGAGTATCAGTTCTTATTCTGAATATGAATCCACCTTCGGTAATACCAATAAAATTTTAGAAAAAAACAGAAAACAGTTTTCTCAGTCTTTCATTTTTGAACAAAAAATTGGTTCGATATTCGATTATAATGCGAAAGTTCGAAAAGATTTTAATTCTGACTATGAAGTGCCTTTTACGTATGCTCTAGGGATGAAACTACACCTAAATAACGGCTTTTTCTTTAGAGCAAATGGTTCTAAAAATTACAGAGTACCAACATATAACGATTTATATTGGCCAGGACAGGGTAATTTAGATTTAATCCCTGAAACCGCTTGGCAAGCAGATGTAGGTATTGGTTTTAAAAACAATTTATTTAATGTAGATATTGGTGCTTTTTATATTGATGCTAGTGATAAAATAGTTTGGACACCTAACGGCGACCTTAATAAACCTAATGTTTGGGTACCAATAAATCTTGATGATGTAGATAATAAAGGGGTTGAGCTTGTCCTTTCATATAACAATTGCTTTAATAAACACCACATTCATGTTGATGTGAATTATAGTTATACCGAATCCATAAATCAAGAAACTGGAAAGCAAGTCATTTTTGTTCCGAAGCATTTATTAAAAGGTAGCTTGGGGTACACTTACGGGCGTTTTAGCTTGTACTATCAACAACTTGTTACAGGAAAAGTGTATACCACAGAAAGTAATTCTGAAGACTTTATTGTGCCGCAACATGCCGTAGCTAATGTGGGCTTAGATTTTAGACTCTTCAATACTAAGAACAATCAATGCACGCTTGGTGTGAAAGTGAACAATGTTTTTGATGAATATTATGTGGTTCAACCAAGACGACCAATGCCTAATAGAAACTTTAATTTTAATATAAACTATAAATTTTAACCTATGAAAATGAATAAATTAATATCTCAGTTTTTTGTTTTGAGTCTACTGTTTTTAGCATCATGTAGTAGTGATGATGACGGTGGTTCAAACCCAGAAGAAAGTAAAGGTGCTTATGATAACGGTATCTTAATTAGTGGTGAAGGTAGTGGGGCTGGAACAGGCTCTATATCTTATGTTTCAGATGATTTAACGATTTCTGAAAACCTAATTTATAAGAAAGTAAACAGTACTGAATTAGGGGTTTACGTGCAATCTGTTGCTTTTGATGATGACAGCGCTTTTATTATTGTTGATAATGCCAACACCATTACTGTGGTTGATAGATATACTTTTGAATATGAAGGTGAAATATCTACAGGCTTATCAACACCAAGATTTATGGTGGTTGATGGTGATACTGGTTATGTGACGAATTGGGGAGACCCGTCAAATGATTCTGATGATTTTATCGCAGTAGTGAATTTAAATTCTAATGCTGTTGTTGAAACGATACCTGTTGGTAATGGTCCAGAGCGTATTGTAGAAAATAACGGAAAATTATATGTGTCTCATAAAGGGGCATATTCTACAAACAATATTATTTCGGTAATTGATACTGATGATGATTCTGTTGAAGAAATCACGGTAAAAGATAATCCAGATGAATTATTCATCAACAGTGTTGGTGATTTAATGGTGCTTTCTGAAGGGAATACCATTTATGATGCAGATTGGAATGTTGTTGGTCAGACGGCAGCTAGTATTTCAACCATTGATACCAGCTCTAATGCTGTAGTTGAAGAATTGGTTTTTGCTGATGGAAACTCACCGTCTTTAATGGTATTAGACGGAAGTACTGTTTATTTTGCTTTAAATAATGAAATTTATGCTATGAATGAAAGCGCTTCAAATTTACCAAGCGCCTCATTACTTGAAGCTGAAGGCTTTATGTATGCTTTTGCTGTAGACTCAGATAGAATTTATGCAACAGATACCAGTTTTTCTGATGTTAGTAAGTTGAATATCTATGATTTAGATACCCAAGAAAAACTAGATACTAAAGAGGTGGCCTTAGGTGCTGCTAAAATATATTTTAACTAGAGTATATTTCTTTTAGAAAGAATAAAATGCCACTCTTTTTGGGGGGCATTTTTTATGGAATTAAATCACAATACCAAACCCCATAGGTTTCGGTATCGCTTTTACAAACGGAATCGTCATCTTCGGTTTTCGGAGCTTTGTATTCGCGCAATACTTTTTCGCCTATAGTAAATGGTACGGGGTTTTTAAAAATAGGCCCATCAAAACAAAAGGTGTGAAATTCGCCATTTTCACCACAAGGGTCAACACCTTCAGGTAGATTGGCTACAAAATTTTTATCGATAACGGTACCTACAAAATCTTCTCCAAAGAATTTAGAGTTAGCACAAACTATAATTGTTTTAAAGCCTAAATCTAAAAACTCATTTAGGAGTTCTTTAGTATCGCGTTTCCATATAGGGAAAACGGCTTGAAAACCTTGTTTAGCTAGTTGTTTTTCACGGTAAATACGTAAGTCTTCTAAAAAAATATCACCAAAGGCACTGTGTGTAAAGCCTTCATTTTTTAGGCGTGTCACCATTTCTAGCATTTTCTCCTCATAGACTTCCATAGTTGGCATTTCAGGAAGTTCAATTAGTTGCGCAGGAATGTTAATCGCATCGGTTTGCGCTTTTAGCAGTTCTTTACGAAGGCCGTGCATAGACACACGATTATAATGACTATTTACAGTTGTAATTAATTCATCAACTTGATAATTTTCATCTTGTAAAAGGTGATACAAAGCTAATGCAGAGTCTTTACCCGAACTCCAGTTGAAGTAGGTTTTGTGTTTATTCAAAATCAAACTAATTTGTTAAATGTGAAGGCAGCGCTTTTTCCACGTGCATGCCAGGTTGCATGGTTTTAAAATCGCTGCTGTTTTTTAATATTTCTATAGAATAACTTTTGCTCGTTGCTTTTTTAGCTGTTCCTGTAATATCAGAAAGTGCAGCAGCTAGAAGTGGTTCATTTACATCTCCTAAAATTCCATGGTTGTTGATGTTTTCTGCTAATTCTATGGTTGGTGCTAAACCGTTAAAATAATCGGTGACACCATCAGCATTAAGCGATTTAAAAATTAAGGGTTGCATGGCATAAGTATGGCCTGGGTTAGCGCCTTGACGTCCAAAATTAGGAGAATCGTATAAAGTGGTTGAGGCTTGATATTTCCCAGAGGTTGTGGTGCCTATTTGTACGACTTGAATGTAAGGGGCTAAGCCATTTATAACTAACTCACTTGCTGAAGCACTTCGGCCAGTTGTAAGAATATATATTTTAGAGAGGTTTAAACTATTAAGTGCGGTCCCTTTATTATTATCAACAAAACGATTGATAAGCATTTCAGGGTTTGAGTCTTCAATAACCTGTTGGTATTCGTTGTTCCATTGTTCGGTGCTAAATATGTCACCTTTAAACTGTCCCGTAATCATACTGGCTAACAAAATAGTACTATTTACTGAGCCTCCTGAATTGTATCGTAAATCTAAAACCAATTCGTTAACGCCTTCCGCTTTAAAAGTTCCGAAAACATTGTTGAGCTGCGTGTTGTATTCATCGGTTCCGGTAAAAGCATTGTACATTAAATAACCAACTTTCTTAGTATCTACGTTTAATACATCATGAATATAAATAGGATTTTCAGAATACTGTCCTTTTGTAAGTGCTATGCTTTGATTAAGTGGTGTGAGGCTGTCATCGTCTCTATCAGAAGTGCCATTATCACTGTAAGTAGCTAGGTCAATGTTGTATTGGTCCTGATTTAAAAGCTGGCTATAATTATTAATGGTAAGTGCTGTGCCATCAACACCATAAAAAACATCACCACGAGTAATCCCTTTTGTTTCGGCATCTGTATCTGGTAAAACATAAGTAACAATACCAAAAACAGTAGATTCAGTACTTGATAATTGGTATAACTGAAATTCCATACCATTGGTAATGCTAACGCCTTTAAAGGCTTCTTCCAAAGCAATAAAATCGTCTACAATCCAGCTAAAACGGTCTACGGTTTCCCTCCTATAAATTAAACTTTCAAACAAATCTTCGGGACGTGAAAACCCATCAAGGTAACTGGCGTATTCGCCATCGCTCGAAAAACGGTCGTTTGCTAAATTAGGAACTTCATCTTTATATAGGTAAAAGATATTCATTCCGCTCCATACAAAGTGATTAACATCACTGGCTGAAACCGCGTGATCGTCTATGTCTTCAAAACAGCTCACCATGAGACAGGTACATAAAAATAGAATAGTGACTTTAATATGTTTCATTAAAAAGTAGGATTTAATTTTTGGGTTTAAAGCTAGTAAACATAGCTTTTTTTAGGGGTTTAAAGTCATTAGAGACTGCAATAAGTTCTACGTCTAAACCTATAATCGTTTTGTTGACTAGACTCGCCTTTGTGGTAGTACCCGAGATTAACGATAAGGCTTTTTCTAAAAAAGGTTCATTTTCATCACCAAGAGTACCTAGGTTTACTATGTTTTCGCCTTCAGCAGTGCTACCAGAACTTGTTTGGTAAGTCATACGGAAATCTGGCTCTAAACCGTCAGCATACTCGGTTACATCATTTGCATTTAACGCCTTATACACCAATGGTTGTAAATAATACGAATGGTTTGGGTTGGCGTTGGCTTCGCTATAATCATCAGCATCATATAATTTAATCGATGCTGTATATTTTCCAGTGGTGTTGGTACCAATTTGAACCACATCAATATATGGGTTTAAGCCATTTATTATTAGTTCGCTTGCCGATGCCGTGCTTTGAGTAGTTAAAATATAAACCTTATTTAAGTTTAAGGATGCAATAGGAGTGCCATCTGGCAGTTGATTAGGAAAACGGTTGATTAGGCGTTCTGGATTTTCTTCTTCGTAATAGCTTTGGTACTTATCATTCCACTGTTCCTTCATTAGAACATCTCCGTAAAACTGACCTGTAATCATGCTACATAAGGCTAAAGCTGAATTAACATCTCCACCAGAGTTATATCTTAAATCTAAAACCAACTCTGTAATCCCTTGGGCTTTTAAGTCGGCAATGGTGGCATTGAGTTCATTATCAAAATCACTATTAAAACTATGGAACATGAAGTAACCCGCTTTTATGCCTTGAGTTTCTATAACTTTACTAATATGTATGGGGTTGTCTGTGATTTTTGTTTTGGTTAATGTGACATTTTTATCACTAGGTTGGATGGTGTTATTGTTAATCGTGGCCATGCCAAGTGTGTAAGTATCACTGTCTCCAAACAATAGGTCTTCGTAATTATAAACGGTTAATTGTTGGTCATCAACCGAAAGGAAAAAATCACCTCTTTTTATATCTTTTGAAGCGGCATCAGAATTATTGGCCACGTAATAAACAAATCCAAAAACGTCATTGGTGTTTGTTATTCTTCCCAAGCCAATTTCTAATCCGTTACTCTTGGTAGTACCTAGGTAGGATTTACTTGTAGGTTCAGAATCATTAATAATCGCACTGTATTTATCAACATCACCACGTCTGTAAAGTAAGTCTTCAAAGATACTTTCAGGAGAATCGTAGCTGTTTAGAAACTCATAATAATCGTCGGTGCTAGCGAATTTATCATCTGCAAGGTTAGGCACTTCACCTTGCCATAAATAAACTTCATTTAAACTTGACCATATAAAATCGTTAACTTCATCATCTAAAACCACAGGTTCCTCTGTTTCAGTTTCTGGTTCTTCAGTAGAAAGGCTGTCATCAGATTTAGAGCAACTGAATATAAAACTAAAGACCAATAAAGTAAGAAAACTAAATAGTTTGACTTTTTTCATGAAAGATAAGTTATTAGTGGTTTTAGTTGGTCGTCAAATAAACTCTAAATTTACAGAGATTATTGCGTACTAAAAAAATAATGCTAGCCTTTAATGTTTTAATTGTAACAAAAGTGCGATGTGTTCGTCGTAATAACAAATCGCCTAATCACACGATTGTATAACTAAAACCCAAAAATGACTCAAGCTGAGTTTTTACATATTGTAACACCGTTTAAAGACAAAGTGTTTCGTTTGGCAAAGCGTTTATTGGTCTCGACGGAAGAAGCCGAAGACGCGACCCAAGAGGTACTCATTAAACTGTGGAAAAACAAAGGGAAAATTCAAGGGTATAACAATGTGGAAGCTTTTTCAATGACCATGACAAAAAATTATTGTTATGATAAGCTTAAGTCGAAGCAAGCACAGAATTTAAAAATTGTGCATAGCAATTACGAAGACAAGCAAACTGGATTGCAAAAGCAAGTTGAACTGCACGATAGCATGAATTGGGTTGAAAAGATAATAGAAGGTTTGCCAGAACAGCAGCGTTTAATTATTCAGCTTAGAGATATTGAAGCTTATGATTTTGATGAGATAGGAAAAATGCTTGATATGAAACCAACAGCTATTCGCGTCGCCTTATCAAGAGCAAGAAAAACTATTAGAGAACAATTGACTAATACACATAATTATGGTATTAAATAAAATAGAAGCCTTACTAGAAAAATACGAAAATGGCGAAACAACTTTAGCTGAAGAACAGGCCTTAAAGCAGTTTTTCTCGGAGGAAGACGTGCCAGCACATCTAGAAGTTTATAAAAGCATGTTTGCTTATTATAAAGTAAGTCAAGAAGAAGTCTTTACTCAAAAACTGCCGTTAGAGTCCAAACGACGGTTTACTTTTAAATGGATTTCGGTGGCTGCAGCAGTTGTTTTGCTATTTGGTTTTTATTGGGCTAGTTCAGAGTCTAGTGAAGACTTAGGAACCTATGATGACCCGGAATTAGCCTATCTAGAAGTCACCAAATCTTTAGCAATGATTTCAGAAAAACTCAATCAAGGGACATCAACCATTGGTTATCTCGAAGAAGTGAATAAAGGAACTGCTACAATAAGTTATCTTAAAGAATTAGAAAATGCAACCCAAATTATATTTAAAGAACAAAAACATTAGATTTATGAAAAATTCAAATCCCATAAAAAGAAGAACCATGAAAAATAAAATTGTAATAGCTGTTTTAGCGCTTATGTTAGTTCCGCTTTCGGGCTGGGCACAAAGCGATATTTTTGAAAAATACAGTGATAATACCGATGTGACGTACGTGTCTATAAAACCAAAAATGTTTCAGATGATAGCCAATATGGGCATTAATGTCGATGATCCAGAAGCCGAAGCTTATATGGACATGGTAAAAAGTATTACCAGTTTTAAAACTATTGTAACAGCCAATAAAACTATTGCTGGTGATATTAGTAAGTGGGTTACTTCACGTTCAAACACGTTGGAAGAGTTGATGGAGGTTAAAGATGAAGGCACTGATGTAAAATTCTACGTCAAGGAAGGAAAAGATGCCGACCATGTCAAGGAACTTTTAATTTTTGTAAATGGTGTTGATAGAATGCTGAAGAATCAAGGTGTAGATGTAAGCAAAGAAACTGGCGAAATCGAAACTATTGTGGTATCGCTTACGGGAGATATCGATTTGAAACAAATTTCAAAACTTACTGATAAAATGAGTATTCCTGGCGGAAAACACCTTGAAAAAAAACACTAAAAGCATAGAGTTATGAAAAATACAGTTAAAACTTGCTTTTTAGCACTTGTTATAGCCTTCGGTTTAACCAGTTGTAATGATTCTGAAACTTTGCAGCGTTATTTTGTAGAACACCAGGAAACCAAAGATTTTATATCTCAAGATTTTCCGCTTTCTATGGTTGATGTAGATAAATCACAATTTACCAAACAGCAATTGGAAGCCTATAACTCGGTAGATAAATTAAATTTTATAGGTTTTAAAATAACACCTGATAATGTAGATACTTATAATGCTGAAGTTGAAAAAATAAAAGGCATTTTAAAAGATGATAAGTACAATGACTTAATGGAGTTGAATATTAAAGGCGACCGTATTTCAGTGCAATACACGGGAACCGATGCTGAAGCCGATGAAGTTATCATTTTCGGAAGCTCTAAAGATAAAGGCTTTGGTATTGTTCGTGTTTTAGGTGATGATATGCACCCAGAAAAATTAGCGACCTTAATTAAAGCGTTTAAAGATTCTGATTTCGATAAAGCTAAGGTTGAAAGTATTGTAAATTTCTTTGAATAAACAAAGGGGGCGTATTAAAATCTAAAAACGGGCTATTTGAAAATTTCAAATAGCCCGTTTTTTATTAGGTTACCAGATGTCCGTAAATACGCTTATTGCGTTTTCTGTCATTCTGAGGAATCGAGGAATCTCACTAATCATGGAAAGATTCTTCAGTCGTGCCTCCATCTGAAGGACAAAATCATTTTTTTAGTATTATGTCAGTTTACGGATAATCAAATAAGGGTATCTATTTTTTACTTTTCCGCTTTGTGCCTTGATTTTCGTTCAACCAAAATCAAATTAATCACTACCGTAGAAAAAATAAGCGTAAGCACCGTTAAAACAATAAAATTGCCTAAGATTTCAAGAATGCCGAAAGTGAAAATTCCAGCAACCATCAACATAGTAAGAATTAAAGATTGTTTATCGCTTAGCATACATAAATAATTAAATTCCAGTATAGTTACTAGGTGTAATACGTTTTAATTCGTCTTTTATTGCATCAGAAACTTCTAATGTGTCAATAAAGTTTGATATTGACTCTTGGTTTATTTTCGAATTTGTTCGAGTTAAACCTTTTAAAGCTTCGTAAGGGTTCGGGTAAGCTTCACGACGTAAAATCGTTTGAATGGCTTCGGCAACCACAGCCCAGTTGTTTTCTAAATCTTCAGCAAACTTCGATTCGTTTAAAAGTAATTTATTTAAACCTTTTAAAGTCGATTTAAAACCAATTAAGGTGTGTCCTAATGGGACACCAACATTACGTAAAACCGTACTGTCTGTTAAATCACGTTGTAATCTCGAGATTGGTAATTTTGCCGAAAGATGTTCAAAAATCGCATTAGCAATCCCTAAGTTTCCTTCAGAATTTTCAAAATCAATAGGGTTCACTTTATGCGGCATAGCAGAACTTCCTACCTCACCAGCTTTAATTTTCTGTTTGAAATAATCAGTAGATACGTAAGTCCAAATATCACGGTCTAAATCGATAATGATGGTGTTTATACGTTTTAAAGCATCAAATAAAGCTGCCATAAAATCGTAGTGTTCAATTTGTGTGGTTGGGAACGAGTGGTGTAAACCAAGCTTCTCTTCAACAAAATGGGTTCCAAAAGCCTTCCAATCGTTATTTGGATACGCTACTTTATGCGCATTAAAGTTTCCTGTAGCACCACCAAATTTAGCCGCGTTAGGAATGTCTTTTAAAATGTTGAATTGCGCTTCTAAACGCACCACAAAAACTTCAATTTCTTTTCCTAAACGTGTAGGAGAAGCTGGTTGGCCGTGTGTTCTAGCCAACATAGAAACCGCAGCCCAGTCTTTAGATAAATCTTTTAATTTATTAAGAACCGTTGTGTATTCCGGAATGTAAACATCGGTGATAGCTTCCTTAATACTTAAAGGAATGGCAGTGTTGTTAATATCTTGAGAGGTTAATCCGAAGTGGATAAACTCTTTGTATGCAGATAATCCTAAGGCATCAAATTTTTCTTTAATGAAATATTCAACGGCTTTAACATCATGATTAGTAACGCTTTCAATTTTTTTGATGGCCAAGGCATCTTCCGTAGAAAAATCCTTGTAAATCGCTCTTAAACTGTCAAAAACAGAAGAGTCAACCGATTCTAACTGAGGTAAAGGCATTTCGCAAAGCGCGATAAAATACTCGATTTCAACCAAAACGCGATATTTTATTAAAGCTTCCTCAGAAAAATAAGGGGCTAACTCGCTAACTTTACTTCTATAACGCCCATCAATTGGAGAGATGGCATTTAATGCTGATAATGACATAAATTTTAGATTTTAAGAAGTAGCAAATATAGTTTTTTTCAGCGTAATGGAGAAAGTTTCAGAGTGGCAAAGTTTTAAAGTTTCAGGGTTTAAGAGCGGCAGAGTTTCAGAGTATCAAAGAGGCAAAGTATCAGGGTTTCAAAGTTTCAGAGCGGGTAGAAGGCTTTGTTGTACAGGTCTATTGCCTAAAACCAACAGCCTACAGCTTATTGCCTAGTGCTTATAACCAATTCCCTAAAGCCTCTACGTTTTCATCTTTTTCAAAATATGTCGTGCTCTTGCTTTAAAAGCGGAACTTTGTATTGCAAAATCACGATTTAGTATGAGTTTTAATTCGGGGTGTACCCAATCGTACTCATAACCTAACATAAAAAGTGTGGTCATGCCATAGGCTTTAGCGGCTACTTTTTCGTCATTAATCATATAGTCAAAACAGGTTTCAATAATGTGGTCTTTGTGTGTTGTTGTTAATGTTGTTTTAACGGGGTTGGCTTCTTTTGAAGTGTAGTGTTTTGCTAATAATTCACATATTTTTGCGACAGGGCGCACCGCAGAATCTAAATGTACTTTATGGATGTTTTTGGTAAACACATCTAAATAGGGGAGTAGTGGCGCGATGTTTTCACTGCACATAAATTCTAATACCCAACCCGCTCGAGGTGACATTTTATCGTCTACCATAAATAAAATATCTAGTAATTTGGGAAGTAAATCGGGGTTGGCTAATATTAAATTAGCGTAGTGCAACCGCTTTTCTTTAGAGTGGTTGACTTGATTTAATTCTTCATAAAGTTGCGCGGTAGTCAAAAGCTTTTCTTATTTTTATTTTTTAAAATTAGAATAAATATTCAAGATAATGAAAAAAGTATTTTTAGTATTACTCGTTTTGTTTGTCATTGCTCAGTTTTTCGGACCAGAACGAAATGAAGGGAATTTACAGTCGGTTGAACCTTTTGTGGCAGAAACCAATCCGCCAGAAGATGTGAAGCGTATTTTAGAAGAAACTTGCTACGATTGCCACAGTGATGTGACGCGTTACCCATGGTACGATAAGATTACGCCTGTAAATTATTGGTTAGCGAGCCATGTTAACGACGGAAAAAAACATCTTAATTTTTCTAACTGGATAGATAATTCGGTGAAAAGAAAAGACCATAAATTTGATGAACTTATCGAAATGATTGAAGAAAAAGAAATGCCGTTAAATTCTTATACCTGGACACACACTGAAGCGAATCTTAGCGATGAACAAATTCAGTCTGTTATAGAATGGGCGAAGATTGTGCGTGCCGGTTATGCTTTGCAATTACCAGTTGAATAATTCTTTATTTATATCTTATTTGGGTTTTTAGCCTGTTCCAATGAACAAAAATTTACTAATTATTGGTTTTGTATGGCCAGAACCGAAAAGTTCGGCTGCTGGTAGCAGAATGATGCAGCTTATTGAAACTTTTCAATCTGATGATTATAACATCACGTTTGCCAGTCCTTGTGCTAAAAGTGATAATGCCTTTGATTTAGAAACTATAGGCATTACGCAGGTGGCCATTGAACTCAATAATGAAAGCTTTGATGTCTTTATTTCAGAAATAAACCCGAGTGTGGTGCTGTTTGACCGTTTTATGATGGAAGAACAATTTGGCTGGCGGGTTTCAGAACATTGCCCGAATGCTATTAAAATTCTAGATACAGAAGATTTACACTGTTTACGAAAAGGCAGACAGCAAGCTTTTAAAGGTGGAAAATCTTTTGAAAAAAGTGATCTGTTTAATGATGTGGCCAAGCGTGAAATTGCTAGTATTTATAGATGTGATTTGAGCTTGATAATTTCGGAAGCTGAAATGAATATTCTTCATAATCAGTTTAAGGTGGATACAGCTCTATTAATGTATTTACCATTTATGTTGGAAGGTATTTCCGCGGAAGCGATACAAGAATTACCAAAATTTGAATCAAGAGAACATTTTATTACCATCGGAAATTTTCTTCATGAACCCAATTACAACGGCGTTTTATATTTAAAAGAAACCATCTGGCCGCGAATAAAAAAACAATTACCTAAAGCCGAATTACATGTTTACGGCGCTTACGCCACTCAAAAAGTCACCCCACTCCATAATGAAAAACAAGGTTTTTTTATAAAAGGTTTTGCGGAAGATGTGAATGCCGTGATGCAAAAAGCGAAAGTATGTTTGGTGCCTGTGCGTTTCGGGGCGGGCTTAAAAGGCAAATTGGTTGATGCGATGCAAAACGGAACACCATGCGTAATGTCAAGCATTGCTGCGGAAGGCATGTTTGGTGATTTTGAGCCTAACGGATTTATAGAAGATGACCCTGAATTAGTTGTCAATAATGCAATGCAACTCTATCAAAATGAATCACTATGGATTGATAAACAACAAAACGGATTTCCTGTTATAAACGCGCGTTTTAATAAAGCTGAATTTCAAAAACAGTTTTTAAGTGTGTTAGGAGATACCTTTTTAAACCTTCAAGAAAGACGCCTTAATAATTTCACCGGGCAAATGTTACAGCACCACACGATGCAAAGTACTAAGTTTATGAGTAGGTGGATTGAGGAAAAGAATAAGAATTAATTAATTTGTAATTAAAGTCGTTTATACTTTACAGCACCATCTATTGCTAAAGTCCCCTCATTTTTATCAAAAATATAATTCTCAGACCCATATTTACCGTCTTCCATGATCGGTAGAATTTTAGATGCATTGGATTCTGGAAGGAAGAACAATTCTAGTTTAGAGTCTTCATCATTAAAAATAACGAAAACACTGTTTGTTTCGTTTTCTTCAACAGCATTTAAACGTTCCCCTATTTCAAAAACGCGAATACAATCTTGATTAATTTCGCTCCATGTGTAACCAGCAGAAGCTATACAGCCATGTTTGTCTTTATCGTTACCAACCATTTCTTGAGTTTTGTCGTTTTTGTTTTTGTTAGCGTTTCCACAAGAGAAAAGCATAAGTACTCCTAGAATTAATGTGCTTATTTTTTTCATGTTTTATAAAATTTAAATTATTATTTAATTTAAGGCATAAACCATACCTCTTTTTTTGAGTTCAATTTTTATTTAAAATATCAAAGACTTCCTTTACACCAATTGTTGCTGGTTTTGCAATAACCGTGAGATTGTTTTTACTACTTATATTAGGCTTAGGGTCGATAAAGTATGTTGGTGTGTTTTCTGGTACATAATCTTTAAGGCCTGCGGCGGGGTAAACTTGCATAGAGGTGCCAATAATCATTAAAATATCAGCAGTTTCACATATGGCTATGGCCTGTTCTATCATAGGAACGGCTTCACCAAACCATACAATATGCGGACGCAATTGATGTCCGTTTTTACAAAGGTCACCGAGAATTAATTCGGTATCCCAAGGCAGAATATCATTGTCGTCAAGTGTGCTTTTTACTTTACGTAGTTCGCCGTGTAAGTGAATCACATTACTACTACCTGCACGTTCATGTAAATCATCTACATTTTGGGTAATGATACTAACTTTGAAGTTTTTTTCTAATGCAGCTAAATCAAAGTGCGCTTGATTGGGTTCTACTTCAAAGAGTTGCTTACGGCGTTGGTTGTAAAAGTCTAAAACCAGTTCCGGATTGGCAGCAAAACCCTCTGGCGTGGCGACTTCCATGACGTCATGACCTTCCCACAAACCATCGGCGTCTCTAAAGGTATTGATGCCGCTTTCGGCACTCATACCGGCACCTGTAAGTACAACTAAATGCTTCATTTTATAAAGATAATTTTTTATAGTAAGATAAAGTTGGTGCTTAGTAATAAGTTCTAAAGCCTAATAAAGTTTAGCTCCTCATTAGTTTGCTAAACAAAAGTCGTTTTTGAGTTGTTCTACCTCGTTCGTGTTATAAATTTTATCATATTTATATTCTTCCGCTTTAGACAAGGCATCGCAGGCCTTGATATGGTCGCCTTTGCTTTTGTAGATTAATGAGAGACAACGGTAAGCATAGGAGTTTGCCGGGTTTTCAACTAGGGCTTTTTGTAGGTCTTTAATAGCTTCATCAGGCCGTCCTAATATATAGTATAATTCGCCTCTTGTAACCCATATGGTTTTCTCTTCAGATATGTGCTTTTCGCTTAATTTATGACTTCTTTCATCTGCAATTGTTTTTTCTATAAAATCTAAGGCCTTTTGGTAGTTTCCTGTTTCTAGGTAAAGTTTTGATTTATTAAAAAAAGCATGATAATTTTCAGGGTTTATTCTATGACATTCATCCAAAAATTTCAAAGCCAAGTCATAATCTTTCACACGTAATAATAAACTGCCTAAATTGTTTAAAACTGCTTGGTTATTATATTCTATGCCTAATGCTTTATAATTATAAATTAATGCATTTTCATAATCTTCAGTAGCGGCATAGTCAATTGCCATAGTATGGTACATGGTTCTTAAGGGAGACTGTTTTATCCATTCTTCTTTTACCTTAGATAAAATATAATTAAAATCTTCTAAGGCTTCATCATGAAAACCTAGTTTTGAATTTAACTTTGCTCTATTATATGCCCATCTTAAATTATCGGGACCATAAGGTAGAAAATCATTACATTTTTTTATTTTGTTATAGTCTTTTTTGCCTTTAATGACTTTTCCTTCTAAGGTATAATCAATCCTTTTTTTTACAACATCTTTTTTGTATTTCCATTCCGTTTTAATGTTTCCATTCGGATAATAAAAATTAGCTATGCTGTCGTGGTAGCCTTTGGAGTTAAAAACGTAGTTAGATCGTATGCTGCCATTTTTGTAAAAGGTTTTATAACCTAATATTTGACCTTCTTTAAAACTGCGTAATACTCTTAGATTTCCATTTTTATAATATGATTCAGTTGGATATCCCATATAAAGTTTTCCACGTTGAGAAAAACCTAAAAGTGAGTTTAAAATTAATAAACCGCCAATAATTACTTTAATCATGTATTATTTTTTCTCAAAAATACATTTTAATACTAAATTCAAAAGAATTATATAAAGTCTATTACGTTTCTATTAATTAATACTAAAATGAATTTTTAATAAGCGTCTTGTGTTTAAACGCTTAATTGTAATCTAAGATTCGATAACTCTGTATTACAAATTAACTTTCTTAATTTTGAACCATGATTGATTTAAAACTCCTAGAACACCTAGAATATTATCTTACTGAAAACAGAAAGCACCGCTTTGATACGGTTTTACCCAATAGAACGAAACATTTTACAGTCGCTACTGAAGACGTGTATCAGCTCCATAATACCAGTGCCGTGATGCGTAGTTGTGATGTTTTTGGTATTCAGGAAATAAATATTGTTGAAGAACGTAATAGCAAACGTATAGATCGGGAAATTGCCATGGGTGCCCAAAAGTGGGTGGATTTGAATCGTTATCAAGATGTAAAAAGCTGTATTGCCGATGTGAAAGCCAAGGGATATCAAATTGTGGCTACCACACCACATACCAATGATTGCGAATTACATGATTTTGATATTAGTAAGAAGTCGTGTTTTTTCTTCGGAAGAGAAACAGAAGGTTTATCACAGACGGTTTTAGATGAAGCCGATTGTTATTTGAAAATCCCTATGGTTGGTTTTACTGAAAGTTTGAATATATCGGTTTCAGCAGCGATTATTTTGCAACATGTTACGACTAAATTGAGGCAAAGTGACATTGCTTGGCAACTTTCTGAAAATGAAATCAACGAAAAACGCCTAGATTGGTGTAAAAAAACGATTAAGAGCTATGAAGATGTAGTGAGTCGTTTTTATTCAAAGAAGTAGCATAGGTATATCTCTTTTGAAGTGATTATAGGAGGGCGCTACATCATGATGAAAACCCTTCGACACGCTCAGGGTGACGTCATGTTCATAATTTGTATATAAGTTGGAAGTATCTGCTGCGTCAGGCAGAGCTTGTCGAAGCCTTTTTATAATTACTTACAAACGAAAAGTGCTCCCACAGGCTCAGTGAGACATTTCGTTGCTTGACGGTTTAGGCTATATGCCAATAACTAGCAACTAAAAACCAATAACCGAGTGACTAAATCTTACGATTCCTACCGCGACTTAAAAGCTTGTATTCTTCGTAGCATTCGCTAATAGCATCAAGAATTTGAAGGTCGTTAGCCGATTGAATAAAACCTTGGGAGTAGTTGCACTGACTTACAATTTCGTCTAAGTCCACACGGTCAACTTGAAGTAAAACAGTCAGCATTTCTCTATCAAAACGCGAAGCAAGGAGGTTTCTAATCTCGTCGTCTTCTTTCATTTTTTTAAGCTTTTTGAGCTCGTTTGGATTCTTTCCAAACATACGATGTAAGAAATCGGCGGGGTTAAAAAGGGAGCCTACCACTTTAGTTAAAGCAGATTCTTTACTGGCTTCATAACCGGTACCTTCCAATCCAGAAATTTGATAACGGTAATTATCGTTCATAGCCGGAACTTGTTTGATATCTACTTCTAAATAGCCGGTAAGTCTGAGTTGATTTACAACCACTTCTTCAAGGGCTAAGGCTAATTCTGTTAATTCAATTTCTGAACTACCAAATTTCAACCAGTCATTTGTTACACGAACTTTTATGGATTTAAACCCTAAATATGAAAAGTGAAGCGTGTCGTTAACTTTTGCAGAAATGGCAAATTCACCATCAGCATTGGTTATGGTACCTTTTACCTGGTTTAAGTTTACAATGTTTACGCTCTCTAATTTTGCATCGTTTGACGCATTTATAACCACACCATAAACTTTATCAGCCACGATGGTATCTTCCTCTTCTTGAGCGAAGCCTACGGCAGATATGAGTAGTACAGTTAATAAAATAAGATAGCGTTTCATAAAAACTTAACGTTGATTAGGGGATAAAAGTAATAAACTAAATGTTTGAAAAATATTTATCGTTTTATTTTGACTAAAAATTAACAATAAGGTATGACTATAAAGGTACGAAATAGCAGTATTTAAAGCAAAAACCCCGATTTAAATAGTCGAGGTTTTTGTTTATAAATTATTATCTTCTTGAGCGTCTTGGTCTTGAGAAGTTACCGCCACCAGAATCTGAACGTCTTGGTTTTGATGAGCTGTCACTACGACGGCGTTCACTGCGGTTTCCTGAACTACCTTTTCTATCATCACGTCTTCCGCCGTCACGACGTTTTCCGCCACCGCCTCCTCGACGGTCGTTACGCCTTCCGCCACCACGGTTTTCAGAAACTTCAACATTTACAAAACGACCTTCATGTTTAAAGTCTGTAAAGAATGCTAATACTTTTTCTTTGGTTTCGTTTTCCGTATTAAAGAAAGAGAAACTATCTTTCACTTCAACTTTAAAGACATCGTCTCTACCTAATTCCAATTGTTCCTTTAAGAAATCTTTCAATTTCATCCAGTCGAAACCATCTTTAGAACCTACGTTAATAAAGTATCTGGTTGAATCGTTGCCACCACGTTTAAAATCACGTCCGCCTTCACGGTCCTGGCTACCTTCAGCAACATTTAAGTTTTTAGATTTTTGGTAATGGTTGAAGAAACGTGTAAACTCGACAGAGAAGAATTTTTTAATTAATTCCTCTTTTGAAGTGTCTTCAAATTTTTCATTGATATCTATAAGATATTTTTCAATTTCTGGGTTAATCTCAGTATTGTGAATTTTGTTTGCTAAAGACATTAATTGTACTTCGCAAATTTCCATACCATCTGGAATTTCTTTTTTATCAAACTGACGTTTAATAATACGCTCAATGCTTTTAATTTTGCGCACCTCACTTTTAGAAACAATCACCATAGAAACCCCTGTTTTACCAGCACGACCGGTACGACCAGAACGGTGGGTATAGGTTTCAATTTCATCTGGTAATTGGTAGTTAATTACGTGAGTCACATCATCAACATCAATACCACGAGCAGCCACATCGGTAGCCACAAGCATTTGAATTTGATTTTTACGGAAGGCATTCATTACCAAATCACGTTGGTTCTGACTTAAATCACCGTGTAATGCTCCTGCGTTGTAACCATCTTCAATCAGGTTTTCGGCTACTTTTTGAGTATCGCGTTTTGTTCTACAGAAAACCACAGAGAAAATATCTGGGTTTGCATCCGCTAAACGTCTTAGGGCTTGGTAACGGTCTCTAGCGTTAACTAAATAGTATTCGTGAGAAACGTTACTCGTACTTTCATTTTTATTACCAACGGTAATTTCTTGCGGATTATGCATGAAGTTTTTGGCAATAGCCGCCACTTCACGAGGCATAGTTGCAGAAAATAACCATGTGCTTTTATCTTTTGGGGTGTGTGATAAAATATCAGTGATATCTTCTTTGAAACCCATGTTTAGCATTTCATCGGCTTCATCTAACACGGAATATTGAATTTTAGAAATATCAACCATGCGACGGCTAATCATATCTTTCATTCTACCCGGTGTTGCTACAATAATTTGTGCCCCACGTTTAATGTCTCTGGCTTGGTCAGTAATACTAGATCCACCGTAAACCGCAACAACATTAAGTCCTTTACAGTATTTACCATAGGCTTTCATTTCGTTGGTAATTTGTAAACAAAGCTCACGTGTTGGCGATAAGATTAAACCTTGAGTGGTTCTGCTGCTTACATCAATTTTTTCTAGCATTGGAAAACCGAATGCTGCAGTTTTTCCAGTTCCGGTTTGGGCTAAAGCCACTAAATCGGTTTCAGAATTTAATAAAATTGGGATGGCTTTGGCTTGAACCTCACTTGGTTCTGTAAATCCTAAATCTGTAATTGCATTTAATAGGTCGTCATTAAGACCTAATTCTTGGAATGTGCTCATTCTTAAAATATAAGTATTCGATTGTTTTATGTGGTGTTACATAAGAAGCGAATCGACATACTTAACCTTAAACTTCTAGTAACACATCCTCACTCTGAGGAATTTAAACTCATTTTTCTGAGTTTCAAGCGGCAAAGATAGTCTTTTATTTATCAATAGAACTAATTTGTGATTTCCTTATGAATTAAGTCGCGTATTTTGGTTAAAATCGGGTTGCTATTATCTTTTTTTCAAACGGCTGAAAGCGAGGTGCTTTGCGGAAGCTTGTCTAAGGTTATAAATTTGATTTTTGAGTGGTTTGAATTGGCTAAAGTTTTAGGCACGATAGAAATCCCAAAGTTTTTTCTACCAATTTATAAATAGAATTAGCGTGAATGGTGTTATGAGACACTATCGGGGTGAAACCAATGTAATCAAAAACACCCATCACCTTCTCGTAATAAGAAGCACTGTATTCAGGATCAAAAAGTATGAAAGCTTCATTTTTTAGCTGCGCCATATTTTCAAAATTTGAAGCACATATGGGGTGTGCCTTGGGAAGAACCAAGCAAAAAGGTTCTTTTAAAATGAGCGAACTTTCTAAACCTCTTGGAATACCTTCAAAGCGTACAAACCCAATATCAATATCTTCAGATAGGAGCGCTTCAATTTGCTTGTTATTGCCCATTTCCTTTAAACTAAATAGCACTTTAGGGTGGTTTTTGGTGAATTTTCTAATAATTCTGGGATAATATGTTGCATGGCAGACCCCACATAACCAAGGTGAACTTCACCATCTTTGCCTTCTTCAATATGCTTGGCATGGTTTAGTATGGTATCTAGCTGCTTCAAGTTTTTGGTCAATTCCAATTTTAAATAACTACCGGCATGGGTGAGTTGTACTTGACGGTTGTTCCTATCAAATAGTTTAATGCCTAAAGCTTGTTCCATGGCTTTTATCTAACGGTTCAATCCAGGTTGTGAAATAAATAGTGTTTCCGCAGCCTTTCTAAAGTGTAATTCTTCAGCAACAGCTAAAAAATACTTCATATGTCTATATTCTATTTGATAACTCATAATTATTAATATGTTAGAATATTTGTATTATTTGGTATCAAATTTATAGATGATTTTGAAGGTAGTACCATGAAACCTCATTTTTCCTGGTTTTATTAAAACTTTACTTTGTGTGTAATGGTTTTTATATCAGTGATTTGGGCGGTTTTGTGATGCTCGTTTTTTAAATAAGTCGTAAATTAATACCTAAAAATATATCATGTTTAAATACGGAATTGACACCCTAACAGTAGATAAAGTCTTGGCCATAGCCAACGGGACTTTAAAAGCAAGTTTAAGTGATGCCGCGGTAGAACAAATACAAGTTTGTCGTGAAAAAGTTGAGAAAATGGCAAATTCCAACAAGGCGGTATATGGTATAAATACGGGTTTCGGGCCCTTATGTGATGTGCAAATCACCCCTGAAGAAACCAATAAACTCCAAGAAAATTTACTGATTACTCATGCTGTTGGTGTGGGGAATCCTATAGATAAAAACTTGTCTAAAATCATGATGATTTGTAAAGTGCATGCTTTAAGTCATGGTTATTCAGGTGTACGTTTAGAATTGATTGAACGTATTTTATACTTTATTGAAAATGATTTATTACCCGTTGTTCCAGAGCAAGGTTCGGTTGGTGCTTCAGGTGATTTGGCGCCGCTATCTCACTTGTTTTTACCGCTTTTGGGTGAAGGCGAATTTTGGGTTGGTGATGGTATGCAACATGCCAAAGTTGGTTTAAATCAGCATAATCTAAAACCCATGGCGCTTCAAGCTAAGGAAGGATTGGGCTTAATAAATGGTACACAATTTATATTAGCTCATGCCATTGTTGGTTTAAAAAAAATGGAGTACTTATTAGATCTCGCCGATGTTTGTGGCGCCATGAGTATTGAAGGTTACCAAGGTAGTTCGCAACCTTTTCGAGATGAATTGCATAAAATTCGCCCGTTTAAAGGGAATATAGAAGTGGCCGAACGCATGAGCATGTTGTTGTATTCATCTCAGAATGTGAATTCGCATGAAAACTGCGAGCGTGTGCAAGATCCGTACTCGATGCGTTGTATTCCGCAAGTTCATGGCGCATCAAGAAACGCCTATTACCACGTGTTAGAATTGGCAGAAATTGAAATGAATTCGGTTACCGATAACCCAATTGTTTTAAGTGATACCGAGGCGATTTCAGGAGGGAATTTTCACGGACAACCTTTAGCCATGGCATTAGATTATGCGTCTATCGCTTCCGCGGAATTGGGCAATATTTCAGACCGACGTTGCTACCTTTTAATTGAAGGTAAATTTGGCTTGCCCCGCTTATTAACCACGGGCGGCGGATTAAATTCCGGATTTATGATTCCGCAATACACCACAGCCGCTTTAGTTACAGAGAATAAATCGCTTTGCTTTCCGCCTTCCGCAGATAGTATTCCAACCTCATTGGGGCAGGAAGACCACGTGTCTATGGGTAGCATTTCCGGACGTAAATTCAATCAGATTTTAGGGAATTTAGAAAAAATTCTGGCCATCGAACTCATGTACGGCGCACAAGCCCTAGAGTTTAGAAGGCCTAATACCTTTTCAGATATTATTGAAGACAATCATCGTATTATTCGCGAAAAAGTTCCGAAATTAGAGAGCGATAGACTTTTAAAACATGATATAGATAACATGATACACTTAGTGAAAACGCAGGCGTTTAATTTAAGGTAAAGTGGGGCTTAAGAATCAATTAAAAGTTAATATTAATGGTCTTCGAGCGGAGTCGAGAAGTAAAGTTGAAAGTAAAGGAATTATGTTCTCGACTCCACTCGAACACCGTGACACGGATGCATCAGGTCGTTTTGTATCTTAAGTTATCTTTATCAAATATAAGTTATAAATTAAGTATCAAAACAGAAAGAATAAAAAGAGAGGATTAAGGTTATTTTGTGTATTGAGACTGCGATCTCGTTTTTCATGACAATCCCCTCTCTTTTCTACTATTATTATTTCGAACAGTTCTGTGAGACTTGAGATCTCGTTTTTAAGATGCAGAAAAGCTAGTAGATCACTTCTTTCGTAAACTTTATATATATGAAAAGAAGATTCAAAAATGGTCTCAAGCAAAGAAAAGAGCTCTTATTGAAAATCAATGGGAATTATTGCCTGAGTTATCAGAGTGCAAGAATGATACTAATTTCAGGAACAAAGAGTAAGAGTTCTCGACTCCGCTCGAAAACCGTTGAAAATATCAATTGAACCGGTGTTCGAGCGGAGTCGAGAACAAAATAAGACAAAAAAAAGAGCTTCATTTTGTATAAATTTGATATTCAAATAAAAGAAATAACGTATGTGTTTATAAATATAATCACACTTCTCGACTCCGCTCGAAGACCGTTGAAAAGATCAATTAAACCGGTGTTCGAGCGGAGTCGAGAACAAAATATGACAAAAAAAAAGAACTTCATGTAGTTTAAATTTGAAATTCAATTAAAAGAAATAACGCATGCGTTTATAGTTATAACCACACTTCTCGACTCCGCTCGAAGACCGTTGAAAACATCAATTGAACTGGTGTTCGAGCGGAGTCGAGAACAATTTTCAATAAAAAATACTTTAACAAATGGTAGGATATCTATATATTTTAGAATGTGCAGATGGAACATATTATACTGGTAGTACAAAAAACTTAGAAGTTAGATTAAATCAACATCAATCTGGAGTTGGAGCGAACTATACAAAAACTAGAATGCCTATAAGGTTGGTTTTTCAACAATACTTTATGAATATTGCCGATGCTTTCTTATATGAAAAGAAGATTCAAAAATGGTCTCAAGCAAAGAAAAGAGCTCTTATTGAAAATCAATGGGAATTATTGCCTGAGTTATCAGAGTGCAAGAATGATACTAATTTCAGGAACAAAGAGTAAGAGTTCTCGACTCCGTTCGAAGACCGTTGAAAACATCAATTAAACCGGTGTTCGAGCGGAGTCGAGAACAAAATACATCAGAAAAAAGAACTTCATATTGTTTAAATTTGAAATTCAATTAAAAGAAATAGCGTATGCGTTTATAAATATAATTACACTTCTCGACTCCGCTCGAAGACCGTTGAAAACATCAAT
>NZ_WAAT01000024.1 GCF_008806375.1 Pseudotamlana haliotis | reverse complement strand
ATTACTTTTAATTCCCGTACTAACCATAGCCGAGACCGTTAGCACACATCCCTACTCTGCTCTAAAAAAAGCTAGATTCCTGAATATCTCCCTCTAAAAACCTTTAATTTTATCAAAAAAATTAAAGAAACCATTCTCCTGTAATCGAAGCGAAAACAGACGTTAAAAACATAACGCAATCGGATTCTGCTCACTCTTGCGATTTCGGACACTAGCAGTGCGCAATTATGGCGCTAATCGGACTTTAAATCGCTAAAAATATGTTTAATAAAGCTCAAAAAAGCTGATTCTGATTACTCAGCCGATTATGGACACGAATCTTTCGCAACTCTTACGTCGGACTCAAAACCTGGACGGCAAAACTAAACCTAAAAACAGTTCTCTAAACAGTT
>NZ_WAAT01000023.1 GCF_008806375.1 Pseudotamlana haliotis | reverse complement strand
AGCATAAGGGACTTTTTACCAACCATTTTGTCTATTACATCTAAAAAAATGACATGTGAGCGCATAAAAAAACTGCTTCCGAATTAACGAAAGCAGCTTTTATCTTGGTCGTCCAAACACCTAATCAGGACAGGCGATTTAAACTATAATTGTTTCACTCAATTTATTTATTCATGATTTACTTAGAATCAGTGTTTTCAGCGCTAGCATAAACTAAAGCCAAATCATCTAAAGACACCGTACTGGCTTCCAAATACATTTTCACAGCCTCAGTTTTTAAGGCTTCTACCTTTACTTGAGATTCTTTGGTTTCATAACCTGTAAAACTACATACCAAAGTATAAGTGCCTTCGGCTAAATTATCAAATTTAAAAAAGCCATTTTCATCTGATAAGACCTCAGCACCAGTTTCTTTTATCATAACTTTAGCATACAAAAGCGGAGTATTTTCAGCTTCTACATCTAATAAGTTACCACTTATAGAACCCGCTTCTTGAGCAAACCCTAAAGCTGAAATAAAAAAGACCAAACTAAAGATAAATTGTTTCATGACTTAAATTTGTAATATTTTGCAAAGTAACTACATAACAGCCTTTTACATGTTACCAAATCGTTAATCGTTTGTCACGATAATATTACCCTAATGTTAACAATGTTTCCTGTTTATTTTCTAGCCCAAATTAACAACCGCATTTTTTCATGAAAATAAGTATCTTGCCCTCACTTTTAACCGATATCGATGAACTGGGAACAACTACTATCCTTAAAGCGCTTTGGCGACACTAATAAACGTATTAGAAAAGAACAAGATGAAAACCGCGTAGGTTTTGAAGTGGATTACGACCGTATTATTTTTTCTTCGGAATTTAGAAGCCTTCAGGATAAAACTCAAGTCATTCCTTTATCGAATACGGATTTTGTACACACCCGCCTCACACATAGTTTAGAAGTAAGTGTAGTAGGTCGCTCTTTAGGACGTAGCGTAGGTCATAAACTTTTAGAGAAGCACCCGCATTTAAAAAATATTCACGGGTATCATCCCAATGATTTTGGTGCTATTGTAGCCGCTGCCGCTTTGGCTCATGATATTGGAAATCCGCCATTCGGTCATTCAGGTGAAAAAGCCATTGGTGAATTCTTTATAAATGGTGAAGGCAAAATTTACAAAGACCAATTAACCCCAGCACAGTATCAAGATTTATGTGATTTTGAAGGTAACGCTAACGGATTTAAAATTCTAACTGAAAGCCACCCCGGACGCCCAGGTGGTATTCGTTTGAGTTATGCCACCCTTGGGGCTTTTACTAAATACCCTAAAGAGTCTTTACCCAAAAAACCCACTAATCATATTGCCGATAAGAAATATGGTGTGTTTCAATCAGAAAAAGAAAACTTTGAAGATGTCGCTCACGAACTGGGCTTAATAAAGCGTAGCGAAAACAACATGAGCTATTCTAGGCATCCGCTGACCTTTTTAGTAGAAGCTGCCGATGATATTTGCTACACCATCATCGATTTTGAAGACGGCATCAATTTAGGTTTGATTCAAGAAGAATACGCCTTAGAATACCTGTCTAAAATCATTAGAAAAAACATCATTCCAGAGCATTATTACGCCCTTGAAACTCAAAAAGACCGCATAGGCTATTTACGTGCCTTAGCTATTGGCACCCTAATCAACGAAGCTGTTGATATTTTTATGGCCAACGAGGAAGCCATTCTAAACGGCGAATTTGATTGCGCCCTTTTAGACAAAAGTGCCTACGATGCTCAAATTAAAGATGTGATTAAAATTAGTATTGATAAGGTTTACCAATCTACCGAAGTCATAGACAAAGAAATTGTAGGTTATGGCGTTATCAATACCCTTTTAAACACTTACACCACCGCAGTAAATAACAGCTTTAACCAAACAGCATCCAACTACGATAAGCTTATTTTAAACGGGTTACCAGATACTTTAAAAACCGAAACCGACGATTTATACACACGTCTACTAAGTGTTTGTCATTATGTATCGCTCTTATCAGATAGTAAGGCCATGTTGGATTATAAAAAGATTAAGGGGTTGGGGTTTTGAGCTATTGATTATTGACTATTTTTTATTGATTATTAGGGTTCTCGTTGAAGTTTAGACTGGAATACTGTTTATTCGTTTATTTGTTGAATTGTTTAATCGTGTAACCGGGGGCTGAAATTGAAATTAGATTTTTGATTGTTTGGATGTTTATTTATTGAATGGAAAACTTTAACCGAATACTGAAGACAGATTACCTTGGACTATTGACATAAATGTTTAACTTTTAATATCTAATATTTTACTTTTAACTTGGTAAAATTTTTCACTTTTCAATTTTAATTATTAATTGAAAGAATGTTCATTTATATAAGTATTAAATGTTCTCGACTCCGCTCGAACACCGTTTCTGGAACTACTTATTTGGCTCTTCGATTTCTATGACGTAACCAAACGATTTTGATATAAATTTTCAACTTTTAATACCTAATTTTTTACTTTTAACTTGGTAAAATTTTTCACTTTTTACTTTTAATTATTAATTGAAAGAATGTTCATTTATATAAGTATTAAATGTTCTCGACTCCGCTCGAACACCATTACTGGAACTGCTTATTATGGTCTTCGATTTCTATGACGCAACAAAACGATTTTGATATAAATTTTCAACTTGAACTTCCCTAAATAATGTTGACCGTTTTTAATATTAAA
>NZ_WAAT01000022.1 GCF_008806375.1 Pseudotamlana haliotis | reverse complement strand
TAATCCTTTAATAATCTGTATCGGTTATTTAGGACTAGACAAAAACTGAGTAATATTTTAAGGAGTGACTAATTCAAATAAATATGTATTAAGTTTTTGCAGCGTATTAATTTTATCCTTAGAATCAATTAATAATGATATGTTATTCTGACTTCCACCATAAGAAATCATTCTAATTTTTACGTCTTGTAATATTTTAAACAACCTAAACGTATCGTCATGATTTACAACTTCATGCCCTACTAAACACACAATACTTTGGTTTTTATCCACCTCAATCGTGGCAATTTTATCCAACTCAGCCAAAATAGGCTCTAAATTTGAATCGTCGTCAATGGTTAATGATACCGCAACTTCAGAAGTGGTAATCATATCAATAGACGTTTTATAAGTCTCAAAGATTTCAAAAACTTTCTTCAAGAAACCATGAGCTTGTAGCATGCGCGCCGATTTAATTTTAATCGCTGTAATACCATCTTTAGCAGCAATCGCTTTAATACCATCACCAGCAGTCACACTAGAAATTAAAGTTCCATGCGCTGAAGGCTCCATAGTGTTTTTTAATCGTACCGGAATATTGTCAGCTCTTACAGGCGTTACCGTTTGCGGGTGTAAAATCTTAGCACCAAAATAAGCCAACTCAGCCGCCTCATCAAATGATAAATTTGAAATAGGATGCGTGTTCTCTACGTGACGCGGATCATTATTATGCATGCCATCTATATCTGTCCAAATCTGAACTTCCTCAGCTAGAAAAGCAGCACCAATAATGGTAGCCGTATAATCACTTCCACCACGTTGTAAGTTTGAAATTTGATCTTCAGTATCTAAACAAATAAAACCTTGAGTAATGTAGATCTCTGAATCTGGAGTCGCTTCAAAAACTTTTTTAAAGTTTTCTTTGATATAAGCGATATCTGGTTCTTTATTCTCATCAATACGCATAAAATCTAAAGCAGGTAACAAAGTCGAACTTACACCTTCTTGATTTAAAAACGCATTAAACATGTAAGTTGAAAGTAATTCGCCTTGCGCTACAATTTGATTTTCTAAATTCACACAAAATGTTTTTGAAGCACAACTTTCTAAAAAGCTAAACACATTAGCGACATATGCTTTCACACTAGCATTTAAATCACCGTTCTGTAAAAGGTTATCAACCGTCACTTTGTAAGTCTCATGAAGTGTTGTCACTTTTTCAACCGCAGCAGCACTATTTCCAGCCTCAATATCTTGTCCGATTGCAACCAATTGATTGGTTGTTCCAGACATGGCTGAAAGCACTACAATCTTTTTCTCACCATCGTTAATTATATTTTTAACGTTGGTCATATTTTCCACCGAACCTACAGATGTTCCTCCAAATTTTAATACTTTCATGACTATCAATTTGCGGGCGAAATTATAATTAATTTAGGTAACTACTATGTTTATTTAAAAAAAAGTTTATTTTTACACATATTGTTAAATAGTTAACATTTAGTATTCATGAAAACGGTATCAAATTGCGTTGAAGACATATTAATTACGCAACCCTACTTAGAAGAAGCACTCTCTCGAAACATCATCAACTTTAGTGCTTTAGCCATAGAACTGGTGGAACCTATAAGTAACATGCTTAAAAAGGAGGTGAAACCTGGAGCGATTATGATGGCCTTACGCCGTTATAATCCGCCAGCCACTTTATCAAATTCGCTTAAAATGAAAAAAGCGATCCAGAATTTAGGTGATATTACTGTACGCTCAAACCTCACTGATTTTACGGTTAAAAACTCAGATACGCTTATTGATAATCACTCCAAAATTTTGGAACGCATTAAAATAGAATCTAAACCCTTCTATACTTTTACCAGAGGGATTCACGAAAGCAACATCATTATCTCTAGCAGTTTAAACGATTTTATAAAAGGCGAACTTAAAAACGAAACCCTATTAGCTGTTCAAGAAGGTTTATCGGCCATTAGCATTAACTTACCACAAGACAATTCTAAAATCGCAGGTTTGTATTACCATTTCTTTAAGCGTTTGGCTTGGGATGGTGTCGTGATGTACGAGGTCATTTCAACTACCAATGAGTTTACTATTTTGGTTGAAGACGAATATGTAGATAAAGCCTTTACAGCTATTAAACGTGTGAAATCTTAAGGCTTTACCACTTTGTTTCATGTATCCTTATCACAATAAAATAAAGCAACGCATTAAAAACAACGAGCTTGAAAGCTATGAATATGTTATAAAATACAAATCCATAAACCCTTGCTTACTTTTACATTTTTCTACAGAACCTAAAATTCGCCCTATACGTGAACATCGTTTTGAAGAATACGAGGCCCTGCTAAGTCAGCTTTAACAATATAAACACCTATTCGCTATTATTTATTCACCAACCAATTCAACCTTATCACTATACATTTCCCAAATTTTAAACCCACCAGCAAGGTTCTTAACTGTTTTGATACCATTGTTTCTCAGAATTAATTCAGCTAGATAACCTCTCATACCCTTTTGACAAAATATGATCACGTCCTTATCTTGGTTTTTAATAAAATCAATATGATCTCGAATAGCATCCAAAGGATAATTTAAAGCCCCAGGAATAGTACCTTTTTCATATTCTTTCTCTGTTCTCGCATCTAACAGCAAGTAATCATGATTTAAATCCTGATCCATCAAGTCCTCTAAAGCTTCCACAGAGATTTGCTCACTCTTACCACTAATCATATTTTGAGCAACAAAGCTAGTCACCACAACAGGATCTTTAGCCGGTGAAAATGGCGGTGCATAGGCCAAATCTAACTGAGACAAATCGCTTATTTTCAACTTCGCATAAATAGCAGTACTTAAAACGTCAACACGCTTATCTACACCTATTTCTCCAAATAATTCTGCACCTAAAATTTCTTCGGTTTCGGCATGATAATAAATTTCAGTAATCAAGTCTTTCTGCCCAGGGTAATACCCAGGTGTCGCTCCAGCCACGGTTAAAACCGTTTTAAAAGCAATGCCTTTTTCTTTTAAAAACGTAGGATTCATGCCGGTTCTTGCTAGTGTATAACCAAAAACTTTGACAATAGCGGTTTTATAAGCCCCATAAAACGCTACGGTATTTCCTTGAACAGCATTAGCTCCAGCAGCACGCCCTGCCTTATTAGAATGAGTTCCTAACGGAAAATAATCATAGGTATTGGTTTGAAGATTCTTTAAAGAAATGTTATCACCAGCCGCATAAACATCCTTTATAGATGTTTCCATAAAGTCATTGACTTTCAATGCACCATTGGCAATAGCCTCAGCACCTTCAGTCAACAACAAATCTGTATTTGGCTTAATACCTGTACTTAGTATGACAAAATCTGTAGCAATACGTTTTCCGTCTTTTGTTTCAACCGCTAAAATTTTACTTTCTTTATCAATTTCAAATTTAGACACTAAAGTTTCTGTTAAAACTTCAATCCCTTCAGACTCTAAAATATTTCCTGCAAAATTCCCGAATTTCTGCTGCCACATATTTAATACATGAGATGATCCTTCAATTAAAGTCACATTTTTACCAGCTTCTCTTAAGTTTTCAGCTACTTCAACGCCAATTAACCCAGCACCAACAATGGTAATGTGTTTTGATTCACTTGTTAGGCCTAACTTCGTGATTTTATCAAAATCGGGCATCGAACGGCAAGTAGACCAATTACTTGCCAATTTTATATTTTCTATAGGAGGCACTATCGATCGTGCACCTGTTGCAAAAATGAGTTTATCATAAGCGTATGATTTATCTTTTGAAAAAACCAATTTAGCAGCCGTATCGATATTTACAATTTCTTCATTCAATCGTACATCGATATTAAATCGATTTTGCAATAATTCCGGTTTAACCACCATTAATTTATCACGACTTTCAATCACTCCAGAAAACGCATAAGGCATACCACAGGTAGCATAACTAATATTAGCACCCTTTTCAAACAAAATAATCTCTGCTTGCTCATCTTCTCTTCTTGCTTTTGCTGCTGCCGAAGGTCCGGCTGACAAACCACCTATCACGATAATTTTTTTCATATCACTTATAATTTATTTGGCAAATATCAACTATACTCGAAAAACAGGGTGTAACCTTTATTACATATGACTTTTGAGATGATGTCTTTTAACTAAAAATAATGCTCCTAATATTTATTAATAGGTAAAAGCTATCTTTTATATTTGTAATACACAATGACGTTATGGTTTTAGAATTTAAAGGCACAAACATTCACTACACCGATTCAGGTAAAGGTCATGCCATAGTGCTTCTTCACGGCTTTTTAGAAAGCACCAAAATATGGAAAAAACTCGCTCCAGAACTCTCAAAAAAACACCGTGTTATTTGCATTGATTTATTGGGTCACGGACAAACAGGCTGTCTAGGCTATGTACACACCATGGAACAAATGGCAGAAGCCGTTGAGTTCGTTCTTAAAAATCTTCGTATTAGACGCTCCACGTTTATCGGGCACTCTATGGGTGGTTATGTGGCACTCGCTTTCGCGGAAAAACACCCCGACAACCTAAAAGGACTTTGTTTACTGAACTCAACAGCACGTTCAGATTCTCCTGAAAAACAAATCAATAGAGATCGTACGATTGTAACCGTAAAAAAAAGTCACGAAACCTTTATTAGGATTGCAATCACAAATTTATTCCGACCGAAAAATCGAAAACTTTTTAAAGAGGAAATAAAAGCACTCATTAGTGAAGCTAAACAAACACCACTTCAAGGCATTGTAGCCGCATTAGAAGGTATGAAAATTAGAGATAATCGAGAAGCCCTATTACACTTTACACCCTTCAAAAAAATGATGATTGCTGGCAAAAAAGACCCCGTTTTAAACCACGAAGCCCTTCTGGAAGAAGTTGAAGATTCTCAAGTGAGATTTATAGAATTTCCAGACGGACATATGTCGTTTATCGAAAACGAAAGTGAATTACTACAAGAACTAGTGCATTTCATCGAATAATAGCTGCTTTTTGTCGTGTTATTGGGTTTTCTTTTTATATTTAAAGCAATCCAAATCAAAAAAACATGAAAACAACGTCTAACAAAATGGCTTTAATACCAAAAGTGTATTGCTCACTTTTTGGTCATGAGTATCAAGTAACTAAGAATGTAACTTCTCATGTCAAAGAGTACACCTGTAAAAATTGTAAAAAGGAATTAACAACCGATAGTAACGGGAACTTAACCGAACTCACACCAACGTTTCGAGAAATCAATGTGATATTAGAGCGTGTTTATAACTCTAAAACAGAACGGTTAAAAGAAAAAGCAATTAATAGCACCACAATCTATCAGCACGTTTAGCAAGCACCACAACATCTTCCCTTAAAAACAGCTTGCTTTCAATACAGCTTAGTCATTAAAATTTTTCCAACCTTGCGCTTTAATAGGAATTCGCGTGTCAGCTCGTGTTACCAAATGTAACCCCTCGCTTGCCTGCTTGATATGCCCTATCACGGTAAGATGTGGATTGGCTTTAATTTTAGCATAATCATCTTGAGAAATTGTGAATAATAACTCATAATCTTCTCCACCATTTAACGCCACAGTTGTACTGTCTATATCAAACTCCTCACAGGTAGAAATGACTTGAGGATCTAACGGAATTTTTTCTTCGTAAAGATCACAACCGACCTCACTTTGTTTGCAAATGTGAATAATTTCAGAAGATAAACCATCGCTAATATCTATCATAGCCGTAGGCTTCACATCCAATTCAGCTAATAATTGCGGAATATCTTTTCGCGCTTCAGGTTTTAACTGTCTTTCAATAATATAAGTATAAGGCTCTAAATCAGGTTGATTATTTGGGTTTACCTTGTAAACTTCCTTTTCACGCTCTAAAACTTGTAAGCCCATATAAGCAGCACCAACATCACCAGAAACAACAAGTAAATCATTTGGTTTTGCACCATTTCTATACACTTCTTTTTCGGCATCAACCGTACCCATAGCTGTTACAGAAATAAGTAATCCAGTTGTTGACGACGTTGTATCCCCACCAATAACATCAATACCATAAACATTGGCCGCAGTTTCTATTCCTGCATAAATTTCTTCTAAAGCTTCTAAAGGAAAACGATTAGAAACCGCAATAGAAACCGTAACCTGAGTAGCTTCGGCATTCATAGCATAAACATCAGATAAATTTACCACAATCGACTTGTAACCTAAATGCTTCAACGGCACATAACTCAAATCAAAATGCACCCCTTCCACCAACAAATCTGTGGTCACGACAACACGTTTTTTACCAAAATCTAAAACAGCAGCATCGTCTCCAATACCTTTCAACGTAGAGCTTTGTTTAATCTTGAAATGCTGGGTTAAGTGATCTATTAATCCAAATTCACCTAAATCACTCAACTGTGTTCTTTGTGGGTTTTTATCTTCTATCATGCTGCAAAAATAAGAAGCAATTTTCGTTTTTACTACCTTTATTAAAAAACATCAGGTTTACATAGTGAGCTACCCATTTTGTAACGGCATTACTAATGTCACCCTGAACTTGTTTCAAGACCACATAAAATAGCTTACAACGGCGCTAAAAAACCGAAATCACAACACACCAAGGAAATTATATATCTAAATAACAAATAGATAGACTACAATACTAAAGCCCCAAAACGCTTCGGTTTACACTTCCACGGAAATAAAAAACAAGCATAAAACGTCTTAAATGACGAAAATTTGATTTCAAAAAAACAGGGCACTTCCGCTATCTGATTATAAATTCTTTAAAAATTCCCTAATTCACAAACAATAACAAAAAACTATAAAACTATATACTAATATAATGTTAGGTTACATGGTAATGCATGACTTATATTGTATATTTGCACTCTGTTTTTGGAATCTTTCTAAATTAAACCGAAAAATATTTTTTAATAGATTGATTCTAAAACTTTTAAGATGGCATGTATCACATTAAATATTACATGATAAAATCTAATAAAAATTATGATAAAAGTTTCTGAAACGGCTAAAAAGAAAGTCATAGAGCTGATGACCGATGATGGTTATGATGCCTCTACAGATTACGTACGCGTTGGTGTTAAAAGCGGTGGTTGTTCTGGTTTGTCTTACGATTTAAAATTTGACAAAACCCAAGACGACGACGATAAAGTTTTTGAAGACAATGGGGTTAAGATCATTGTAGACAAAAAGAGCTTTTTATACTTAATAGGCACCACTTTAGAATATTCAGGTGGTTTGAATGGAACTGGGTTCGTTTTTAACAACCCTAACGCCAACCGAACTTGTGGTTGTGGCGAATCATTTTCGTTATAATCAAAGCGTTTGAATGTTGAACGTTATAAAGTAGAAAAGTAATTTAATAGATGGCTAAGTTTAATACTTTTGAAGAAATAATTTCATGGCAAAAAGCAAGAGAATTAAACTCCGAAATTTATAAGTTAACAAATAACAACACTTCTTTTTCCAAAGATTTTGGGTTAAGAGATCAAATAAGAAGATCAAGCATTTCAATCTCTTCGAATATAGCTGAAGGATTTGAAAGAGAAACAACAAAAGAGTTCATTCGTTTTTTATACATAGCAAAAGCATCAGCTGGAGAATTTCGATCTCAATTGTATTTGAGTTTTGATATTGAATATATTACAAATGAGCAATTTGAAAAATTAAAGTTAAAAGTAAACGAAGTTTCTAAATTGTTAAGTGGCTTAATAAAGTACTTAACCTCAACTTTATAACTTTCAACTTTACAAACTATTTTACAAAGATATATGAGCAAGTATACCGAGGATGATTTACGCGAAGAGCTAAAAACCAAAGAATACGAATACGGGTTTTATACCGATATAGAGTCTGATACATTTCCAATTGGTTTAAATGAAGATATCGTGCGTGCCATTTCTAAAAAGAAAGAGGAGCCACAATGGATGACAGACTGGAGACTTGAAGCGTTTAGAGTTTGGAAAGAAATGACCGAGCCAGAATGGGCAAACGTGCATTATACCAAACCAGATTTTCAAGCCATTTCATACTATTCTGCACCAAACAGCAAACCAAAATACGATAGCATTGACGAGGTTGACCCAGAATTACTGGAAACTTTCGCAAAACTAGGGATTTCACTCGATGAACAAAAGAAATTAGCCGGTGTTGCTATGGATGTGGTAGTTGATTCGGTTTCAGTAGCAACAACATTCAAGAAAACACTTGGTGAAAAAGGTATTATTTTCATGAGTATTTCTGAAGCAATTAAAGAGCATCCAGAATTAGTTAGAAAATATTTAGGAACCGTAGTTCCTCAAAAAGATAACTTCTACGCAGCCTTAAATTCGGCCGTATTTAGTGATGGTTCTTTTTGCTACATTCCTAAAGGCGTAAAATGCCCAATGGAATTATCGACTTACTTTAGAATCAACCAAGCTGGTACCGGACAATTTGAACGTACTTTAGTGGTTGCTGATGAAGGGAGTTACGTAAGTTACCTAGAAGGTTGTACCGCGCCAAGTCGTGATGAAAACCAATTACACGCCGCCGTTGTAGAGCTTATTGCTTTAGACGATGCTGAAATTAAATATTCAACAGTACAAAACTGGTTCCCTGGAAATGCTGAAGGTAAAGGTGGGGTTTACAACTTTGTAACCAAACGTGGTTTATGCGAGAAAAACGCTAAAATCTCTTGGACACAAGTGGAGACAGGATCTGCAGTAACCTGGAAATACCCTTCTTGTATCTTAAAAGGTGATAATTCGGTTGGTGAGTTTTACTCGATTGCCGTAACAAACAATTATCAACAAGCTGATACGGGAACGAAAATGATTCATTTGGGGAAAAACACCAAATCGACCATTATTTCTAAAGGTATTTCAGCCGGGAAATCTCAAAACAGTTACCGTGGTTTAGTACAAATAGGGTCACGCGCCGAAAATGCTCGAAACTTTTCACAATGTGATAGTTTATTAATGGGTAACGAATGTGGTGCGCATACCTTCCCGTACATTGAAGCCAAAAATAAATCGGCTAAAATCGAACACGAAGCAACAACGAGTAAAATTGGTGAAGACCAAATTTTCTATTGTAACCAACGTGGTATCGATACCGAAAAAGCCATCGCCTTAATTGTGAATGGATTTAGCAAAGAGGTTTTAAACAAACTCCCAATGGAATTTGCTGTTGAAGCCCAAAAATTATTAGAAATTAGTTTAGAAGGAAGTGTAGGATAATTTTTTTAACGAGAACACACTTAGTTAGTTAAAGTGTCGTTTTAAGTTAAAACCCATTCAAAATGAGAAAATTATTTTTTATCACATTAATTCTAACAGCATTTATAAGTTGTAAAAACGAATCTAAACCAGAGGAAACTACAGCAACTTATAGCGAAAACGAACTCACTACTATAAAAGGTGATTTTGTGTATTTCGAAGGTGCTGGCGTTCTGCAATCACATAACACTATTTATGGGGTGCTAGATTCAGGACAATTAAAAGCGCTTGTAGCGCAAGCAGATAAAATCAAAACCGAACCAACTGATATGGTTCAAGTCGAGATAAAAGGAAAAGTTACAGATCAAAAAGATGATGTTATTCTTTGGGAGAATAAGGTGGAAATCGTTGAAATTATAAACGTAAAACCCGCTTCTAAAGAAACCAACAACATTGTAAAATTAGGAAACCAATAGTATGTTAAAAATTGAGAATTTACACGCAAGTGTTGAGGATAAAAACATTTTAAAAGGGATTAACCTTGAGGTGAAACCAGGAGAAGTTCATGCCATCATGGGACCAAACGGTTCAGGTAAAAGTACACTATCATCTGTGGTAGCTGGAAAAGAAGAATATGAAGTAACCGATGGAAAAATATTTTTTGAAGGTGAAGATATTGAAGAATTAGCTGCTGAAGAACGTGCCCACAAAGGCATCTTTTTATCGTTCCAATACCCAGTTGAAATTCCTGGTGTTTCTGTGACTAACTTCATTAAAACAGCCATCAACGAATCTAGAAAAGCTAAAGGATTAGAAGACATGCCTGCAAAAGACATGCTTAAACTTATCCGCGATAAAGCTGAATTACTAGAAATCGATCGTAAATTTTTATCACGTTCACTTAACGAAGGTTTTTCGGGTGGTGAGAAAAAACGTAATGAGATTTTCCAAATGGCGATGCTAGAACCAAAATTGGCTATTCTTGATGAAACCGATTCAGGGTTAGATATTGATGCCCTTCGTATTGTTGCCAATGGTGTTAATAAATTAAAAAGTAAAGACAATGCTGTTGTAGTAATCACACACTACCAACGTTTATTAGATTATATCGTACCTGATTTTGTACACGTTTTACACAACGGACGTATTGTAAAATCTGGTGGAAAAGAATTAGCGCACGAGCTTGAAGAAAGAGGTTACGACTGGATTAAGGAAGAAGTAAACGCATAGTTAGTTAAGAAGGTTTAAAGTTTAATGTTTCAGGTTAATGCCTACTATCAAACGATTTGAAGATTTAGAAACTTGGCAAGAAACCAGAAGACTATTTAATCAAATAAAGGATATCGCTAATGAAACCGCTTTAAAAACTGATTATAGATTAAAAGACCAAATAAAAGCTTCGTCAGGTTCTGTAATGGACAATATTGCTGAAGGCTTCGAAAGAGATGGAAATTTAGAATTTCGTCAATTTCTTTCCATAGCTAAAGGCTCAGCAGGTGAAACCAGGTCTCAATTATATAGAGTTTTTGATTCAGAATATATTTCAGAAGAAAAATTCAAAACATTAGTTTCAGAATATGAACAACTAAGCAAACGATTATCTGCTTTCATTTCATATCTAAACAAAAAAGATTTTAAAGGAAGCAAGTTTAAATAAAGGGATTGAGTAAGCAACTTGAAACTGTTTTAACCTTAAACTTGAAACGATTTAGAAAAATGGATTTAAAAGACAAATTAGTATCATCATTTTTAGCATTTGAAAACAACGTCGATGTAGAATCGCATGTTCATAATGTAAGATCTGAGGCTATAAAAGTATTTGAAGAAAAAGGCTTTCCGACTAAAAAGGAAGAAGCTTGGAAATATACCTCTTTAAATAAATTATTAAAAGTAGATTACAGCGTTTTCCCTAAGCAAGAAAATGCCTTAGACTATAAAGACGTTAAAAAATATTTCATTCATGAAATTGACACCTACACGGTCGTTTTTATCGATGGAAAATATTCATCACATTTATCACAAACCACACACGATGGTATTGATGTGTGTTTAATGTCTTCGGCCTTAACAAGCCCAAAATACCGCTTAATTATTGAAAACCATTTCAATAAAGCAGCCAATAGTGATAGTTTAGCGTCTTTAAATACAGCATTTTCACAAGAGGGTGTTTACATTCACATTCCTAAAAATAAAATTGCCGATAAGCCTATTCAGTTTATCAATTTTTCAACAGGAACAGAAGCCGCCACCCTTTTACAACCACGCAATTTAGTTGTTGCCGAAGAAAATAGCCATGTGCAAATTATCGAGCGGCACCAAAGTTTAACAGAAAACCCTGTTTTAACCAATAGTGTGACCGAAATTTTTACTAAAAAACGTGCTATTGTTGATTATTACAAGATTCAAAACGACAGCGAAAATGCATCGTTAATAGATAATACCTTCATTAAACAGCAACGTGAAAGTATCGCTTCGGTACACACCTTTGCTTTTGGTGGAAAACTAATTAGAAACAACCTCAATTTCTTCCAAGAAGGCGAGCGTATCGATTCTATATTAAAAGGTGTTACTATTCTTGGTGATAAGCAACATGTAGATCACAATACGCTGGTTCACCATATTGAACCAAACTGTGAGAGTCACCAAGATTATAAAGGTATTTTTGGCGATAGTTCTACAGGGGTTTTCAATGGAAAAATTATTGTAGAAAAAGAAGCTCAAAAAACAAACGCTTTCCAATCTAACAACAATGTTTTGTTAAGCGACAAAGCGTCAATAAACACCAAGCCACAACTTGAGATTTTTGCAGACGATGTAAAATGCTCTCACGGTTGTACTATTGGGCAGCTAGACGAAAGCGCCTTATTTTACATGCAATCTCGTGGTATCCCTAAAAAAGAAGCTAAAGCGCTTTTAATGTATGCTTTTAGTAATAACGTTTTAAGTTCGGTTAAAATCCCAGAATTAAAGCAACGTATTAATAAAATTATAGCAAACAAATTAGGGGTTAACATCGGATTCGATTTATAATAAATTCCCTCGAAAGAGGGAATCTCTTAAACCTTACTGAAATTTTTATTTGAAGTTACCTTCCGCTTTTGGGTATGTTTGCCCTGAGCCGAGTGGAAGGACTCTCTACGAGGAGCTTCAACAAATGTCCCAATCGGGGCTAAGCCTTACAGCCATGTTCAAAGTAGAAGACATAAGAAAAGATTTTCCAATTCTTTCACGTAAAGTAAATGGCAAACCTTTAGTGTATTTTGATAATGCCGCCACATCACAAACCCCTAAACAGGTCATTGATGCCATGGTGGACTATTACTCAAATTATAACGCCAACATTCACCGTGGCGTACACACCTTGAGTCAGGAAGCTACAGATTTATACGAACAAGCGCGTTATAAAATACAAAACCACTTTAATGCTAAGTTCTCGCATGAAATCATTTTCACCTCGGGAACCACGCATGGCATTAATCTTATTGCCAATGGGTTTTCATCATTATTAAAAAAAGGAGACGAGATTATTGTTTCGGCCTTAGAGCATCACTCTAATATCGTGCCTTGGCAAATGCTTTGCGAACGTACAGGCGCAGAATTAAAGGTTATTCCAATGAACCAAGAAGGCGAATTGGTCATGGCAGAGTTTGACAACTTACTTTCAGAAAACACCAAACTTGTTTTTGTAAATCACGTTTCAAACGCCCTAGGTACCATTAACCCGATTGAATACATCATTGAAAAGGCACATCAAGTTGGTGCAGCAGTTTTAATTGATGGCGCACAATCGAGTCCGCATATAAAACCAGATGTTCAAAAATTAGATGTTGATTTTTACGTGGTTTCTGCTCATAAAATGTGTGGACCAACCGGTGTTGGTATGCTTTACGGTAAAGAAGAATGGTTGAAAAAATTGCCCCCTTATCAAGGAGGTGGTGAAATGATTGCTGAAGTTACTTTTGAAAAAACAACTTACGCCGATTTACCTCATAAATTCGAAGCCGGTACACCAAACATCGCTGGAGGTATCGTTTTTGGAGCGGCCTTAGATTATATGAACGGTATTGGTTTTGAAGCCATCGCGGCTTATGAGCATGAGCTTCTAGAATATGCCACCGAAAAATTGTTACAAATTGACGGACTTAAAATTTACGGTACTTCAGAACAAAAAACCTCAGTGATTTCATTTAATTTAGAAGGTATTCATCCCTATGATGTTGGTACCATTTTAGATAAACTTGGTATTGCCGTAAGAACAGGGCATCATTGCGCCCAACCTATCATGGACTATTATAAAATCCCTGGAACCGTACGCGCTTCATTAGCCTTTTACAACACTAAAGCTGAAATAGACGCCTTATTTGAAGGCGTAAAAAAGGCAAAGATGATGTTGTCTTAAACTGATTTTCGATTACTTTTCGTAATTTTATTTCAAATTCGGCTCATGAAATTAATAAGCATTCTTCTGTGTTGCCTTATGGGCGTGAAATCTTGTGGAACCGTGAACCATTCGAACTCAAACGATTCAATAGTAGAATCTGAAGCTTCAGAAACCCCTTCAGAGACGTTAATTACTTTTGAGTACACCACGACAACACGAGGTTCCTATCATAAAATAAGAGTCATAAAAAACATGATTGTTATTTCTAAAAAAAGAGGTAAACCAGGGACTCCCATAGTACTCGAACCTTCAGAATGGAAAAAACTATTAAGCCTTTTAGATTCGATTCCTTTAGATGAGATAAAAACTTTAGAAGCGCCTAGTAAAGATTTTGCCTTTGATGGTGCAGCTAAAGCTACGTTAAAAATTACTTCCAACGAAAAAACCTTTGAAACACCAGCTTTTGATCATGGGAATCCGCCACAAACAATCGCTCCTTTAGTTAAAGAACTGCTATCAATTTCCGAAAACATTGAATAGGAACATTTCTTATTGTATTTTTGCTTAAAATTTGAGACTGTGAGTATAGAAGAAATCCAAAATGAAATAATAGATGAATTCTCAATGTTTGAAGATTGGGAAGAGCGTTACCAATATATGATCGATTTGGGGAAAGATTTACCACTTATCGACGACCAATATAAAACCGACAGCAACATTATTAAAGGTTGCCAAAGTAAGGTTTGGGTACATGCTGAAATGGAAGATGGAAAATTAATATTTACTGCCGATAGTGATGCTATAATTACCAAAGGTATTATTGCAATTTTGGTACGTTCATTTTCAAATCAGCCACCAAAAGATATCATTCATGCCGAAACTGATTTTATTGATCAAATCGGACTTAAAGAACATTTGTCGCCAACCCGCGCCAATGGTTTGGTAAGCATGGTAAAGCAATTAAAAATGTATGCCGTAGCCTATCAAACACAAATGAAATAATTTCTGTAAAACAGGAATCATAACATATAGATTTCCGCTAAAGTTTATCTTGAGCAAAAACGAAAGGCGGAAATTAAAAAATAAATTATATAATTATGAGTGAAGCTATAGATACTGCCGAATTAGGAGAAAAAATCGTAAATGTTTTAAAAACTATTTACGATCCAGAAATCCCTGTAGATATTTACGAATTAGGTTTAATCTACGATGTTTTTGTAAACGAAGACAACGATGTTAAAATCTTAATGACTTTAACAACACCTAACTGTCCTGTTGCCGAAACTTTACCTTTAGAGGTTGAAGAAAAAGTAAAATCACTAGACGAAGTGAAAGGTGCTGAAGTAGAAATCACTTTTGATCCGCCATGGACACAAGAGCTTATGAGTGAAGAGGCAAAACTTGAATTGGGCATGCTGTAAACTAAGTTTTCAGGAAACCATTGCAGTTCACAAACAAACCAAACACTTAAAACTACATTTTTTTGAAAGACGAAATTATAAATCGCGTTGCTAATAGTAAATTAGTCACCGTTAACCTTGAAGATTATTACCCACAAGGCGAACGTGTATTATTTGATATTAAAGATTGGCTTTATGAAGGTTTTGTGCTTCGTGAAACAGACTTTAGAAATCAGGTTTCAGCATTTGATTGGAGTCAGTTTCAAGGGCAGTACATCGCGTTAACTTGTAGTAGCGATGCTATTATTCCGGGGTGGGCTTACATGTTACTAAGCATTCACCTAGAACCTTATGTCCAAAAAACATTAGTAGGAAGCTTAGACAACCTAGAAACCGCAATTTACCAAGATATCATTCAAGATTTAGATGTGAGTGAATTTGAAGGCAAGCCAATAATTATTAAAGGCTGTTCTAACAAACCTGTACCTCAAAACGCCTATATCATGCTTGCTAATAAATTAAAGCCTTTAGCAAAATCAATCATGTATGGTGAAGCCTGTTCATCGGTACCTTTATACAAAAAGAAATAAATCATCCCTATTTATAAATTTAAAATTCTAAACATTAATCCATTTTATTAAAACTACAAACTATGAAAAAAACGCTACTCATCTGTGCCTTATTTATAGGAATTACTACTGTAAATGCACAGACTAAAGAAGAATTAAAAGCCTTAAAATCGGCCAAAGAAGATTCGATTAGTGCACTTCAATCTGAAGTTGACGCCCTTAAAAAACAAATTGAAAAATTTCCAGGTTGGCATTACGGTGCTTTTGGTACTATAGGTGCTAATATATCTGAATTCAGCAACTGGTATGCTCAAGGGACACCTAACAATTCAGCCGGAAATATTACAATTACAGCAAACCCATTTGCTAAATTAAACAGAGAAAAGTTTTTCTGGTATAATACCGCGAACATCAACTTAAGTTGGGTGAAATTTGATGACAAAGATGATCCTACGGATGATAACGACTACAGACAAGCAACAGATGTTTTTACAGTAACTTCCCTTTATGGTTATAAGTTTACGAAAACATTAGCTGCTTCTGCATTAGGTGAGTACAGAACAACCTTATTAAATAATTTCAACGATCCAGGATATCTTGATCTAGGTATTGGTGTGACATGGACACCAATTAGCGAATTGGTTGTGGTAGTACACCCTTTAAACTACAATATTGTATTTTTTAGCGAAGAAACCGATATTTTCGACTCTTCTTTAGGTGCTAAAATTGTAGCCAATTATGCTAAAGAGTTCGGAAAATTAAAACTAAACTCTAACTTATCGATGTTCCAATCGTATAAGAGTTCAAACCTTTCTAACTGGACTTGGACCAACGCATTAGCGTATGAGGTATGGAAAGGTATTGGTTTAGGTTTTGAATTTGGTTTAAGAGACAACAAGCAAGAAGCTTTAAATTTTGCTGAGGAAAACGTACCTGATGGAGACCCGAAACCTACCTTCGACAATGTTGATAACGACTTACAGACCTACTGGACTTTTGGTTTAAGCTATGCATTTTAATTAGAAAGCATCTAAGTTACAGAGTAGCAAAGCTGCAAAGTTTTATGGATAGACAAAAAATATCTGTAGAACTTTGGAGCTTTTTTTCTTTAAGGGTTATTCAAAGTTACAAAACTGCAGAGGACAGTATCTCAATAGAAGAAAAAATATTAAGCTTAAGAAACTATGTCACTTTGAAACTTTGAAACTTATTCCCCCCTAAACTTCTTCTTTTTATGCTTTCGGGTAAATAAACGCTTTAGAAAGGAATCACGCTTTTCGGGTTCGCAATTTAAATCAGATTTCACCTGCTGCAACGGACTTTCAAATTTAGCTCTAGTAATGACATTGAAGGTCGTATCGGCATTCAGTTTTTTATAAAATTCAGCAAAAATTGGCAAGGCAGAATTAGCCCCTTGCCCCATTCCAGTGGTTTTAAATCCGATACCAAAATTATCATTACCTACCCAAGTTACCGTAACTAGATTTGGGGTAATCCCTACAAACCAACCATCTTTATTGTCCTGCGTCGTTCCCGTTTTTCCAGCGATATCATTTTTTAAACCATAATGACTTCTTAAACGCTTTGCAGTACCCTTATTGATCGTCGCCTTCATATACTCTAACATGACTTGACGCGTATAGTCACTGAAAGCCTGATTTTCTGAAATTTCCGGCTCAAAATTAGCGATTATATTTCCGTTTCGATCTTCTATTTTAGTGATATAATAAGGCTTCACAGGGCGACTGGAATTCACAAAACTGGTATAAGCACCCGTCAGCTCTTGAAGGTTTAACTCGGCAACACCTAGTGCCAGCGAAGGTTGATGGGGTAATGCTTTGGTAATACCCATCTTTTCGGCTTGCTCTAAAACCTTAGGAATGCCAACCTTATTCAATACTTTAACCGCAATAGTATTTATAGAATGGCTTAAGGCTTTTTCTAAAGAATAATTCTCGTGAGGGTCAACCTCATCGCCTCCAGAGTTACTTGGCGACCAATTATCATAATTGGTATAAGTGACTTTAGCTAAAGAGAAATATTCACAAGGTCGCATGCCATTTTCAATCGCTGCTGTATATACTACTGGTTTAAAAGTTGAACCTACTTGGCGCTCACTTTGTGTGATGTGGTCATATTTAAACACACGATAATTAATACCACCGATATAAGTTCTCACCGCGCCAGTACTTGGGTCAACAGACAACATACCTGTATTTAATAATTTTAAATACTGACTGATACTATCTCTAACACTGATGTTTTTAATGGTATCTCCTTCCCAAGAAAACAATTCCACATGACGTTTAACGGCTAATGAATCATTTATCTGTTCTTCAGTTAAGCCTTGAGCTTGGTACTGCTTATATTTTTTAAGCTTCTTAACTTCAGCATCTACAAGTTTTTTATCATTCCACGGTCCTGAATCGCCATAAGAGGCTTCAAAAGCCGCTTGTAATTTAGCCATGTGCGATTTCATGGCTTCCTCGGCCAATTGCTGCATTTTAAAATCTAAGGTGGTATGCACAATCAAACCGTCCTTATACAAATCATAAGAGGCTCCTTCCTGAGAAACAATGGTATCTAAAATGGCCGTTAATTCCTTTTTAACTTGTTCTCTAAAATAAGGTGCTACACCCATGTCGTGATTAAATGAACGGTAGTGTAAAACCACATCTTCATTTGTAATTACTTCTAAGGAATCTGTAGATAAATAGCCATACTTCTCCATTTGCGATAAAACCACATCACGACGTTCTTGGCTACGTTTTAAATTTAATCGGGGATTGTAGTAGGTATTCGCTTTAAGTGAGCCGACTAAAATAGCAGCTTCAGAGGTAGTGAGATCCTTAGTTGATTTATTAAAAAATTTCTGAGAGGCACTTTCTATACCATAGGTGTTATCAGAAAAAGGAACCGTATTAAAATAGAGGGTTAAAATTTCTTCTTTTGTATAGATTTCCTCGAGTCGCTTGGCAATAATACTTTCTTTAAACTTATTGACTACAATACCGAACATCCAAAAATCATCGCGCCCGAACAAATTTTTTGCCAATTGCAGTGTTATGGTACTTCCGCCTCCTGATGATTTATCTTGGAGTAAAATACTTTTAACAAAAACACGTAATAAACTCACGTTATCAATGCCATCATGCTGAAAAAACCGCACATCTTCAGTAGCAACCAGGGCATCAATTAAGTGCTGAGGAAGCTCTTCATATTCTAAAGGTTGCCTGTCATAAATGTAATATTTACCAATTAACGCTCCGTCTTTATCACGAACTTCGGTAGCTTCTTCTTGAATGATAGAACTTAAATCTTCAGTAGTAGGTACTTTTCCGAAGGCACCAAAATAAATACTAAAAAATAGACCAATAAAAAACAGAATTACAAAGGCTCCTAATAAAAACAGGCCCTTAATCCATTTATTTTTCCATAGTTTTTTTATCAACCTCTTGTTCATATTAAAAACTAGTCTTCAGTTTCATAATCTGGATACAGAAACTCATTATAAGGAAAGCGTGTTACGTGAATTTCCCTTACTTCGTCATACACACGTTTTTTAAAGTCCTCTAAGTTTTGCTTGTTTAAAGCTGAAATAAACAAGGCATTATTTCCCACTTTACTCATCCAGGTACTTTTCCATTCGCCTAAAGAATAATGTCTTTCGGTACGTTCGGTTTCTAAATCGTCTTCTTCTAGAGGTTCTTGTTGATAAGCATCAATTTTATTAAACACCATGATTGTTGGCTTATCACCACTTTTTATTTCACCTAATATCTTTTCAACAGACGCAATATGCTCTTCAAAATTAGGGTGTGAAATATCTACCACATGAAGCAATAAATCGGCTTCTCTAACCTCATCGAGGGTACTTTTAAAACTATCGACTAACTGGGTTGGTAATTTTCTAATAAAACCTACGGTATCACTCAATAAAAAAGGTAAGTTTTGAATCACCACTTTTCTAACGGTGGTATCTAGTGTGGCGAACAATTTGTTTTCAGCAAAAACTTCACTTTTACTAATCACATTCATTAGAGTAGATTTCCCTACGTTAGTATAACCAACTAAGGCCACACGTACCATTTTACCACGGTTACCGCGTTGCACGGCCATTTGTTTATCTATGGTTTTTATACGTGATTTTAGTAAAGCAATTTTATCACGAACAATACGTCTATCGGTCTCAATCTCGGTTTCCCCTGGTCCGCGCATTCCAATACCCCCTTTTTGACGTTCAAGGTGAGTCCACATACCACGTAATCGCGGTAGTAAATATTCGCATTGCGCCAATTCTACTTGCGTTCTAGCGTAACTGGTTTGTGCCCTTTGGGCAAAAATATCAAGAATTAAATTGGTTCTATCTAAAACTTTTACGTTTAGAATTTTACTAATATTTCTTTCTTGAGCTGCAGATAATTCATCATCAAAAATGGCGGTACTAACATTATTTTCTTCAATATATTGACGTACATCTTCCATTTTACCCGTACCAATAAAGGTCTTCGAGTTTGGCATATCCATTTTCTGGGTGAATCGCTTTACAGCATAACCACCTGCTGTAAAAGTTAGAAACTCCAATTCATCTAAATATTCTTTAGATTTTTCTTCATCTTGTTCCTTAGTAATTACCCCTATTAAAACTGCTTTTTCTAAAGCAATATCTTTCTTTTCAATCATATAATTAATCTATGCTACAAAGTTACATAATTGCTAGCATTATCGTTAAAAAAGTATATCTCTAACTTTTTAGAAAACAACTATGTTACTAACAAGATACGCTTATTCATGCGATTAAGATTTAACAAAGCCTATATTTTAAAATTTTACCCTTATTTTTGAAATTATGACAGACCTTTTTGACGATCTTCCAGTAAGACCCGAATTACAAACCGTGGGCTTTTATAATCTTGAAAATTTATTCGATTTAATTCAAGACACACATATTCATGATGTTGATTTTTTACCAACGGCTCCAAAACGATGGAACCATAAGCGTTATGACAATAAACTTCGAAAATTGGGTTATGCCATTTCAAACATAGGACGTAGAGAAACCGGTAAAAACCCTGCAATTATTGGTGTGGCTGAAGTTGAAAACAAAAAAGTGCTTAATGATTTACTCGAATCGAAACACCTCGCACCTCTCAATTATAATTATGTACATTACAATTCGCCTGATGAGCGTGGTATTGATGTGGCACTCTTATATGACCAAGATGTATTTACGGTAACTCACTCTGAACCGTTTAGTATTAATCTCATGCATGATGATGGCTCGCCAGATTACACCCGCGATATTTTATTGGTTAGCGGACGTTTAGATGGCGAAGAAATTCATGTGATTGTGAATCACTGGCCATCTAGAAGAGAGGGTGAAAAAGAATCGGAACCTAAACGTTTAGTGACTTCGGCTAAGGTGAGTGAAATCATCGCGGGCTTAAAGCTCAATAATGAAGATGCTAAAGTTATTGTAATGGGTGATTTTAACGAAGATTCGAACAACCCAGGCATACGCGAATTGGTAAAGACTTCGAGCTTATTCAATCTTATGGAAACCCTGCGTTCTTTCAATCGTGGCTCTACCTACTACCACCGCAAATGGGACTTGTTTGACCAGATTTTAATTTCTACAAACTTTTTTAAAGCCTCATCTACAGCATTGGAATTTAGTTCAGCCAATATTTTTGATGAAGATTTCTTAAAAACTTTTAGCGGCCGCTACAAAGGCACTCCTTATAGAACTTACGTTGGAAGAAAATATAATGGGGGTTACAGTGATCACTTCCCGGTGTATGCTATTTTTAAGAAAGGCTAAAAAAAACACCTATTAAATATGCTTCAAGACGTTCAACAATATTTAAATAGTCAACAAAAGTGGCAAAAGGAATTAATAGCCCTTCGAGACATTATTTTAAGTTGCGGACTTCAAGAAGGTTTTAAATGGAAGCACCCTTGTTATACGCATGAAGGTAAAAACGTGGTGCTGATTCATGAGTTTGACAGTTACTGTGGTATATCTTTTTTTAAAGGCGTTTTATTAGATGACTCTGAAACACTATTAATTAAGCAAACTGAAAATATGCAAACTGCAAGGCAAATGCGATTTACAGATTTAGCTGAAATTATAGAATTGGAACCGGTTATAAAGCAATATCTAAAAGAAGCTATTGAAAAATCAGGGCAGAAAGTAGCGATGAAAAAAACATCGGATTATGAGGTCCCGGAGGAATTAGAACAGGTTTTTAAGGAAAATACCGCTTTTCAAGAAGCATTTGAAGCATTAACACCAGGGCGTCAACGTGGTTATCTTTTATATTTTTCAAAAGCAAAACAATCGAAAACCAAAACGGCTCGCATTGAAAAAAACATACAACGTATTTTTGATGGCTACGGTTTGAATGATTGCACCTGTGGCTTATCTAAACGGAAACCAAATTGTGATGGTTCACATAAGCAGTTGAAGGGCTAGTCTCTATTTTTTATTACGATTTTCATCTTTCATCTTAACTGGATTTTGTCTTGTGTCAAAAACATCATTAATTTCAATTCTGTTCTTTTCGTAATTTATCCAATAAATGACTTTATAGTTTTTATAGACTAAATACCTAAATTCTTGTATTCTATTATTAAGAAGGTCTTCAAATTGTCCTATTTCTGGTTGCCTTCGTAGTTTTAAAGTCTCATTATAAATACCATTAACGAGTTTTTTCGCTATATGAGTCCCTGCTTTTTCTCGATAATATTCATAAATTTTTTCTAATTCATTTTGAGAAAAATCAGTCCAAAATAATTTTAATTCCATTTATCAATCTTGGCTTTTAATTCGCTAGATTCTATTAGTCGACCACTTGCTGAATCTTCCATAGATTTATCTATCCGCGAATTAAACTCCTCAATTGTCATTGGTTTAAAATCTTTATTATCATTTTTTAGGTTCTCTTTCCTAAGGATTTTTTCAAGTCGTGAAATAACATCCTCACTTTGAACCTTTAAAAACTCTTGAATAAGTTCTAGTTTTCTAGTTTGTAAATCCATAACAATCGTTTTTTCAAATTTACGAAAATATTCCCTGCATTCAATTTTAATGTATGTCATACATTCCTATCAGCAACAGGGTTTTTATCCTAAATCGCTTTAGACAAAACAAAAGCTAAACCTAAAATAACTAAGGGTACAGACCAAAGCACCCAGATATTATATTCGAGTTTTTTATTTTTAAGCATTTTTACATTGAGCACTTTACGTTTTCTGCCGCCGTAATACATCCAATTTTTGAAATATAAAAAAATAACAACCAAGGTGAAAAGCACCCATGCTTTTGTGGCTGACATGGTTTGCACGTGCATTTGTCTAAAAAATCCAGCAAAAAACACCCCTAAAAGCAATAACAAACTGCTTTGTAAAAAGGAAACATAAAAAGTCGCAATCTCGTTGGACTTTTTACTTTTCTTAGCTTTATAAAATTGAAAAAAGTGGTAAAATAAGTTATCGAATGTGGTCATGGTGGTGTATAAAAGTTTTCAAAGGTAAAAACTATTCTACATAATCAATACGAATATCATCCAATTCGTAAACCCCATCAAAAGATTCTTGTCCGCCACCAGTATATTTAAAAGCTATATGCATGATACCAGCCGCACATGATAAATCGACAACACCAGAATTAAACCAAGGTACAAACGAATCGGAATCCTTCACCACATAAGCAGCAGACAACACGCCCCAAGAGGCTTGGTTAACACCAGCTTCAGTGCCATCCCAATTTAAACTATACAAAACCTCCATAAAACTACTATCGGCCAAACTGTTGGATGTTTTAAAACGTAAGGTTACCCCCTCGTAATCATCTAAAGGAATGGCTGGCGTGATGAGCCATCCAATATTGCTATGGTCTCCAGAACTTGCACTTTGAAAACGTGCCGAACGCCCCAACGAAGCATTTGAAGAAGTTGATGAATAACCTTCCCAGGCCTCGGTACCAGCTTCTATATAATTGGTCCAACCCTCGATTTCTATGGGTTTATTGTTTTTCTGGGGTTCAAAATCTTCGGTTAATAAATTTCCTGAACCATAGCTTTCAGCGATTCCGCAGTCCAACTCTAAAGGGTCGCAACGGTTCGGGTTATCAAAAGTCACATCAGAGGAACTATTGACCACCAAAACATTAAAATCATCACCATAATCACGACTATAAATTCCTGTGACGCTCCCAGAACCTTGCGGAACGGTTAAAGATTTAAAATCGGCATAACTACTAGTTTGCATCATCATACTAATACCCGTCTCGCAGCTTTCTAAAATTCTAAAACCATCATATTCATCAAACGACTCAGCAGCAAAAGACGCTCCTAATTCAAAACGATTGAGTTGCATGTTTTCTAAGCGAATTAGAGTATTTTCATCCTTTGACGTTAAAGTTTCCAGGCTTAAAACCTTAGGTTCAATAGCTGCGATTTCGTTACTTCTTATGATGATATCTTCAAACTCTGAAGCCTGAATTTGTTCTACTTTAACAGCATCGCCTTTGCCAATACAAAGCACCCCGCTAGATTCCCCAACGGTTAAACCATTCATTTTTAAATACACTTTTTGTCCGAATTGAAAGGTGTCGGACAAGTTACTCACGTTAACCAGGACACAAAAACCGAGTCTAGGGTCATTATCGGGGTCGCTGCCATCTTTTTTATTCTGAATGATGAGTTCTTCAAAAAAGTTTCCCGATTTATCGGAAGATACCACGTAGCCTTCAATGTACAAATCGGTTTCAGATTGAATAACCACGGTAGAATTTCCGCCATTCACAGCTTGTTCATATAAAGATTTTATCGTTTTGAAGGTGGTGATATTTTCCGAAGGAACTTCAGGTTCGGTCATTAGCACATCAGGTAAGGCATAATCGTCTGTTTTTATACAAGACGACACTAAAACGACACTTAACACGAATACCAACAGGTGGCTTAATATTTTCAATGTTCTCATAATTATTTTTTTCAAAAGCTAATATTCAAGTTTAAAAAGTAGGTTGCCCCACGACCGTACCAATATTTAGGTCCGAATACCGGTGTATCTAAAGCCTTATCATCACGGAGCTCCCTGTAATTGGCATTTCTGCCCTGCTCAAAACCACCCGTTTTATAAGTAGCATCCAACAAATTATTAATACTCGCAAAAAGTCCGATGTAATATTGACCAAGTTTCCAAGACTTCCCTCCAACCAGATTCACCACCATATAATCATCAAAGCGTTCTTGCTCCAATAAGGTTTTAGCTAATTCTTCATCATAATCGTTAAACACGTTACCATCGGAATCCGTATTAAAATTTGATGACCGGGTTAAGGGGCTCACATCTAAAAAGGTATTTGAAAAGAAGTTTGCGGTGGCTCCAAACCACCAATAATCAGGATCGCGATATTCAAAACCTACAGAATAGGCACTTTGCGGTCCGGTTGAAAGTTTATAGTTTTTAAGCTTGGTCTCACCAAAATCTTTAGCACCATTGATAAAACCTGCAGCTTCAGCTTCAGCATCGGGTTCTGTGGTCAGTAATAAATTCGGATTGTTAGCATAGGTAAATTGCCCCACCGAAGCCACAGCTTTTAATTTTATGGTTGGGGTCACTTGAGCTTCAACACCCAGTTCTGTCCCGAAATGGTTTTTATCCACACCACGTAAAATCTCCTGGACAAAAACAGCGTTATCGCCACCTACACCGTCTGCAAAATAGAAAGCAATTTCATTAGCATTGGTTATTTTAGTGACATAGCCGGTTAACTTGGCTTTGACTACGGATGAACGAAAAATATAACTCGCATCAGCAGACAGAATATTTTCTTCGGAAATATCAGGAACCACATTATGGTTTTCTCTCGCGTTGGAAAAAGTGTTTTGAATGCTTGGTGCACGTTTGATGAAACCAGCATTCAAATTAAAAACATGTTTCCCTGAAAACTTATAGGTTAACCCCGATTTAGCGCTAAAACCTATAAAACGGAGATGTTCACCCTTTCCTAACGAATTACCTGGGAAGCCCCCATTTTTATAAAGCCCCTCGCGCTGATAATTGGTATGGCTAAAACCACCGGAAACGAAAAAATCAAAGTGACTATAAGTACATTGAGCTTGGCCAAAAACATTAAATTCATTGGCACGTATGAGATAATGATATTTGAAAGTATCACCTTCGGAAACGAGTCGATTGGGGTGTAGCAAATCGTTTTGAGCCTCATCACTCGTGGAAGCATAGGCATCAACATCTAAATAATTAGAAGCCCCTAAAAGATCTAAAACATGAGCAAAGTTTTCAGATTTTAAAGATTTATAATTGACCGCAGCGTTTAAAAGTACATTTTCATTGACTGCTGTTTTTAAAATAGAGTTTACCGTAATTTGCTTGTCATCCACACGGTCTTCATACAACGCATAAATCGCATTACCATCTTGTTCAGTGTTATTTATATTTGCCTGGTACATAGACTGCCAATCTATTTGTCCGTTATCCTGAAATGCCTTTAAGGCGCGGTAAGCATAGTCTAAATTATCGGGAAAATTTCTTTCGAAATAACTGGGCAGTTTTTGGTAATATGCCGGACTCGGATTTGCTCCACCACCCTGCGGTATGCCATCAACCAAATCGGTGCCATTATAATCCAGACGGCTATTGCCCATCTTGCCAAATTGATAGCCTAAATTGGTATTTAGTGATGTTTTCGCGTTTATATCCCAATGATGATTTAGCATAACAATGGGTTCATTAACTTCTTTAATTCTCGAATTACGCTTTTCACCATCTTGCCAACCCCAATATTCATTGTATTTAATGTCTTTTAAATCGTAAACTTCTTGGGTGTTTGGAGAAGATTTTCCGCGTTTATTGGGCGTATAAATGGCAGTTAGATTTAAACTGTGCTTTTTACCGAATTTCTTTTCCACGGCAGTGAAAAAAGAATTAGAACTGTACAAGGTAGCATCTTGATAGCCTTCGTTTCCCCAACGTCTGCCAATGGAAAAGGTGTAAGCCCAATTGTGTTTCAATAGGCCTGAAGCATGCTTCACCATCAAACGGTTTGAATAACTTCTATTGGAAGACGAATAGGTGAACCGCGTACCAGGCCTTGCTTCTGACGCCCTAACATTAATATGCGTTGACCCTAAAACGCCTCCAAAGTTATAATTTGAAGGAGCCAAACCTAAGGCCAGTTCTTGATTACGAAGCACATCATTAATACCTCCCCAATTGCTCCATTGTGGCCTACCATTGTAGAGTTTATTCATTTCAATACCATTAATGAGCACATTGCTATTGTTAGAATCGAGGCCACGTAATCTGAAAAACGACGGACTAAACTCGAAAGCGGCGGTTCGTTGAAAAACATCTAAGGAAGATGCTAAAAGTCCGGAAACATTATCGGACGCACTGGTATCATCATGAAGTTCGTCATCGCTTAAGGTTATGGTAAACAAATCATTGGTATACGCAAGATCGCGGCTCAAGGTCATATCGCTTATGTTTAGCGTTTGCCCTTCATTGACAATAATAGGATAATGCTTGCTGATATAACCAATTTTAGAGAGTACGAGTGTTTGTTCGCCTAGCGGAAGGCTTTCATCAAACACAAATTCACCTAAGTGATTCGTTTGAGTTTCAAGGGTCGACTCTTTCAAAAGAACAGTAACTCCAACCAATGGCTGAAGCTTGTCTGCATCATTCACACTACCATGAATAGTTGTGTTTTGAGCATCAACTACTTCTGAAAAGGCAATAAATAAGAAAACGAGTAAAAATTTGTTCACATAAAATATTTGATGCCAAAATTAGACATTTTTACATTTTATGAAAATAAAATCCTACAAATTATGATGAATTATCTTATTTTTGTGTTTTAACGTGACTTAATGCCTTATTCTAAATTTATAATCTACCTATTGATTTTTAGCTTTTTTAACACAGGGCAAGCCCAAGAAAAGCAATTTAAAATCCATACCCTAGCCTTCTATAATTTAGAAAACTTGTTCGACACCATCAACGACCCGAATAAATTTGATGAGTACAGTCCTATGATGGAAATTAAAACCCATCGTAAAAAAGCTTACGAACAAAAACTAGTGAACATGTCTAAGGTTTTGGTTGATATCGGAAAAGATTTCACTAAACAACCTCCAGCACTTATTGGCATTTGCGAGATTGAAAACGCGGCCGTTTTAGAGGATTTAATTATGGAACCATCAATACGTGATTACCAATATAAATATATTCATTTTGACGCTCCTGACATGCGTGGCATTGATGTGGCTCTTTTATACCGAAAGGCCTTGTTTACCCCAATACACTCGAGTACGCATGGATTAAAGATTTACGAGGATGATAAACGCATTTATACGCGAGATCAACTTTTGGTTACGGGTAAATTAGAAAATGAAACCATTCACGTCATTGTAAACCACTGGCCATCCAGGCGTGGTGGCGCTTCTAAAAGCAACCATAAGCGTATGGCTGCGGCAAAACTGAATAAACGCATCATTGATTCTTTACAAGTTATTGACCCTTATGCGAAGATTTTTGTGATGGGCGATTTAAACGATAACCCCAACAATGCTAGTGTAAAAAAGGTATTAAAAGCTAAAGGCGATAAAAACAAAATCAACTTAAAGGGCATTTACAACCCTTATATCAACCTTTATAAAGCTGGTTTTGGTACGACAGCCTATCGGGATGCCTGGAGTTTATTCGACCAAATTATGCTTACCAAACCGTTTCTAGAAAAAGATTATAAATCTTTTCAGTTTTATAAAGCTGGGATTTACAACAAAAACTATTTAATTCAGCAAAGCGGCACCTACAAAGGTTATCCTTTTAGAAGTTGGAACAACAGCGGGTTTTCAAATGGTTTTAGCGACCACTTTCCTGTTTATGTGTATTTAATCAAAGAAGTTCAAAGAGTTTAGCTCATCCAAGTACTCCAAGGAATACGTGATAAAAACAACACTAATGCAATAGTATAGAAAATAGCTATGGTTTTTAGTTTCATTTTAGAGGTCAGTTTTCTTTTGTGTTTCGAATAACCCATAGTAATTAATACTATAGCTAAAATATTCACAAAAGGATGCTCTACCAAATAAAGTCTTGCCAGCGAGTTGCTCATCACTTTCCCTCCTAATTCACCCCATAAGGCAAAGCGCGGTGACACAAAATACAATACTAAACCAATTAACAATTGGATATGAGATACGATTAAAGTAAATAACCCTCTACGAAAATCGTTGTTTTCATACTCCTTGTCTCCAGCCGTTTTAATAATGGCCGTAATGGCTGTAATGGCTAAAATGATTAGCACCAAATAAGCCCAATAAGAGTGAAGGGATAAAATAATGTCGTACATGCTTGGTTTTGATTTAATGTTACATAGCAAATGTAATAATTAAAAACATAAAAAAACCGCTTCAATCGAAGCGGTTTTGTAAGTTATTAAAACAAATGTGATTAGAAATTGAAACGTACGCTAAAATTCCATGTTCTGCCGTAACCAAAACGACCGTTATTACTAGTGTTAATACCTTTATAATTTTCGTCTGGATTAGCTGAAGCGGCAGTGTTTCCAGAAACAGATTCTAAGTAAACTTCATCAAAAACATTATTCAAGTTAAATCTGAATTGTAATGATTCATTAGAACCTACCATCACTTTATAAGATAAACCAGCATCCATAGTATTATAAGACGGCATAGAAAGTGGAGCTTCATCTAATGCACCGACAGAAAACATATCGTTATACCAGTTCCAAGCTGCATCAACACTAAAGTTATTACAAATATCATAACTACCATTGATACCTCCAGTTACCTGTGCAGCACCACCAACGCTATAGCCATCGATAACAATTTCTTCATCAACACCAATTTGGTTACCATCGTTGTCAAATGTTCTTTGTGTCGCATTGTCTTTAAATTGCCACTCCCCTAAAGAAAGAAAACCGTTAAGCCTTAAGTTATCTAAAGGACGTGTCATCACTTCAAGCTCAACACCGTAATGTACCTGCTTAACGCCCATAGTTTGATAACTAATATAGTCATCACCATTTTCTCCATTGTTTCTATACTTGGTCACATTATCCCAAGTCGTATGGTATCCATTTACGTTAGCTGAAATTGCTCTACCACCGTTGAATTGGTACCCAACTTCAAATCCAGTAATTTCTTCATTTTCAGCTTCAGGCTGTAATAAAGCGTTTCCTGTTCTATCATTTTGATATAAAGTATCGTGAAATGGTTGTCGTGAGTAAAACCCAGTGTTAAAAAATACACGGTGTGCTTGGCTAAGCTCGTATGCTAAACCACCTTTTACGTTATAACCCAAGTTATTTATTTTACCGCCTTCTTCTCCTTCTCCAGGTGTAGATGTGTTTAAAAACTCAGTACGTACGTGAGACTGTGTTGATAAAGCCCCTTGGAAAAATGCTGAAAAACCATTTTTAGCATATTCTAACTGTCCAAATACACCACCGTAATTAATTTGCTCTGAATAATCATACCCAAAACGTTGTAGGTGATCGGTGTTAGGATTGAAAAATACTTTCCATGGGTTAATTCCTCCAGCTTCAGTTAACTGGTAGTCTTGTCCACCACTATATCCTGAATTGGCCGTTACAGAATCTAAAGTAATAAATTCTCTAACATCTCTAAAGTGAAAACCTGTATATAACCGCACATCGGCACCTACGTTAAAGTTTAAATTTTCAGTAATTTGATTATTATAATTAGTTACTAACCCATACCAATCGTGGTTGTTGTTAGAACCTCTAGCATAATCTACTGAACCAATAGATTGCGCAAAACTACCACGTCCTAAAGACCCGTATAATACAGAAGACAATGAAGATTGATCATTAATCGTCCAGTCCCAACTTAAGTTAGCAACAGGCTTGTGGTAAATATTACGTCCTCCAGGATATTTACCACTAGATAAAGTGTTTGGGCTATCTACACCATCAAAACTCCAAGAGTTATATTCTCTTCCGTTATCAAGAAATGATTGAATATCACCACTACCTGCAACAGCATGCCATTGTGGTGCTCCTGTTAACAAGAAATTGAATGAGTGATGATCGTTTGGTGTATAGCCAACAGAGAAGAAATACGTTTGTCCTTGACCGTCAGTATCATTAACATATCCGTCACCTTGCCAGTAACCTAATAAAGAGGCAAAAGACCATCCTTTTTCACTAACACCAGTTGAATAATAAGCTGTTGTTTTAGTATAATAATCATTACCTAACATTTGCTGAAGATAACCTCCTTCTTTTTTATCGATGGTTTTAGTAACGATATTTACTGTTCCCCCAACTGAAGAAATGGCTAATTTAGAAGCTCCTAAACCACGTTGTACTTGAATCGCATTAGCAACGTCCATTACTCCTGACCAGTTAGACCAGTACATTTTACCGTCTTCCATACCATTAATTGGTTGTCCGTTTAATAAAAATGCTGTATTCGTTTGATCAAAACCACGAACAAACATTGTACCGTCACCAAAAGCACCACCTTTTACATTTTGTATTGAAGGTGTTGATTTTAGTACCTCTGGTAAATCCCAGTTTCCAGCTTTTTCTTGAATTTCTTTTGATCTAATTGTAGACACAGCCACTGGTGTTTTTCTGTCTTCAGCTAAATCAATAACACCGCTACCAACAATTACAATTTCATCTAAGGTATTGTCTGGCATTAATTTAATTTGTCCTAAATCTTGATCGCCATTAAATTTTAAAGTAATTGTACTATAACCAACATAAGAAACTACTATTTCTCCAGATGTCGCGCTGGTTTGTAAACTGAATGTACCTTCAAAACTAGTAGAAGCACCGTTTGTTGTTCCTTTTTCAACAATATTAGCGCCAGGAAGTGGTGCATTCATTTCACCGTCAATAATAGTTCCGGTAATTGTACTTTGTGAGGAGGCCACAGCAGAACATAACAGTACCGCCATCGCAAATAAAATTTGTGTAATTTTTTTCATGAATTAATTATTATGAATTAGTCGAGGCAAAAATACACATAAAATTCATAACAACATTAACACAAGGTTAACACAATCAATATATTACACAAAAAAAAGGCATCAATTTTGTAAAATTGACGCCTTGTTTTTAACTGTATTATAATTTATTAACTAAATTTTCTGTAATAATTCAATAAATTCTCTGTGGAAGCATCATGATTATTTGTCTTGCTATTGTTAAATTCTTGTAAAATTTTACTAGCTAATTGCTTTCCGAGTTCCACACCAAATTGGTCGTAGCTAAAAATATTCCAAATAATACCTTGAACGAAAATCTTATGCTCGTAAAGCGCTATCAATTTTCCTAAACTCTCTGGAGTGAGTTTATTGATGTAGATGGTATTTGTAGGTTTATTTCCTGAAAATATTTTAAATGGAATGATGTCTTCAGCTGTGCCCTCGGCAACAACCTCAGCTTCAGTTTTTCCGTTAAGTAAAGCTTCTGTTTGAGCTAAGAAGTTAGATGTTAACTTATCCTGATGATCTTGATTTCCGTGAAGTGATTTTGCAAATCCAATAAAATCGGCTGGAATCAACTTTGTACCTTGGTGAATCAACTGAAAAAAGGCGTGTTGCGAATTTGTTCCTGGTTCACCCCAGGTAATGGTTCCGGTTTGGTAATTAATAGGATTTCCATTTCTATCAACACTTTTCCCGTTACTCTCCATGATCCCTTGTTGCAAATAGGTTGCAAACTGATTTAAATACTGAGAGTAAGGAATAATAGCTTCACTTTCAGCATTGAAAAAATTATTATACCAAACGCTAATTAAAGCTAAAACAACTGGAATATTAGACTCAAAATCTTCAGTTCTAAAGTGCTCATCCATTTTATGAGCGCCTTTAAGCAGGTTGTCAAAATTATCGTAACCTACCGCTAAACTAATGGTTAAACCCACGGCGCTCCATAATGAAAAACGACCACCAACCCAGTCCCACATTGGGAATATATTATTGGCATCAATACCAAAATTTTGAACTTTTTCAAGGTTTGTTGAAACCGCTACAAAGTGTTTTGCAATAGCATCTTCAGGAGCTGATTTCAAGAACCAATCTTTAATGGTGTTGGCATTAGAAAGGGTTTCCTGTGTTGTAAAGGTTTTAGAAACTATAACGAAAAGTGTCGTTTCTGGATCTAATTTTTTAATAACCTCATTTACGTGATCACCATCTACATTACTCACAAAATGTGTAGTTAAATGGTTTTTATAATATTGTAAGGAATCTACAACCATAGCTGGCCCTAGATCTGAACCACCAATACCAATATTAACCACATCGGCAAAAGCTTTTCCGGTATAACCTTTTCGAGAACCACTTACAACTTCATTAGTAAATCCTTCTATTTTTTCTTTAACAGCGTAAATTTCAGGCATGACGTTTTTACCTTCCACTTTGAAATTGGCCTCTTTTGGTGCTCGAAGTGCTGGATGTAAAACGGCTCTACCTTCTGTTTTATTAATGGTTTCACCTGAAAACTGACTTTGAATGGCTTCTTTTAATTTAACATCGTCGGCTAATTCAAGTAAGTATTTAAACGTTTCTTCTGTGATTCTATTTTTTGAAAAGTCAACATAGAAATCATCCCATTTTATAGTGAATTTATTAGCGCGCTCAGCATCGGCAGCAAATAAATCTTTCATATGAAGGGCTTTTACGTCTTCAAAATGTTCCTGAAGTTTTTTCCAGGATTTTGTAGTAGTTGGGTTAGTTGTTGGTAGCATAGTTATTTTATAGTTAGTTATGAAATTAAATTTTGACTACTTTGTCTTACGGTTTCTCTTTCCGGTTCTTCAATAAGTTCTGGTTTCACTTCAAAAGGAATATCATCTAATTGCTCCTTAATCGGCTTAATAAACTCTAAGTATTCAATCTTTAATGAATCTGAAATAGATTGTGCTTGTGGTAGTTTTTGTTTGAACGGATCAACTTGTTTTCCGTTAACCCAAAAACGGTAGCAAACGTGCGGCCCACCGGTGTTTCCTGTCATACCTACCCAGCCAATAACATCACCTTGTTTTACATAGTCTCCTACCCTAACATTACGCTTTCTCATGTGTAGATACTGCGTTTCATAAGTGGCATTATGTCTAATTTTTACATAATTGCCATTTCCACCACGACGCTCAGATTTGGTTACTGTTCCGTTTGCAGTAGCCATAATAGGCGTTCCAATTGGTGCAGCAAAATCGGTTCCCTTATGTGGTCTTAACTTATAACCATAAACTGCAATACGACGTTTTAAGTTATACCTTGAAGAGATACGACTAAATTGTACAGGGGCTTTTAAAAAGGCACGACGTAAATTTTTAGCATCTTCATTAAAATAATCAACAATACCTTTTTCGGCATCGGTTTCAAAAGCAAAGGCATAAAACGGCTCACTGTTGTGTTCAAAATATGCCGCTTTAATATTATGGACTCCGGTATAAATGGAATCATCGATATACTTATCAGTGTAAATCACTTTAAAGCGATCGCCTTTTTGAAGTCTTCTAAAATCAATGGTCCAAGCATAAATTTCATCAGCTAACTTAAAGGCCAATCGCGGACTCAAACCTTGTTCTTCTAGGGTTTCAGAAATACTACTATTAATCACACCTGTAGCTGACTTTTCGATATAATTGATTGGTTTTTTATCGGCATATGTCTGAATAGAATCTTTAAAATCTATCACCACATAATCTTCTAAATTTGGTTGATAGATAAAACATTCTGGTGTTTCTAAGGAATCTTTAGCGCACAAAAGCGTATAAGGTTTTCCTAATTGAAGGCTTCTAATATCAAAGGTGTTCTTTGCACTTTCAACAATGTTATGAATGGTGGAATAGCCCACATTATTTCGTCCTAATATATGCCCAAAACTATCACCACTTTTAATGGTGTCTCTTTTCACGATATAATCGTTTAGCTTAAAACCAAACTCAACAATCTCTTTAACTTCTGGTACCTTAGGAATTTCTACTTTAACTACTGGCGCTGTTTTTTTTGCTGCCTCATTACAGGCTGAAAATAATACAACTAATAATATGGCTGCTATTCTATATTTGTTCCCCATACTTCTTTTTCTTTCTCTGTCCATAATTCTGGAAAAAATATTCTTTTTTGGTATTTGGGATGCATATACTTAACCCACTCACTACCCCCAGTGGCTTCGGCTGTTTCTCCCCCAATATTTAAATAATGATTTGCGGTATTATAATGCGCCATCACCCACTTGATATTCACGGTATAATCATAGTGACGCATCGCTTTTACCAAAGCTTTGTTCTCTTGAGCAGATTTGGGTAATTGTTTAAATTTGCTCCACAAATTGTTGTTTTTATAAAACCGGGTAAAATTAATAAATTCTGATTTATACTTCTGTTCAAAAATTGTTAAAGTATAGCTCTTTTTTCCTGTAACAAAATCTTTTCCAGCGGCTTGCCAATACAAATGTTCAAAAGCATGCTCATAAGACGTGTTGCGATCAATACTATCACGAAAACGTCTATCGATCAGATTTATAAGTTCAGTTGAAGCAAATTCAACTTTTCTATATTGTGCACTTTGAAAACCACTTGCCGGTGTTAATGTGGTTCTAAATTTATTGTATTGTTCAATATCCATACCGTCTTTCATGATGCTAAAAGAGGAAGTAAGCACATCAAAATAACGACTCACCCGCATGATTTTATCGGTAAACGTTTCTGCTGTTAAGTTTTTGGATTCGGCGACTTGTTTGATTTCACTCAACACCATTTTAAAAAGAAGTTCTGAAATTTGGTGATACATGATAAACACCATCTCATCAGGAAAATCTGTACGTGGTATTTGAAGATTTAATAAGGTATCGGTATGAATGTAATCCCAGTAATTAATAGGCTTGCTATGCAATAAACCTTCGAGATGCGTATCCAAATCTTGATCAATGGCTTCGTACTTTTCTTTGAGTTTAGCTCTTATCTTAGAGTCCGACATGATTATTTATTACTTGTTTTAAACGAATGACTTAAACCACTAAAACCTTCTAAATCGGCTCTTAAAGATCCTACGGCTAAACTCGCTTGTATGCGTAAAGGAATTTTGTTCTTGTCTTTAGACACCCATAGCGTTAAGCTTTCTTCTTCTTTAAAAACGCGACCTGCCATAACATAAGGTCTAAACTTCAGAGCACGTACAGGTCCAAAATCGGTAGTAATGGTTTCTTCACCTAAATATTTTAATTTGAATCCGTAATTTTCTTCATCAAAAAACATATCGACATGCACTTCATGACCTACTTTAAGTGAGCTGGTATCTAACTTATTTCTAAGATAATAAAAGGTTGAAACCATATCTTGAATATTGGGTTTCGTATCAAAAACCTTTTTAGAGTCTCTTTTTTTGTCATGAACATAGGCCTTGTTCTTTTTTTGATCGAAGTCAATCACGACATCTTTTTTATGGCCACCTTCATCAATATCTCGCACAAACTTATAAGGCAACATTGTTTTTTTATCGATGTAAGTTTCATAACGGTCTTCAACAGCAAAAAACCATTTAATCATACCGGTAGTCCACCCTTTTCCAACCACGTGATACACATCGTGCCCTTCAAGTTGCCCTTCTTTAACGGTCAAAGTTGCATTTCCAGCTTTAAGCCAATTGCTGTAACTCATTTTAAACTTAAACCATTCACCTTCACCAAAAGCAGATTCCTGTTGTGCAAAGATGGAAGACATACTAACTAAAAAAAATAAAACAAACAGTGTTTTTCTCATGGTTCAATGGGTCGTTTACAATAGAACTTATTGACATTCTATTTATTGCTTTACAGAACATTACAATTTCCATTCCGAAAAACAAACTTTAAAATTTTCTATAGCTATAGAAGCGCTCATCTAACACCAATTATACGCTAAAATGAAACTTCTAGAATTTTTCAACTAAAGAAAATAAATGTATTCAATTTATTGCCATAAAAAAAGACCTATTGGATATAATTACCATAGATCTATCAACAAAAATTCAAGCGCACATGCCATACTAAAACCAAAAACCAACATTAAAAAACCAGATACTTTCTCCTAATTCTGGCGAGTAAGTATATTTAAGTTGAATAGGCCCCACAAAAGTTTCCATCCCATACCCCAAGCTATACCCGGTATAACTTGGTAGCGTAAACCATTCTCCAGAATCAAAAATATCATCTTCAATATTAGCCCAGTTGCCTTCTACTAGAATATGTTGTTTTTTAAAAATCTCATAATCTAAAGACAAGAACGACTTCACGTAACTATTTCCTGTTAGGGACACAAAATCGTAACCTAAAAAGGGCACAAAATTATTAATGAAATGATTACCAAAACCGCCCAAAGCAAAATCTAAAGCAGGGTCAGATTTATCACCAAATTTAAAACCCCCACTAGTTTGAAAGTTAAAGGCTAATTTATCAGTGATTTTTGAAGCATAACCCATATTAGCTTTGGCAATGGAATAGTTTTCAAAATCACTTCCCTGACTTGATGAATAAAGATAAATATTTAATTGCCCATCAAAATACACGCCTTTACTCGGAAAATAAAAATCGTCGTACTTATCCATTTTCAAGCCTCCAACCAAACCTAAATAGTTCGTGCTTTCAAAGGAATACACATCATTATCTATTCCGGTTAAATTCTCAGTATCTATTTCTAAATGTTTATGCTCCACACCCATGCTAAACGCAAAATCTCTTTTAAATAGAGTTTGCACATAAAACTGATTGGTTAAATCCCGTAATTTCACATCAATTTTATTCAACCCGCTGCTACTTCTCAAGCTTTCTTCTTCAAGCACTATTCCTGCCCCTACTTTTTGCTCAAATTGATCATACCTAGAACGCAAGCCGATACTCCAATAAAACCCTTTATCGATTAAATACTCAAAATCATAACGCACGTTATCACCCAATATTAAATCAAATGACATCTCGTCATTCTTAAAAAGCATGCGCTTTTTAGTCAAGTTGAGTAACACCCCGGTTTTATACAAGTCGTCATAATGCACTCCAAATTTTAAATAAGTATTCACCGGAGATTCATTGACACGAGTAATCAAATCATAACCTAGGGTATCTTTAGATTTTTTCAACTGATATTCGAAAGCATCAAAATTATCAGTTGCCACTAAGTTATTAACCCCATCATTAAAATCCTTATAACTAATTTTTTCTTTCTCCTTTAATTTCAACTTACCCAAAATATACGCTCTCGTGTAATTTTCACTGCCTATTATCCTGATTTTATTAATAGTAACACTATCCATCGGTTCAAGTTTCAATGGTTTTTTAACCCCATCGGGTTCATGCTTTGGTAATTTTTTAAGTACCTTCACTTTTGTTAAAGCCGATTCATATCCTGCGTCAATAATCTGCTGCCCTTCATCAAAAGAAATCACACTAAACTCCATAATATCGGGCTTGATATAAATATCTGTTTTCCGAACTTTTAGGCGCATATCCTCAATAGTTCGAAAATTATTGATTTGAAACAAAACATCAGGGGCTGAAGTTAATTGCTCCCGATTTGCTAGACCATCTTGTACATCAACACCAATCACTACATCCACACCTAAATCACGAAGTTCATCTACCGGATAATTATTGACCACACCACCATCTACAAGAACCGCTTCATTAATAATAACAGGCTGATATAACGACGGTAGAGCCCCACTAGCCATAATAGATTGTACTAAATTACCTTTATCGAGAATCACCTGACGGCCATTTTCAATATTGGTAGCCATGCAAAAAAACGGAACAGGAAGCTTACTAAAATCATCAACATCACCCACGTGAAGCAATAAATCTGAAAACAAGTTATAAGTATTATGACCTTTAGAAAGCGCCGATGGTAATTTTACCGAAAACTTATTAAAAGGCAGTTTTACCGCATACTTCTCTGCATTATCACGCTCGGTAAAAGTTTTTGAGGTTCTTGGTAGCTCATCACTTAAAAGGTCGTCAAAATTTATAATCTTAAACAAAGAATCTAGTTGTTTCCCAGAGTAGCCCGAAGCATATAATCCTCCAACAATAGCCCCCATACTGGTACCTGCCACATAATCCACTTCAACCCCTAAACTATCAATCACTTTTAGCACCCCAATATGCGCTAAACCTTTAGCCCCACCACCACTAAGCACCAAACCAACTTTAGGTTTTACATCTTGTGCATTAGTTTGCGCTTCCGCGGAAAATAAAGCGGAAACAAAAACAAGAGCTATGAGTAATTTTTGAATCAATTCTTAATTTAGGTTATGATATTCATACTATTTTTGATGGTAATGATTATATATTTTTGACGCTTTCGACACACCAACCACAGCTTCCAGATCTTTGCGCTCGGCATTTGATATACGTCTAACCGACTTAAAATGTTTTAAAAGTTCCACAATGGTTTTTTCACCAATGCCTTCAATGGATTCTAATTCGGTATTCAACGCGCCTTTACTACGCCGGTTACGGTGATGCTCAATACCAAAACGATGGGCCTCATTTCTTAAAAACTGAATCACTTTTAAGGTTTCACTTTTTTTATCCAAATATAACGGAATCGGGTCATCTGGATAAAACAACTCTTCCAAGCGTTTTGCGATTCCTATAATAGCAATTTCATTTCGTAGTCCCAAATCGTCTAAACTTTTTAACGCTGAAGACAACTGTCCTTTTCCCCCGTCAATAATTATAAGTTGTGGTAGCGGTTGTTCTTCTTGAACCAAACGCTTGTAACGTCTGTATACGACTTCTTCCATCGAAGCAAAATCATCAGGCCCTACAACGGTTTTAATATTAAAATGACGGTAATCTTTCTTACTAGGTTTTCCGTCTTTAAAAACCACACAAGCAGCCACTGGGTTTGTTCCTTGAATATTCGAGTTATCAAAACACTCTATATGTCGTGGTTCTTCCGATAACCTTAAATCTATTTTCATTTGCGCCATAATACGATTGGCATGCCTGTCGGGGTCAACAATTTTTATCTGCTTAAAACGCTCCATACGATAATACTTCGCGTTTCGTAAAGACAAATCTAAAATGTGTTTTTTATCGCCCAATTTAGGCACCGTCACTTTAATAGCTTCACCCAAATTCACACTAAAAGGTACGTAAATTTCTTTGGAATTAGAATTGAATCGTTGTCGTATTTCTGTAATAGCAAGTTCTAAAAGCTCTTGATCGCTTTCTTCTAGTTTCTTTTTTATTTCTAAGGTATGCGAACGAATAATAGACCCGTAGGAAATTTGCAAAAAATTGATGTAGCCATAGCTTTCATCACTCATAATAGAGAACACATCTACATTGCTAATTCTCGGATTAACAATGGTAGATTTTGATTGATAATTCTGTAAAACCTCAACCTTTTCTTTAATTTTTTGTGCTTCTTCAAACTGTAAGTTTTCAGCAAATTGCTTCATTTGATGCTTAAATTGCTGTAATGAATCTTTAAAATTCCCTTTCAAAAGTTCACGAATCGCCTTAATGTTTTCGTTGTACTCCAATTCAGTTTCCAAACCTTCACAAGGGCCTTTACAATTTCCTAAATGGTATTCTAAGCACACTTTATATTTTCCAGCATCTACCTTCTCTTCAGATAAATTGTAATTACAAGTTCGTAAACTATAAAGTCCTTTTATTAAATCTAATAAAGTGTAAACTGTTTTTCCACTGGTATAAGGCCCAAAATACTCACTACCATCTTTAATAACACGCCGTGTAGAAAACACGCGCGGGAAACGTTCATTTTTAATACAAATCCACGGATACGATTTATCGTCCTTAAGCAATACGTTATAACGTGGTTGGTATTTTTTAATTAAATTGTTTTCTAATAAAAGTGCATCCGTTTCGGTGTCAACCACAATATGCTTGATATCTACAATCTTGCTCACCAACACCCGGGTTTTACCACTATCATGGGTTTTATTAAAATAAGAACTGACTCTTTTCTTTAAATTTTTCGCTTTCCCAACATAAATAATTTTGCCCTCTTTATCGTAGTATTGATAAACCCCAGGCTGATTTGGAAGCGTTTTTAATTGTATGTCTATATTTGGGATATCCATTATTGTAAAGGTAATTCTTTTTAATTTTTTACCGAAAAATGGCCTCCTTATAAATCGTAGAAATAAAAAGAGGTTATTTATCTTTGAGTAAACTATTTAACTACATTGCGCCACTTTTAAAAAAAATTAAAATGAGCAAAAAAACCATTGGACGTACAGACATTGTTGACTTTCCTAATTTAGGACTCTTCAATATTGATGTAAAAATGGATACCGGAGCTTACACATCTACCATCCATTGTTCTAAAATCATTGAAGAAAACGGTAGTTTAAGATGTATTTTTAACAGCAGCACCCACAAAAACTTTGGTAAAACAGAGATAGTTTTCGACACGTTTTGGCTCACCGATGTTAAAAGCAGCAATGGTTTTAAAGAAAACCGTTATAAAATAAAATCTGATGTCATATTTTTTGGCAAAATCTATAAGATTAACTTAACTTTAAGCACACGACACGATATGAAGTTCCCTGTACTTATTGGCAGACAGTTCTTAAAACAAAAATTTATTGTAGATGTCGATCTACTAAACGTTTCTTTCTTAAAAAAATAACATGAATATAGTCGTTCTATCAAGAAACTCACAGTTATACTCCACTGACCGCCTCATTGAAGAAGGCACAAAAAGGGGACACAAAATGGAAATCATCGATCCTCTTAAATGTGATATCATTATTGAGAAGGAAAAACCTACCATCTACTATAAAGATCGCTACCTAGATTACGTTGATGCTATCATCCCTAGAATTGGATCTTCGGTAACTTTCTACGGTTGTGCCGTGGTGAGACAATTTGAAATGATGGGTGTTTTCACCATTGTCACTTCTGATGCTATACAACGTTCTCGTGACAAGCTGCGCAGCTTACAGCGCTTAAGCAAAGCAGGAATTGGTATGCCTAAAACCGTTTTCACCAACTATTCTAGAGATGTTGAAGAAGTTATTGAACACGTTGGAGGCACCCCAGTCATCATTAAATTATTAGAAGGCACCCAAGGTTTAGGTGTGGTTTTGGCTGAAACAAAAAGTGCAGCCGAGTCGGTTCTTGAAGCTTTTAATGGCCTTCAAGCCCGTGTGATTGTTCAAGAATTTATCAAAGAAGCAGGCGGTGCCGATTTACGTGCATTAGTTGTAGACGGCCAAGTGGTTGGCGCGATGAAACGTCAAGGTAAAGAAGGTGAATTCCGTTCTAACTTACACCGTGGCGGATCGGCAAATATCATAAAACTGAGTCACGATGAGCTTAAACTAGCCATGAGTGCAGCTGCCGCTTTAAAACTTCCTGTTTGCGGCGTAGATATGTTACAGTCGTCTAGAGGACCTTTATTATTAGAGGTCAACTCAACACCAGGATTAGAAGGTATTGAAAAGGCTACAGGTAGAAACATTGCAAAATCCATTATCACTTTTATTGAAAAAAACAAACGATAATGACAACCATAAATAACGGCGATTTACATATTCTTGGGGTGACCATAAAACCCGGAGAAGGCAAAGAGGTTAATTTTAACGTCGCCAATTTACACTCTTCAACACCGGTAAACGTGCCCATCATTATTGAACGTGCCAAAAAACCAGGCCCTACCGTTCTCTTTACTGCAGGCATTCACGGTGATGAAGTTAATGGTGTAGAAATTGTGAGACAACTCATTGCAAAAGGTATTAATAAACCCAAAGCAGGCACGGTGATTTGTATGCCGGTTATTAATATTTTTGGGTTTATCAATTTAAAAAGAGAGTTCCCTGACGGCCGTGATTTAAACCGCGTGTTCCCAGGAAGCCCAACAGGTTCTCTTGCAGGAAGAGTCGCCTATAAACTAATCAATGATGTGATCCCGAATGTTGATTTCATCATTGATTTTCACACTGGGGGTTCAGGACGCTTTAATGCACCCCAACTTCGTTTTGAAAAATCTAACGAAGAACTTATTGCACTAGCCAAAGTATTTGGGGCACCCTTTGTTTTATATTCTAAAAACTTATCAAAATCTTTTAGAGCCACCTGTTCGAAATTAGGAAAACCTATTCTACTTTTTGAAGGCGGTAAGTCGTTTCATATTGATGATGCCGTGACCAATTCTGGTGTAAATGGCTGTAAACGCATTCTAAAACATTTAGGCATGCTCAGCAGCACAGTTAAATCTACCAAACCAAGGCAGGATTGCGTGTTTATAGATGATAGCAAATGGTTGCGTGCTAAATACTCGGGCATGTTTAAAGAAACCATCCGTATTGGTGCCTATGTTTTAAAAGGTGACATTCTGGGACATATAACCGACCCTTACGGCAAGTTTGATTACTCAGTAAAAGCCCCCAATTCAGGATACATTATAAATGTTAATGAAGCGCCTATTGTTTACCAAGGCGATGCTTTATTTCATATTTCAAAAAAAATTAAACGGGTATTGATTTAAGTATGGACAAATCAGTACTAAGAAAAACATACAAAGCGCTTCGCCGTAATTTGACTGAAGATCAAGCTGAAGACTTAAGCTTAGCTATTTCTAATCAACTTTTAAAACTTCCTATTTGGAAGCACAGCTTCTACCACATTTTTTTAACGATAGCTGAACTAAAGGAAATAAACACCGATTATATTCTGAATATTTTATCGGGTAAGGACAAAAACATACTCATTTCAAAAAGTGATTTCAAAACTGGAGAAATGCACAGCTTTTTACTAACCGACAATACTGTTATTAAAAAGAACAGCTACAATATTCCCGAACCTGTTGATGGTATTCCTATTGAAAACAGTAAAACTGATGTGGTTTTTATTCCGCTTTTAGCGTTTGACTTACAGGGTAACCGAGTAGGCTACGGCAAAGGCTTTTACGATCGCTTTCTAGCCCAATGCAGGCCCGAAACTATCAAAATCGGATTGTCCTTTTTTGAAGCCGAAGCCGAGACTATCGAAACCTTTGAAACCGATGTTAAACTAGACTATTGTGTTACACCAAATAAAGTGTACCAATTTTAATCAGTACAACTTTCACAATAAGTCGTTCTTAAATAAGCATCATCTAACAACTGAAAAGTCACACCGCCATCAGCGACTGCGTTAAACAATTTACAGAAACGGGTTTGATTCATATTAAAAGCATTCAATAAAACCGTTCTATAATCCGGATCTTGAGTTAGTTCTTTATTTACTAGCGTTAAATTTAAATAATAGTATAATAAATCTTCATCGACATCAATGGTTTTAGCCTTTTCAGTTAATAAAGCTACGGCATAATCTAAATTAGCATAATAAGTAAAAAACTGTGCTAAGCTCAAATAATCATAGTCAGAAAAAGTAAATTCTTTATAATGATCATTTATAAAGGCCACCGATTTATCTTTATTGTCATAATCGCGATTGCGCATGTAGTTTTCAGCTTTAGTAATATGATAATTCACCATCATACGAGTAATTAGCAGATCATCAATGCCATAATTTTTTAAAGCGTTTATTTGTTGTTTCAGCTTGACCTCATCAACCTCCTGCCATTTATAACGCCATATTTTAATTTTAAGGGCTACAATATTATATTTCACTTCAGCATTGTCAGGTACCAACTTTTCAAGTTCAAGTAATTTTTTATATACATTTAAACCCTGACGCTCATCTATGGTATATAAAAACACCAAGTTCTTATTGATAAGTGTGGCAAATTCAGCCTGTCTTGGTATCTCCATTTTCCTCAAAGCCATAAAAGAAAGACTACCTGACCTAATTTTAGAAAAAATGGAATTTTGAATAGCTATAGCTGTTTCTAAATCTTCAGCACTTAAAGCCGCATGAAATTTCTCGAGTAATACATCTTCCGGCATGACTTTATATTTATCTTTCCGTTCAAGCTCCATCTCTATAACTGCCTTTCTATGGCGCTCTAAAATAGGCTCCATTTCTGCACTAAGACCACCAGCTAACTTCCCTTTCACTTGGTCTTTACTCAGTTTAGATAAACTTTCGTACTTGGTACCTTTAATATCATTTAAAAATTCCACCCAGTTTTCTGAAGAAGACACCTGAGTTTCAATAGCAGGCTGCTGAAAGGTTTGCAAAGCCGCTACAATACTATTGGCACGTTGCTGCTGTAATTCTATATTTCGCTCCAAACTTCCTTCAACAGATGCATAGGCTTTAATATTGATGGTTTTAATATTATAATCGGTTAATCGCAGCGAATCATAAAGCGGCTTCATATCTTCTTGAGAATACTCTGCTTTATCTTTTTCAAAAGGAATTTTAAATTTCAGCGTTTTGTTTTTCAGAATAAAACCTTCTTTGGCTTTTGACTGAATACGTCTGGTACTATAGGTTAAGGTATCTAAATACATACCCATATCCAACAAGCCCCAAGGATAAGACTCCAAGTCGTAAATAAGATTGTAGCGGCATAAGTTCTTATTTCCTAAAAATAAAATATTAAATTCTACTGGCTTTTTTATTTCGGTATCATTAACACGCCCTACATGCACACGGTAGCTGTTCTCCCCATTTTTCCTCAATCCATTTCGTAACCTTGCTCCATACAAAGGTTTTGTGAGCCTACCTCTAATTTGCTCATTAACAACAGTATCTAGACTACAATCATAAATATCTTTAGTCACGATATCTACAGCAATGCCATCGGTATCCCCTTCAAACACTTGATTAAACCAATCTTTATCGTTGACTTCAAAATAAAGGTTGTTTCCGTCTAACTTAACGGCATATTTCACTTCTTTAGGCTTGCTTCGGAAGGCCTCTAAACAGGATTTACAATTTTCAGTTCTATCCTTGTCATTTCTCGGAAAAACAACATCAAATCTATTTTGAGCAAAACTATTCTGAAAATAAAAAACTAAGATTAGGGTTAGTAGCAGGTGGTTAGGCTTCATTCATAAGGTTTTAGGTTCCCAAATATAGGAAATACCTTATCACAAGAAAACTCTAAAGCCATTAAATTTACGCTGTTTTACTAGAAAAGGCCTGTTTATTAAAAACAATGAGCATAACAAAACCGGTACTTATGGCTACATCGGCAATATTAAAAACAGGTTCAAAGAAGTTGAAGCGTTTTCCTCCATAAATTGGCACCCATTGAGGCAAGTCTGTAGAAATCAAAGGAAAGTATAACATATCAACCACACGCCCATGCAAAACTTCTTCATATCCACCTGATTCTGGTAAAAAAGCCGCCACTTGATTATAACTATCCTCAAACAGCACACCATAAAACACCGAGTCTATAATGTTGCCTAAGGCGCCGGCAAAGATGCAAGCAATGGCTAGAATTAAAATTTTAGAGCTCTGTTTTTTTGTGCTATCATACAACCAATACCCAATCCCAAATATTGCAAAAACACGAAATAAGGTCAAAGCCACTTTAGCCGTACGATCTGAAATTAAAGAGGTGAAATCGCTAATTTTAGTCCCCCAAGCCATGCCATCATTTTCTATAAAATAGATTTTAAACCATGAAAACACGTCAACACTCTCGTATAGCGCGAAATGTGTTTTCACATACACCTTACTGATTTGATCAACCAATAAGATGATGATAATAATAAATATGGATTTTTTTAAAGACATGGTTGATTAATAGCTAACAAAGCATAAAAAATGAAAAACGCCTCAATACCATTGAGACGTTAAACTATATTACTATATAAAAATTATTTTTGCATGTTTTTCGCTTCAATGCTTAAAGTCGCATGAGGCACAAGCTCCAATCGTTTTTTGTTAATTAATTTACCTGTAACACGACAAATACCGTAGGTTTTATTCTCAATACGAATAAGTGCATTTTTTAAATCGCGAATAAACTTCTCTTGGCGAATAGCCAATTGAGAATTTGATTCTTTACTCATAACAGCACTCCCCTCATCAAAAGCCTTAAAAGTAGGTGATGTATCTTCAGTTCCGTTAGTTGAATTGTTCATATAGGCACTCTTAATCAGATCTAAATCGTATTTTGCCTTTTCAATTTTGTCTGAAATTAATGCTTTAAATTCTGCTAAGTCTGCATCCGAATATCTTACGTTATCTGCCATAATGTTAGTGTTTTTCTATAAACAATTTGGTATTGACATCATCAAAAGTAATATCGATACCATCGTCTAAGTTTTCAACTATTTCTAGTTCATTGGTTAAAGTTTCCGACTTAATATAAGCCACATTTGCCTCTACAGCGTTTACAATTTGCTCATCTTTTTGAAGTTTTACAGCAATTTTATCTGTCACTTCAAAGCCAGAATCTTTTCGTAAATTTTGAATGCGGTTAATTAACTCCCTAGCAATCCCCTCTTTACGTAATTCTTCTGAAATTGTTACGTCTAAAGCCACTGTTAAAGCGCCTTCATTTGCAACCAACCACCCCTCGATATCTTGTGAGGTAATTTCAACATCCGAGCGTTCTAATGTAATATTTTTTCCATTAATATCAACTTCTAACGAACCATTTTGTTCAATTTTATTAATATCTTCTGGCGTAAAGTTAATTACTTTTCCTGCAATGGCTTTCATATCTTTTCCAAAGCGCGGACCAAGAACTTTAAAGTTTGGTTTGATCTGTTTTACTAAAATATCTGAAGCATCATCAAGAAGTTCTATTTCTTTAATATTCACTTCGTGCTTAATCAATTCTGATACCGCCGAAATCTCTTCTTTTTGCTGTTCAGAATCTACAGGAATCATGATTTTTTGAAGCGGCTGACGCACTTTTATCTTTTCCTTAGCTCTTAATGAAAGTACCAATGAAGAAATAACCTGCGCATTTTCCATTTTACGTTCTAAACTCTTATCAACAAAAGCTTCGTTATAAACTGGGAAATTTGCTAAATGCACACTTTCAAACTGCTCTTTTCCAGAAACCGAATTTAAATCTAAATACAGTTTATCCATGAAAAATGGTGCAATTGGCGCTGCCAACTTCGCAATGGTTTCCATACAGGTGTACAACGTTTGATAAGCCGAAATTTTATCCTGCTCGTAATCGCCTTTCCAGAAACGTCTTCTACTTAAACGCACATACCAGTTACTCACGTAATCTTGTGTGAAATCTGAAATAGCACGCGCTGCTCTTGTAGGCTCGTAATCGGCATAAAAAGCATCAACTTTTTGAATTAACGTATGTAACTCTGAAAGAATCCAACGGTCTAATTCAGGTCTATCTTCTAAAGCAATATCTGCTTCAGCATAACTAAACCCATCTAAATTCGTATATAAACTGAAGAAAGAATAGGTATTATAAAGGGTTCCGAAGAACTTACGTTTCACCTCTTCAACACCTTCAAGATCAAACTTTAAATTATCCCAAGGGTTAGCGTTTGCAATCATATACCACCGCGTCGCATCGGCACCATATTCACCTAAAGTATCAAAAGGATCGACAGCATTACCTAAACGTTTCGACATTTTTTGTCCGTTTTTGTCTAACACCAATCCGTTAGACACCACGTTTTTATAAGCCACAGAATCGAAAACCATAGTAGCAATCGCATGAAGTGTATAGAACCATCCACGCGTTTGATCGACACCTTCAGCAATAAAATCTGCTGGAAATGATTTATTATCGTCAATTAATTCTTTATTTTCAAAAGGATAATGCCATTGTGCGTAAGGCATAGAACCAGAATCGAACCACACATCAATTAAATCGCTTTCGCGGAACATTTTCTGTCCTGTCGCTGAAACCAATACGATGTCATCAACAATATTTTTATGTAAATCTAATTTCGCGTAATTTTCTTCGGAATTGTTTCCTACTTCGAAATCTTCAAAAATATCTTTAGCTAAAACACCTGCTGAAACCGCTTTTGCCATTTCGGCTTTTAACTCTTCCACAGAACCTATACAAAGTTCTTCTTTACCATCTTCGCTTCTCCAAATTGGTAACGGAATACCCCAATAACGTGAACGTGATAAATTCCAATCGTTGGCGTTTGCAAGCCAATTCCCGAAACGTCCAGTTCCTGTTGATTTTGGCTTCCAGTTAATGCCTGCATTTAATTCATGCATGCGCCCTTTGATATCGGTTACTTTTATAAACCAAGAGTCTAACGGGTAGTAAAGAATAGGTTTATCGGTTCTCCAACAGTGTGGGTAATTATGCTTATATTTTTCAACCTTAAAGGCTTTATTTTCTTCTTTTAATTTAATAGCGATTTCAACATCTACAGAACGTTCTGGCGCTTCACCTTCGTCGTAATATTCGTTTTTTACGTATTTCCCGGCTAATTCAGCCATTTCTGGTCTAAATTTCCCTTGTAAATCTACTAAAGGCACCAAGTTTCCGTTCTCATCTTTTACTAACATTGGAGGTACTTCTGGCGTGGCTTGTTTAGCCACCAAGGCATCGTCTGCTCCAAAAGTTGGCGCGGTGTGTACGATACCTGTACCATCTTCAGTTGTTACAAAATCACCAGCAATCACTCTAAAAGCGTTTTCTGGATTATCATTTGGTAAAGCGTAAGGTAAAAGTTGTTCGTATTTAATACCAACTAAATCGATGCCCTTAAACTCTTTTACAATTAAATATGGAATCTTTTTATCGCCCGAATTGTAAGTTTCTAAATCTTCAACAGTTTCAACTAATACATTGTTTTTTCCTGCAAATTGTTTTCCAACTAATGGTTTTGCTAAAACAACGTTTATTGGTTCGAATGTATATTGATTGAATGTTTTTACTAAAACATAGTCAATTTTTGGTCCAACAGTTAATGCAGTGTTACTTGGTAAAGTCCAAGGTGTGGTTGTCCACGCTAAGAAATACACCTCCCTTAATCCCTCCTCAAGGAGGGCATCGAAACTCTTAGGAAGCGTTTCGGTTACAGCTTTAAACTGAGCCACAATAGTCGTATCTGTTACATCTTGGTAAGCACCTGGCTGGTTAACTTCGTGAGAACTTAAACCAGTTCCTGCCTTTGGAGAATACGGCTGAATGGTGTAGCCTTTATACATTAAATTTTTAGTGTATATTTCTTTTAAAAGCCACCAAACAGACTCCATGTATTTAGGCTCATAAGTAATGTATGGATCGTCCATATCTACCCAATAACCCATTTTTTCGGTAAGGTCATTCCAAACATCGGTATAACGCATTACGGCTTTTCTACACGCGGCGTTATAATCTTCAACAGAAATACTTTTACCAATATCTTCTTTTGTAATACCTAATTCTTTTTCCACACCCAATTCAATAGGTAAACCGTGTGTATCCCAACCTGCTTTACGCTTCACTTGGTAACCTTTCATGGTTTTGTAACGTGGAAAAATATCTTTAATAGCACGCGCTAAAACGTGGTGTACTCCCGGAAGTCCGTTTGCTGAAGGTGGCCCTTCAAAAAACACATACGGTTCTTTACCTTCTCTGGTAGTTACACTTTTCTCAAAAATGTTGTTTTCTTTCCAATACTGTAGAATTTCTGTTGCTACGTTTGGTAAGTTAAGACCTTTATATTCAGGAAATTTAGCGTTCATTGACTTCAAATTCTAATAAGTCCGCGAATTTAATGATTTCTACTGAAAATGGATTGACTTTTGAAGGAAAAATGCGGAAAGACCACAAGTCTATATTTAAGGACTATCACACTGTATTAAAATCACTTTTTAACTACTCCTTAGAGCTAAATTTATTAAAAAACAGTCCAAACCCTTTATTTCAAGAAATATTATATTAAATTTGAATAGAGCACAATTAAAAACCTAACTAATAGATTATCCATAAGTTAAACTGTATTTTTTTTGTGTTTCAAACTATAAAACAACTTATAATTATGAAAACCCTCACTTTTAAACATAGTTGTAAACATCTTGTTTTGACTATTCTACTACGCATTTTCTATCAAGTCCGTTAAAGCTACTAAAGGAAGGGTGAAAAAGTAAAATTCAACACTGGCATTAGCTACTATTTACAGAAATTAACCGCTTTAAAAAAGGTTTTTAAGATTGAATTTTTCTAAAAACTAATTCTATTATGCAAAACACTTTAAACAAAAAACATTTAGGAATATTATTTGGGACAGCTATTTTATGCTTGATATCTTGTACTAATAAAAAAGAAACACCACAAACAACAACATCTACTTCTGAAGAAATCGGGAGTATTTTACCTTTTCCAGAACCACCTTCTACCAGCACGTATGGACAAACCATTTACGAAAGTAAAATGGTGCGCAGAAAGGCTACAGATCATTTACCAAAAGATGCACCAAATATTGTGATTGTTCTTATGGATGATGTTGGTTTTGGCTTGCCTTCTACCTTTGGAGGCGAAGTGAATACACCAACCTTATCAAAAATTTACAATGAAGGCATCGCTTATAATGAGTTTCACACCACATCGATCTGTTCACCTACACGAGCAGCATTGCTTACAGGTAGAAACCACACCAGAGTTGGAAGCGGAACTATTGCAGAACGCGCAGTTGATTGGGATGGCTACACCGGAATTATCCCGAAAGAAGCTGCTACTTTTGCTGAAGTCTTAAAAAACTATGGTTACAATACCGCAGCTTTAGGAAAATGGCACAATACCCCGGCCAATCAAACATCAGCAGCAGGACCTTTTGAGTATTGGCCTGTAAATTATGGATTTCAACATTTTTACGGATTTCTAGGTGGTGAAACCAGTCAATGGGAACCCGCTTTAATTAATGATTTCACACCGGTTGCGCCTCCAAATCCGGACACTTACCATTTAAGTACAGACCTAGCCGATCATGCTATTTCTTGGATGCAAGATCAAAAAGCGTTTGCAGACGACAAACCATTTTTGCTTTATTTCGCTCCAGGAGCTGGGCATGGCCCGCATCATATTTTTAAAGAATGGGCAGATAAATACAAGGGTAAATTTGATGATGGTTGGGATGCCTATCGTGAACGCGTATTTAAAAGACAAAAGGACATGGGTTGGATTCCAGAAAACACTGAATTAACCGCCAGAGCAGAAAGCCAGACAGGTTGGGATGCTATTCCAGAAGATGAAAAGCCGTTTCAACGTCGTTTGATGGAAGTGTTTGCAGGTTTTGTAGAACATGCCGATGTTCAAGTTGGCCGCGTTTACGATGCTATTGAAGATATGGGTGAAAAGGATAACACCATTTTTATATACATCTGGGGAGATAACGGCAGTAGCGCCGAAGGACAAAACGGAAGTATCAGTGAATTATTAGCTCAAAATTTAATTCCTAATACCATTGAACAACAAATAAGTGCTTTAGATAAAATAGGCGGTTTAGAAGCTCTAGGCGGAAAAATTACCGAAAACATGTATCATGCTAGCTGGGCATGGGCTGGAAACACACCATTTCGTTATACCAAATTAGTGGCTTCTCATTTTGGCGGCACCAGAAACCCTATGGTAATTAGTTGGCCTAAAGGCATTACACCAGACAAAACGACGCGTTCGCAATTTCATCATGTTAATGATATTGCACCTACGCTTTACGACATTTTAGACATTACTCCTCCAGAAGTGGTTAATGGTTTCGAACAAATACCTATGGATGGTATTAGTATGGTGTATACCTTTGGAGATGCACATGTGAAACCTGCTGAAAAAGTTCAGTTTTTCGATAATAATGGCAGTCGAGCTATTTACAAAGATGGTTGGTATGCTTGTACTTTTGGTCCGTTTACACCATGGGTTCCAGGCGGAGGACCTGGATTAAAAACGTGGAATCCTAAAGAAGATGTTTGGGAGCTTTATAACCTAAATGAAGATTTTTCTCAAGCACATGACTTAGCCAAGGAACATCCAGAAAAACTGGAAGCACTTAAAAAGGTGTTTTTAGAAGAAGCCAAAGACAATAAAGATTTTCCAATTGGTGGAGGGAATTGGCTGCGCCTACACCCAGAAGACATTATAAAATCACCTTATAAAAGTTGGACTTTTTCCCAAAACACACGTAGAATGCCTGAGTTTTCAGCTCCAGGTTTAGGAAAGACAAATAACACAGTTGTTATAGATTTAGATTTAAAGGAGAACACGAATGGTGTTTTATACGCCTTGGGTGGATCCGGTGGCGGACTAACATGTTTTATGGAAAACAATAAAATTACTTACGAGTATAATATGTTTCTAATAGAAAACTACAGTGTAAGTACACCTAAACTTTCAGCGGGAAAACACAGCATAGAAATTGTAACGCAGTTAGAAAAACCAGGAGCACCTGCTACCGTTACCATTTCTGTTGATGGAAAAGAAGTTGGAGTTTGTAACGTAAAACAATCGGTTCCAGTTGCATTTAGTGCTACAGAAACTCTTGATGTTGGAGCTGATATGGGCTCACCAGTATCTTTAAAATATCATGAAAAAGTACCGTTTGAATTTGATGGCGTTATAGAAAAGGTTCATGTCAACTTAAATTAAAACTAAAAGTATCAGCATATTTAACTATTTGTTTTTATGAAGAAAATAACAGCCACAATAACCGTAATGTTTTTAGTCTTAATGCCCTGCGAAAGTAAGACGGAAAGCATCCTGTATTTGTAGCTGGTAATTCTGATGGCGATTACAATATGATGCAGTATGCTGAAGCTAGCGAAAAACCTTTTATGAATGTTTTGGTAACACACAAAGATAAAGAAAGGGAGTACGTTTATGCATCTGATCAAACCGACACAAGTCTAAAAGCGTTAACAGAAACGTCTCAAAAAAAGAATTGGGTGAATATTGATATGAAAAACGACTGGAAAGTAGTTTATCCTTTTCAATTAAATACGAATACAACAAAAAACTAGATATTAATTATGAAACTAAAACACATTTTTTTCTTAGCATTAATGGTTTTGGGTGGGGTTATATCTGCACAGCAGGTTTTACCTTTTCCTCCAACACCCTCTGCTTCTCAGGCTGGTATTACTATCGAAAGTTCCACATACAAAAAACGTGTAGAACCGAAACGTCTTGCTGATGATTCACCAAACATTCTTATCATTTTAATGGACGATGTTGGCGCAGGAACACCAAGTACCTATGGTGGAGAAATTAACACACCAACCTTAAGTAAGATTGCAAATTCTGGAGTGTCTTTTAACAGATTTCATAGTACTGCCATGTGTTCTCCAACACGTGCCGCTTTACTAACAGGTCGTAATCACACCTTTGTTGGTAATGGACAGATTGCTGCTATAGCAAACGATTTTGATGGCTTTAGTGGTGTGATTCCTAAAAGTAGCGCTACCGTTGCCGAAGTTTTAAAAAACTACGGATACAATACAGCAGCGTTCGGAAAATGGCATAACACCCCAGAAGAGCAAATAACAAATAAAGGGCCTTTTGACTATTGGCCAACAGGTTATGGTTTTGAATATTTCTATGGCTTTTTAGCAGGAGAAGCGTCTCAATACGAACCAACCTTGGTTCGAAATACCGACTATATTGTTGGAGCGCATCGTCCGGAGGGGTACCATTTAACCGAAGATATTGCAGACGATGCTATAAACTGGTTAAACGACCAAAAAGCATATCAACCAGAGAAACCGTGGTTTATGTATTGGGCACCAGGTGCGTCTCATGGACCTCATCAAGTGCCTAAAGAATGGTCTGATAAATACAAAGGGAAATTTGATGATGGTTGGGAAGCCTACAGAGAACGTACGTTTAAGCGTATGAAATCTCAAGGCATCATACCTCAAAATGCGCAATTAACGCCAAGACCAGAAAGTATGGCTTCTTGGAAATCTATTCCAGAATCTGAAAAACCCTTCCAAAGACGTTTAATGGAAGTATTTGCTGGTTTTACAGAACATGCAGATTATCATGCTGGTCGCGTTATCGATCATATTGAAGACATGGGGGAACTAGATAATACGCTCGTATTTTACATCTGGGGTGATAACGGTTCGTCTTCAGAAGGTTTATATGGCACCATTAGTGAGCAATTGGCACAAAATGCGATTCCAACAAAAATTTCTCAGCATTTAGATGCTTTAGAAGAATTAGGTGGTTTAGATGTATTGGGAACCAATAAAACAGACAATATGTATCACGCCGCTTGGGCTTGGGCAGGAAGTACACCGTATAAAGGCACAAAATTACAAGGCGCATATTTTGGAGGAACAAGACAGCCTTTAGCTGTAAGTTGGCCTAAAGCCATGAAAGCTGATAAAACAGCCAGATCGCAATTTCATCATGTGATAGATGTGACACCTACCATTTATGATGTGCTTAATATTGAAGCACCACAAGTTGTTAATGGGTTTGCACAAGACCCAATTCATGGTGTAAGTATGACCTATGCGGTTAAAGACGCTAATGCGGAAGGAATGCGTAAAACACAATTTTTCGATATTATGGCAAGTCGAGCTATTTATCACGACGGCTGGTTTGCAAATGCTAGAGGTCCTAGAGAACCTTGGGTAGGTGGTATTCCTAAGGATATAAAAGAATGGAGTCCGCTTACAGACGAGTGGGAACTTTATAATTTAGAGGAAGACTGGACGCAAAGCAATGATCTGGCGAAGAAAAACCCTGATAAATTAGAAGAAATGAAGTCTTTGTTTTTGGTAGAATCAGCTAAATATAAAAACATGCCTATCGGTGGAGGATTATGGAGTACCGCCTTATTTCATCCAGAGGATGCTCCAGCACCCACTGCAACCGAGTGGACTTTTGCTAAACCCATTACATATATGCCAGAATCGGCGGCGCCTAAATTAGGAAAGAACAGCAATATTGTTAAAATGGAAGTACAAGTTCCAAAAGACGCGAATGGCGTATTATACGCCTTGGCTGGTTTCGGTGGTGGTGTCACTTGTTTTGTTCAAGATGGGTATTTAAATTACGAGTTCAATTTGTTCGAAATAGAACGTACTAAAATCAGGTCGAATTCAAAATTACCTGAAGGCGATATTACTGTTGAAGTGGTATCACAATTGGTTGATAAAATTGGAGGTGCTATGGATGTGACGCTTCGAGTTAACGGAAAAGAAGTTGGAAAAAAACGTGTACCAAGAGCGATGTCTTTGCACTTTACATCTAATGCCACTTTCGATATTGGTATGGATTTAGACTCACCAGTTGCTTTAGAATATTTTGATCAAGCACCATTTGCTTTTAATGGTAAAATTGGGAAAACTGAGATTAAGTATCTGAAAAAATAATTAAAAACTTTAATAATATGATTTACAAAAAAGTGTTACCCATCTTAGCAACAGTGCTAATTCTTGGTGCTTGTAAGCAAATCGGACAAGAGCAAACTAAAATTACAAATCATGAAAAAGAAGGTAGTAAGCTCCCGTATGATGACCCAGCATTTACTGGAAAAATAGGTAAAACGTATGCAGAATCTGAATCTGCTTGGCCTAAAATGCCAAGTCCGCCAGAGGATGCCCCAAACGTTATTGTAATTTTGCTGGATGATGTTGGCTTTGGAATGACTAGTACTTTTGGAGGCTCCATACCTACGCCAAATTTAGATTCTTTAGCCAGCGAAGGGTTAAGCTACAACCGTTTCCATACAACGGCTGTTTGTAGCCCCACACGTGCTGCTCTTCTTACAGGTAGAAACCACCACCAAGCCGCCAACGGCTTTTTACCTGAGTGGGCAACAGGATTTCCGAGTTACAACACCATGATTCCGAGAAGCACAGCAACGGTAGGAAGAGTAATGAAGGGCAACGGTGTTAACACAGCCTTTTTTGGTAAAAATCACAACACACCCGATTGGGAAACCAGTGCTGCAGGTCCGTTTGACCGTTGGCCTACGGCTATGGGGTTCGATTATTTTTATGGGTTTCAAGCAGGAGAAACGAATCAATATTATCCTGTAATATTTGAAAACACGGTTCCTGTCGAAGCAGATAAAACACCAGAAGAAGGTTATCACTTTATGACGGATATGACAGACAGAGCAATTAGCTGGATGCAATTGCAAAAATCCATGTCGCCAGAAAAACCGGTATTTATGTATTTCGCACCTGGTGCCATGCATGCCCCGCACCATGTTACCAAAGAATGGAGAGACAAATTTAAAGGTAAATTTGACCATGGTTGGGACAAGGAGCGTGAAATCACCTATGCTCGTCAAAAAGAAATGGGCATAATACCTGCAGACGCAAAACTTTCAGCACGTAACGAAAATGTGCCTGAATGGGAAACACTTAACGATGAGCAAAAAGAGTTTTACACCCTATTGTACGAGAATTTCGCAGGATTCTTTGCCTTTACTGATTATGAAATTGGCCGATTACTAACTGCAATAAGTGCATTGCCAGATGCCGAAAATACGATTGTTATGTATATTGTTGGTGATAATGGTGCAAGCTCAGAAGGTGGTTTGGATGGAACCATCAATGAGATTAAGGCTTTAAATGGAATACCAAGCACAATTGCTGAAAACTTAAAGAAAAAAGATGAAATTGGTGGTCCCACTACAGAGCCTCACTTCCCTATTGGATGGGCGTTTGCTGGAAACACTCCTTTCCCTTGGGTAAAACAGGTAGCTTCTCACTTTGGTGGAAGCCGCAACCCGATGGTAGTTACTTGGCCAAAAGTGATAAAAGATAAAGGAGGTATGCGCTCACAGTTTTTACATATAATTGATGTGGTACCTACAATTTTAGAGGCTTCGGGAATGGAATTCCCTGAATATGTGGATGGCGTAAAGCAAAAGCCGATTGCAGGAAAATCTTTCATGAGCACATTTACTGATGCAAATGCACCAGAAATCAGAACTACTCAATATTTTGAAGTGTTGAGTAACCGCGCCATCTATCATGAAGGCTGGGTAGCTGCCCACCAACATACATTACCATGGCGACAAGATGTAGCACCAGGTTATGAAAACGAAGTGTGGGAATTGTACAATATTGAAGAAGACTTTTCAGAAGCTGTAAATATTGCAGACCAATACCCTGAAAAATTGGAAGAACTAAAAAAATTGTTTGATGAAGAAGCCGAAAAGAATGAGGTGTATCCATTAGATGATCGTGGTGCTGCGCGTCTTACAGTTCCAAAGCCATCACCACTAGGTGACCGAACTAGTTTCACTTTTTATGAAGGAGCAACAAGATTGCCCGAAACAGCTGCTCCAAACACCAAAAACAAATCATGGTCAATGGAAGCCATGTTAGAAACCGATGCACAACACAAAGAAGGAGTAATAAGTGCTCTAGGTGGACTAAGTGGTGGCTATGTATTATACGTTAAAGATGGGTACCCCACTTTTCTTTACAATTATTTTGAAGAGGTTTCTACTTTAAAGTCAACTAAAAAACTTCCTGATGGATTAGTTTCGGTAAAGCTTGATTTTAAATATGACGGTGGAGGAGCTGGAAAAGGCGGTTTATTTACCTTATACATCAATAATGAAAAAACATGTGAATTGCGTGTTGAAGAGACAGTAGCAGGTCGATACGGAATCGACACCTTTGGTATAGGAGAAGACTCAGGTTCGCCTGTAACCAAAAATTATGTCGCTCCAGCTAAGTTTCAAGGACATATTATAGAAGTTAATATTGAATTGAAAAACTAGAAGCATGAGAACAACAATTAGTTTACGGCAATCAACTTTAAGGGCTACAGAACATGTAACGTCTTGCGAAAAAGCAGCAAAAACTTTAGAAAATAAAATTAAACACAAAAATTAATTACTAATACATGAAACAAATCACCTTATGTTTAGCTGCTTTGCTAGTGGTCTCTTTTAACTTAAAAGCTCAGGAAAAATTAAAAGACTCCATTACTTACCCTTATGTCTTACCCATTTGGGGACAAAAAGCAGCCGACAAGGGGTTTGCTGATCAGCTTCAATTGCCTTTTGGTATAAATGCCAATTATGTAAATGTGTATATGGATCTAGAAATCACAGAATTTGATCTTAGAATTGGAGGCAAAGATTTCTCGGATGTACTAAATGTAGAAACCTTAAATTTCACTCAGGTTAGCGCCACATCAAATGGTATAAATTTAAGGGCAGATGCCTGGATTTTACCCTTTATGAATGTTTACGGATTATTTTCAGCGGTAAGGGGAGGCACGCAAGTAACCCTTCAACCTACATGGAAAGACGCTACCGGAGAAGTCATTTTACAGTTACCTCAATTTTCTTCCAATGTAGAATTTAATGCAAATACATATGGCTTGGGTACCACCTTAATATTTGGTTGGAATGGTTACTTTTTAAGTACAGATTTCAACTATTCACGTACAGACACCGATTTATTAAAAGACCAGGTAGGTTACGCTACCTTATCTGCTCGTGGCGGCTATCGTTTTGGCCTATCCAAAAAGCGCAAAGACTTCTTTTTGGCACCATACGCAGGTGTCATGTACCGAAACTTTATAGGTGCTAAGGGAAGTGAAGGCAACATTGGTTTGGATGAAGTATTCCCCGATTTAAATGACACCTTTAATCAGAGAGTTGACGACAAAGTAGCCAGTAATGAAGCCATCATCAAAGCACCAGAAACAGGTACTGCAGAGAAAATAAAATTGCAAGCACAAAATCAAGCACTACACACTATTAAAGATAAGGTAAATGAAAGCGGGTTGTTTACTACTGAAGTAGATTATCGCATTAAAAAAGAGCTCATACAAACGGTAACGTTTCAAATGGGTTTTAATTTACAAATTAACAAACACTGGATGTTTCGAGGGGAATATAGTTTATCTGATGCCCAAAGATTTATCATGACCGGGCTACAATACCGCTTTGGCGTGAAGAAAAAAGGCATGAAATAAACGCACCCACAAAAATATTGATTTAAAATACTAAAAAAGAGACTTATGAGCCATTTATCAAACATTAAATCTGAAATTGAAACCTATGCCAATGACTCTAATTTAACAGCATTGCAAATTATTGAGAAACTAGAAATTCATTTCTTCAATAAAGAAGTCACTAAAAATTTAAAACTCTACAAAAAGGGAAAGAAAAAGGTAAGTGATATCACAAAAGACCTTAAAATTTCACCTCGAAAGTTTTATGCCATTTTAGAAAAAAAGCAAATCGAGCATAAAAAATACAACAAAGAGAAATAGACTTTTCACTTCTGGTTTTTTACACCAAAAAATCTACCAGATCTTCCATTTTGGAAATAAGCTGTATTTTAATCGCTGTATTTTGTAATGAAATCTTATTGTATTTAGACACAAAAATAGTAGCAAACCCTAGTTTTTCAGCTTCCAAAATACGTTGTTCCACACGTTGTACCGGACGAATTTCTCCTGAAAGACCAACTTCGGCAGCAAAACAATAATCTTTTGGAATAGAAACATCTTCATTTGAAGATAAAATAGAAGCCACTACCGCCAAATCAATCGCCGGATCATCAACAGTAATCCCTCCTGTTATATTTAGAAAAACATCTTTTGCACCCAAGCGAAAACCAGCACGCTTTTCTAAAACCGCCAACAACATATTTAAACGTTTGGCATTAAAACCAGTGGCAGAGCGCTGAGGCGTACCATAAACTGCGGTACTCACTAAAGCTTGAACTTCTATCATCAAAGGACGCATACCCTCTAAAGTAGCTGCAATGGCGTTCCCAGACAATTCCTCATCCTTTTTAGATATTAAAATTTCTGAAGGATTAGAAACTTCACGAAGTCCTGAACCTTGCATTTCATAAATCCCTAATTCATTAGTAGAACCAAAACGGTTTTTGTGTGCGCGTAAAATTCGGAATACATGGTTACGGTCTCCTTCAAACTGCAAAACCGTATCAACCATATGCTCTAAAATTTTAGGCCCTGCAATATGTCCGTCTTTGGTAATATGACCAATCAGTAAAACAGGTGTTGCCGTTTCTTTGGCAAATTTGATAAGCTCAGTGGTACACTCCTTGATTTGAGAGATACTTCCTGAAGAAGATTCAATATAGTCACTATGCAAGGTCTGTATGGAATCAATAATGACAATATCTGGCTCTAAAGTTTCTATTTGCTTGAATATATTTTGAGTCTTGGTTTCGGTTAGAATATAGCAATTACTGTTATTCGGATTAACTCTTTCGGCGCGCATCTTAATCTGCTTCTGACTCTCTTCACCTGAAACATAAAGCGTTTTATAAGGCAACCCTAACGACACCTGAAGTAACAAAGTACTTTTACCAATTCCAGGCTCTCCGCCTAACAAGGTTAAAGACCCAGGTACGATACCGCCTCCCAGAACCCGATTTAACTCACCATCAAAAGTATTTAATCGAGGTTCTTTAGAAGTGTCTATTTGATTAATTAATAAGGGAACTGCAGATCGTTTCTTTGGAGACGTAGGTGTTTTCCAATCACTTTTTTCTGGCTTCTGTACTAGCTCCTCTACAATTGTATTCCAATCTTTACATGCTGTACATTGCCCCTGCCATTTCGCGAACTGCGTGCCGCAGTTCTGACAAAAAAAAGTCGTTTTTACCTTCGCCATGAATTGAGTTATTTTTTAAAAAAGTGTAGACATTAATTATAACCGAAATCGGCTTTTATTAAATCGGCTCTATCTATAACTTCGTCTTTTGTAATACCGGCAATTTCATCTAAAGTGTAAGCCGACTGGTACGTTCGCATAGCGCGTTTAGTTTCACCAGTTTCTTCATAAAACCTTCCAATATAATAACCTCCTAGTAAAGTTTCAGGATAAAATTTTCTAGCCATTTTACCTAATTCTTCATAATATTCGTAAGCTTCCTTTTTCTCAATAGCGGCAGCAATCGCTTTAAAATCATTAATCAAAATAGGCTTTTCAACACCTAAGACCTCACTAATTTCTTGGTACTTCTCTTGAAGATACAACACAGGAGAAGTTTCTAATTCTAAAATAACTTCTTGATATTCCTTTTTAGAAATAGGCTGATATATTTTAAACATTTTTTCTAAAGCCACAGGAATCGCACTAGTAGGCACTGAATAATGCGAAGGATCTTTAAAATTATTAAAATTATAAACGAGCATATCATTTTCAACGGCTGAAATATCAGTATCCAATGCATCAGTCATTCCTTTTATAGACTCTGTATCATTATCGGTATTAGCCAAGTAATAGAATGTTTTAGACTGCACTTTACCTATGGCCTCAGGAAGATACTCTAACATGTTAGGTGCTAAATCTGGACTAATAGCTACATAAGATTGAAATAAAGGTTGGGGCTTTAATAAATAGTAATTAATAAAATTAGCCGATTCACTGTGCCCTATAACTGCTTTAAAACGACCTGTGCCATATTTTTTTTCTATATGTGGAATAAGCTCTAAACCAAGAAACTCAAAAAAAGCAGCACCAGTATCTATTGGCAATGAGTTTTGCTCAGAGTACATACAATCATCATAACGTTTATTTAACTGATTCACACCAACAACAACTGCAGGTGGCATATCTTCCCAATAAGAGAAATAATCTACATTTCCGGCAACAGCCTCAAACATATAATCTGCATCTAGAACAAGAATTAACGGATAGCTTTTGTTTTCCTTATCATAATTCCGTGGTAATTGAATTTTCAATTGGCGATCCTCCCCTAATTTCGCAGAATGAAAGTTTTGATATTTAACTTGCGCCCCTATATAAGTGCTTGATATGGTAAACAATAAAATAAAAAGTAGGTGTTTCATCTTAAATATTTGGTTTTTGGTTCGATTGGCCAAGGTAATAAATTAACCTAGAGTTTAAAAGCAAAGTTTTACGAAGTACGGCTTACTCAAAAAGGAACTTACTTTTTGCTTATACGATTGTAAATAGGAAGATATAATAAGGACAAACCACCGCAGACAATAATAACAAGGGTTTGAGAAGCCCACATAATCCAACCATAAGCAATACTTGGTTCTTCAGGAATACCAAACAATGAAAACGCAGCAAAAACAGCTAAAGGGTAAGACCCGATACCACCGTTGGTAGCAGCAATACTAAAACTTGCAGAAATAAAACCGACTAAAATAGCGCCAGGAGAAACCACACCTAATTCTTTAATAGCAAAAGTGGTTACATAAAACATGAGCACATACATGCCCCAAATAAAAAGGGTATGAAAAATATAAGCCCACTTATTTTTCATTTTAAAAATACTAAGTACACCTTCTATTAATCCGCCTACAAAACTCTTGATTTTCAATGCTATTTTTGAATGACTTCTACTAATAAAAAAAGCAGCTACTATAAATAAAACAACCCCAACAACTATGAGTAATATGATATTGGTGACATTCAATTTTTCAATTAAAAACCCGTAGATAAAATCAAATTGCAAAAAAAGCGTAATTGTCATAATCCCTAACATCACGACCATATCTGCTATACGTTCGGCGACTATTGTTCCAAAGCCCTTTTCAAAAGGCACATCTTCATAATTAGCTAATAATGAAGCTCGTGCAACTTCACCTGCTCGTGGTATCGTATAATTTATCAAGTAAGCAGCAAATACCGCCATAAAACTATTCCCATACTTGATATGATAGCCCATTGGCGTTAACATAAACCGCCAACGATAGGCTCTGGACATGTGGCTTAAAAGTCCTAAAAACATCCCGAAAACAATCCATGTATAATCGGCGTTTCTAGCATAAACCAATAATTTATCAACAGAAACTTTAGACAGGGAGTACCAGATTAAAAAAACTCCCAACAATAGCGGGAGTATGATCTTAAAAAGATTTTTTGTTTTCTGGCTCAAGCGTTTATTTCAACAAATTGGTTGCTTCGTCAGGAAAAACCAAAGCTGGTTTAAACCCCTTAGCTTCTTCAATATCTAAGATAGCATATGTAATTAGTATCAAGGTATCTCCAACAGCCACTTTTCTAGCGGCAGCACCGTTTAAAGTGATTTCTCCAGAATTACGAGGCCCTGGAATACAATAGGTCTCAAGGCGTTCACCGTTATCATTATTAACAATCTGAACTTTCTCGCCTTGTATGATATTGGCGGCTTCCATCAGATCTTCATCAATGGTAATACTGCCTATATAATTGAGTTCTGCACCTGTGCATTTAACTCTATGAATTTTAGATTTTACTACGTGAATTTGCATCTGGCAAAGGTAATTAATTTAGCGCTATATTATCAATAAGTCTGATATCATCGGCATAAACCGCAATAAACGCTCTATATTTTTTAAATTCTATTTTTTTTGTTACGGTTTTCAAGGTGTCTTCATCGGCAATAATGAAATATTCCAACTTCAATAAATCATGCGTATAAAACTGTTTTTCAACCCATTCCATAACTTCAACTGCACTTTCTGTGCCAAATTTAGCTTTGGCAGCTGTTAATGTTTTGTAAATAAATGGTGCGGCTTCTTTATATTCAGGCTTAAGCCTTGCATTACGTGAACTCATAGCTAAACCATTCATTTCCCGATAAATAATACAAGGTACAATATTGACAGGTATGTCATGTTTTTCAACCATTTTTTTAATAATGGCTAACTGCTGAAAATCCTTTTCTCCAAAATAAGCGTTGTCTGGTTTTACAATTTCAAACAAACGTTTTACGATGGTTCCTACACCGTCAAAATGACCGGATCTAAACTTCCCTTCCATTTCATGTTCTAAACCATCGAAATCGAAATGTTGTGATTTTAACTCATCCTCATAAACATCTGTCACAGAAGGAGCATAAACCATGATACGATTTGGGTGAACTTCCTTAAGGAGATTAACATCTGTTTCTAATGTTCTCGGATACTTCTCTAAATCTTCCTTGTTATCAAACTGTGTTGGGTTTACAAAAATGCTTACCACAACTTGGTCATTTTCTAACAAAGCCTTTCTAACCAATTCTAAATGACCTTGGTGCAATGCGCCCATAGTAGGTACGAAACCAACTGATAGATTCTTTGCTTTCACCGCCTCTAGAGCGACCGTAATTTGTTGTTTTTCTGAGTAAACTTCCACGATTTAATATAAAATTAACGGGTGCAAACTTAAGATTTTACAAGCAATTTGCATAAAATTTTGTATTTTTGCGTGTTTTTTATTTTCATTTACTAATAAAGACAACTTTACACCGTTTCAAGATAAGCTTTGAAAGGGGCCGTTATTATGCCATGTAAAGGATTTATAAAGTCAACAAAAACCATCATATGAAAGATAAGAGGATATTGTATGTATCATCTGAAGTAGTGCCCTATTTACCAGAAACCGAAATTTCTTCAATGTCGTTTGAAGCGCCAAGAATGGTAAATCAACAAGGTGGCCAAATTAGAATATTCATGCCAAGATATGGCAATATAAACGAAAGAAGACATCAATTACACGAAGTTATAAGATTATCTGGAATCAATTTAGTCATAAATGATTTAGATATGCCTTTAATTATTAAGGTCGCCTCTATTCCTAAAGAACGTATTCAAGTTTACTTCATTGATAATGATGAATATTTCAAAAGAAAAGCAACTTTAACGGATGAAGCTGGAAAACTTTTCCCAGATAACGATGAACGTGCTATTTTCTTCGCAAAAGGTGTTATTGAAACTGTAAAGAAATTAAACTGGGCACCAGATATTATTCATGTGCATGGTTGGTTAGCCTCTTTATTACCACTATACTTTAAAGAGTATTATAAAGATGAGCCTTTATTTAATGAAAGCAAAATCGTGACTTCAGTTTACAACCAAAGTTTTAGCGGTAGTCTAAACGAAGAAATGATCAATAAAATTAAGTTTGATAATATTGATGACGAAGCCATAAAACCGCTTGAAGAACCAACTTATACAAACTTAATGAAAGTGGCTATAGATTATTCTGACGCCCTAATTATTGGTTCTGAAACAATACCTGAAGACCTTGACGCTTACTTAAAAGCATCAGACAAACCTATTTTAGAATATAAAACAAAGGATGAATTTGGTGAAGCTTATACAACATTTTTCAACGAGACCGTTTTAAGCTAAACATCAAAGTCACTTAAATTTTATGAAAAAGACTATCAAATCTCTAAAGTTTCCTGTTATTTTTCTTCTTTTAGTTTGTGCTTTTATTGCCTGCGATAAAGACTATAGCGTTATAGAAAGTGACGTACTTGGCGACGAAAATTCAGATTTCAACACCAAAGATTCGCTGTGGTCTGTAACCGCCTATAACAAGAAATTAGACTCCCTACAAATAAACAATTTGGGAACTACTTCTTCGGCTGCAACGGCAAGTAATCTGTTAGGTGTATTTAACGATCCTGCTTATGGTTTAACCACAGCAAGTATTGTTTCTCAACTAGTACCTGTTGAGAATTCACCTGAATTTGGTGAAAACCCTGTAGTTGACAGTGTGGTTTTAAACATCCCTTATTTTAGCACAGTAGTTGATTATGATGAAGACAACAATCCAGAATACGAATTAGACTCTTTATTTGGCGATGACACAAAGCCTATCAAACTTACAATTTACAGAAATAATTATTTCTTAAGAGATTTTGACCCATCTCAAGCAGAAAACAACAAACAGAATTATTATTCTAACGGAAGTAATACGGTTAATGCTGCACTAAACGGGACATCGGTTATTAAATTTGACGATCATATTGATAATCTCAATTCCCCTATTTATAGTGAAGCTAGCTTTATTCCAAGTAAAGACGTCGTTATCACTACTGTTGGTGAAGGCGACAATGAAGTTTCAACAAATTCTAGCCCTGCTTTTCGCGTTAAGTTAGATGAAGATTATTGGAAGACTACCATTATCGACATGGAAGGTGACCCAGTATTAGCTAGTGCTAATAACTTTAAAAATTATTTTAGAGGCTTATATTTTAAAGCAGAATCCATTACTTCAGAAGGTAGCATGATCCTTTTGAATATCGCTGCATCTAATGCTAATATAACTATATACTACACCTCTGGGGCAGATGGAAGTCGTCTACAATATAACTATATCATGAACTTCTCAGGTAATATTCTAAACACCTTTGTAAATAATTACAATATTACACTTCAAAACGGAGACAAAACTTTAGGTGATGACAACCTCTATTTGAAAGGTACCGAAGGCTCTATGGCTGTGGTTGAATTATTTAGCGGGAAAGTAGATTGTGACGGTGATGGTGTTTTAGATCTTGATGCCATTGATTGTTTTAAACAACGTTATAGACAACTAGATGATAATGGTAATTATATCAAAGATCCCTTAACCAACAGGTATGAGCTTAAAAAGCTTATCAATGAAGCCCAATTAGTACTCACTGAGGCAGATAATCTACCTAATGGTGGTGACGAAGATTACCACAAGTATGATCGTATCTATGCCTATAGTATAGAAAACAATGCGCCTACTTTAGATTACACCATAGATCCAACAACAAACACCACTGACCCGTTAAATTCAAAAGTCATTAACCTTGGGCAAAGAAATGATGACGGTGTTTTCAAAATTCGTCTTACTCAACATTTAAATAATATCTTATATACTGATTCTATAGCAGCAGAGACCCCTAGAAAAATAGGACTTGTACTTTCTAACAATGTAAACTACATTGATAATGCAGAAATTTTAGATAGTGGTGATGAAGTTTTAGCAGTACCTAGAGCCTCTATTTTAGCTCCAAGGGGAACCATTTTATACGGAAGTAGCCAAAGTGTTATGGATGATGAAAAAAGACTGCAATTAAAGATATTTTCATCTGAAGCTAAAAATTAATTTCAGTGAAGAACCTTTCAGGTGGATTTCATCGTATAAAATGAAGGTTTTGTATAATAAATAATATCGATTAATTATTATTTCACATATTTGTGAGTATTATTAAACTTCGATATCAAATAGATATATATGTGTGGAATTGTTGGGTATATAGGTCCTAGAGAGGCTTACCCCATTGTAATAGAAGGTTTAAAACGCCTAGAATACAGAGGCTATGATAGTGCTGGAATAGCTCTTTTTGATGGCGAAAATCTTAAAGTATCAAAAACCAAAGGAAAAGTAGTTGATTTAGAAGCCATCGCTGAAAAAAACATTACTTTATCAGGAAATGTTGGTATCGGCCATACCAGATGGGCAACTCATGGTATCCCAAATGATGTCAACTCCCATCCACATGTTTCTAATTCTGGTGATTTAGTAATTATTCATAATGGTATTATTGAAAATTATGAATCTATAAAACAAGAGTTAATCACTAGAGGCTATACCTTTAAATCAGATACGGACACTGAAGTTTTAATAAACCTTATAGAAGAAGTTAAAAAACAAGAAAACTTAAAGCTAGGTAAAGCAGTACAAGTCGCATTAAATCAAGTAATCGGTGCTTATGCTATTGCCGTTTTCGACAAAAATAAGCCTGAAGAAATTGTTGTTGCTCGTTTAGGAAGCCCATTAGCCATAGGAATTGGTGACAATGAAGATGAATTCTTTATAGCTAGTGACGCTTCTCCATTTATAGAATACACTAAGAATGCAGTATATCTTGAGGATGAAGAAATGGCCATTATTAGATTTCATAAAGACATCAAGATTCGTAAAATCAAAGATGATTCTGTAGTTGACACTTATGTTCAAGAACTTCAAATTAACTTAGAACAAATAGAAAAAGGCGGTTACGATCACTTTATGCTGAAGGAAATCCATGAACAACCTAAAGCCATTACCGATACTTATAGAGGGCGCTTATTGAGAAATGAAGCTATTATAAAAATGGCTGGTGTTGAAGACAACATGAAAACATTCCTTAATGCCAATCGTATTATCATCGTAGCTTGCGGAACCTCTTGGCATGCTGGCTTAGTTGCCGAATATATCTTCGAAGATTTAGCTCGTATCCCTGTTGAAGTAGAATACGCTTCAGAATTCAGATACCGTAATCCAGTAATTAATGAAAATGATGTCCTTATCGCCATTTCCCAATCTGGGGAAACAGCAGATACTTTAGCTGCCATTAAATTAGCTAAGTCTAAAGGCGCTTTCGTTTTTGGAGTTTGTAATGTTGTAGGCTCATCTATAGCTAGAGAATCTGATGCCGGAGCTTACACCCACGCTGGACCAGAAATTGGAGTTGCTTCAACAAAAGCATTCACAACTCAAATCACCGTATTAACGTTAATAGCCCTAAGACTCGCTAGAGCAAAAGGAACCATAAGTAGTTCAGATTTTAGAACACACCTTTTAGAATTGGAAATGATTCCTAGCAAGGTAGAAAAAGCGCTATTATCGGATGAAAATATCCAAACGATATCAAACATTTATAAAGATGTAGACCACTTTTTATATCTAGGTCGTGGTTATAATTTCCCAGTAGCCCTTGAAGGTGCTCTAAAGCTAAAAGAGATTTCTTATATCCATGCTGAAGGCTACCCTGCTGCCGAAATGAAACACGGTCCGATTGCTTTAATTGATGAAAATATGCCAATCGTAGTGATTGCTACTAAAAAAGGGCATTATGAAAAGGTTGTTAGTAACATTCAAGAAATAAAATCGAGAAAGGGTAAAATTATTGGTATTGTTACCGAAGGTGACACACAGGTAAGAACACTTGCCGACCATGTTATTGAAGTGCCTGAGACTTTAGAGTCTCTTTCTCCGCTACTTACAACTATTCCGTTACAATTATTATCTTATCACATTGCTGTAATGTTGAATAAAAATGTCGATCAACCTAGAAACCTAGCAAAATCGGTAACGGTAGAATAAACTCATAAAATCTATTTTTAAAAGTCATGATTCACAAAAATCATGACTTTTTTTATGTCTGATTTTGACTATTCATCAGTAAACTGAGTGTTTTTTTGCTAAAATACTCTATGCGTGCATAATTTTTTATATTTTTAACAATATGCAATATTTCATTCTTTTGTCTTATATTGTTTTCCTTTTAACTAAACTTAACCAATGAAAAAAAATCTCACTCTCATTTTCTTGTTTGTCAGCTACCTAATTCAGGCACAAACTACAATTACAGGAACCGTAGTAGACGATACAAGTTTACCGATTCCTGGAGCTAATATCATCGTTATAGGTACTTCAGTAGGAACCGTAACAGATTTTGATGGAAACTTTACGCTAACCTATAACCAAGATCCACCATTTTCTCTACAAGCTAGTAGTGTTGGTTTTGAAACCGCTGTAAAGGATATTACGTCTGCAAATGAAGTCATCCATTTTATTTTAATCGAAGGTACCGCCTTAGATGAAGTTGTAATTTCAGCATCACGAACACCAGAACGTATATTCGAATCACCGGTTACGATTGAACGCCTTGGATTAAAAGAAATTAAAAACACAGCTTCTGCTGACTTTTATGATGGCTTAGAAAACCTAAAAGGTGTTGATGTCAATACGAATTCATTAACATTTAAATCAGTTAATACTAGAGGTTTTGCAACCTTTGCAAATAACAGATTCATGCAACTTGTTGATGGCATGGACAACTCAACACCGGCATTAAACTTTCCTATTGGAAATTTAGTAGGTATGACAGAAACCGACGTATTAAGTGTTGAGCTATTGCCTGGCGCCTCTTCAGCGTTATATGGGGCTAATGCTTTCAACGGTATATTATTTATGCGAAGTAAGAACCCTTTTGATCACGGTGGCCTCAGTGCTTCAATAAAAAGAGGTATGACTTCTCAAGAAGCTGCAGGAACCAACCCTTATACCGATGTAAGTATTCGTGCGGCTCACAAGTTTTCTAATAAATTTGCCGCTAAAGTCAATTTCGGCTATTTAGAAGGTACAGATTGGGCTGCAACGAGTGAAGTGGATAGAAATATGCAAGGCGGAACAAGAGAAACGGATCTAAACTACAACGGTATAAACGTCTATGGTGATGAAGTTTCTCAAAATTTAAAGCAAGTAGCCATTCTTTTAGAATCGGCTATTAATCCAGCAACTGGGCAACCTTATTTACCTGCAGGCGCAAGTACTTTAGCACCTTCAGTTGATGTAAGCAGAACAGGTTACAACGAAAAATATTTAACAAACTATGACGCGAAGAGTGTTAAAGCTGACTGGGGTCTATATTACCGTCCGCTAGAAGATGATCTAGAAATTTCCTATGTTGGAAAAGTAGGAACAGGAACTACGATTTACCAAGGTTTAAACCGTTATAATATCGATAATTTTTTTCAAGAACAGCATAAAATAGAAATTCGGAATAGAAACTTTTTCCTAAGAACCTATGTCGTTGCAGATAAAGCTGGTGATTCTTATGATATGGTATTTACGGGAATCAACATCAATAGAGCTTGGAAACCTGATTTAAACTGGTTTGCTGAATATACTGGCACTTATATTCAATCAACTTTGGCAGGCGCAAACGATAGTCAAGCGCATTCTGCAGCCCGAGCTCAGGCAGAAACTGGGAGATATGAACCTGGAAGTCCAGAATACATTGCCGCTTTCAATAAAAGCATAAACGACCCCGACTTAACGACTGGATCTAAGTTTGCTGATGCTTCAAAATACTACCATGCTGATGGTAATTATAATTTTAGTGAACTCATCAAATTTGCTGAAATTCAAGTTGGAGGTTCATTCAGACAATACAATTTAAATTCCTTCGGAACCATTTACACCGATTATGATGGTCCTATTGAATACCATGAATATGGGATGTACACACAAATTCAAAAAGATTTAGAATTAAGTGAAAGCTTAGAATTAAAACTAACAGGGTCTGTTCGTTATGATAAATCGCAGTTTTTTGATGGTTTCTTATCGCCTCGTTTAACAGCAGGATTAACATTAAACAGAAACCATAATTTTAGAGCTTCGGTTCAAACCGGATTTAGAAACCCAACAACCCAAGATTTATTTATAGGATTAGATGCCAGCCGCGCCATTTTAGTAGGGTCTTCACCAGACAACTTAGACCGTTATTCTGGTAATTACGGAGTAAGCGGAAGTGGGCAAAACGCCGGTCAACCAAGTAGTATTACACAAACGGGTGGGGCTGCATATAACAATTCATATTCGGAAGATTCGGTTTTAACCTATAGAACTACTGGAGACACCAATGACCTAGAGGTTGCTAACCCAGACTTAATTCAACCAGAACAGGTGACTTCTGTAGAAATTGGTTATAGAGGAAAACTTGAAAGTTTCACTATAGACTTTAGTGCTTACTATAACAGCTACGATAATTTCATTTCTCAAGAATATGTCATTGCACCTTTATACGGACAGGTTGGTGATAATTCTTTATCAATTGATGCAATTGACAGAGGAGATGATGTCACCTACAACGCTTATACTAACTCTGAAGCTGCCGTAAATTCCTATGGCGCTTCTATTGGAGTTTCAACTAAAATCTTCGGGAATTTTGATTTAGGAGGGAGTTATACTTTTGCTAAGCTCGATTTTGACCAAGAGAAATATCCTGACTTTGCGACCAACTTCAACACTCCTGAGCATAAATTCAAAGCGACTTTTGGAAACACCAACTTATTTAAAAACTTCGGATTTAATATTGCCTATAGATTTAGCGATGACTACTACTGGGAATCTACTTTTGGTGACGGATTAATCCCTGAATACCACGTGGTAGATGCGCAAGTTAATTATACTATTCCAAGTATTAAATCGACTTTCAAATTAGGCGCTACCAACCTTTTGGGTGATGAATACTATACGGCATACGGAACAGGACATATTGGATCTATGTACTATATCTCTTGGACAATTAACAACTTATAAACCAACCATCATGATTAAAACTAAATATATAGGGCTTTTCCTAGCCATACTTGGACTCTCATCTTGTAATTCTCCTGATGATGTAGTTCCACATGTTGATGAAGAAACACTACCTGAATTAACTTCTGGTACTGCAAATTTTGAAAATTATGTGTCGCTAGGTGCCTCATTAACGGCCGGCTATTCCGATTTCGGATTATTTATTGCAGGACAAGAAAATTCATTTCCAAGCATGCTCGCTTCTCAGTTTGAAAAACTTGGAGGTGGTGACTTTACACAACCTTTAGTTGACGATAATACCGGTGGTATTCTTGTTGGAGGCACACCTGTTCGCGGTTACCGTTTAACTTTTAATAGTGAAATACCTGGCCCAGAACCTTTAAATGATTTCCTAGCAGGCTTAGGTGTTCCTGTACCTCCTATTACCACAGAAGCTGGTATTAATATAGGCAGTGACTTCAATAACTTTGGAATTCCAGGAGCAAAAAGTTTTCATTTAATTGCAGCAGGTTACGCTGGAGCTAATCCTTATTATGCTAGAATAGCTTCGGCGCCAACAGCAACGGTAATTGATGATGCTATTGCTCAGAACCCTACTTTTTTCACCCTATCAGACATTGGTGCTGCTGATGTTTTAGGTTACGCCCTCTCAGGTGGTGATGGTACAGACCCCATTACAGACATTGCAACATTCAATAGCTCTTTAGAAATTCTAATTGACAAACTCACAGCTAATGGCGCACAAGGTGTGATTGCTAATGTTCCTGATATCTTAGGCGTTTCACATTTTACCACAGTAACACACAATCCTGTGCCACTAGATGCTCAAACTGCAGCTTATCTCAACAGTATGAATGCTTACGGCGCCTATAACGCTGGTATTGTGCAGGCTTACGCCTATCTTGTAGCCAACACACCACTGACTCAAGAAATGGCTGATGAAGAAATTGCCCAACGTACCATAACATTTTCTGAAGCCCCAGATAATGCTTTAGTCATCGTAGATAAAAACTTAAGAGATTTGACAGTTTTAAATCCGGCATTAATAAATATAAGACAAGCCACAGCTGAAGATCTAGTTTTATTAACAGCTTCATCTGAAATTCCAAACGGTGTAGGCGTATCTACACCTATGGGAGATCACTTGGTTTTAACACCAGAAGAACAAAATAATATTCATGATGCAGCCATGGCGTATAATACGAGTATCGAGTCTCTAGCCAATTCAAATAACTTAGCACTAGCTGACCTAAAAAGTATTTTTGAAGAAGCCTCTACTACTGGTATCAAATTTGACGACTACTTTTTAAACACCGATTTAGTCTTTGGCGGCTTAGTAAGTTTAGATGGTATTCACCTTACGGCTAGAGGTTATGCCTTGATGGCCAATACATTTTTATCAGCCATTGATGAAACCTATGGTTCGAATTTTGTAGCATCAGGGAACCTTATGAAAGCGGGTGATTACCCTACCGCTTATTCCCCAACATTAGAATAAATGAAGTCTTTTGAGAAAGGACCAAATAACCGTACAGAAAACAAAAAGGTAGTGACATCAGTCACTACCTTTTTTATTGTTTGAAGGCCTAAATATAGCCTTGAAAAACGATTTATTATTTTCTCACTGCTTTTACGATAGCAAGAGCATCCTTTACATCTTGCTCCAATTTAGCGTAATCTTTATTAGCAATGATATCTTTAGAAATCAATTGTGATCCCATTCCAACGCAAGTTGCACCGGCATCAAACCATCCTTTTAAATTTTCTTCAGTTGGAGAAACACCACCTGTTGGCATAATACTTGTCCAAGGTTGTGGGCCTTTAATTCCTTTAATGAATTTTGGTCCGTATAAATCTCCAGGGAATAATTTTACGATTTCACATCCTAATTCTTCAGCTCTTGCGATTTCAGTTAATGAACCACATCCAGGAGACCAAAGTACTTTTTTACGGTTACAAGCGATAGCGATATCTTCTCTCAATACTGGAGTTACGATAAAGTTAGCACCTAAAGCCATATATAATGAGGCCGCAGCACCATCAGTTACAGAACCAACACCCATAATCATTCCTGGTAATTCAGCAATAGCATATTTAGTTAATTCACCAAAAACTTCGTGAGCGAAATCACCACGAGCAGTAAACTCCATTAAACGAGCTCCACCATCGTAACAAGCTTTTAATACTTTTTTACTTAGCTCAATATCACTATGAAAAAATAAAGGAATCATTCCAGTATCTTTCATGGCTTGAGCAACTTCTAATCTTGAAAATTGTGCCATTTTATTATTTTTAAATTTTTAATTCCAGTTTAAGATTTTCTTGAAATCATATTTTTCTGGATCTCGTAAATATTGTTTTGCTTTTTCATAATCCTTTTCTTGAATAAAAAACAGGTTATTAATAAAAAGCTGAGCCATATCGGATTCGATATCGACTAATCTTGGTGGAATTTTTCCGCTTTCATCTTCAAAATCCTTTAAAAATAAAGGCGCAATATCACCATTAGAATTTGCACTCACGATACAACCAGAAATACCCTGGTCGAATAGTTTTTTAACACCAATACCTAGTAAGGAACACAGTGTTAAATCGAATGCAATTGGGTTACAACATCTTAATTCGTAACCAAGTTCTACAGGTCTAGTTTTAACTTTTAAACCGATTTCTTTCAGTTTAACCTGTAATAGGTAGTTAAAAATATGTGATTTACTTACGTTTCCTAATTCAGGATGACCGTGATCATCATAAGTAAAATTAATATCGGAATTAATAATTTCTTCTTCATCCATAAAATGAAAAACCCCTTCACTTATTAAGGCTACCCCATATTCAATACCCTTGATCTTACATTTTACAATGGAAGATACAATGATATTAATGAGTTTCTCAAAAGTGATTTTAGTTTTGTTAAACATTTCTGGAATAATCATCATTTGAAAATGACAGGCAGAAGCAATTCCAAAAGCTAAATGTCCAGCCGAGCGTCCCATGGCAGACATTACAAACCAGTTTTCACTGGTTCTAGCATCTTCATAAACAGTATTACCAATTCTAACACCTTCATCTTTTGCTGTATGAAATCCAAAAGTCGGATTTCTGTCTGGCAAAGGCAAATCGTTATCAATAGTTTTTGGAACATGTACATGAGCCACATCGAGCTCTTGTTTCTGAAGATATTTGGTTAACCTATTGGCGGTCGATGCTGTATCGTCACCGCCAATAGTTACCAACAATTTAATTTTATTATTTTTAAAGAAATCTGCTTTAAAATCACTGTCTTTTGGCTTGAATCTACTCATGGTAATGGTAGAGCCACCACGGCTAAAAATACGATCGGCAAGTGCAAAATCAAAAATCTTTACCTCTGGATTGTCAGCAAGTAAGCCTTTAAAACCGTGGTGAACTCCGATAACCCGATAGCCATCTTTCATAAAAGTTTTAGCTATGGTACTTACAACTGTATTAATTCCAGGTGCAGGACCTCCTCCACAGATAATCGCAATAGATTTTTCCATTTTTACTTCTCGTACTTTTAAAATTTAAAAACAGTTATTGTGTATTATCTAGCTACACGTCCAGATGCATCACCGCCCATAAGTTTGTTAACTTCATCAACAGTAACTAAGTTAGCATCACCTTTAATCGTGTGTTTTAAACAAGAAGCAGCAACTGCGAAGTCTAATGCGTTTTGATCGTTATCAGGGTAAGTTAATAATCCGTAGATTAAACCTCCCATGAATGAATCACCACCACCTACTCTATCAACGATATCTGTAATTTGGTATTGACGTGTTTCAATCATTTTAGTTCCATCATATAATACTCCAGCCCATGTGTTATGAGAAGCAGAAATAGAACCTCTTAATGTTGTAATTACTTTTTTAGCTTTAGGGAATTTCTCCATCATTTGCTTACAAACAGATAAGAAAGCTTCCGCTTTAACATTGTGTCCAGCAGTTTGAACTGCAGCACCATCAGGCTTAATTCCAAAGTGCATCTCTGCATCTTCTTCATTCCCTAAAATAACATCACAGTAAGATGTTAATTCTGTCATGATAGACTCTCTATGTGCATCATCACAGAAGTTCCATAATTTAGCACGGTAGTTTAAATCTGTAGAAATAGTAATTCCTTTTGCACTAGCAGCTTTTACAGCTTCTAAACATACTTCAGCAGAACTTTGAGAAATCGCTGGTGTAATACCAGTCCAGTGAAACCACTCTACACCTTCAAAAACAGCATCCCAATCAATCATTCCTGATTCAATTGTAGACATTGAAGAATAAGCTCTATCGTAAACCACTTTAGACCCTCTAGATACAGCTCCAGTTTCTAAGAAATAAATTCCTAAACGTTCACCACCCCAAACAATTTTATCAACACCAACACCTCTTTTACGCATCTCCATCATAGCACACTCACCAATATCATTCTTAGGTAAACGTGTTACAAAATCACAAGAAACACCATAATTAGCCAATGATACAGCTACGTTAGATTCACCACCACCATAAACAACATCAAAATTGTTAGCTTGAGAAAATCTTAAAAATCCTTGAGGAGCTAATCTTAACATGATTTCTCCAAACGTTACTACTTTACTCATTTTTATCTTATTTAATTTTATAAAAAGTACTTTGTTTAAACGTTTAAGCAAGGTGTAAAAAAACATTACAACAGCAACTCATCAAGTTTTGATTATAAAAATTTAAGAATTACCTTTGCTTAAACGTTTAAGCAAAGATATAAAAAAAATAAATATCAAAAAAAAATCGACCATAAAAGATATTGCGAACGTCTTAAACATTTCGCCTGCTGCCGTGTCAAAAGCACTGCATGACGACCCGCGTATTAGTGATAAAACAAAAAAAGCAGTTAGACAGGTTGCTAAAAACTTAAATTACCACCCCAACCATCTCGCCAGTGCGCTTCGAAAAGGCAAAAGCAATTTGGTTGGTATTATTGCTCCTAGAACAAATAGCCATTTCTTTTCTTCTGTTGTTCAAAGCATGGAAGAAGTCTTAAATAAAAAAGGCTATAATATTATCATGACACATTCTAATGAGTCTTATAAAAAGGAATGTGACAATATAGACACTTTGTTATTCACACAAGTTGATGGCATTATTGCTTCAATGGCCAATGAAACCATCAATTTGGACTATTACAATAAAATTAAAACCAAAGGCATTCCTTTAATTTTATTTGATCGTGGTGAAAACGACTTAAACGTAGACTATATAGGTATAGACGATTACAAGAGTAGCCACATTATTGTTAAACATCTTGTAGACCAAGGATGTAAACGTATTGCGCATATTGGAGGCTATAAGCACACCCGAATTTTCAATAACAGGATACGTGGTTATATTGATGCTTTAAGAGAGCATCACCTACCATTAGAAGAAGAATTGCTTCTAGAAAGCAGTTTGAGTATTGAAGATGGAAGAAACAAAATTGAACAACTTTTAAAACTAAAGCATAGACCAGATGCTGTTTACGTTGCTAGTGACTATGCTGCCTTAGGAGCCTTACAGGTCTTGAAAGAAAAAAACATAAGAGTCCCTGAAGACATTGCTTTAGTTGGTTTTGGCAACGAACCGTTTACCGCCATGGTTACACCTTCAATTACAAGTATTAATCAGCACAGTGAAGAAATTGGAAAATTAGCAGCTCAAACTTTTTTAGAACACATGAAGTCGCCCACTATAAAACAAAGCCTCAATAAAAAAATTCTCGACGCGGAACTTGTGATACGCGAGTCCTCAAAGATAAAAGGGTAATACCATTTTAACCATATAAAGTCACATATAATTTGCTTCTTTTTCGTCCATATTTCAATATAAAATAAAACTATAGCTAAGGCTATGCTTGGATTTCCTATTTCATCTGAACAAAAAATAATTCAAATTAAGAATGTGACATTATAAAATTAAATTAGTATACGTCTTAAAAAATATATTTGCACACAAAGGAATCTCTAAAAAACTTATCGGACTAACTGTAATCATTAGGTTTTGACAAGCGTTTAATAACAAAACTAGAAAAAAGATAAACACAAAAAAAAGTTCGCATAAATTATGCGAACCTTTTCTTATTCAATAAATGCTTGTAATTTCTAAATTTAATTACCCATTTTTTAATTACTCCAAACGACTCCAAGTGCAAGACCCATATGAGAAAGTCCTTCTAAATCACTTGAATCAGCAGCGTAATTGTATCTAAATGCAGCACGAATACCAAGACCGTAATCTATTTTGTATTCCAATCCTGCTTCTGGGCGCACACTAAACTGCCATGCATCGTTTTCTGCAGCAAACAACCCGAATTCCTGTTCTTTGTTGTTATACATCACACCAACACCTAAGGAAACGAACGGTTTAATAGTTTTAGACCCATCAAAAAAGTAAGTTCCTGTAGCATAAACAGGTAAACTATTTATATAATTATAGCGATAGGCTGTAATCGTCTCTGTTCCTTCAGTAGTAGTTTGTTTACCTTTTTCATCATAGAATGTTTGTAAACTTACGCTTACTCCAACGCCAATATTTTTATTCAGCATATGTGTAAAATCAAAACCTACTCCTCTAAAACTAGTAGATTCAGTAAAATCGGAGGTTTCACCTGTTGGAAACCCTATAATATAATTCAAACTATATTTTTGTTGTGCCAGCGTTGATAATGAACACATTAACAAACCAACGAGCATCATTAATTTAATTTTCATAGTATCTCTTTTTAATTGTTAAACGGTGGTTGATTAAAAGCTTGGTCTATATTGGTAGTAATTCTGCTAATTATATTAGATTCACCACCTTCAAGCAGTCCATCTAAAGCCCCCAACCATACCACAGGCACTTCGTTATTACTATTAACATCACCAGGAACAGTCATTTGAATAATCACAGAACCCGTGCTATACCCACTAACGTAACCAGGGTAATATGGTGGATAATACCACCCCCAATCTGGCCCATACCATGGGTAATACCAATCCCACCACCAAGGGTTATAAGCTATAAAATTTTGATCAAAAGCACCAGCCAAAATAACAATGTCTGCATTTTCTGGATCTACTTTCGTCCAGCCTAAATCATTTAAGTGACTAGCTATCCCATCTAAAATAGCATCACTATAATCGGGATCAATAAATTCTCTATCATCATCAGAACTTGCATCAAGATCTACAACGGCAATTGGTAAAGAGTAGGTGTAATTGGTACCAAAATTAAAATTAGCCTCGTAGTTGGTGTATACGACATCAAAATCTTCAACGTATTCACCTCCTTCAGGATAGCAGCCGAAGACAAACAAACACAGGCTTGATAAAAAAACTAACCGTTTAAAAAACGTTAGTTGTCGACTTTTAAAATGTTTCATTTTTTAGGGTTTTAGGATTAATAATTAAAAGAATATAGATGTTAAACACCTATATTGTGTTAAAATATTCGTAACAAATATAAAATATATCCCCAAAAAAAAGACGCCTAAAATAACTTTCAGGCGTCTTTTTTGTGATGTGTAACAACTAAGTGGTTATCCTTCGCAGCTAGCACATTCTTTCTTCTGTTTAAATTTTTGAGCTGCATTCATACTGTGTTGATAGTACAATGATTTTAAACCTAGCTTCCAAGCCGTCACATAGATGTTGTTAATATCTTTTACAGGCATATCTGGATGCACAATAATGTTTACCGACTGGCCTTGATCAATATGATTTTGACGATTAGCTGCTTGATAAACAATAGCTAATTGATCGATTTCAGAATAGGTTTTAAACACATCACGTTCATGCTCGGTTAAGAAATCTAAATGCTGCACCGAACCATCATAATCACGTATACTACGCCATACTTCAGGCGTATTTTTACCCTTTTCTTCTAACAGTTCTTCAAGATATGGGTTTTTAATCGTGGTTTTAATTTTAGCGATGTCTTTCACATAAATATTAGACCAAATAGGCTCAATTCCTTGTGAAACCTGACCTAGAATAAACGCAGAAGAAGTTGTTGGAGCAATCGCATTTAAGGTTGCATTTCGTCTACCGTAACCCTTTAAAACTTCTGGCTCTCCATATAATTTTGCCAATTCCTCTGAAGCTTTATACGACTTTTCTTTAATAAGTTTAAAAATCGTACTATTCAATTCATAAGCTTCAGCACTATCAAAACCTAACCTTTTAGACTGTAGTAAAGAGTGCCACCCTAAAACGCCTAATCCAAGTGCTCGGTTACTTTTTGCAAAGTTATAAGCACGCTCCATAAACATAAACGTTTGTCTGTCTTCTAAAACAGAGGAATCTCTATATACTTCAAGTTTCTCAACAAACTCAGTAATAACAGCATCTAAGAAATACACCATAGTCTCAACGGCATCGGTGTCTTTCCACTTATCATAATGTAATAGATTTACTGAAGAAAGTACACAAACAAAAGACCATTGGTCATTTGAAGGAAGCATAATTTCAGTACATAAATTAGAAGCAACAATTTTATGATTATTCTCTTTATAAACATCAGGCGCTTGGTTGTTGGCATGGTCTTTAAAGAAAATATACGGATAACCTATTTCACCACGACGTTGTATGACTTTAGCCCAAATTGAACGTTTATCTACATCGCCATCAATCATTTCTTGCATCCATTTATCAGTTACAGAAACACCATGGGTAAGCTCTTGAATGGAATTCCCTTCGGTGCCAATTTCTAAAAACTCATTAATATCTGAATGCTCTACTGGTAAATATGGAGAAAAACGACCTCTTCGAACAGAACCTTGACTAACCACATCAACCATTTTTTCAAAAAGTTGCATGATATGTACTGCTCCCGAAGACGCTCCATTATTTTTAACAGGCGCACCTCTATGACGTAGATTTCCAAAGTAACCTGAAGTTCCACCTCCTAGTTTAGACATCATACCTACTTCTGATTGGGTGTATAAAATATTCCCCATATCATCAGCAATGTTAGAACCAAAACAACTAATTGGTAAGCCTCTTTTTTTACCAAAGTTAGACCATACTGGCGATGCTAAAGAGAAAAAACCTTCACCCATATACTTGTAAAACTTATCGGCATAACCATCAATTTGCAAAATTTCTTCAGCGCGGTTTGCAATTTCACGAATACGTGCTTCAGGGGAAGTACCATCAGTTAAGTACCCAGATTCTAAAAATTTGCGACTATTTTCAGTAAGCCAATTAAATTCTGGTTCACTTTCTAATTGTGCTGCTTTTTTTAATTGCTCTTTTCGAGCGCTTACCAATTGATCGTGGTTCGTTGCTGTTTCGCTTTGTGTTTCTTGGAGGTTCGTTTGTACTTTCATAATTAAAATAGGTCGTCGCTGGTTATACTTTTTGTTCTTTTACTGTAGTTGATAGAGCGTTTCACAAAGAAATCGCCATGTTTGGTACCAATAATTTCATCATCAAACCATTCGGTTTCTGCTATCAATTTATCATCAACAGTAAACACCTTACCTATACCAATACTTTCTAGGGAATTATTAAATCGGTTTTTAATAAACTCATTAATAACCGCTTTTGGAAGAAATTCTAACTCGCCATCTTCAAAAATCCAATCGATAATATCGCTTTCAGCTTGAAAAGCTTCTTTACAGATCGTTTGAATTTTTTCATTGTATTCTTCTCCAAACCATTTTGGATTCTCTTTCTTAATTATATTTATAATATCAATTCCAAAATCGCCATGAATTTGTTCTTCTTTCGATGTTGCTTCAACCACATTAGAAATTCCTTTCAACATATTTTTATGTTTATTGAAGGCCATAATGATTAAAAATTGCGAGAATAAAGAAACATGTTCTATAAATAAGGAGAACAATAATACCGACTCGGCATACTCTTGAACATTTTCACTTTTAGAATTTTTAAGCGCTGTTTCTAAATAATGCACACGACGCATAATAACAGGCTTCTTTTTAAGTGATTTAAATTCTGCGTTTAATCCCAAAATTTCCAATAAGTGCGAGTATGCATCATGATGACGCACTTCACTTTCTGAAAAAGTAGCCCCTACCGACCCTATTTCTGGTTTAGGCATTTTTTGGTAAATATCACCCCAGAAGGTTTTAACAGCAACTTCTATTTGAGAAATGGCCAACATGGTATTTTTAATTGCCGTTTTTTCGGCCGTGTTTAAACCCGTTTTAAAATCCTGAATATCACTTGTAAAATTAAACTCACTATGGATCCAGTAGGAATGTCTTATAGCATTTACATACTCGTATAATTCTGGATATTCGTAAGGTTTTAAATTAATACGCTTTTCAAAAATATTTGTTTGACGTTTTCTAGCTTGTTCATCACGATAAAGGATATAAGCCTTTGCTGCGTTATGAAAAGCGCTGCTCATGAGTTTATCTTCAACAATATCTTGAACTTGCTCTACTGTTGGCACATAGCGATCATCTACAGCTTTTCTTGCCAAAAGACTTTGAAACACCTGATTAGAAATTGACTCAGCATCTGCTCTAGTTCCATGACTTACAGACAACATGGCCTTTTCAATGGCATTAGTGATTTTTTCTAACACAAAGGGGGTTGTGTCATAATCTCGTTTAATAATTTGGGTAATCTCCATGGTTATGGCTCTCGTTTTGGATTAATTTAATTAAAATAGCAATTGTTAAAATCCCGAATAAAAAACAATCTCATTTAACATGCTAATCAAGGCTCATGGATAAAAAAACCCAAATTAACACTTATAATGTATTAAAAAATGTATTCGGTGAACTCAAAATATATTTTCAACCTGTTTATTCTCAGGTTAAAAAAGTATTGTATTTTTATATTGTTGAGCTTAACAAAGATTGTAAAATGATTGATACGTTTTCATAAAAACTCAGAAACCTTTTCAACAAGTTTTTAACAAACAATAAAACACAGGGGATTTGAGAAGTTTACACAAAAAAAACATTAAACAACTGAAAATAAGACATGTAACTTTTTTTGAGATTTAAAAAGTTTACAAAAAAAATCAGGTTTTAGCAGACAAACCCTTTATTTTAGAGGCGTTTTTGAAGTTTTTTAATAAGTATTTTTAAGCTACTACAAGTCTTCAGCAACCTTTTCTAATTCGGCATACCAGTCTTCACCAAATTTCCTAATCAGTCCTTCCTTTACAAATTTATAAATAGGCACTTGTAATTCTTTACCTAAAGCACAGGCATCATCACAAATTTCCCATTGGTGATAATTTAAAGCTGAAAACTCAGTATAATCTTGAACCCTTACTGGATACAAGTGACAAGATACGGGTTTTTTCCAAGTAATTTCACCTTGATTATACGCTTCTTCAATACCGCAAAGTGCTGTTTTCTTTTCATCGAAAATTACATAAGCACAATCAGCACCATCAATAAGTGTGGTTTCTAGTTCACCATCTTCAGATTCAGTATATGTTCCTTGAACTTCTATAGCATCAATACCTTCCTGACGCAAAAACGGCTTTACCTTCGGATAGATATCGTCTAAAATCTTAGCTTCATCAGCCTCTAGTGGCGCGCCAGCATCTCCTGCGATACAACAAGCCCCTTTACAAGCCGAAAGATTACACAAGAAATCTTTCTTTATTACATCATCTGCAACAATAGTTTTCCCCAACTGAAACATAAAAACACCAATTAAAATAAGGCACAAAAATAGTCAAACTTTACTATAAACTTTTAAGATTATTCGATAATAATGGCATATTTTTGCCGAAAATTCAAAATTAAACGAAAAACCGGTTTTTAATTTAAAATTTAAGTAAAAACACAAAACAATAAAGAATAATTAAACAAACCATTACTAGAAGGTTAACAATTTAAAACTTATGGAACTACATTTCAATTTCAAAGAAATCTTTACAGCCTTTATGATTTTATTTGCTGTAATTGATATTGTTGGAAACATTCCAATCGTTATCGATTTAAGAAAAAAAGCAGGACAAATTCAGAGTGAAAAAGCCTCAATTATTGCGGGTGTTATTTTGATTTTATTTTTATTTTTAGGAAAAAGCATCCTAAACCTTATTGGTATTGATGTCAATTCCTTTGCTGTTGCAGGTGCTTTCATCTTATTTTTCATTGCCTTAGAAATGATTTTAGGCATCACACTCTATAAGCAGGAAGAACAAGATTCTATGACAACTGCGGTATTTCCGCTTGCCTTTCCGCTAATTGCAGGACCAGGTAGTTTAACCACATTACTATCCTTAAGGGCGGAGTTTGCTACCGAAAATATTATTGTCGCGGTATTATTGAATGTTATCATTATCTTTATCGTCTTAAAAACATCGGCTAAAATTGAACGTTTAATTGGCCAAAACGGGATTAACATCATCAGAAAAGTGTTTGGTGTAATCTTATTAGCCATTGCTGTAAAACTATTTGCGCACAATATTAAAGCCTTGTTTGAACTGATATAATATTATTACAGATGAAGATTTTCACCACTATACTAAGCATTCTTGCTGTTGCCCTTATTATTTTCAACTGTACCCAATTGGATTTTAGCGCTCCTTTTGAGGGACAGAGCATGATTGCTATCATTACGATTGTCGCTTCGCTTTGTGTTATTGTTATGATGGCCATTTTAAGAACTTCTAAACGTATTGAAGAAAAAACAAAAGAGCGAAAATAATGTATGATGCTTTAATTATTGGCGGTGGTGCGGCAGGCATGTCCTGTGCCTTAGTTTTAGGTTCAGCTAAAAACAAAGCTTTTGCTAAAAACAAAAGTGTTGGCATAATCATGCATCAAAAATCTTCTCATTTACAAACCGCTTTATTTAATAATGTTTTAGGCTTAGCACCGGGAACAACAGGTGCTTCTATTTTAGAAAGTGGTACCGAACAACTTAAAGAACTTTACCCACAGATTGACCAAATAGAGCATGAAAAAGTTTTAGAAATCACTAAAACCGAACATGGTTACACAGTAAGCACCAACAAAAACACCTACGAAACTAAAATAGCAGTAATTGCCGTAGGGTACACAAATTTAATGACTATTGAGGGTTTAGAATCTTACATTGCCCCACACCCTAGATCAGCGATTGAAAAAGATCGTATTTGGTTAAAAAACACTGACCACCTTATTGAAGAAAACCTTTATGTTGCAGGGACATTAGCCGGGTGGCGCAGTCAGTTTGCTATTGCCTCAGGAAGTGGCGCTCAAGTAGCCACCGACATATTAACGCTCTGGAATGATGGCAAACACACCAAAGTACATGATAAACTGGAATTTTAAAGCTAGTTCTAATAAAAGCAACTACTCATTGCGTAGAAAACCTTCTTTTTCCAACTCTTTCAACTCCTTCTTAGAAAAATAATGAGCTACTTGGTCCATTTTATCCTTATTGCGTTTTCGGGTGTACACCCAACCAAATAAAGGCCCCATAATAGATTTATAAGCAAACCATTTCCCATCGGGATTTTTATCTGATTCATAACGAAAAGCCTTCCATTTACGAATTTTATCATCTACAGTATCAGGCTTCGTCCATTTGCGTTCATCACCAAATCTAGCTTTCCAAACTTTATTAAGTTTATTGATGGTTTGCTGCTTTAAGACATCTTTTTTCGGCTGTACGTAAGTATTAAATCTTGTGATATAGCGTTGTTTAATCGGATTTTCATCAGCCGCAAGCTGTCCGATATATTTTTCTAAATAATGCTCTGGATCATTACTGTGCAAGCGGAAATTGAAGCCTACATTTTCAATTTTACGCATGAGCTCATATCTATTCTTGCTTTTTGCATTAGTTAGAAAAGTCCCTAAACCTCTGCCCTTGTATCGAAACCGGTGATTCACTTGTATTTTAGCACCTGCATTCAAAGCATCTTCTAACAATGCCAACCAGTCACTTTCTGTAAAATTATCCTTGCGATCCATGTTTTAAAATTTAAAGTTAATTTGGGTTACAACAAACCAAAAAATTAATAATCAAGCTCTAGCCCATCATCAACTCAAAATTAGCCTTTTTTTTATACATATTGTTACTATATACGTGATTTTTTAATTGCATCGGCGTATTAAAAAGAAAGAAATCTATAGTGGATATAAAAAAGCAGTTTTATTCTTAATCCTCATCTAAGACATGAGAACCTGTATCGCCTTTACTCAAGCCAATAACCTCTTCAATCATGATATCGGTTTTATTATAAACCTCTTCAAAAGCACCAGCTCCAAAAAGCTGATCGGCAAAAGTTGCCTTTATATATTGTTTCACCTCATCGTGATAAGCCACAAAAGTCACATTAGCCTCAGATCTCAAATTCAAATAATCTTGAAAAGCAAAAACCAGATCATCACCAACTTCAAAACTATCAATAAAATCGCGTCTTGAAATACCATCATACAAGTGACGGTCTTTTTCTAATTCTTCAAAAACAAAGTTTCCAAAAAACCCACGACGCAGTAAAAATGATAACGTTTCATTTTGCATACTACTATCAATAGGCACAAAAACGTCTGGAATAATACCTCCGCCGCCGTAAACAATTTTACCACCAGGGGTGACAAATTTTAAAGAGTCATCTACATGAATATTTTCAGAATCTAGAAGTTCACCACTACTAATGCGTTCAAAGTATTCGTCATAATAATCTTTATTCCCGTTATCATAAGGCCGTTGAATAGAACGTCCTGTTGGCGTATAGTATCTCGAAACCGTTAAACGCACAGCACTACCATCACCCAAATCCATTTCACGTTGCACGAGACCTTTACCGTATGATCTTCGACCTACAATGGTTCCAATATCATTATCTTGCAAAGCACCAGCAACAATTTCACTAGCCGAAGCGGAGTTTTCATCAATCATCACAAAAACTTTTCCGTCTTCAAAGTCACCTTTGCTTGTAGCGTAACTTTCTTCAATATCACCACGTTTGTTTTTAGTAAACAAAATCAGCTTATCATCCTCCAAAAATTCATCAGCAATCTGCTCAGCAATACCTAAAAAACCTCCCGGATTCCCTCTTAAATCAAGAGCTATTTCAATAGCGCCTTGCGTTTTCAATGCTTTAATACCTTTTCTAAATTCTTTATAGGTTGATTCCGCGAAGCGATTCACCTTTATATACCCCAATTTATCGGTAAGCATATAAGTAGCATCTACACTATTAATAGGAATATTGTCTCGCTTTACGGTAAAATGAAGTAACTCAGGTTCGCCACGTCGGTAAACCGTTAAATTCACTTTAGAATTTATAGGACCTTTAAGCTTTTTAATCAACGCATCGTCCTCAATATTTTTACCATATAAGGTATCGCCATCGGCAAAAATAATACGATCACCACCTATGATACCCGCTTTTTCACTTGGCCCACCTGCAATGGCACGAATCACAGCAATTGTATCTTTATACGTGTAAAAACTCACCCCAATACCAACAAAATCACCTTTCATTTCTTCGGCAACGCGCTCCATATCTTCCTCTGGAATGTATACCGAATGCGGATCGAGGTTTTCAAGAATCCCATTAACCGTTACATCTACAATGCTATCGGTATTCACATCATCAACATAATCATATTCAATATAATCAATGAGTCGGTTGAGCTTGTCTTTTTTACTGTTAGTAGTAAATAAGCGGTCTGGCGCATCAGTAAAACTTAACTTTCCTCCAATATAAATGCCTGCCGCAATTGCAGCACCCATAAGCAGCGGTAAATATTTTTTCTGAAAAGCCATGATGCTTTATGCTTTTAAATCTTCTATTCTTTTAAGTTTAATTCCGGCTTTTTCTAAGAATTTAAGCCCAGAATCGTCTTTGTATGCTTCGTGATAAACCACTTTTACAATACCAGCTTGATGAATTAACTTGCTGCATTCTTTACAAGGCGACATGGTAATATAAAGCGTCGCTCCCTTACAAGACTGGGTAGAAGCGGCCACTTTTAGTATGGCATTCGCCTCGGCATGCAATACATACCATTTGGTGTAACCTTCATCATCTTCGCAAAAATTTTCAAACCCCGAAGGTGTTCCATTATATCCGTCGGAAATAATCATTCTATCTTTCACGATAATCGCACCAACTTGTCGGCGATTACAATACGATAATTCCCCCCACTCTTGGGCAATACGCAAATAAGCCTTATCGTACTTAAGTTGTTTATGTTCTGGCATTAATTTTATTTATCATTATGGCGTTACCCTCATGTCATGGCTGCGTAAAAAAAGAAGCTTCACAACCATTCGGGTCAGGCTTTCCGTTACAATCTTTTGCAGAAAAAGCAAAAGGATTTCCTCTGCAATCCTTAACGCGGGTTCACGATTACGAACCATAATACGTTCGATATAACGAAGATAGGCGCTTCGTATTTTAATTACAACGTCAGACCGATAAAATTTAAGAATATTTTAAGCTAAGAAGTCGCTATTCAAAATCATAGGAATCACTAAACCAACCACTACCGCCGAAATTACCATAACCCAGTCACGCTTAGAGAACCTAAAGATGGTTTGAACAAGATAACCTAGAAACAGCACTAAAAACACGATAATGACTTGAGCAATTTCAATACCTAAGGCAAATTCTAAGAGTAATAATAGCTTATTATCAGAGTCTCCTAAAAGCATTCTAAATTCTCTAGCAAAGCCTAGTCCGTGAATCAAACCAAAAAACAAAGTGGATAAAAACAAAACCCCAACCTTTTCTTTTTGCGCACCTTTACCAGCAGTAAACACATTAAAAAGAGCCACAACAAGAATGGTAATCGGGATTAAAAACTCAACAATAGCCGCATTCACACTAACCACACCATAGCTTGCTAAAATTAAAGATAAGGTATGTCCTAAAGTAAACATAGTTACCAGAAGCAACACGCGCTTCCAGTCTTTAAACAAATACGGAACCGCCAAAACGATTAAAAATAAAACATGATCGTAAGCATTAATATCAAGCACGTGGTTGATACCGTATTCAACATTAAACCAAAAATTTTCAAGCATAGTATTTTCAATTTGGGAGTTCCAAAGATATGTAATTAATTATATTTTTTATTCAACTGCAATAACATCTCATCGGTGATATCATCTAAAGAAAACTGATGTCTCCATTTCCAATCCTGGCGGGCATAAGAATCGTTTATATTTTTTGGCCAACTGTTGGCTATTTCCTGTCGGTAATCAGGATTATAACTAATTTCAAACTCCGGAATGTGTTTTTTAATCGATTCGGCAACCTCTTGAGGAGTAAAACTTGTTGCCGACAAATTATAAGAAGACCTAATTTTTATATCTTCAGATTCGGCTTGCATGATATCTACCGTCGCTTTTATCGCATCATCCATAAACATCATGGGCAATTCGCTATCTGGTTTTAAAAAGCATTCATAAGATTTGTTTTTTATGGCCTCATGATAAATTTCAACAGCATAATCGGTTGTTCCGCCTCCCGGCAAAGTTTTCCAGCTAATAATTCCTGGGTAGCGTATACTTCTCACATCTACCTGATATTTAGTAAAATAATATTCACACCAGCGCTCTCCAACTTGTTTGGTCATCCCGTAAACAGTGGTTGGCTCCATAATGGTGTACTGCGGCGTGTATTCCTTAGGCGTTGTAGTTCCAAAAACCGCGATGCTAGAAGGCCAAAACACCTTTTTAATAAAATTATCTTTAGCCAGGTTTAAAACATTAAACAAGGAGGTCATATTTAAATCCCATGCTTCCATAGGGAATTTTTCTCCCGTAGCACTTAACATGGCTGCCATTAAATAAACAGTATCAATACTAAATTTTTCAACACAAGTTTTTACGCTCGCATAATCTTTGGCATCTACAATTTCAAAAAGACCAGAATTTACAATTTCTAAATTGCTGTAACTAATATCACTGGCCACCACATTATCGTCTCCGTAAATGCTTCGCAACTTAAATGTTAGTTCTGATCCAATCTGCCCGCAGGCACCAATTATTAATATTTTAGAGCTCATTAATCATCCTGTTTATGAAGAATTTTCAAAAATAATAAGATTTCACTAGAAATAATCTATCAAAAACCCAAAATATTCTTAATATGGCAGCAACGTTCAATTTTATTAAAGCAACTATTCCTATATCTTTGTAACCTATTGTATTAAAATTAAAATGATGCGCACTCAAATCTTTTTGGCACTTGGTATATTATTATGGTTTTCAGCTTGTAAAAGCGATCAAGACGATAATACGTTGGCTGAACCTGTGGTTGACAATAGTCAAGTAGTCTCCGAAGAAGACATAGAAAACTTAAATTTAACAGAATTCACTTTAGACGGTGAGGTGCGCACCATTATTAAAGATTGGACCGAGTATTTCAAACTACAAGATATTGTAACAAAAGTGGAGGACGGTAATTTCTCTTATTTTAAAGACAACGAGAAGGATTTAAAGGAGACCTTTAAAGCATTAAAAAATCATACGCCTGAAACCGTAAAAACACCTTCAATTTCAGCGAGAATTCTGGCCTTAGAAACAAAGTTTTATAAATTTGAAAGTCTTTACAACTTAGGTTCAACAAGTGAAGAAGAACTCACTCTTAGCACTAAAGAACTTTTAGTAGCCTTTTCTAATTTTAACCTACAGCTTAACAAGAAAATAGAATTTGATGGGATTAATGTTCAAAAACCCCAGTAAAACAGAGGTGTTTTAGTTACTGGTTACTGGTTATTGGTTGTTGGTTGCCTACTCTTGCGTTGATTTTCTAGACACAGATTGCACAGATTTTCACAGATAAAAATTCTAAAATAGCTATTACGCAGAGCTCCGCGGAGATTACACAGAGACTCACAAAGTTTTTTTTAGACACTAATTTTTACTGATTTTTTACGTCATCCATTTTGCTGGTTAGAATCTTGGCGAGAAACCATTTTTGTTAAGCACATAAGGCTTCGACTCCTCCTATGATCTTCATAAGCATTTAACAAACACTACCTACAAACCACAACCAAATCTGCTATTCACATGTTTTACAACAACTTATATTCATAAATTTTAGGAATTCTAAAAATTAAACCCTATATTTAGAATTACCAAAATTCAAACTACTATGGGGATAAAGAGCTTTATAGGAGCCAGAAGGCGCTCCAAAAATACCACCACAACACCATCACTAACCGTTAGTGATTACATGAGTACGAACCTGATTACCTTTCAACCACATCAAACTGTTGAAAGCGTGATTCAATCATTAATTAGAAATAGGATTTCTGGCGGGCCAGTGGTTAATAGGAAAAATGAACTTGTAGGTATCATTTCTGAAGGCGATTGCATTAAGCAATTAAGTGAAAGCCGCTACTACAACATGCCTTTACAAGACTTAACTATTGACAAACACATGATTACCGATGTTGAAACTATTGATGGTGACATGAATATATTTGATGCCGCCAAAAAGTTCTTAGAATCCAAACGTAGAAGATTTCCAATAGTAAAAAAAGGAAAGTTAATAGGTCAAATTAGCCAAAAAGATATTTTAAAAGCCGCTATGACCATAAAAGGTCAAACTTGGAAATAACAATTTTATGCACTGCAATTTTAATTAAGCTTCTAATTTTTAAAGTTAGAGGCTTTTTTTATGATTAAGGTGGATTTATTTCAACAATTTAAAGTCTTCAATTTGCTTCTCAAATTTCTCAGAATCCTTAAAAGCACATAAATTTCCGTCAGGGTCGAAAAATTTAGCGATGGTTCCCCAAGAAAATTCTTGATACTTCACATCAACACCTTTTGATATTAACTTATCTGCAAAATGCCTAACATTAGATACGTTCATTCGCAAACATGTTTTTATCCGACTCTCACCTGAACCTTCTCCATTATAATCTAAATCAAGTTCCACCAATAAATAAGTATCTCCTAATTCAAAACAAGTCAAAACCTCGTTTTCAAATAGTTTAGGAAGCTCGAGAACCTCTTCATAAAACGCTTTACATTTTTTATATTCTATAGTGTATAATATGATTCCTGTTCTATCAAATTTCATAGTTGCCTATTTTAATTTACCCCTCACGCTTTACTAGTGCATAATAATCATTTTCTAAAGGTAAATAGCCTTGATCGTAAACAAAATAATATACGGTTTTAGCTTTAGTGGTATAAATACTGGTGAAGTAATTAAAATCAAAACCTGCCTCAATCATTTTTGCTCTTGAGGTTTTGGTTTTTTGATTAGGGTTTAGCATTTCTAAAATTCTGTAGTTTTTACGCAAGCGGTTATTGGTATTCCGAATGAGGTTCTTACTGTCTTTGTTTACCCGATTATTATAACTATTACGACAGCCATCATTACAGAATTTTTTATCGATACGTCCTCTAATTTTATCACCACATTCTAAGCACTTTTTTTCCATGACTACTGCATTTTCTTTATCGGCATGATACCTTCCTTAAATTTCTAAACGAAATATACGAAAAAACCTACTTATTATACATTAGCACTTCAGACCTTAATTTTCCTTGAGACTTCAGATAAGAAATCAAGGTATCTCTTGCTTTTCCTAGTCTTGACGGCACTCGTTAAAAACGAGCGCTAGCGTTAAACACCAAACTATTTTTTCTTGTTCTTCCGCTTAATATCCAACCAATAGGTGATTTTTAAGTAAATGCCACGTTCAAAAAGTTCAAAAGGCGCTGTGGTATCGGTATCAGTATAGGTTAGAAAAATATCAGATAGCGGAGCATAGCGCCATTGTAATCTTGACACTAGTAAAAAATAATTAGACTGAGAACTATACTGTACATCGGTATTAAAAAATAACGTTTTAGAAAATGTGACATTTATTGTTGGTCCTAAATACCAAATTTGCCCAGAAGAATACGGTTCAGGCAACCTTATATCATCATACTGAAGCTGTAAGGCCACATAGAAAAAGGGTTGATAGCGATACTGCAATGTAACGTCTGTTGTGAACTTATTTCCCGTATAAAAAGCGCCATATCTAGTCGTTCCTTCTAACCAAAAGGCTTTCCGTCTATCTGTATTGTAATCGAGATCTAAATAATTCATATGATAACCACCAACAGGTATAGGATCACCCGACCCCTTATCTCCAAGGGGATCAAATGAACTGTATAAATACTCATAGGCATTGGTACCTTGCAAACCAATTGAAGCACCACTTGTAAAGTTGATTTCAGCGCCTAAAGCCGTATATTTTTCTGAAAGCGGCATATCACCTGAAGCCCTCCAATAAGCATTATAACTGGCATCGACTATAATGGTGTTTATTTTTTCTGATTTCGGATACATATTATAAGCTCCAGAAGGGTTAACTCTTAAAATATCCTTTCTTTTAGTAAACCCGAGATCAGATTGAAATCCAGCATCAACATACTGGGTTGTGAGCCCCAATGAATACGCCCTTTTTTCAACATTCAATTCATTTCCTGCTGAAATAGCATTACTAGAGATATCGGGCGTGAATGATTTATGAAAAAACAGTTTACCGTCCACACTATTGTCTTTTGAAAAGAAATTAAAATCAGAACCAATAACGCGATTATATGAAGTTCCGGTTAGTGACTCGTCATAGTTGGTGGCCTGTCGGTTAATAAAAAAGGCACCTATATTCGATTTTTTAAACACTCTTTGCTCGGCGGCAACCACTAGGTTATTATTAGCCGCAATGGAATACTCGTCATCCCCTTCAGTTTGCACATCTAAAACACCAATTCTTAAATTATTATTTATTTTTCCTGTAAATTTTGCCCCTACAGTAATGGGTACAATCTTGTCTTCACCAAGCGAATCTTTTCCAATCCCTACGCGTCGGGAATAGAAAGCTAGCGCATTTGACTCTCCAAACCCGTTAAATAAATCGCCATTATCTATAAAGAAAAGCCTAGTTTCATCTTGTTTGATTTCAAATTGGGTTACATTATTTTGCCCAGAGACCACATCATCACTCGAGAAATCGGGAAGCACCGTTAAATCGAGCATCAAACTACTTTTTACAGGAATTTTGGCATCAAATCCCGCTTTGAAATTAAATGACTTTTCACCTTTATAATGTTCGTTGGTATAGGAAGGCGTTACAAAAGGAATCACAGAAATAGGATTTCTTGTTTTTACCAAAGGTTTTTCAAAGATTAAATCTCCAAAATATCCGAGGTTAAGCTGATTTTGATTCTGCGGTACTCGTGTCCACGAACTTTTAGTATTGGATTGTGTATCGGAGCGCATAGCTGAAAACTTCCAAGATGTAATCCCTTCCTTAAATTTAAAAGCAGACATGGGTATTTTTAATTCCGAAATAAAATAACCATCATACATTTGAGATTCTCCAACCCACTTGGTATTCCAGTTTAAATCAAGATCACCCGTAACACCACCACCATAAACAACACCTTCACGTTCTACGCCAAAAGGATTAATTCCAAATAAAAAAGCATTAGCCCTATCGCTATAGGTATCAAACATGAGGTTAACAATATCGGCACCACTAATGCTAAAATCCCTTTCGTATGAAGGAGTTCTGTAATCTTTTCCAGGCGCATAACCTTTAACACCTATATATAAGAAACCTTTGTTATAGAGCATCATGATTTCGGTTTGATATTCTGCCTGTTTACTGTCGGTTGGAAAGTACTCTGTAAAACCACTGGTAGGAACGGCTTTTTGCCACATGACCTCATCTAATACACCGTCAATTTTGAAGGCATCACTAACTACATAATTTACGGTAATACGCTTTTGTGCATATAAGGTTTTTGAACTTGAAAAAACAAGAAGACCTAATAGTAGACTTAGATTAAAAACAGGTTTTAAACCGATTTTTAAACGTGTAGTTTTTTTTATGTTTTCAAACATTTTGGTGAGGGCGTTATGCTTTTAATACTATGAGACGGATAAATTAGGAAACTATTGTAACTAGCCTCTTATATACACAATGAAGTTAGGAATTTCAGAATTAAAAATCAGCTCGAACCTTAGTCTAAATAAAATAAATAACATTCAGCAGCTAATTAGAGATACCAAATACCAAAATCACCGTTAAAACACAACATGACCTAAACCAGAATTCAAAACAAGTCGAGAACCTTTACCAAAATTATAGCAACCACACAGCATAAATAACACGCTAATATTCAACCTAATACCCGTATACAAACGACTACAAACATTTACAAGCGATTTTAAACAAGTAACTACCGACAAAAATACGACCGCCATTGCATCTTTGTAATGTCTTACTGAGGCTACAATAACACATAGCTCAACAAGACAGATAACTTGTTTAACATAAAAACTTAAAAATTATGAGCACACTAAGAAACAAAGTACAGTTAATTGGAAACCTAGGAAACGATCCAGAAATCATCAATTTAGAATCGGGAAAACGATTAGCACGATTTAACTTGGCTACCAATGACATTTACGTCAACAATAAAGGTGAAAAAATTACAGACACCCAATGGCACAGTATTGTGGCTTGGGGAAAACATGCTGAAACTATTGAGAAGTATGTTGCAAAAGGTAAAGAAGTTGCTATTGAAGGTAAATTAACCACTAGAAGTTACGATGACAAATCTGGGGTCAAACGCTATATTACTGAAGTTGTTTGCAACCAACTTTTAATGCTCGGGAAGCAATAAACATAACAGAACATCAAACAAAAAAGAAACGAGACGCATTAAGGCCTCGTTTCTTTTTTAATATTATCTAAATTGTAGTAACCCCCTTTATTTTCGGTGCGCTCTAAAGACTGCCAAATAATAAGATAAGCCACATTAATCATGTTTCTCAGCTCACAAAGCGTGGTTGATATTCTTGATTCTTTATACAAATCTTCAACTTCACTCGAAATCACATCCAAGTGTTTGAGAGCACTTTTTAAACGTTTGTTAGATCTCACAATCCCTACATAATCACGCATAATGGCTTGCACTTGTTTCAAGTTGTGCTGCACCAATACATGTTCTTTAGGAATTACAGTACCATCATCATCCCAATCTGGAATATCAACGTTGATCACCGTGTTTTCTACTTCCGACAGGTTTTTATAAATATTATGCGCATATACCAAAGCTTCTAACAAAGAGTTTGAAGCCAAACGGTTGGCGCCATGTAATCCTGTGCGTGTACATTCGCCGCAAGCGTATAAATTATCAATGGTTGTTTTTCCAATCATATCTACGTCTACGCCACCACATAAATAATGGCAAGCCGGAACCACTGGAATCCAATCGGTTTTTATGTCAATATGATGCTCTAAGCACTTTTCATAAATATTTGGAAAATGCGCCATAAAGCCTTCCATATCCAGGTGCGTACAATCAAGAAATACGTGAGTGTCACCCGATTTTTTAAGCTCATTATCTATGCTTTGAGATACAATATCGCGAGAAGCCAATTCGGCACGTTCATCGTAATCAGGCATAAAACGATAGCCTTTACCATTTCGTAAAATAGCTCCAAAACCTCTAACAGCTTCTGAAATTAAAAAAGACGATTCACCCTTAGCATCATATAATGCTGTGGGATGAAACTGAATAAACTCCATGTCTTTGATACGGCCCTTCGCGCGATGTGCCATAGCAACACCATCACCTGTAGCGATAACCGGATTTGTAGTATGCCCGTACACTCGGCCTATACCACCTGAAGCTAATAAAGTACTATTTGATTTTATGGTGAAAATTTCGCCCGATTTTTGGTTCATCACATAAGCACCATAACAACGTAAATCTTTAGAATCTTTAGATTCAATATGGTGATTGGTCACTAAATCAATAGCAAAATGATGTGGTAATATCGAAATATTTGATAGTTGATGTGCTGTAGCTAACAAAGCCCGTTCTATTTCAAAACCTGTAATATCTTTATGGTGTGCGATACGGTATTCTGAATGCCCGCCTTCTTTTCCTAGGTCAAATTTACCGGCGTCGTTGGCATCAAAATTAGCACCCCAAAGTAATAACTCCTTAAAGCGATCTGGACCTTCGTTAACCACCATCTCTACAACTTCTTTATTACAAAGTCCGTCGCCAGCTATTAAAGTATCTTGAATATGCTTTTTAAAGGAATCAGATTCCTTATTTAAAACAATAGCCACACCTCCTTGGGCATATTTGGTATTAGACTCGTCCTCACTGGCTTTTGTAACGATAACCACCTTGCGTTCAGGGAACTTTTCAGCAATTTTCACGGCAAAAGTTAAGCCAGCAACCCCTGAACCAATCACTAAATAATCTGTAGTCATCATCATTATTTAGAAAGGTCTAGCATGCGTTGAATTGGTAATAAAGCACGTTCTCGTATAGCCTCGTCCACATCAACCTGTGGAGATTCATTAAGTAAACAATCGTGTAATTTTTGAAACGTGTTCATTTTCATGAAATGACATTCACTACAAGCACAGGTATTATCTTCTTTTGCAGGTGCCGGAACCAATTCGGTATTTGGCATTTCCTCCTTCATTTTATGTAAAATCCCAGCTTCAGTCGCCACGATAAATTTCTCGTCTTGATGTTGTCTTACATAATCTATCATACCTGAAGTAGAACCAATATAGGTTGCTGTATTTAAGATATGTGTTTCAGACTCTGGGTGCGCTATAATTTTATAATCTGGGTATTTCTTGTGTAAATCCAATAACTTTTCCATTGAAAAAGCCTCATGAACAATACAACTTCCATCCCAAAGTAGCATCTCTCTACCGGTTTCATTTATAATGTATTGCCCTAGATTCCTATCTGGAGCAAAAATGATAGGCTGATCTTTTGGAATTGAATTTACAATTTTTAAAGCGTTAGATGATGTACAAACAATATCTGTTAAGGCTTTAATTTCCGCAGAACAATTCACATAAGTAATCACAATATGATCAGGATGTGCTTTGGTGAATTTCTCAAATTCGTCTGGCGGACAAGAGTCTGCTAACGAACAACCAGCATCTAAATCTGGTAAAACCACAGTTTTTCCTGGGTTTAATATCTTGGCTGTTTCAGCCATAAAATGTACACCGGCAAATACGATAATATCGGCATCGGTTTCTGCAGCTTTCTGCGACAACCCTAAACTGTCACCAACATAATCTGCTATATCCTGTATTTCTGGCACCTGATAATAATGTGCTAAAATCACAGCATTCTTCTCCTTCTTAAGGCGTTGTATCTCTTTTACTAAATCCATTTTAAGCTTACTGGAATAATTTGAAATTCATAATTGGTAGCTCTTAACCACCTATAAAGATACAAATATCCTAATTATTAATTTTAATAAATGAGATTCTATCAAAAAAAACCAATGAATTAAAGACCTATTGACTATTTATAGCATCTTTTAGCGTTTTTGAAAAGATTTACTTTAAAAATTAACAAAATAGAAATACCAAATATTGACACGCCTGCTATACAATTATAAATTCGCTATAAATAAAAAACGCCTTGACAAAGTCAAAGCGTCTTTAAAATCTATATTAGAACCGTTTATTAAACCTTTACTAAAGCTAATTCGTCTATTTCTAATTGAATGCGATTTAATAACCCTTCGCTAGTTTCGAGTTCGTTAAGTACTGATGCTTTAATATCATCAAAGCTATTTTTAACCCCATTAAACAAACCTTTATAATAAGCCACACCAGCTTTCATATTGGTTGTAAAGGTTTTTAAGTATTTCTCTTCTTTTTTGTTCATAGACACCTTAGCATCTTCCATTTTATTTTTAAGATAGTCCATATAAATATGAAGCTCTTTGATAAATAAATTTGGACGATCGACACGAGAGACCATATTGGCTCTTCCGTAAATGTGATCGGTCATATTAGCCAAACTCATCACCTTAGAATAATAGGCCATATTTGGTCCCGGACAAATTGAAACACCTTCGCCTTCGGTTTTAGTATCTAAACCATAAGCCAATAGAGCTGAAGTTCCTAAACCAACACAGGTACATGATTTTACAATAATGTTATCCAGTTCCTTTTTATATTCATTTGGAGCTAAACCTTTCTCGTCTAATTCTTTTATTTTTAAAAACTGATATTCTCTAGACGCCGTACAAATTCCTGTTTCTTTGAACTCCTTATTAAGGGCTACAAATTTTTTCGGACAAGCACTTCCTGGTCTGTTTTTATCAATATTTTTCTGTTTCTCTAAATCTTTTGTATTGTCTTTTAAATTGTTAAAAGGAATCCCTAAAGGAGAAATATCACTCAAATACAAGTCTTTTTCTTCAGCCTTAACCAATTTTTGTAAGGTCTTTTCATCTACAGTAGTCGCTTCAGGAACTAGCAAAAACGGACTCCCCCAACCTACTGAATCTAGGTTATATTCTTCCATTAAAAAGTTATGCTCTTCTTCAGTACCAACACCACCTTGTGCAGTAATCTCAAAAGTTAAATCCGTTTCCGGAAGTGTTTTTCCTTGATTTTCTAATTCTTGAAGCAACACACTTTGAATGGCTTCTTGTAAAGCCACACGATTTTCTTTAAACTCGGCTAACACGGGTCCTAATAAATAACCATCGGTAGCAAAGGCATGACCGCCACAGTTTAACCCAGATTCAATACGATATTCTGAAACCCAAAGGCCTTTTTTAGCTAAAAACTTCCCTTGAATTAAAGCCGAACGGTAATCACTTACTTTAAGAATAATACGTTTGTTGAATTCGCCTTTTGCATTTGGAAAGAAATCATCAAACTGTCCCATGTAACTGTACAATCTTGGGTTCATTCCTGCAGAAAGCACTACTGAAGATTTCAGCTTACTGTTAGCAAAACCTCTTAAAGCCGCATGTGCATCGTTATATTCAGTAGGTAATTGCTCGTTATCCTTATAGTTGTCTTTATCTACTTTAGTCATAATGTTCACGTCAATAGCGCCCATGACTAAGTTTTTTGAAGCCCATTTTTTAACTTCAGCAAGATTAAATTCCTTTTCCGTGAGTTTTTTAAATTCCGCTTTAAGCGTAGAATTATTAGGCAACATATTGATGTATGCTAATATCTCGTCGCTCTTTTTTGAACTTATGCTTTTTAGAGACTCAAACTTTTTTTCAGCTAAATCACTTACTAAATTCAAGTATGAAGTGATTCTTTTTGCTCTAAAATCATCAATTTTATCGGTAATCTCGTTGTAAGGAACTTCAAATTTCTCAGAGTACATTTTTCTCAATTTCTCTAGCAGAATATCGTCTACCAAAGAAATAACAGAATCCATACCGTATTGGGCTACTTTCAACGGTGTGTCAATAGTAAAGCCAATACCCATTACTGGAATGTGAAACGAGTGTGTCTTTTTCATAATTTATATTTTGATCTGCAAAGATAGCGCGACATCTCGCCGAAAAACATGATAAATATCATACTTAAACATTACACTTTATGTCTAAAAAACATGAAAAACGCCCATTATTAATTCATTTTACAGTTTTTTCTTTCAAAATTTGATTATAAAAATTAAACCTTATCAAGGCTTTTATTTCATTATTCACAAAGAGCGTTCGCAAAACAATAAATATTGATAAAACTTTATAAAGACTATGTGTTTAGCTAAAGCTTTACTACTTTTATGCGTAAACTTCAATAGAACGATTATATGTCAATAGAGCCAAAATTAACACGATTCAATCAAAGTGTCTTGTCAAAATACCAAATATTCAACAGTATATTTATGACATTACCCTTTGATGCGGTAACGAAAACTGGAGTACTACTTCCGCTATTTCATGAAACCTGTAAAAAAGGTTTTGAAAACGGCGACAACCCTACAACTATAGTTGATACGTTTTTTGAAAAATATCAAGGACGTAGAAACAAAGAAAGTCAGATTAATTTATTATTCAGATTTATTCAATACATCGAAAGACAAGTGGTATTATTTGATGCCATTGAAGACGCTGCCTTTCCAACAGTAAACAACATGGAGGGTGTTGGTACCTTGCGTAACTTAAAAGACAAGGCACAAGATGAAAACAGCCTGGAAGAGCTAAAAGCTTACTTAGATGAGTTTAAAGTACGTATTGTTTTAACCGCGCACCCAACACAATTTTATCCAGGATCGGTTTTAGGAATTATCACCGACCTCACCAAAGCCATAGAAAAAAACGATTTAAGAGACATCAACAACTTGTTTGGTCAACTTGGAAAAACACCTTTTTTCAAGCATAAAAAACCAACCCCTTATGATGAAGCTAAAAGTTTAATTTGGTATTTAGAAAATGTATTTTACACCTCTTTTGGTAAAATATACAACTACATTCAATCTAATATTTATGCCGATGGTCAAAAGCATAATGAAATTATAAACATCGGGTTCTGGCCAGGTGGTGACCGTGACGGAAACCCATTTGTTAAGCCTGAAACAACTTTAAAAGTAGCCAAAAAGCTTAAAAAGGCTATTCTTAAGAAATATTACGAAGACCTTAAACAATTAAGAAGAAAACTAACCTTTAAAGGTGTTGAAGATCGCATCATTAAGTTAGAAACCATTCTTTACGATTACAGTATCAACCTAAAAAGTAAAAAGGCGATCTCTGTACAAGAGTTAACCGAAGAGCTTATAAGTATTAGAGAAATTGTTGTTGAGCAACACCAATCATTATACGAAAAGGAAATCACCCACTTGATTAACAGAATTCACCTTTTTGGTTACCGTTTTGCAACTTTAGATATTAGACAAGACAGTAGAATTCACCATAGTGTTTTCACCAATGTGGTAGATCACTTATTAGCAAGCGGAAACAGCTGTTTACCTGAAAACTATCACGATTTATCTGAAGAAGAACAAATTGATATCTTATCAAAAACTACAGATGAATTAACTGACTTAGACGTTTTTGAGGATGAGATGACTTACAACACTTTAAAAACAATTCAGGCGATTAAAAAAATTCAACAAAGCAATGGTGAACGTGGTGCTAACCGCTATATTATTAGTAACAACCAAACCGCATTAAATATGATGCAGTTGTTTGCCATGCTAAAAATGGCTTCTTTTAAAGACAACTTAACCGTTGATTTGGCGCCACTTTTTGAAACCATTCCAGATTTAGAAAACGCACCTGGTGTTATGGAACAACTATACACCAACCCAGCCTATATGGCCCACTTAAAATCTAGAGGTTACAAACAAACTATTATGTTAGGTTTCTCTGACGGAACAAAAGATGGCGGTTACTTAATGGCCAACTGGGGTATTTATAAAGCCAAAGAGCTATTAACAGAAATGTCTAGAAAATACGGCATTACTGCCATATTCTTTGATGGTCGTGGTGGACCTCCTGCACGTGGTGGTGGAAAAACTCATAACTTCTATTCTTCTTTAGGTCCAACTATTGAGGATAAAGAAGTACAATTGACTATTCAAGGACAAACGATTAGTTCAAACTTTGGTACTTTAAATTCGTCACAGTTTAACCTAGAACAACTGATTAGTTCTGGTGTAAACAACCGTATTGGAAGTGACAAAAACACCCTTTCAGATGAAGATCGCGTAGTTATGGCCGATTTAGCTGAAACTAGCTACCAGGTTTACAAAGACTTTAAGAGTCACGAAATGTTTATTCCTTATTTGGAACGCATGAGTACTTTAAAATACTATGCAAAAACCAATATTGGTAGTAGACCTTCTAAACGTGGAACTTCAGATAAATTAATATTCTCTGATTTAAGAGCCATTCCATTTGTAGGATCATGGAGTCAATTAAAACAAAACGTACCAGGTTTTTACGGAGTAGGAACTGCTTTAAAACAATACGAAGATCGTGGAGAATTCCATAAAGTAGAACAACTTTACAGGAACAATAAATTCTTTAAAACCCTACTTGAAAACAGTATGATGTCTTTAACAAAATCATTCTTCGATTTAACGAAGTACATGTCTAAAGACGAAGAGTTTGGTGATTTCTGGAACATTATTCACACGGAATACGAAACCACTAAACGATTATTATTGAAGCTTACTGGCTATGATACTTTAATGCAAAATGAACCAACTGGAAAAGCTTCAATTGAAGTTAGAGAATCTATTGTATTACCGTTATTAACCATTCAGCAGTATGCCCTTAAAAAGATTCAAGAACTAGAAAAAGCTGGTGTTGCCGCAGATGATCCAGATAAATTGATTTACGAAAAAATCGTAACACGTTCTTTATTTGGTAATATTAACGCGAGTAGAAACTCAGCATAAATCATACTTTTTATAACTTATAAAAGCCCTTCAAAAATAAATTTGAAGGGCTTTTTTGTTTCCAAAAATTATATCTGAGCCGCGAAACTCATTCACTTTCTCCTCAAGACGTGAAGATGTAAAGGTGTAAAGGTGTAGCATGTAAAATTATTGAAATTGGTATCTAAATAAAGCTTTATGAACCTCAATGCTATCTCTGTATAAGCTCTGAGTAATTCTATTTCCTGCAAAGGTGAGAAAACGAAAAGCAACAGCACCCAATAATTCATGTCAAAAAACTCTGTGATCCTACGTATAATTTGAACGTAGCTCTAAGTAATCTCAGCACACCTCCGTTTAATAGAATAAAAAAAGTGCTTCACAATATGTGAAGCACTTTTTCTTTGAATATGAATTGATAATAGCAGTTCTAAACTAAATTTTAGTGCTCATTCAATCTGAAATCAGGATATGCATCCATTCCGTGCTCATGTGCATCTAATCCTTCTAATTCTTCTCTTTCAGAAACTCTAATACCTACTGTTTTCTTTAAAGTAAAAATAATTAAGAAAGATGTCACTAAACAGAAACCTGCGTAACATAACACACCGATTAATTGTGCCATAAAAGTGTGCTCTCCGTTTGTTGAAAAGATTCCAACCGCTAAAGTTCCCCAGATACCACAAATTAAGTGTACAGCAATAGCTCCTACTGGATCGTCTAATTTAATAGCATCTACAAAGCTTACAGCAAAAACAATAAGTACACCAGCAATAGCACCGATTATAATAGCACTTTCTGGTGTCATCACATCTGCGCCAGCTGTAATACCAACTAAACCACCTAAAATACCATTTAAGAACATGGTTAAATCTAAGTTTTTATATTTAAAGAAAGATACAGTAGCAGCAACAACACCACCAGCTGCAGCAGCTAAACAAGTTGTTACTAAAGTTATAGAAGTTAATTCTGGATCAGCCGAAAGTACAGAACCACCGTTAAATCCGAACCATCCTAACCAAAGGATTAATACACCAGCCGTAGCTAAAGGAATACTATGTCCTGGAATCGCTTGTGGTTTTCCGTTTTTAAACTTCCCGATACGAGAACCTAATAAATAAACCGCTACTAAGGCAGCCCATCCACCAACAGAGTGTACTAAAGTAGAACCAGCAAAATCATAAAACCCTAATTGGTCTAAGAATCCACCACCCCATTTCCATGAACCAGCAATTGGGTAAACAAGACCTACATAAATCACTGTAAAAATCATAAATGGTCCAATTTTCATACGTTCAGCAACTGCACCAGAAACAATAGTTGCAGCTGTAGCAGCAAACATCCCTTGGAATAAGAAATCTGTCCAGTAGGTATACCCTTCATTATATGCCAAATCTAATGTTCCTTCAGCATTCAAAGGAATATCAAATCCAAATCCTGCAAAACCGAAAATACCAGCAGAATCGTCTGCAAAACCTGGATACATAAGGTTAAATCCTACAATATAATAAAGAAGTAAACCAACAGTAATGATAAAGATGTTCTTAAATAAGATGTTGATTGTGTTTTTCTGTCTCGTTAATCCAATTTCCAAAAATGCAAAACCTGTATGCATAAAGAAAACAAGAGCTGTACAGATCATCATCCATACATTGTTAATTGTTAATAATTCCATAAATCTATAATTAGTTTTTCGTGTTAATTTCTATTTATTTTAAAGACTCGCCTCCTTTTTCTCCAGTACGTATTCTGTAGCATTCGTTAACATCAGAAACGAATATCTTTCCGTCACCAACTTCGCCAGTTGATGCAGCTTTAAGAATTGTGTTAATCGTGATTTCTTCAAAATCATCATTTACAACAATAGCCAAATGTCTACGTTGAATATCACTAGTACTATAAGAAACACCTCTATAAACGTGTCCCTCCTTTTCGTTACCTAAACCAGTAACATCCCAATACGAGAAAAAATTCACTCCAACGTCATGAAGAGCTTCCTTTACCACACGGTATTTAGATTTTCTAATAATTGCTTCAATTTTTTTCATAATATTATTTAGTTTTTATGGTTAGATTTCAAATGTAAAAAATAAATTCCTTCAATCAGATTTTTCTTGCTAACTAGATGTGAATTTAAAATTGCTTAACACAAAAGAACACCTGCTAAAATTAGCAGGCATTCTTTCTTTAAACTTAAAATTAACTACTTAATCCTTTTGAACATTCTTTTTTTTTAAATAAAAAATCTATGTTACTTATATATGAAGAACTTAATCTTCTATTTCTCTTTGTCTTTTCCCTGGGTAAGCTAAAGTACCATGCTCAGAAAGATCTAACCCTTCTACCTCTTCATTTTCAGTAACTCTTAATCCTAATGTCTTTTTAAGGATGAAGAAGAAAATAAATGAAGTTAATAAAGCCCATACTGCATAAGCCAAGGTTCCTATTAATTGTGTTACAAATTGTGCAGATCCACCACCATTGAATAAACCAATAGCTGTATCACCATCTACACCCCAAAGACCGATAACTAAGGTACCCCATGCACCACAAACACCGTGTACAGAAGCTGCACCTACAGCATCATCAATCTTTAATTTTTGCTCAATAAATTCCATTGAGAATACCACGATAATACCACCAATAAAACCAGCGATTAAAGCCCCACCTTCAGTCATGTTTCCACAACCTGCAGTAATACTCACCAAACCAGCTAAGGCACCATTTAAAGTCATATCTAAATTTGGTTTTTTGTATTTAATCCATGATAAGAAAAGCGCACCAACCGCACCAGCAGAAGCTGCAAGGTTTGTTACTAATACAACCATAGATCCACCTTCTGCATCAGCACCACCCCAAGCAAGTTGAGAACCACCGTTGAAACCAAACCATCCGAACCATAAGATGAAAACACCTAAAGTTGCTAATAATTTGTTGTGTCCTGGTATAGTCACAGCTTTACCATTAATGTATTTCCCAATTCTTGGCCCTACTAAAGCAGCACCAACTAAGGCAGCCCATCCACCAACAGCGTGTACAATTGAAGACCCAGCGAAATCAATGAAGCCCATTTGAGCTAACCATCCATCGCCATTCCATTGCCATCCTCCAGAAATTGGATAGATCACAGCTGTCATAATTAATGAGAATAAGATATAGGTTGTATATTTTGTTCTACCCGCAATAGCTCCAGAAACGATCGTCGCTGTTGTAGCACAAAATACCGTTTGAAAGAATAAATCAGCTGGCCCTTGGTTATACATAAAACCACTCCATCCAATCCACCCTCCGGTAGATCCGTACATAATAGAATACCCCATGAACCAGAAAACGATCGATCCAACGGCAATATCTAAAACGTTTTTCATAGCAATGTTCACCACGTTTTTAGCTCTTGTCATGCCTGACTCTACTAAAGTGAATCCCGCTTGCATTAAGAACACTAAGATACCAGAAATAAGCATCCATAACATCCCCATGTCTCCAATAATAGCATCAACATCTGCTTTGGTTGCAGCAACATCTTGAATAACTATAGGTATATTTAATATTGACATAATAATATATTTTTGGTTAGATAATTAGAAGGAGGATAAAAAGGGTTGGTTGGTTATTTATTCTATCCTCCTATTTTTTTTGGTTTGGTGTTAGATAGGTTCTTCTCTTAGAAAGAGTAGATTGCAGCTAGAGTGAAAGCAGCTAAGCTATTAGCAGGCGCACCATCATTATCAATAAAGCTTCCGTAGAACATACCGTCATCCTGATTAGACAAAGCATCTAATCTTAACTCTGGCTTAAGGATTAAGTTCTCGATAGTATAACTACCTGTTAAAGTTGTAGCGAATACAGATGGTAAATCATCACCGTCACCATGTAAAGCAAAATACTCACCTCTTAAACCTATAGAAAAAGAATCAGAAGTTGCAAATTGAGGATATAGCGCAGCTCCGTAGAATCCTTCACCATCGTTATCGTTATAAGCTGCATTAATTCCTAAGAAAAAGGCATCAGATAAATCAAATCCACCAGTATAATCAATCTCGAATCCTAAACCTCCGTGATTACCACTGTCGTAATAAAGGTTAAGAAACTGACCATAGAACCCTAATTGAGCTCCAAGAGCATATTCCCCAGAGAAAGAAGTATCATTAGTATCCCAAGGATTTGTTACAGCTAACATTAAACTAAAGTCATCAGATAATGCAAAATCTGCTTTTAAACCCATATGAGAGAAAGGCCCGCTTGAGAATAAATAAGACGTACTGTAGTTAAAGTTTGCGGCAGGTGCAATTACTTCATACCCTAAAAAGGTATTCCAACGACCAAAAGTTAAGGTAGTTTTGTCAGATACATTCCAGTAAACATAAGCTTGGTTTACAATTCCATCAACAATATCACTATTAAATGTTGCTTCAGCACCTCTTGGCCCAACAACTAAATCAAGAACGGCTCCTGCTTTTTCACCCTCATAAGCAAAAATAACATTACCCATACCTAAGGCGAATCCAGATTTTTTAGCAAAAGCAGTTCCGAAATTAGCACCTTCATTATCTGGAGCAGATAAATAGGTTTGATAATAAGCATCAACAGATCCACTGACAGATAATTTTTTTGGTTCATCCTGAGCAAAAACCACAGTGGCTAATAATAATGCTGATAGTGTAAATAATTTTTTCATAATTGTTATCATTTTTAAGTTGTTAATATTGAAGACCTAAGATTTAGTTTTTGTTAGTTTTTGGTTGATTTTCTTAGATCCTTATCCCTTAAGAACGAGCCAAACTTATGTTAAAAATTTTTAAACCCCATAAAAAATAGGGGTATTTGATTCACTTTTATCGATTTTCCATTTTTACCCCTATTTTTTTAAGGGTATTCTCAATAAAATTTACATTATTGATTTTTTAACAACTTAGAGATTTGAATAATTGTCAGTGTTTTCAATGATTGGATAACATTACCCTAATATTTAATTCATTTACTTGCATTAAATTGAGCATCTATAGATTTATATGAATTTTAGGTTTGAATATTTATTAAAAAATCCCAGTAATATTGATATATCACTATAATAATATAAGGTTCTCTCCTAAAACCGAAATAATGAATTACAGCCTATTGCTAATCGAAAACTAGTCCATATCTTTACCCTTCAACTCAAGTTTTTAAAACCAATATTTGTTGATTATGCTGAAGAAACAAGGACTTTATTTGCCAGAATTCGAACATGAAAACTGTGGCGCGGGTTTTATTTGTAATCTTAAAGGAGAGAAAACAAATCAAATCATTCATGACGCTTTAGAAATTCTAGTAAAACTAGAACACCGTGGTGGTGTAAGTGCCGATGGAAAAACTGGTGATGGGGCTGGTTTATTAATAGATATTCCTCACGACTATTTTACTCGTGTTTGTGATTTCAATATTCCTGAACAACGTGAATACGCGGTTGGCATGGTATTCTTACCAAAAGTAGCCAACCAATATACTTTTTGTAAAACCACTTTTGAAAAAGAGGTTCACGCCCAAGGATTAAGTGTTTTAGGCTGGAGAGAAGTTCCTGTAGATTCTTCACAATTAGGTGAGATTGCGTTAGCATCTGAGCCTAATATCGAGCAACTTTTTATTGGCAAAACAGAAGATATTTCTGAAGCAGATTTTAAAGCGAAACTTTATGCTGCTAGAAAAATAACAGAGCACACCATCAGTAAATCTAAAATTTCTGAAAGTGCTTATTTCTACGTACCAAGTTTATCAAATACAACCATTATCTATAAAGGTATTATCATGCCAGAAGATATTGGACCATATTATACCGATTTACAGCAAATAGATTTAGTAACGCGCTTGGCTTTAGTACACCAACGTTTCTCTACCAACACGATGCCTACTTGGGAATTGGCACAGCCATTCCGTTTTATGTGTCAAAATGGAGAAATTAACACGTTACGTGGAAACGTTAGTAGAATGCGTGTTCGTGAAGAAATCATGAAATCTGATGTTTTCGGACCACAAATTGATAAATTATTCCCAATCATCCTTCCTGGAAAGTCAGATTCTGCTTCTATGGATATGGTTGTGGAATTATTAACACACACCGGACGTTCTTTACCAGAAATCATGATGATGATGATTCCTGAAGCATGGGAAAAACACAGAACCATGTCTGAAGAACGCAAGGCATTTTACGAGTATAACGCTTGTATTATGGAACCTTGGGATGGTCCTGCCTCTGTACCTTTTACAGATGGTGACTACGTAGGTGCTTTATTAGATAGAAATGGTTTAAGACCATCAAGATATACCGTAACAAAAAGTGGAAAACTAATCATGTCATCTGAAATTGGTGTGGTTGAAGTTGCTCCAGAAGACGTTAAAGAACACGGTAGATTAGAGCCAGGAAAAATGTTCTTGGTAGACATGAATGAAGGCCGCATTATTGGTGATGAAGAAATTAAAAGTAAAATTGTATCAGAAAGACCATATAAAGAATGGCTAGACAAAACAAGATTACATTTAAAAGATGTGCCTTACACAAGCGAAACTTGCCCAATTGAAACGATTGATATCAAAACAAGACAACGTTTATTTAACTACACGTTTGAAGATATTCAAGAAGTCATCACACCAATGGCTATTGGCGGCAAAGAAGCTTTAGGTTCTATGGGTATTGACACGCCTTTAGCTGTATTATCTGACAGGCCTCAATTAATCTCTAATTATTTCAAACAATTATTCGCACAGGTTACAAACCCACCATTGGATGGTATTCGTGAAGAAATTGTAACCGATATAAGCTTAGCCTTAGGTAAAGACAGAAATATTTTCAGTATTACTGAAAGACAATGTAGAAAGCTTCGTATTCAAAACCCGGTGATTTCAAATGCCGATTTAGAAAAAATTAGAAGCATTTCTATTGAAGCTTTTAAAGCTGAAACTATTCATATATTATATCCAAAAGCACAAGGTCTTAACGGATTAGAAGATGCTTTAGAAGATGTAGTAAAACAAATAGAAAAAGCATTAGAAAGAAAAACAAACATCATTATTCTTTCTGATAGAGGTGTCAACCAAGAATTTGCTCCAATACCTTGTTTATTGGCTTGTTCTTATGTGAATCACCAATTAAACCGTTTACGTAAGCGTTCTAATTTCGATATTATTATCGAATCTGCAGAACCTCGTGAACCACATCATTTTGCAACCTTATTTGGTTATGGCGCTAGTGCTATTAACCCTTATATGGTGAATGAAATTATTAGAATGCAAGTAAAAGAAGGTTTTATTGAAGGTATGGACGAGCAAAAAGCCGTTGATAACTTTAACAAAGCCATTGGAAAAGGCATTCTTAAAATTATGAACAAAATTGGAATCTCTACACTACACTCGTACAGAGGTTCTCAAATTTTTGAAATCGTTGGTTTCAATTCTCAATTTGTTGAAAAGTACTTCCCTTACACCGCTTCAAGAGTTGAAGGTATTGGACTTTACGAAATAGAAAAAGAAATAAACGAACGTTACAAACAAGCGTATCCAGATAATTTAATCGACAAGCGTTTAGGATTAAACATTGGTGGTGATTACAGATGGAGACGTAATGGTGAGCGTCACTTATTTAACCCAACTACAGTTGCAAAACTACAACAAGCGGTTCGTTTAAGTGATCAAGCCAGTTATGACGTTTATTCAAAAGCCATAAACGAACAGTCTGAAAACTTAATGACCATCCGTGGATTATTTGAGTTTGACAACTTAGACCCTATTCCTTTAGAGGAAGTAGAACCATGGACAGAAATCGTAAAACGTTTTAAAACGGGAGCGATGTCTTACGGATCAATTTCTCGTGAAGCGCACGAAAACTTAGCCATTGCTATGAACCGTATTGGAGGAAAATCTAATTCTGGTGAAGGTGGAGAAGATCGTAAGCGTTTCCAAAAAGATATGAATGGTGATAGTAGAAACTCTGCTATCAAACAAGTTGCCTCAGGGCGTTTTGGAGTAACTTCTCATTATTTATCTAATGCGAAGGAAATTCAAATTAAAATGGCTCAGGGTGCAAAACCTGGTGAGGGCGGACAATTACCTGGTGAAAAAGTATTACCATGGATTGCTTCAGCTAGAAATTCAACACCTTTCGTAGGATTAATTTCTCCACCACCGCATCACGATATATATTCTATTGAGGATTTAGCACAATTAATCTTCGATTTAAAAAATGCTAACCGTGAGGCACGTGTTAACGTAAAATTAGTATCAGAAGTTGGTGTAGGAACCATTGCTGCTGGTGTTGCCAAAGCAAAAGCAGATGTTGTTCTTATCTCAGGATATGATGGAGGAACAGGAGCTTCACCGCTTACTTCTTTAAAACATGCTGGATTACCTTGGGAACTTGGTTTATCGGAAGCACAACAAACTTTAGTTCTAAACAACTTAAGAAGCCGTATCGTTGTAGAATGTGACGGCCAATTAAAAACAGGTCGTGATGTAGCCATCGCTGCTTTATTAGGTGCTGAAGAATTTGGTTTTGCAACGGCTCCTTTAGTAGCTTCAGGATGTATCATGATGCGTAAGTGTCATTTAAATACGTGTCCTGTAGGTATCGCAACTCAAGATAAAGAGTTACGTAAAAACTTTAAAGGGACTCCAGAGCACGTGATTAACTTCTTCTTCTACATTGCTGAAGAGTTAAGACAAATTATGGCTCAATTAGGATTTAGAACCCTAGCTGAAATGGTTGGTCAAACGCATAAAATTAATGCCAACAGAGCAATCAAGCATTATAAAGCTAAAGGTTTAGATTTATCTAGCATTTTACACAGACCAAGCGCTTATAGAGAATTAACGGTAAGAAATACAGAGATTCAAGATCATAACCTTGAGAAAGTTCTAGATTTTACCATCCTAAAAGATTCTCATAGAGCATTATACAGAAAGGAAAAGACGAACTTATCGTATCCTATCAACAATATTAACCGTACGGTTGGTGCTATTGTAAGTAACGAGATTTCAAAAATATACGGTCACTTAGGTTTACCTGAAGACACATTAAACATCAAATTTACTGGTTCTGCAGGACAAAGTTTTGGAGCCTTTGGAGCACACGGTTTAACATTTACTGTTGAAGGAAATACCAATGATTACTTAGGTAAAGGATTATCTGGAGCTAAACTTATCATTAAAAAACCAGCTACAGCAGACTTTATTGCTGAAAACAACATCATTGTTGGTAACGTTTGTTTATTTGGAGCCGTTGAAGGTGAAGCCTATATAAATGGTATCGCAGGTGAACGTTTTGCAGTACGTAACTCTGGAGCGAAGACAGTAGTTGAAGGTGTTGGTGATCACTGTTGTGAATATATGACTGGTGGTCGTGTGATTGTTTTAGGTTCAACAGGAAGAAACTTCGCTGCTGGTATGAGTGGTGGTATTGCTTATGTTTATGATCCTGAAAACAAATTTGTAAATGGTTTATGTAATACAGAAACTATCGAATTTGAAGACATCACATCAGACGATGCAACAGAATTAAAACAAACTATCGAAAAGCACGTGCTTTACACCGATAGTAATAAAGGAAAAGAATTATTGGAAAATTGGGAAACTAGTTTAGGTAACTTTGTGAAAGTAATGCCTATTGAATTTAAACGTGCCTTAGAACGTTTAGCAACTGAAGAACCAATGGTAGAAGAATTAACAACAGCATAGTGTCATGGGAAAAATAACTGGATTTAAAGAATTTGAAAGACAAGATGAAGCATACGAACCAGTAAAAGATCGTATTAAGAATTATAATGAATTTACAATTCCTTTAAGTGAATCTGAAGAAGAAAAACAAGGCTCTCGTTGTATGGATTGCGGTATTCCGTTTTGCCACAGTGGGTGTCCTTTAGGTAACTTAATCCCAGATTTCAACCATATGGTGCATCAAGGGGAATGGCAAAAAGCCTCTTGGTTATTACATTCAACAAATAACTTCCCTGAATTTACAGGAAGACTATGCCCAGCACCATGCGAAAAATCATGTGTATTAGGTATTATTGAAGACCCTGTTGCTATTGAAGATATTGAAAAACACATTGTAGAACGTGCTTTTAAAGAAGGTTGGATTAAACCACAACTTCCTAAAACAAGAACAGGAAAAACCATTGCTATTGTAGGTTCTGGTCCTGCTGGTTTAGCAGCAGCACAACAATTAAATAGAGCCGGACATACGGTAACTGTTTTTGAACGTGATGATGCTATTGGAGGGTTATTACGTTATGGTATTCCTAACTTCAAAATGGAGAAAGGCATTATTGACCGTCGTGTAGCCATTTTAGAGGCTGAAGGCATCACATTTAAAACTAACGTAAACGTTGGTGTAAATTATGATGTTAAAGATTTAAAAGCTTTTGATTCTGTAGTTCTTTGTGGTGGCGCAACCGAAAGAAGAAGTTTACCAACGCCTGGTATTGATGCCGATGGTGTGGTTCAAGCTATGGATTTCTTAACACAACAAACAAAAGTTGTTTTTGGTCAGGACATTAAAGACCAAGTATTAGCTACAGATAAAAATGTTATTGTTATTGGTGGTGGAGATACTGGATCTGACTGTGTTGGAACATCAAACCGTCAAGGTGCTAAATCGGTTGTGAATTTTGAAATCATGCCAAAACCACCAGGACACCGTTCGCCAACAACACCTTGGCCTTTCTGGCCATTACAGTTAAAAACATCTTCATCACACCAAGAAGGTGTTGAGAGAAACTGGTTAATTAACACCAAAGAATTCATCAAAGATGAAAATGGTAACCTAACCGCTCTAAAAACTGTAAACGTAGAGTGGAAAATGGTACCAGGTGAACGTCCGCAACTTATTGAAATTGCTGGAACAGAAAAAACTTGGCCATGTGATTTAGCCCTATTAGCTTTAGGTTTTACAGGACCTGAAAGCACTTTAGCTGATAAATTAGGTATAGAGAAAGATGCACGCTCAAATTACAAAGCAGAATATGGTAAGTACCAAACTAGTGTACCTCACATTTTCACTGCTGGTGATATGCGTCGCGGACAATCATTAATTGTTTGGGCGATTTCAGAAGGTAGAGAAGCTGCGAGACAAGTTGATATCTTCTTAATGGGTAAATCTAATTTACCTTCTAAAGACATGACAGGTGATTTAGTTGCCTTATAGTATATTTTAAATTTAGTGTATAAAAAAGCGAATCTTTACAGGTTCGCTTTTTTTTTGTGCTCATTTTTTCCTCATCATTAAAAAAGTTTAAACTGAAATTTAATACGAAGGTTACGAATATCACAATCACATAAACCTCTTAAAATCAATAAAGTCCAATAAAATAATTTCAAAAATCCGTTAAACTGTAATTTTTTAACATTTTTATTGACAATTTAATGATTTAATAGTGGTAAAATTTGGAAAATCTCTTTTTTCGTATAAATTTGGCGCACCAAGCTGGTGAACCACATTAGTTAACCAGCTAAATATTAACATTTTACTAAACTATTTTAAATTAATTCATGATGAAAAACAAATTTTCAAGAATTGGCAAGACAACAATTTTTAGTCTCGCTACACTAGCCCTCGTCTTTGTTATTTTCGCCTGTTCAAGCGAAGAAGTAACCCAACAAGAAACCAATGCAGCAGATGAAACAGCAGCCTCTGCATTTTCTAAATCTACATTATCCTCCAAATCTGCCGTAACCATACAAGCCGAAGCATATGATAGCCAAAGCGGTACTCAAACCGAAAGCACCGGAGATTCAGGTGGTGGACTAAACGTAGGCTGGGTAGATACCGGAGATTACCTAGAATATGACATTGATGTACCAGCATCAGGAAGTTATAAGTTCGAATTTAGAGTAGCTTCAAAATCAAACACCTCTAAATTTGATTTCTACCAAGACAGCAGCAAGTTATCAAATGTTAACAAAGCCTCGACAGGCGGTTGGCAAAATTGGGTAACAACTGCAAAGACTGTTGATTTATCTGCAGGAAGTAGTACCCTTAAAATTTTAGCTACAGGTAGCGGATGGAACATCAACTGGATACGTATTACACCTGTTGATGTAGATGATAGCAGTTCTGAGAACTTAGCGCTCGGTAAAACAGCTGAGCAATCTTCTGTAAGTCATGGCGGAAATGCAAACCGTGCTGTAGATGGCAACACAAATGGCGCATGGTCTAACAGCAGTGTTACCCACACATTAAGTGAAGCTCAACCATGGTGGCAAGTACGTTTAGGTCAAGACTACCAAATTGGAAGCATTAAAATCTTTAACCGTACAGACTCTTGTTGTAAATCACGTTTAAGTAATTTTGACGTTTTTGTATATAAAGAAAATGGTGATTTAGCTTATAAAACCACTATAGAAGACACTCCAAATCCTTCGGTAACCATTAATACCGGTGGTGTAACTGGTGCTCGTGTACGTGTAAAATTAAAAGGCACCAACCCACTTTCTTTAGCTGAAGTTCAAGTATTCTCTACTGCAGGTGATGATTCTGGTTCTGGTGATAATGGTGATGACGATGACTCTGGTTCTGGAGAAGTAGAACCAGGAAACGCAAGTATCCCATCTGATTTAATGAGCAATTGTAACCAATGGAAAATCACCTACCCAGATGGTGTTGAAGACAAAACCCTATGTGGAGAGTCTAACAACGAATACTTCTATGTAAACGATGATAAAAACGGTATGGTTTTCCGTGTGCCAATTAGAAGCAACAATGGATCAACACCTAATTCAGATTATATCCGTTCAGAGCTTAGAGAACGTGAAGAAGATGGTGGTTCTGATATCTACTGGACAACTTCAGGAACACATGTCGTGTATGTAAAACAAGCCATTACGCATTTACCTATTGTAAAAAGCCATCTAGTAGCTACTCAAATTCATGGAAATAAAGACGACGGTATTGACGATGCTATGGTACTGCGTTTAGAAGACAAGCATTTATTTTTAAGCTTTAACGGTGGTAAATTGCGTAGTGATTTAACTATAAAAACGAACTACTCATTAGGCACATTACATGAAGTTATTTTTGAAGTAAAAGACGGTAAACATTACTGCTATTACAGTGAAGATGGCAACCTTAAAAATGCCTATGCTAATGGAAACGCATCATCTTACATAGTAAAAGACGGAAGTAGCTCGGTGTTAATGGACAGAGATTACGGTGAAGCTTACTTCAAAATTGGTAACTACACACAAAGTAATGCTGAAAAAGAAGGAAGTGAAACAGGAAAATCTAACAACTACGGTGAAGTTGTAATTTACGATTACTATGTAGAGCACTAAACCACATACTATAATTCTAAAAGGAAAAAGGCGATGATATATTTCATCGCCTTTTTAGTTCTAAAATATCCCATGAAATTTGACCTATACTTACCTAATAAAATTTTTTAACAACCTAAAGCATCTTAACTAACCTGCTAAACAACAGATATTTATCGTAATTATTACAGCGATTCTAAAAGGTTTTACCAAGGTTATGGAATTACAGTTAAACGAATTTGATGCTTTGCACAAAAAATGGCTCAGTCCTAAAACTGAAATTTAGCCATCGTTTGTAGACGACTAGCGTTTCCATAAGCATCATTAGATGTTCTTTGAGCACCCCACATATATTCGGCACCTATGGAGAAATTTTTACCAAACGTGTAAACAAGGTTGACATGTCCGATACCACCACGTTTTAAGGCATAATCAGCCCTAGCTTCTGGCGCATCTAACCACCCGTAAGCGTAATTAAAATTAGATTCTAATTTTGGGCTCCATCTATGCATAAAACCTATCATTATAGATTTAGCCAGCATTGGGTCTAAAATACCCTCTGCATTCAATACGGCATTAGCATTACTTCCTGCAAAAGCTATAATATTTTCGCCATAGGCATTACCGTAATTAACATTAAACGTGAGATAATTACTGTCTCCAACATATTGTCGACCAGCAACAACAAAAGCCCATTGCATGGTTTGGTCTTTTGGACCATTGGCGCCACCATCCCAACGCAGTTGTGCAATACTGGATCCTAAAAACAATACTCCAGATTGCCACCTATAATCTAGTCTTAAGGCCAATAATGGTAATTTCAAATTTGCCTGTCCTTCTAAGTTGTTTGGGTTTTCTATACCTAAAGCACCTAAATACTCCAGTCCAACTGCTAATTTTAATTTGTCGTTAAGTTGTTTTTGGTATCTAATCTGTGTAGTTCTCCCTCCAAATAACGCATCACCAGCAGCAAAATCAATCATAAATGCCATCGATTCAAGAAATGACAAGGTGGTCCAAGTTTGACCAATTATAAAATCTCCAGCCGTGATGTAAGCATGTCGTATTCTAAACTGATTACCATCTGTGAAAAAATCACCTTCAAAGAATAATTGTAAAGGAACTTTACTTTCTGAAAACCTTCTTACATCTATATTTATTCTTGTTTCCTTTGCAAAAAATGACAGGTATCCTTCGTTTCCATAAGCAGGCTCTCCTTCTACAGGAATAGTTGACATTAAAAATTGACTTTTATCGGTAGTTCCATCAAAATCATAAATAAAGTCCGCCTTTAAATACCCTCCAATTTTCATTCTCAAATCGGTTCCAAACATAGGCCATGACCCTTTAAAATCAGCGTTTATTAGACGTTCTTTAGCCGTTCTTAAAATATGTTCATTTAAATCTTTCTCTGGTATGACTAATTGGCTTTGGATAGAATCCTTATCAACTATATTTTGACTATTAATTATAAATTGACACTGAAATAATATGACAAAAATTAAATATTTTAAACTCCTCATTTTATTTTAATAAGTTTATATTTTTAAAAATACGAGTATAAATTAATTACAGGCGTATTGATTATGTTTTACTTTTTTGGCTTGTTTTTACCTACAAAGAAGAACTATAAAAAACATAAATCGGCAACACCTTCAAGCCTCACTTGTTTGACCTACCGGCAAAATAAAGCTGAATGCTACAAGGCCAACGTATATTGCTTACACTATATTTAAATTAACTTTTAGGTCTCTAGCTGTTTATCACTAAAATATATACAATAAACCGTATATTTCAGTTTAAAACTCTATTGTTATGGTGCTTTAGGGAAAAGAAAGGAAATTTGTGCTCTCATTCCAAAATCAAATCTTGTTTCTGAAGGAGCAATTAAGTTAAACTTCGGCCCAACGCTAAAAGACACTTTCTGTTTTCCAACAGAAGTTATTCCACTCACATTAGGATTAAACATAAGGTTTGTTGTATTACCCTCCCAATTTTGAGTAAATTCAAAAACAGCAGAAACTCCAGCTCCAGATGGCCAGTTTTTCACAATAAAAGGTTGGAAAAAAAACTGATTCACATCGGCTCTATCGCTATCACCTGCAACACTCCAAATTTGATTTACTAAAGCACCCAAGGTGATTCCGCCTTTAGTTTGTTTTAAAGCAACGGCAGTAGGACCAACACCAAATTTCTTAGTACCTAGAAAATCTTCGGTAGCAGTTGGCACCAAGAAGGCTGGACCAAAACCCCAAATAAGCCCTCCTGCTTTTGGAGTTGGACTAAAAAACCCACTTAACACGACATCACTCAACCCTGTTTCCGTATTTCCTATTCCTGTAACATTTTGTTGAGAAATAATTGGAATTACGGCTCTAGTAATTAATGTTAAATCATCTGAAAGTCTTATGGGTAGCACAGGTTGTACGTTAGCTGTAAATCGGGAACCCTCAAGTTCACCTATTCCAAAATCTGAATTTGTTTGTATAGGCACACTAATAAGACTAGCAACAGGATTAGCCAACTTTTTAGCAAGCTCACCTACACTTCCCGCATCTTGAGCATAAGTCATTGAAACAGAAAGAAGCAAGACAGTTAAAATAATATAATGGTATATTTTTTTATTTTTCATAATAATTGGTATTAGTTAATATTGTTCTTATAAACTTTGCAAGGGTAAGGGTCGTTATCATAAAAACTATAGAACACCATAAACCATATAGAAAATAACATGTATCTCTACTAAGTCATTAAGAAGCATCCAACACAATTAGCCCCTCTACTCTATCAACTATTTTGAAGCCTTAGATTAAAAATAGCTTTGAGTTAAGCATACTCAATCTTTATTCTACTTTTTTAAGGTTTCAAGATTATTAAAAATTTGATAAAAGAATCCAATAGATTTAGCATATTCATCCACTAAAATACGTTCATTAACCCCATGAAACCCTTTAAATTCCTCAGTATTCTCCAACTGAATAGCTGTAATGGTATAGGTGTCTGGTGCAAAATCCCTAGCCTGAAAATGCTTTGAATCTGATCCTCCAATTACAAAAAATGGTGCCACTATCAAATCGTTACCCCAAATTTGACGAATTGTTTTTTCAAGTACTTTATATGCATCACTATTAGGGTCTGCTATATTGGTAGCGGGTGTAGATGCAGAGATATCACGAATTGTAATGCGATCATCTTCAATAGCTTTTTTAACATGCTCAATAATAACTTCTGGTGTGTCTCCTGGCATAGGTCTAAAATTCACCACAGCAGTTGCCGAAGGAGGCAAAACATTATCCTTTATTCCCGCATTAAACATACTCACGGCTATAGTAGTATGCAACATAGCTCTGGTCACTTGGTTAGTGGCCATTTCGTCAATAAACTTTTGTTCTAAATCTGTCATTTCATCATCCTTTCCAAAAGCGACAGCGGCGTACAACGGCTGTAAAGACTCTTCTAATTCGGGACCCATATAACGATACTGATGACGTACTGCTGGATGGATTTTGTATGGAAACTGTGCATCTTCTAGTTTTGTGATGGCCTCTGCCAAAATTCCAATATTTGATTCTTCTGGTGGTTGAGAAGAATGCCCACCTTCACCATTCATGGCAATTTCTAAACTAATAAAACCTTTTTGGGCAATACCAATTAAAGCCGTATTATCCTTGATTCCTGGAAATATACCAGGTGTTATCGGTGCTGATTCATCCATAACATAAGCGAATCGTTCAATACCACGTTTCTCCAGCACATCGGCTATATACTTAGCACCTTCCGATCCACCTACCTCTTCATCTTGTCCAAAAACAAAATATAAAGTACGAGAAGGCTGCCAACCTTCTTTCAATTTCATTTCTGCTGCTTCCAAAATGGCATGAACTTGGTTTTTGTCATCTAAAACACCTCTTCCCCAGATATAACCATCTTTTATTACACCTTTAAATGGATCTTCCTTCCATTGGTCTCTAGACTCTTCTGGTACCGGCACTACATCCATATGTGCATAGAACAAAGCAGGTTGTAAAGTGGGGTCTTTCCCTTCCCATGTATAAAGTAAACTATAAGGTCGTGGTTCTCCCAATACTTCCTTTTTTATAGTTTTGTGAACCAAAGGATAGGAACTTTCCAAAAATTTATGATACCCTAAAAAGGCTTCTGTATCAAAATCATCTCTATCTTGATTGGAAATGGTTTTGTAGGTTACTGCTTTTGATAATCGCTCTACCGCTGCATCTAGATCAACATCAACTTCGATCTGCTCAACACCAGGCATTTGCATGGAGGTAAATTCCTCAGTCGGTGTGGTCACTTCAACCTGAGTTTCATGATTACCTTTTTCTGATTTTTTACCACAGCCCACTAGTAAAAAAATACTTGCTACCCCCATTAAAGCTGCGACCTTTGTTTTCCTATTTGTTCTCATGTTTGTTTCTATTTTTATTAATGTTTCTGGCAATTTATTGAATAAGAAATCTAGTATCTTTGGTTAATACTTCTGTTATTTATTTGATCTATAGAACAAATAGGCTTAGCAAGAAATATCTATAAGCAAAAGATAGGACAAAAATACTATTTCTTACCTAAATTACTATGCGTGCATACAAAAAAACTCACAACAATTAACCATTTCATAATATGACTAATGCATTATGAAGGAAAATTTTATTTTTAAAAATTAAAACCTTTAAAATGAAAGAGGCAATTCGAGATCCTCAATTCACATAAGAAAACTCAAATCCAACCCTAAATAATCATTAAGAGGAAAACAAATAGGGAAATTCTAAAGTAAATTTTGATAAATTACTTTTTATGACAAATTCAAATCCAGATGGGTTAAACTTGATATTTAAAATTTTAGAGAAATTTTTAACAACAAAGTTTATTTATTTGGCATTTCTCATAAACTCTTCGGCTTTTTCAACCATATTTTTGCTTCCGCAGATAAAAGGCACACGCTCATGCAATTCAGTAGGTTGCACATCTAAAGTACGCGTAAAACCATCACTAGATTTTCCGTTAGCCTGTTCTGCTAAAAAAGCAATAGGATTACATTCGTATAACAAACGTAATTTCCCCTTTGGGTTTTTAGAGCTTTGTGGATATAAATAAATACCACCTTTAATCATATTTCTGTGAAAATCGGAAACCAACGATCCGATATAGCGTGAAGTATAAGGACGGTCTCCTTCTTCTTGCTGACAATATTTAATGTAATTTTTTATCCCTTGCGGAAAATGAATATAATTCCCTTCGTTTACTGAATATATATGTCCGTCTTCTGGAAAAGTCATCTTAGGATGCGACAAGTAAAAAGAACCAATGGCTGGATTTAAAGTAAATCCGTTTACACCAGCACCAGTAGTATAAACGATCATTGTAGAGGTTCCGTAAACCACATAACCCGCAGCTACTTGCTCACTTCCCTTTTGAAGAAAATCATCAATAGTCACCGGTGTTCCTACTGGAGTTACCCTTCTATATATCGAGAAAATCGTCCCCACAGAAACATTGACGTCAATATTTGATGAACCATCTAAAGGGTCAATTAAAACCACATATTTATTTCCATTATTTTTATCCTGACTATTAATAGCGATAAAATCATCTTCCTCTTCACTGGCAATGCCACAAACAATGTTTCGTTTGGTCATGGTTTGTATAAACTTCTCGTTAGCATAAACATCTAACTTCTGTTGATCTTCACCTTGTATGTTTGTATCTCCGGCAGCACCTATAATATCAACTAGTCCAGCTTTATTTACTTCGTGATTCACAACTTTTGCAGCTAATCGAATGGAATTAAGTAGACTAGATAATTCTCCTGAAGAGTATTGAAATGCAGATTGGTTTTTAATAATGAACTCTCCTAGGGTTTGATGTTGTCCAGACATAGATACTTGTTTTGGTTTGCACAAATATCTGTATTTTTTCCATAACTACACCGATTTCGGAAGCGTTATACACCGAAAATAATGAACTTTTAAACTATATTTGATTTTCATTTCCTTTAACTATGAACTTTACAATTAGAGACGCCAAAAAATCAGATATGCCTCAAGTGCTAAACTTAATCAAGGAACTAGCTGTTTTTGAAGAAGAACCAGATGCTGTTGAAGTATCCATTACTAATCTTGAACAAGATGGATTTGGAGCGCATCCAGCTTTCCATTGTTTTGTTGCTGAAGTAAACAACAAAGTAGAAGGCATTGCACTTATTTATAATCGCTACTCTACTTGGAAGGGTAAAATCATTCATTTAGAAGATTTAATTGTGAGTAAAGCCATGCGAGGCTCTGGACTGGGCACCGCGCTTTTAGATGCTGTTATTAAGCACGGACATCAATTGGGGGTAAAACGTATTAACTGGGAAGTTATTGATTGGAACGACCCTGCAATCGCCTTTTATGAGAAAAAAGGAGCCAAAGTATTAAGAGATTGGGATGTGGTACATCTAGATGAATCTGGAATTAAAAACTATATAGCCAACTTATAATATGCGTATATACAAATTTGGAGGTGCTTCGATTAAAGACGCTAAAGGTGTAAAAAATGTAGCTTCGGTTTTACAAAAAACAGGTTATGAAAACACCTTGATTGTCATTTCTGCTATGGGTAAAACCACCAATGCTCTAGAAATGGTTATTAAAAACTATTTTGAAAACAAAAATGAATTACAAAGTGCCATTCAGGAGGTGAAAAAATACCATAATGGTATTTTATTAGAATTATTCGACCATGATGAGAACACCATATTTGAAAAAGTGAACGCATTTTTTGATGAATTGCATGCTTTCTTCAAAATAAACAAATCACCAGATTACAGCTATGTTTACGATCAAGTGATTGGTTACGGTGAACTTATATCTACCACTATAGTAAGTGAATATTTAAACAGTATCAACTTAAAAAACCATTGGATTGATGTTCGTGAACACATCAAAACTGACAGTTATTTCCGTCGTGCAAAAGTAGACTGGGACCTCACCCAGCAGAGCATCAAAGAAAACTTTGGCAAGGACACTCTTAATATTACCCAAGGTTTTTTAGGTAGCGATTCACATAATTTCACAACCACCCTGGGCCGTGAAGGAAGTGATTACACTGCCGCAATTTTCGCATATTGCTTAAATGCCGATAGTGTGACCATTTGGAAGGATGTTCCGGGGGTTTTGAATGCCGACCCAAGGTATTTTGGAAACACCACATTACTAAACAAAATCTCCTATCGTGAAGCTATAGAACTCGCTTTTTATGGGGCATCCGTGATCCACCCAAAAACGCTACAACCCTTACAACGTAAAGAAATTCCGCTGTTTGTAAAATCATTTATCAATCCAGAAGCTCCAGGCACGCAAATAGGGAAGAATAAAGATTTAGAGCCTAAAATCCCATGTTTTATCGTAAAAAAAGATCAGGCACTTATCGCATTGTCGTCTTTAGACTTTTCATATATCGTTGAAGAAAATATTAGTGAAATTTTCAATTTGTTGGCCACCTACAAAATGAAGGTGAATGTCATTCAGAATTCAGCCATCAGCTTTTCGGTATGTATTGATAATGTTTACAACAATCTTGATCAACTTTTACAGCACTTAAAAGCAAAATTTAAAGTAACTTGCCACGAAAATGTATCACTATATACAATTAGGCACTATAACTCAGAATCTATCCATCAAATAGAAGCCAATAAAACCGTGTTAATAAAGCAATTAACCCAAGAAACAACACAAGTAGTGACTAAATAAATCATTTAGTACTTTTACATCATGAGTAAAACACAGGATTTAGGACTCGTTTCCGCTAAAGAAGTAGCCAAGGCCATTCAACTTGATAAATATGGCGTATTAGGCACGGTTTCAGGTTGGGTTTTAATGAAAGTGTTAAAAATATCAACGCTCAACAAAATATATAAACGCCATAAACACCTAAGCGAATTACCCTTTTTAGACGCGATTCTAGATGATTTTCAAATCAAATTTGAAATTCCTGAAGCCGATTTAAAACGACTACCAAAAGACGGTGCTTATGTAACCATTTCGAACCACCCACTTGGAGGTATAGATGGTATTTTACTCCTTAAGCTCATGCTAGAGCAGCGCAATGATTTTAAAATTATAGCCAATTTTTTACTGCATCGTATCGAGCCTATGAAGCCTTATATCATGCCAGTAAATCCTTTTGAAGACCGTAAAGATGCTAAATCAAGTATTGCTGGCTTTAAAAATGCCATTATGCACTTACGTTCTGGTCATCCCTTAGGTATTTTCCCTGCTGGGGAAGTGTCTACGTATCGTGATGGCAAATTGGTGGTTGATCGCCCTTGGGAAGAAACCGCTATGAAATTGGTGCAAAAAGCAGGTGTTCCTGTAGTGCCTATATATTTTCATGCAAAAAACAGCCGTTTATTTTATCAGCTTTCTAAAATTAGTGACACCTTTAGAACAGCCAAGCTCCCATCGGAACTGCTCACCCAAAAAAAGCGAGTTATTAAGGTTAGAATAGGAAAGCCTATTTCTGTAGACGACCAAAAAGAGTATCCTGTTTTACAAGATTTTAGCGACTTTTTAAGACGTAAAACCTATTTACTGTCTAATTCCTTTGAAGAAGCTTCAAAGTTAACCAGCAACCTCACTTCTAATTTAAAACCTTCTAGGCCACCAAAAAAAATTGCAACACCTGTTGACCAACTTTTAATGATGGACGAAGTTAAAACGGTTAGAGAAGATGGCTCGCGACTTCTGGCAAGTAAAAACTATGAAGTGTTTTTGGCTGACCCCAAGAAAATCCCTAATATTCTTCGGGAAATAGGACGACTTCGTGAAATTACCTTTCGCGAAATTGGAGAAGGCACCAATGAAGACATCGATTTAGATCACTTCGACAATTATTACCACCACATGTTTCTTTGGGACAATGACAAAGATGTATTGGCTGGCGCCTACCGCATGGGCTTAGGGTCTCAAATTTATAAAGCCTATGGTATCAATGGGTTTTACCTTCAAGATCTTTTTAGGTTTGAACCCGAATTACATAAAATGATGAGCGAGTCTATAGAAATGGGGCGCGCTTTCATCATTAAAGAATATCAACAAAAACCCATGCCTTTATTTTTACTTTGGAAAGGCATTGTACACACCACATTACGCTATCCAGAGCACAACTACCTGATGGGCGGGGTAAGTATTAGTAACCAGTTTTCAAACTTCTCGAAATCATTGATGATTGAGTTTATGAAATCACACTATTACGACCCTTATATCGCTCAATATGTGCGTCCGAAAAAGGAATTTAAAGTGAAGCTCAAAGACGCCGATAAAGATTTTGTCTTTGACGAAACTGAAGCTGATTTAAACAAATTTGATCGTTTTATTGATGAAATAGAGCCTGGTGCTTTACGTCTTCCAGTACTTCTAAAAAAGTACATCAAACAGAACGCACGCCTAGTTGCCTTTAATGTAGACCCCCTATTCAATAATTCGGTTGACGGCCTCATGTACATTAAAATCGCTGACCTCCCAGAAAGCACCGTACGCCCTGTTATGGAAGAATTTCAAGCAGAGCTAGAGAATAAATTGAAGGACCTCAACAAAGAAGATGAGAAGGCATAGACTTGTTGTTCATTATTTCAAGCCAAACAAAAACTCAACATTTCTTTCACATAAACATTAACCATTACCCCACTTAGATCCAAAAAAAATACTGAAGAACTAATTGATCTTTCAGATTTAGGCATACAATATTATAGTATATGGTTATTGGTTTTATATTGTAAATACAGTGAACCTGGCACCAATAAATGGGGACCTAATCCAAAAACGAACACCGAGGGAATCAATCAAATTGGTGTTGAGTAATTTTTAAATAAACATGACTAGGCTGCTAGGAAAAACTCTAAGCAGGCTTATTTTTTGAATTAATTTATTTAAAAAATTTAAAACCAAGGCTTCTTACCTACCTGATAGGTATTATAGAACTCGGCATCAGATTTGGTTAAATAAATAATACCTTCAACAAAACCAATCATCCAAGTCACCCAAACCAATAAAGCCCCAATTCCAAAACAAGACAACATCATCCCTACTAGAGTAACCCCTAAAAGTACACCTCCTTCTTTAGTGTATCCTAAAATAAATTTATGAACGCCAAAGGCGCCAAATAGCAAACCCAACACCCCAGCAAGCAATTTCTGGTTATCACTTGAACCAAAGGTTTCTTTTGCGTTCTCAGCAAATTCTGAAGCCGTTTCACGAGCCTTTTCTTTCGCTGATTCAAAAGCTTCGTCAAAGTCGGTTTTATTGTTTTGTGTAGGCATTTCTTTTTCTAAGATTTGAACATAAGCCCCAAAATTACAAAAAAGCACTATCTATAGGCTCCCAAAGTTCGATTTTATTCCCTTCATTATCTAAAACCCAACCAAATTTACCATAATCGAAAACTTGCATCTCACCAACAATAGTTACGCCTTCTTCTTTTAAAACTTTAAGCAATTCCTCTAAATTTTCAACACGATAATTAAACATGCAATCCTTTTTTGATGGCTCAAAATAGCTTGTGTTTTCCGGAAAAGGGCTCCATTGCGTAGAGCACTTATTGCCAGCTTCATCCTTCCACCAGAAGGTACTCCCATAATCATCGGTATTAAAACCTAGATGTTTCTCATACCAATCTTTAGAAGCTTTGGGGTTAACCGACTTAAAAAACACCCCACCTATTCCTGTAACACGTTTCTTCATAATTTGTTCGTTTTATATTTCCACGGCAGTGAAAACTCACTTCTTTTTTATGGCTTTTTCATAAACTGCAACCCACTCGGCTACACTGAGCTTACTGGTCAATTCCGCTATAAGTTCATAAGGGATAGCGCTCACTTTTTTAAACCGAATGCAACTTTTACCCATATCGAGCTTTAATTTACTGTGTTTAGGATATTCAGAAACAAACCAATCGTACAATTCTGGAATAGCATAAATACCACTATGATAAAGATTTATGGAGTTTTTTTGAGACGCAAAACTCATAAACGGTAAGGGTTCTTCTGGCTTACAATGGTAACCATCTGGATATAGGGTATGTGGCACATAATAGGCAATCATACCGTATTGTATGCCTTCTTCAAAGCCTTTAGGTAGATGTTCTAAAATGGTTGCTCTTAGTTTTTCAATGGGTGCTACCCGAACTTCAGGCAACTGACTGATGTAATCTTCTGGAGAATCTGCTTTGTACTGCACGTTATTTTGTTTTCCTTAAAGTTAACAAAATTTCGCTTGAATTTTATCTACAATGGTTTGAGCCAGTTTTTCTTTGCTTTCTACGGTCCAACCCGCAACATGCGGTGTGAGCAAGACATTTTCAGACTCAATTAAATATTTAAAAGCTTCAGGTAATTCCGTAGAAAACAAGGTTTCAAAAGAAGCTTTTTCATATTCTAAAACATCTAATCCGGCGCCTAATATTTTCCCTGATTGTAAGGCAGAAACCAAATCTTGGGTCACCACACTCTTTCCGCGAGCGGTATTGATTAGCCAAAATGGTTTTTTTACTTGATTAATAAAGTTAGTATCAATCATGTTTAAAGTGAGTGGTGTTTGTGGTGTGTGTAAACTAATCACATCTACTTTTTCCTGAAATTCAGCCAAAGACACTTGTGAAGCATTGGCATCACCAACACCATCTTTAATATCATAACAGAGCACCTCAACTTCAAAACCTCGTAATTTTTTAGCGAAGGCCTTTCCCATGTTTCCGTAACCGATGAGTCCCACGGTTCGACCATCTAATTCAACACCACGATTGGCTTCGCGCAACCACTTTCCGCCTCTTACTTCGGCGTCAGCCTTATTCAGTTTATTAAATAATGACAGAAGCATCCCTAGCGCATGCTCGCCAACGGCATTTCTATTCCCTTCGGGTGCCGAAATTAAATAAACGCCTTTGCTTTCCGCGTAAGCGCAATCAATATTCTCCAATCCCGCACCTACACGACCAATGAACTTCAAATTGTTTGCAGCATCCAAAAAAGTTTTATCAATGGTGAAACGGCTTCTTAATATAATACCATCGTACTCATGAATTTTCGCTTCAATTTCGGCTTTTGACGATGTATAATCTTCATGATTTTCAAAACCTAAGGCCTTTAATTGGTCGATTAACAACTCGTGATTGGTATCTAAATGGAGGACTTTCATAAATCTGAATTAGATTTCAAATTTACGAAGTTTTACCTTAAAGCCACCTCGCTGCATCTTGAAAAAGCAACCATGTATAACTAGGCTATCAACAGCTGAAAATTTCAACATAACAATAACAAACTAAAAACTGTTTTCAAGTTTCGCTTCAACTCTACCTATCTACAAACCACTAATAATGTAACATTTACAGCCTATATGCAACATAATTTACAATGAGTGCTTCTTTATTTTTAACGGCTAATTTTCTTAAAATTTATCTTTATCTTTAAATACAAATCCAACGAACCACTTGACTTATGACAAAAACTATACGTTTAACCCTACTTTTATTGTGGGTTTTTCAGATCAATTCTTGGGGGCAACACCTCCAAAAGGAATACGATTTTGTAAGTATCAAAGAAGGGATTCCGAAAGTGGGGATTCCTGATATCGTACAAGACCACAAAGGATTAATTTGGATTGCCACCAATGCCACAGGACTCTACAAATTTGATGGCATCAATTACACCTCTTACAAACACATTTTAAATGATTCAACCTCCTTGAGCAGCAGCCGTGTGGACTGTACTTTTATTGATAGTAAACAAAGACTTTGGGTAGGTACCGAAAACGGATTAGACTTATACAATTCTGCCTTAGACCAATTTCAACGCTTTGTTCTTGATTCTAGCAATCCAAACAGTGATAAAATCACAACCATAACTGAAGATGCCTCAGACAATCTATACATAGGCACCTATGGTAATGGTATTTTTAAACTGAACATCAACAGTTTTAAAGTTGAAAAAGTAGCCAATTCAACGTTTCATGACAAATCGCATCGCATCAACACCAATAGTATTGAACATGTGGGCGACAACAAATTGTACGTAGCCACAAATTATGGTTTAAAGGAAATTGATGTTTCTGAAAACAAACTGGTACACTCCAAGTTTTACACCAAGGAAAAAACCAGTTTCAACACCGATATTTCGACCCTATTGGTAGATCGAAACAATCAATTATGGATTGGCACACAGGCCAATGAAGGTGCTTATAAATGCACCTTGAACAAAAATCAAAATTACAGCATCATTGCTGTAAAACAAATCCCCCTAACCACAAAAAAAATTATAACCTTAGCCCAATTGCCTGACGACAGCATGATGATTGGCACCGAAAATGACGGACTTTTTCATTTAGATCATAACGATGCTATTGTTAAAAATTACATTTATAGCAAAGAAGATGAAAACAGCTTATTGCACAATTCCATTTGGAAAGTCTATGTAGACAATAACGACCGCATATGGATGGGCTATTTTAATAGTGGCGTGGCCATAAGCGATGCCTTATATGACAAGTTTAAGGACATTAAAAGCTCACCTAACAAAGACAATTCGCTTAAAATCACATCAATCATGGCCTTGATTAAAGATGAAGACGAAAATCTTTGGATGGCTACAGACGGCGGAGGGATTGACGTATTAAACACAAAATCTGGTAAAATCACGCATATAAACTCTGAAGACCAAAGTATTTATTCTGGTTTATTGTCAAATCACATCATGTCCTTATTTAAAGATTCTGAAGGTAATATTTGGGCAGGAAGCTGGGACAGCGGTTTATTCTTTTTAGAAAAAGGAAGTAAAAATTTTATCAACTACTCGAGTGAAAATGCTGTAGGGTTAAAATCAAATACCATTAGAAGTATTACTGAAGATGCCAAAGGCACTATTTGGATAGGAACCTCTTTTCAAGGCCTTCAAGCTTTCAATCCAGAAACCAAAAAATTTAAGCATTTTAATTCGGAAGCCTTTGTGAAACATCGCCTAAACACTACAGATGTTTCCAAAGTGCTAGTAGACATCAATGATGATTTATGGCTAGGTTCTGTTGACGGACTTTTTAAAATTGAAAAAGACGGCATGCATATCAAGAAAATTCACCCTTTTTCAGATAAAATAAACAAAACCTTCAACAGCTCGTCTAACACCAATTACATACTGAGCATCTACGAAGATTCAAAAAATAATATTTGGATAGGAACGCGAGGCACAGGGCTTTACCAATACAACACTTCCAACAAAAAATTAGAGTGGTATAACCGATCAAATGGTTTAGAAGAAGACAACGTAGCTGCCATTATCGAAGATGCCGACAACAACATCTGGGTTAGCGGTAATTCAGGTTTAACTAAAATAGCCTTAAACCCATTAGAATATACCAATTATACTTTTAATGATGGTTTATTATCTAACGATTTCAATGCTGGGGCTGTTTTAAAAGACTGCCAAGACATGCTCTACTTTGGCAACCTAAAAGGTCTCGATTATTTTCATCCGAATAACCTAAAAACCAATGCTAAGGTGCCTATTTTACATTTAACCGATTTAAAATTATTTAACGAGAAGGTCATCCCAAACCAAGAAGGTGCCCCTTTAATCAAAACGATTTCTGAAACCAACGGCATCACGCTTAACAGTGACCAATCGGTTTTCACCATAGAATATACCGGTATAAACTTCACCAGACCTGAAAAAAACAACTACGCCTATTACTTAGAAGGCTATGAAGACACTTGGAATTATGTAGGCCAAAAACGCAGTGCTACATACACCAATCTAGACCAAGGCAATTACACCTTTAAGCTGAAAGCCTCAAACAATGATGGTGTGTGGACTGAAGCCCCTTTAGAACTAAGCATAAAAATTCTACCACCTTGGTGGAAAACCAACTGGGCCATTACGCTTTACATTTCACTGTTCCTACTAAGTTTCTACTACCTCAACTACCTTACTCAAAGCAGAATTAAAGAAAAAGAGCTTATTAGGAATGAACGCATGCAACGTGTACAACAAGATGAATTGAATCAGAAAAAAATTCAGTTTTTCACTAATATTTCACATGAGTTTCGCACACCACTTACCTTAATCATGAACCCCCTAAAGGATCTCATTCATGATTCTAAATTAGACTTACCCCACCATGTAAAAAACAAACATGCCATTATTAACAAAAATGCAGATCGGCTATACCGACTTATTAATGAGCTCATGGATTTCAGGAAACTGGAACTGAACAAACTTCAAGTCAAAGCAAGGGAATTAAACCTTCTAGATTTTACAAAAAATATAGTAAGTTATTTTAAGGAAGAAGCCAACAACAAAAATATTCTATTAAGTGTGGATTCTGACAACCCGAATGTAACCATTTGGGCGGACGAAAAAATGTTAGAAAAAATCATATTTAACTTACTCTCTAACGCCATTAAAATCACACCTGAAGGTGGCGCCATAAACATCGATTTACTAGCTACTGAACAACTCTACAATTTACCTTTGGTTAATGAAAACGAAGGCGTACAAGCAGTAGAGATTATTATTTCTGATACCGGCCCAGGTTTGAAAGCCGAAGAAGCCGATAAAATATTTGAACGTTTTTACCAAGTAGAAAACCAAAGCAAAACCTATTTTGGAGGAACTGGTATTGGCCTCGAGGTTGTACAAAGTTTTGTAAAATTACACAAAGGAAACATTGAAGTCAGTAGCCAAGTTGGTGTAGGCACCACCTTTAAAATATTGCTCCCCCTAGGCAATAACCATTTTGAGGAAAATCAAATCGTTTTTGATGCCGCATCAGAATTTCTTAAAGAAGAAGACTTCTCCTATGTGCCAACCTTAACATTAGAAGAAGAAGACACTGAAAACCAGTTTGACTCAATAACTACTCAGAAACAACATTGCGTATTGGTTATTGAAGATAACCAAGAACTAAGATCATATTTAAAACTCGAGTTAAGCAAACAATACAAGGTGCTCATTGCCAACAACGGCGTTGAAGGGCTTAAAATTGCCAAAGAAACCTTTCCTGATGTGGTTCTTACCGATGTGGTCATGCCAGAAATGGACGGTATGGAATTTTGCAAGCACTTAAAGAAAGACCTCAGCACCAGTCACATTCCTGTTTTAATGCTTACAGCCAAGGCCAAAATAGAAGACCGCATTGAAGGTATAGAAACAGGAGCCGATGCTTATTTAGTAAAGCCATTTAATATTCGTTTACTCAAGCTAAGACTGGCACAGCTCATCACCAGTAGACAACTTATTTTCAACAAATACTTTAGTGTGATTAGCGAAGTCCCACAAGATGTTAACAGTACGCCTTTAGATAAAGAGTTTATTGAAAACGTGTTAAACCACATTAACAAAAACATTGGAGACCCGAACTTAAATGTAGAATCGTTGGCAACCCAATTAAATTTGAGTCGAAGCCAGTTTTACCGAAAAATAAAAGCACTTACTAACCAAACTGCTAGTGAGTTTTTAAGAAATATTAGACTGCAAAAAGCAAAGCAGATTTTAGAGATGGGCGAAACCAACATTAGCAAGGTTTGCTATGCGACTGGTTTTTCATCACACTCCTATTTTACCAAATGCTTTAAAAACCACTTTGGCTTTCTACCCACCGAAGTGAAATCTAAAACAGCTTCCTAATTAAAAGAAACAACTTATATGGTTAAAATGATATTAAAACCCTGTTAGTAAAATTGTTGCATCATTTGATTCAAATGTCGCAAAGCCCCCAACTGAAAGACTATTGCTACAAAATTTCTAACACATGCTCTAAAGGTTACATGTTTCATTTAATAATTTTTTAACATTTGAGATATGTTTAAAACAAATAGATTCAAAAAAATCGGAGAAGTTATATTAATACTATGCATTATAGCATTGCTTCTTTTCATCATTATGTATGTGTTTTAAAACAAAAAACAATAGTAATAACTTAAAACTAACTAAACTTTATGAAAAACAGATTACTTAAAAAAATGATGCTTCCCGCCTTTTTGTTGCTTGGCAGTATCATTTATGCGCAATCAGTTTCAGGAACTGTTTCCGACAAAACAGGACTTCCTATACCAGGAGTGAATGTTATAGTCAAAGGGACTTCTTCTGGAACTGTAACAGATTTTGACGGAAATTATGAACTAACTACCAATTCAGGGAACACCTTAGTCTTTTCTTTTGTTGGTTATCAATCACAAGAAATCAAATACACAGGACAAACTACATTAAACGTCACTTTATCTGAAGATACTGCGGTATTAGATGAAGTGGTTGTGGTTGGTTACGGAACTAAGAAAAAGAGCTTGGTAACTGGAGCTATTTCCAGTATAGACAGTGAACGTATTGCTACCTCTTCAGACCAAAGAGTTGAAGATGTCATTCAGGGTCGAACCTCAGGTGTAACCGTATCCTCGTCTTCAGGAGCGCCAGGTTCTGGTTCGAAAATTAGAATTCGTGGAGCCGGTTCAAGTGGAAATTCTGAACCACTTTATATTGTAGATGGTATGAAAACTTCATCTATTGAAGATATTGCCCCTTCTGATATTGAAAACATCGAAATTTTAAAAGATGCGGCTTCATCTTCAATTTATGGTACCGAAGGTGCTAATGGGGTAATTATTATAAACACCAAAAGTGGCCGCGCTGGCGATTTAAGAGTGGGTTTCAATAGCCAAACAGGCGTGCAGTTTGTAAATACCGGCATGGATTTAATGAATTCATCACAATTTGTAAACTATATGAACGAAGCTGGAATTGGAACCGTTTCAGACAATGGCTATAACACCAATTGGATTGATGAAACTTTTTCTACTGCTATGCTACAACGCTATGACGTTAATATATCTGGTGGTAGTGAAAAATTCATGTACTATGCTTCTGCCTCTCACTTAGATCAAGACGGGGTGATTGGGAGATCCAACTCTAACTTTAAAAGAACCACCTTTCGTACAAATTTAAAGAGCAAATTAGGTAAGGTTGTTGAAATTGGAGTTAACGCCACCTATTCCCTTTCTGATAGAAATGGTATTCAGGAAAATAGTGATACCAGAGGGGTAATTCAAAACATGCTCATTATTGACCCTTTAACTCCTGTAACTTATCCTAACGGACAAGTACCACAATCGGTTATCGATAATGCCAATACGAATGGTGTGCCTTTATTAACCAATAGTGCTGGACAAGTTTATGGTTACCCTGCTTTTTCAACAGGAGAAGTTATAAATCCAGTAGCTTATGGTAATGAAATTGATAAAACGAACTACGACGGTGATCAGCTTCTAGCATCAATATACTTAAAGTTGAATTTAGCTGAAGGATTATCTGTAACGTCAAGATTTGGTATTGACTTAGAAGATACCGAAACCACGACACAAGTGATTCCTTATTATGTGTCTTCAGAAGCTTCAAATACCACCTATACTGGTTCTTATGAAAAAGTAGAAAGCACCAGATGGTTATGGGAAAACTTCCTGACTTACGAAAAAAGTTTGGGCTCACATAACATGAAATTAATGGCAGGATACTCCGCCGAAGATCAAGATGTAGAAACCCCTATAAAAAATAGCGGTTCAGTATCCATTGCAGACTTTACCGGATGGGATTATAATTTACCAGGATTTAACACGCAGCAAGATATTGTAGATCCATATTTAGATAACATGGTGTCTATTTTCGGCAGATTCTCTTACGATTATGCAGATAAATATCTGTTTGAAGCTTCAGTAAGATCGGATAAATCAGATAAATTTCCAACAGACAACAAAACAAGTGTTTTTCCTTCTTTTTCTGCTGGATGGATTCTTTCTAATGAAAATTTCTGGAACACTCAGTCTGGTTTCAATTATCTTAAAATAAGATCAAGTTGGGGACAAAATGGTAGCCGATCTAACTTAAAGGGTAATTCAGACAAAACTTATATTACAAAACTCGATGATGAACTACCTATTATCTATTCTGGCTATGAAGGAGCAGAAATCACAGGATATGCCAATCCAAATTTAGTATGGGAAACCTCAGAACAATTTGATGTTGGTATCGATTTAAGAGCTTTTAACAACAGGCTAACTTTCACTACCGACTATTACAAAAAAACCACTAGAGACGCGATCGTAGAAAATGGTGGGCTAATCACCCCCGGGTCTGCAGGATTCGTATCCAACGAAATTAACGCCGGTACCATTGAAAACTCAGGATTCGAGTTTGAATTAGGTTTCAACGACACAACAAGTGGCGGATTTAGATACAGCATAAGTGCTAACTTATCAACACTTAAAAATGAAGTTACCGAGATTTTATTTGTTCCTGAAGGCGCTTCACTAGTAGGAGCAGGTGCTCCTCAAAATGCAGATGGCATTACACGATTTACTGAAGGTTTACCATCATGGTATTTCTACGGATTTGAAACCGACGGAATAGATTCGGCAACTGGTGAGGTGATTAAAGTGGACACAAATAATGATGGAAACATCACTGATGCGGATAAAACTATGATTGGTTCTCCACACCCAGACTTACTTTACGGAGGAAACATCAACTTAGGCTACAAGGCTTTTGATTTCAACTTACAATTTCAAGGTACAGCCGGTAATGATATCGTATCAGTTTACCACCAACCTTCTAGACCAATTTCCAATAAACCGGTACATTTTTACGAAAACAGATGGCAACAACCTGGCGATAACGCTAGTTATCCTGGAGCTGCCAACGTTATTGGTTCTTATGATACCGATTTAGTCGTGGAAGACGGTTCGTACATGCGAATTAAGCAAATTCAAATTGGTTACACCCTACCTGAGGCCTTTTTAAGTCAGCTGAAAATTAAACACCTAAGACTTTATGTCTCATTAGACGATTATTTCACTTTTACCGATTATAGTGGATTAGACCCAGAAATTGGAAATTTTAATTACGATTCTATAGGTGTAGATAGAGGTTTTTATCCAACAGCTGCTAAAGCACTTTTCGGATTATCGTTGAACTTTTAATACTAAAAATTAACATTTTATGAAAAAAACAATTATAACATTTATAGGAATAATCTGTATTGGTATTATTTCATGTAGCGATGATTTCACCACCAATCCGAAATTGAATGTCGAAGACCTAGACACCTTTTTCCTAGAAGAAGAAAATGTAGAAACGGCCATTATAGGTATTTACGATTTAATGCAACACAATTACAGTAAAGATTGGAGCAGCGCCTTTTTTATTAAGTTACTTCCTGGAGATGATAGCAATGCGGCAGGAGGAAACTCTGGCGACCAACAGCAATTACAGGATATTGATGATTATACCGACGTATCATCTTCTAACGCTTCTATTGCCAGTATTTGGGATTTGTATTACCGAACCATAGCCCTGTCTAACCTTGTTATTATAAACATTAAAGACAGTGATTTAACTAATAAAGATACCGCTTTGGCGGAAGCAAAATTTATGCGTGCCTGGTGCTATTTTGAATTAACCACCATGTTTGGTGACGTACCATTACGATTAACTATTCCTGCGGCTGCAGATGAATTTGGAATTCCAAAATCAACACGTCAAGAGATTTATACACAAATAGAAGCCGATTTAAACGATGCTATAGCATCACTTCCAGATAAATCTGCTACTGAAGATTTTAGAGTATCAAAAGGAACTGCGCAAGCTTTAATGGGGAAAGTTTTGGTTTTCCAAGAAAAATACGCCGAATCCATTCCTTTCTTTAGCAGTGTGATTTCAAATGCATCACACGACTTAGAACCTAACCCTGAAGATATTTGGAATATTAACAACGAATTTGGTATCGAGTCTTTATTTGAATTAGGCTTTATATCTACTTCCGAAAGAGACTGGGGAAATTTTAACTGGGGAGGAAGAAACGAAAGCAATATCCACATACAGTTGATGGGACCTCGTGGCGATGGTATTTTCGACCTAACGGGCACAGAACTTATTAACGGTTGGGGTTTTAATTTGCCAACCGCAAAACTAGTTGATGCTTATGAAAACGCTGGAGACACAAACAGAAAAGCAGCAAGTCTTATGACTGAGGCCGAACTTATTGCTGCTGGTGGCGCTGTAAATGCTGGTGCTGCAACAGGAGGCACAATTTGGGAATATGAAGGCGCCATTAGAATCAAGTATGCCACAAAAGCAGAAGATACCAGTCCAGATGGTGTTAGGGAATTAAATTATAGCACCAACTATAGATTACTTCGCTACGCGGAAGTATTATTACTAGCAGCTGAGGCTTATCAAAAAACTGGGCAAGACGCTGCCGCTAGAACTGAATTAAACAAAGTAAGAAACAGAGCTGGTTTAGGAGACATCGCCGCTTCAGTTTCAGGTGAAGACTTATTTGATGCCATTGTTAATGAAAAATACTTAGAATTAGCTTTTGAAGGCCAACGTTTTTGGGATTTAGTACGTTGGGATTTAGCCGCAACAGAATTAGCAGGTACCGGTTATACTTCTAAAAATGATTTATTCCCTATTCCGATTACCGAAATAGAGAAAAATTCAGAACTAGATGATAGCGACCAAAACCCTGGTTACTAGTTTAAAAATATAATTAATTGGTTTAGTTTATTCATGGAATAAGGCAGCTGGAAAATTTTTCTTGCTGCTTTATTTTTTACTTGAAATTAACATCTAATACCATTTATAACCTAAATGAGCCCAATAATTTGTTTCTATTAAACTTATATTTCAAAAAAATAAAACCGCGGCGCTGCTACCCGCCTGCCGGCGGCCAGGTCCTTTGATTTTGTATTTCATATGAATCCAATATATTACATATAATTTTGTGAGCTCCTTTTAAATCATAATTGGTGTAAAAGGTTTGCTACATGTTCTTCCAATTTTCTCTGTTTAAAATCGAACCAACTTTGTCTAAATTCTGAAGACTCCACTTTATTTTTAAAATACTGAAAAGGTTTTTTATTGGCTAAAACAACTTCCAATTCTAATTGAAATTTTTCATCTGGTAATTGAGCCACGAATTGCTCCATGATTTTGAAAGACTCAAATCTTTTAAGAGCTTCTAACTTTATAAAATGCTTTTCATCTTTTTCAATTTTATCAAAATCTTCTGCGAAGGCATCTCTAAAATCGTCTTCATCCCAAATATCATCAAAACTAGGAATTGAAACGATTTCATGAGTTTTGCTATGGAAATAACAATCGGAACCAGCTTCTAGTTCTTCAGCTATTTGTTCTATATAATCTTGCTTTAAACTGCCCATTGATTTGTCGCTTTAATTGACCTACTAAAGATAACAAATACCGTATATTCAAAAAAAATTAAGGCAGGTATCTCACCCGCCTTAATCTACCAACAAATTAAAAAACAACAACTAATCATTTCTTTTTATATACAAACTCAACCCTAGTATGAATGTTCTCGACTTCGCTCGAACACGATCTGACAACTCTAGATCGCAAATTGTAATACTAAATTAACCCCATAGAACTACTCCCTTAAGTAGAAATCTGTTTTTAGCCCCGACCCTGCATTTTCGCCAATCCAAACATTAAACTTTCCGGCTTCAGCCGCCTTAACCATCTCATGATTTACAAACTCCAAATCTTTGGAAGCTATAGAGAAACTAACTTCTTTAGAGGCTCCAGGTTTTAAATACACATGCTGAAAGCCTTTCAATTCTTTTACGGGCCTCGTAATACTTCCTATAACATCTTGTATATATAATTGCACCAGTTCGGTACTCGGTTTTTTTCCAACATTGGTGAGCTTTGCTTTGATCGTAATTTCTTCGTTAAATCCAATCGTATCTTTGGAAATCGACAAATCTTCATAACGAAACTCTGAATACCCTAGACCATAACCAAACGGATATTGTGGTGTAAATCCAACATCTAAATAATGTGAATCATTTCCTAAAGAACTCTGCCACGCGTGAACTGGAATAGAATCCATTTCCATAAATTCTTCGGCAGAAGCTGGTCTTCCTGTGTTTTTATGATTATAAAAATATGGCAACTGTCCTGCCGTTTTAGGCCAAGAAACCGGTAAACGCCCTTCGGGTTCAGCAATTCCATAAATCATATCATAAAGGGCTTCGCCACCCATAGTTCCGGGGTGCCAAGCCATTAAAATCGCATCGGTTTTATCCATAATTTTTGAAACCGAAATTGGTCTTCCTGCCATAATCACCAAAACGATAGGCTTATTGAGTTTCGCTAATTCCTCGATTAACGCTTCTTGCTCTCCAGGCAAGTTGATATAGGCTCGACTATGGGCTTCCCCTGAAAGAATCGCTTCTTCACCTCCAAAAAACAAAATCACATCAGAAGCTTTTGCAGCTTGAATCGCTTCTCGAAAGCCTTTATTTGAACGGTCTCTACTATGAGTAAAACCTGCCGCAAAATTAAAATTGACCTTTGCGGCTTTAAAGGCATCTACAGGTGTGATGGTGTGTTCTTTTTCGCCATCGAAAGTCCAAGTACCTAACTGCTCATGTGGCGCGTGGGCTAAGGGTCCAATTAAAGCCACTTTGGTGTTTTTATCTAGTGGTAAAACATCTTTATTTTTTAATAAAACTGAACTTTTTATGGCTGCTTTTTTCGCCTCATGCATATGCGCTTCGGCATAATAATTTCCGGTATGCGTTTTATCACGATGCGGATTTTCAAATAAACCCAATCTGTATTTAATACGAAGGATGTTTTTAACAAATTCATTTAATTCCTGTTCTGAAAACTTTCCTTCTTCAATAAGTTGTTTCAAATGATCTTCATAACAAGTACTATTCATTTCCATGTCCATACCTGCATTTGCAGACAGTTCAGCGGCATGCTTTTTATCTCTTGCAAAACCATGGGCAATCATTTCTTCGGTAGAATCCCAATCACTTACTACAAAGCCATCAAACTGTAATTCGTCACGAAGCACCTCTTTTAGTAAAAATTTATTCCCCGAAGCTGGTATACCATTAATCTCATTAAAAGAAGACATAACCGTTGCTGCTCCAGCATCTACAGCTGCTTCAAAAGGAGGCAAATACACATTACGGAGCAAAGGTTCGCTAAGGTTTACAGTGTTATAATCTCTTCCGCCAATGGCCGCACCATAAGCAATATAGTGTTTGGCACAGGCCGCAATACTAGTAGGATTACTTAAATCATCCCCCTAAAAACCTTCTACATAGGCTTTTCCTAAAAGACTCGCCAGATAAGGGTCTTCCCCTGGTGATTCGGCAATGCGCCCCCAACGGCTATCTCTAGCAATATCCAACATAGGAGCAAAAGTCCAACGTATGCCCATAGCCGAGGCTTCAAAAGCGGCAATTTCAGACGATTTTTTAGCCACTTCGGTATTCCAAGAAGCGGCAATCCCTAAAGGAATAGGAAAAATGGTTTTAAAACCGTGAATCACATCGCGGCTAAAAATTAACGGAATTTTATTCGGACTCTCCTCTACAGCAATGCGTTGTAATTCATCAACATAATCTAAGTTAGAAATGTTTAGGAAGGCGCCTATTTCTCCATTCCGAACAGCTCTTTTAAGATCTTCGGGTAGAGCTTTAGTTCTACTCAAAGTGCCTCGCAAATTGGTTTGTCCAATTTTTTCTTCTAAGGTCATTTTAGCCAGTAAGTTATTTACAAATTGGTCTTCATCATTGTAAATATCAGAAGCTTCTTTGGTATCAGTATATGAAAAAACACTTAGTATGGATAGTAGAAAGATAATTTTTCGCATAGGTTTTGAGATTAGTTATTAGTTGTTTTATTAAAGAAATTAGCTTGCACCCCTTTTACCCCAGGCACCACAGAAAACAAGGATCCAGCAAGCGGGTACTTTTGTTTTTCTTCATCAGTCATATCTACCGAAGCTGTGGTTATGTAGAGAATATCCAGGTTTTCACCCCCAAAAGCGCAGGATGTCACATTATGAGCAGGCACCTCTATTTTTTGAATGGCTTTCCCTGTTTTTGGATTAAAGCGTATCACAGCATTGCCATTCCACATCCCTACCCAAAGCATGTCTTCTTCATCGATAGTCATCCCATCGGGAAAACCAAAATCTACAGGAATTTCAACAACAACTCTTTCATTGGAAATTACTCCCGTGTCATCATTATAATCATAAGCCTTAATTTGTGCCGTTGGTGTATCAATGTAATACATGGTTTTCTTATTTGAAGTCCAAACAATACCGTTAGAAATGGTTCTGTTAGTTAACTTTTTTTCAAGCCTTCCACTTCCATCTACACAGTACAAATTAGCCTTTCCGGCTTCTTGATTTAGGTTCATAGACCCCACCCAAAAGCGCCCATAAGGATCACATTTTCCGTCGTTTAATCGGCTGTCAACTAATTCGCTTTGCATGTTAGTAAACAGACTGCTGCTTCCTGAATCGAGATTCAAAACATGCACCCCGTCTTCTAGCGCTACTAATACTTCTCCTTTAGACACAGGTACTACAGTACCTATGCGGGATTTGGTTTCAAAAACTTTATTGTTCTCCGTTTTTGGGTCATATACATTTAAGGTCTTGCCTTCAATATCTACCCAATACAATTCTTGGGTTTTGTAATTCCATAGCGCACCTTCTCCCAATTGGGCATTGATTTCATAGACCAATTCAGCCTTAAGGTTTGTATCTAAACTCTTATCTTTTTCTGATTTACAGCTCAAAACAGAAATACAAACCAAACAAAATGCAATCGGTTTCAGCATTACTTAACGGTTATCTTTAAAGTTTCTGAAATATTATTTGAAGCGTTCCCAACATAAATTTGATAATCGCCGGTTTCTATTTCCCAATCCGATTTCTCTTCATTATAAAAAGCCAGCGCTTCCACTGGAACTTCTATCGTTACTGATTTCTGTTCGCCTTTATCTAGTGTCACTTTAGTAAACCCTTTTAACTCTTTTAAAGCCCGATCTACCTTCGAATCTTTTTTACCAACATAAACCTGAACCACTTCGGCACCAGCCAAATTCCCTGTATTAGAAACATCACATTTTATTTTAATATGAGCATTTTTAGTATAGTTTTCCTTATCGGAAGCAATATTTTCCAGTTCAAAAGCAGTGTATGACAATCCGAAACCAAAGGCATAAAGCGGGGCAATGTTTTTGGTATCATGCCATCTGTACCCTACTAAAATATCTTCTTTATAATGTTGCGTCATATCAACGCCTGGATAAGATGTTTCTCCAAAGGCATGTGCCCCATTATCTTCGAGTGCCTTCGGAAAAGAAAAAGGTAGTTTCCCTGAAGGATTAACATCACCACTAACAACATCGGCAATGGCATGTCCGGCCATACTGCCCAAATACCAAGATTCCATTAGGCCTTTCACTCGGTCTAACCAAGGCATGGCTACGGCATTTCCGGTTAGCAGGATAAACCCAAGGTTTTCATTCACATTACTAATGTCATTGATCAGTGCTTCTTGTCCGAAAGGCAAGCCATATTGTTGTCGGTCATCACCTTCACTATCCTGTAAGTGGCTTTTATTAAGTCCGCCCACAAATAACACCACATCGGCCGATTTGGCTAACTTAATAGCTTCCGTCTTAAGCGAATCTTGATTTAATGTTGGTGGATGCACCACATCGTACTCAGAAACTCCTGTTTCGTAGCCCATGGTATGCAATACTTTAGCATTTTTGAAACGTGCCTTAATGCCTTCTAAAGGAGATATTTCAAATTGTGGTTTAAGTTCTGAAGACCCTCCTCCGGCAGTCATTGAACGTGTAGCATTTTCACCAATCACAGCTATAGTAAGCCCTGCTTTATCTTCTATAGGAAAGAAATTATCGTCATTTTTAAGTAACACAATACCTTCGGTAGCTACTTTTCTCGCCACCTCATGATGTTCTGGTGTATTTAAGCTTCCTAATGGGCGGTTAGCCTTCATATTGGTTCTAAATCGCAATCTTAAAACACGGCGGACTTTATCATTCAAAACAGCCTCTGAAATTTCACCACTTTTTAATTTCTCTAAAAATGGATTAGCCAAATAGTAATGTTGGTAGTGATTTTCTGTTGTGGTGCCCAAACCGTCGGTTCCGGTTCCCATTTCAATATCTAAACCATTATTTGCGGCTTCAAGCGTGCTATGTGTCGAACTCCAATCACTAATCACAACTCCATCAAACCCCCATTCACTTTTTAATATTTTGTTGGTCAATAATTTATGGTGCGTGGTATATTGCCCCCTGAATTTATTGTATGCCCCCATAATAGCCCAAGAATTCCCCTTTTGAACAGCTGCTTTAAATGCAGGCAAATAGATTTCATGAAGGGCTCTATCGCTTACCTCAACATTCACGACATCGCGCCAATGTTCTTGATTATTTAAAGCAAAGTGCTTCACACAGGCAGCTACACCATTTTTTTGTACGCCTTTAATATAAGGCACCACCAAAGTAGATGCTAAAAACGGATCCTCGCCTAGGTATTCAAAATTCCTTCCGTTAAATGGTGTACGGTAAATATTGACACCTGGTCCTAATAAGACATCTTTTTTACGGTATCGAGCTTCCTCACCCAAATTAAAACCATAATCACCAGCCAAATCAGGATTAAAAGTGGCCGCCAAACAGGTTAAGGCGGGAAAAGCCGTAATAGAATCGTTTGTCCACCCTGCATAATCCCAAGAATCCCAGCTAATTTCAGCACGAACGCCGTGCGGCCCATCAGACATCCAAATTTCTGGTATACCCAATCGGGCTACGCCTTTAGTACTAAATTTAGATTGGGCATGGCATAAATCAACTTTTTCCTCTAAAGTTAAGCGTGGCAAAATGCTATCGATTTTAGCTTCTATATTTTGGTTTGTATTGGTTGTAGACCTTGTTGCGTTTTCCTTTTTCGTTTGACACGAAACAAGTATTAAAACAATTCCTATAATCAAGTGAAATGGAAGTATCTTTTTCATAAAATAATAATGCGTTTTATAGACAAAATGCCGATAACATTTTTTTGGTGTTGGTTTGAGATAATAAAACTATCTAGAAATAGAAGACATATTTAAAACAAATACAGCACCAAGTAAAACATTTGTTGCAAATGCTTGTTTTACTAGACAAGGAAAGCGTTTTAGCTATAGGGAAATAACAATTATGTGTAGAAGATCTGTTGCATGCCTAAAAATTCATATTGAATTATGGCTACTTTAAAGGACACAAATAACATTTTTTTACAAAGTAGAACTCGATTAATTTTTTTTTCACGAGCATTTTATTAATCATGGACACGGCATGTCGCCATAAAACTTCAAAACCCAACGTAAATTTGAAATGTAATTATAACAGATTACATTTTTTCATATAGTTAGTTTAGTTTGGTTTTTAAGGATTAAGCTGCTGCAGGTGTGGTTACCTATAGCAGCTTAATTTTTTTTATTAAACCCCTATCTTGATTTGTAGATTTTTAATAAAAGTAGAGAAAAGCCTAAGCTTAAAACAAGGTATAGCCTAATGATACTGAAACAAAATTAAGATTAGTATAATGAGCAGCATAACTGCTCAATATATTCCTCCTAGTTTGATAGTTTAATCCAACACTATATTTATCAGCAAATTTATACCCAAAACCAAACGCAAGATTACTTCCTGATTTAATTTCCATAGGGCTCAAGTCACTATTATTAGATGTTTCGTATTTAACTTCAGAGCTAAAGTTAGCATTCATGACATAAGCTGCATCAATAAATATTTTAGATTTCTCATTTAAAAAGAAATAATGCCTAACTCCAAACGGTATACTTATATTTTTATAAGAAACTATTGTAGTAAGCCCTCCGGCTCCAAAAAATGCATTGGTGTCATTTCTTGTTTTTTCAGTATCAAAATGTTCATACACACCCTCAATAAAGAAGGCCCACTTGTTTTTATTTAAGCCTAAGATATATTCAACTTCTAACCCAAATCCAAAATCAGATTCATTGTCAAACTTCACATTTTTGTCCTGATTAGAACTAACAATCTCTAAAGAGGAGCTCATCCATCTTGGCTTAAGGTTTAAGTTAAAAAACCCACGATTTTTATGTTTATCAATATAGGCGACTTCTTGATTATTACATTTGTTATATTCAACAAACAAAGGTATGAGGTCTTTTTTGTCATAAGACAATTTTAGAAACGAACCGATTTCAAAGTTTGGGCATTTTAAATCATCCCAAAGCTGTTTTCTAAACGTATTGTTTTCATAAATAATATCTTGATCATCTTTATAGCTTTTCCAAACCAATTGCTTAGCATCTTGGGCAGATGTTCCATAAAAGTATCGTGTTATGTTACCCTGAATGTATTCATACAAACTTTTTTCTCCTTCTACAAGCACCTTGAGAAAAAGTGTTTCTTCATTAAACACCGGGTTTTTGTTAGTAGTCAATAAGCTAACCTCATTTAATGTGCGGTCTATTTCAACTTGAGTGCTTACAAATTTTGAAGAATTATAAATGGTAAACTCTGTAACTTCAGAAACAGTTAAGGTCATAGGATCACCTTCTTCAGTTAATTTATAATCTATTTTTGAAGGGTTGCTTTTCCAATCTTGGTTTTTAATGTAACACTCTGTTTTTTGATTTTGATTATCAATAAAATAACCTTTTTCAAAAATAATTTGTGAAAAACATAAATAATTGAAGCATAAAGCCACTAGGAGTAGGACACTCTTTTTCATGGGTTAAATAATTTAGTTGGTTTTGATTGTTAGTTGGTTGTTGTATTACATTTTGGCGAATAGCAAGGATGAAAATACGGTCTCAAATGTACGAAAAACACAGAATCAGACACAAAAAACTTCGTACAACATCATAACTTCGCGGGGTTATAAACCAGTACCCACAAGGAAAATTCAGAGCATAAAAAAAGCCTCATCTAATAAAAGATAAGGCTTTAGTACTGAAGACGGGACTTGAACCCGTACGTCCTAATGGACATTGGATTTTAAGTCCAACGTGTCTACCAATTCCACCACTTCAGCATTGGTATATTTTAGAAAGTTTCAGAGCGAAAGACGGGATTTGAACCCGCGACCCCCACCTTGGCAAGGTGATGCTCTACCCCTGAGCTACTTTCGCAGTCATTTTAATGAACGTGCAACATTGCTATTGCGGGTGCAAATTTAATACTTTTATGCAAATACCAAAGCCTTTTTTAAAAATTTTTTAAAATATTTTTAGGCTTGCTTTTTCTTAACCAACATACGCTTGATTTCATTCAGTTTCATCAAAGCTTCCACCGGTGTAAGTGTATCAATATCAGTCTCTAAAATTTCTTCCTTAATATTCTCTAATAAGGGGTCGTCTAAATTGAAAAAACTGAGCTGCATATCATCTTCAATAGATTTTACTTTATCGGTAAGTTCTTCACTAGAATGCGACTTCTCTAATTTCTTTAAAATTTTATTAGCACGGTGTAAAACCTGTTGCGGCATACCGGCCATTTTAGCCACATGGATTCCGAAACTATGCTCACTGCCCCCTTCAACAAGTTTTCTTAGGAAAAGCACATTATCTTTTAATTCCTTAACCGATACATTAAAGTTTTTTATGCGACCGAAGGTTTCACACATTTCATTCAACTCATGGTAATGCGTAGCGAAAAGGGTTTTAGGTTTCGCCGGATGTTCATGTAAATATTCACTAATAGCCCAAGCAATAGAAATCCCATCATAAGTACTGGTGCCACGACCAATTTCATCAAGGAGTACTAAACTATGGTCAGAGATGTTATTCAAAATCGAAGCCGTTTCATTCATTTCAACCATAAAAGTAGATTCGCCCATAGAAATATTATCACTAGCGCCAACTCTCGTGAAAATTTTATCCACCAGGCCTATTTTTGCTTCTTTAGCTGGCACAAAACTACCTATTTGCGCTAACAATACAATTAAAGCGGTTTGCCTTAATATCGCCGATTTACCAGACATGTTAGGCCCAGTAATCATGATAATTTGTTGCGACTCGCGGTCTAAAAACACACTATTAGCAATATAAGCTTCGCCAAGTGGTAATTGCTTTTCAATAACCGGGTGACGCCCGTCTTTAATATCTAAATCATGAGACTCATCAATAGTTGGGTAAATATAATGGTTGTCTTTGGCCAATTGTGAAAATCCGCATAAACAATCCAATTGCCCTATGAGGTAAGCATTTTGCTGAACCGGTTTAATGTATTGATTCATCCAAGCCACTAACTCAGCAAACAATTGCTGTTCTATGGCTAAGATGCGGTCTTCAGCACCCAAAATTTTCGCTTCGTATTCTTTAAGTTCTTCAGTAATATAACGCTCGGCGTTTACCAAGGTTTGTTTTCTAATCCATTCGTCAGGAACTTTATCTTTATGCGTATTCCTAACTTCAATATAGTATCCAAACACATTATTAGAAGCTATTTTAAGTGAGGTAATACCGGTACGCTCGCTTTCACGTTCTAGCATATTATCAAGGTAATCCTTCCCTGATTTTGATAAACCACGCAGTTCATCAAGTTCTGCAGAAAAACCCGCCGCAATACTATTGCCTTTTAAAACATTTACCGGCGCTTCCTCATTAAGGGTTTTCTTGATTTTATCACGAAGCACCTCACAACTTTGAAGGGTGTCACCAATAATTTTCAAAGAATCGTTCTCACATGTTGAAGCCAATTCTTTTATAGGCACAATGGCTTCCAAGGAATTTTTAAGCTGAATCACCTCACGCGGATTTACCTTTCCGGTAGCTATTTTTGAAATTAAACGTTCTAAATCGCCTATTTGCTTGATATGATTTTGAATCTTCTGAAGCACCTCGCCTTCCGAAGTTAAGAAACTCACCACCTCATGGCGTTGTTTTATCTTTTCAAGATTCTTTAAGGGCAAGGCCAACCAGCGTTTTAATAGCCTTCCGCCCATAGGCGAAATGGTCTTATCAATCACATTTAATAAGGTCACCGCATTGTTATTGGTGGAGTTGTAAAGCTCCAAATTACGAATAGTAAAGCGGTCCATCCACACGTAATCATCTTCTGCAATTCGAGAAACCGATGTGATATGCTGTAATTTATGATGCTGGGTTTCGCCAAGGTAATGTAAAATAGACCCCGAAGCAATAATCCCCTCATAAAGTTCTTCTACACCAAATCCTTTAAGTGTTTTGGTATCAAAATGCTTGGTTAAGGTTTCATAAGCATAATCACTTTGATACACCCAGTCTTCTAAATAAAAGGTATGAAAATCACTGCCAAAAGTGTCGTTAAAGAGGCTACGCTTTTGTTTGGAAACTAGAACTTCACTCGGACTAAAATTCTGTAATAATTTATCAATGTATTCGGCATTTCCTTGAGAGGTTAAAAACTCGCCCGTAGAAATATCTAAAAAGGAAATTCCGATGTTTTTTTTATCAAAATAAACCGAACATAAAAAGTTGTTCGATTTAGATACCAAAACCTCATCATTAAGTGCTACACCTGGTGTCACCAATTCAGTAACCCCACGTTTTACAATGGTTTTGGTTTGTTTAGGATCTTCCAACTGGTCACAAATAGCCACACGCTCACCCGCTTTCACCAATTTAGGTAAATAGGTGTTTAAAGAATGATGCGGAAAACCTGCCAGTTCGGTTTCACTTTCGCTTCCTGCCCCACGTTTGGTTAAAATAATCCCTAAAATTCCTGCAGTTTTTACAGCGTCTTCACCAAAAGTTTCATAAAAATCACCCACACGAAATAGTAATAAAGCATCAGGATACTTTACTTTTATCGCATTGTACTGTTTCATTAACGGGGTTTCCTTTTGGGCTTTTTTCGTCATAATGCTGTTTTCTCGCCCGAGAAAAATGGGCTCAGGTCATGTTGTTTTTAAGTCTTATTTTTGCGGCAATTGCAAGATTGCTAATGTAGCGTTATTTTGATTTTTTTTAAAATCATGAACGTCCAAGTTATTTACAATTAAAAATAGATTTCAACAAAGGTAAAGGCACAACTCTAGTAACCTATTATCTTTTCATTAAAATGAAAACCATGCGTAAATTAAAAAACAGCGAATTAGACCGATTGACTGTAAACGACTTTAAAGATGCTGAAAAAACACCTATTATTATAGTTCTAGACAATATTAGAAGTTTAAATAATATCGGTTCGGTTTTTAGAACAAGTGATGCTTTTTTAATAGAAAAAATTTACCTCTGTGGCATTACTGCTACGCCTCCTCATAAAGACATTCACAAAACAGCCCTAGGAAGCACCGATACTGTAGCCTGGGAATACGTTGAAAACACAATGGATTTAGTTGAAAAACTTAAAGCTGAATCTGTACAAATCTGCGCTATTGAGCAAGCTGAAAACGCTACCATGCTCAATGATTTTGAGGTGGCACCAAACACCAAATATGCATTAGTTTTTGGAAACGAAGTTAAAGGCGTTGCCCAAACTGTGGTCTCAGCAAGTGATACGGTTATTGAAATACCGCAATATGGCACCAAGCATTCTTTAAATATCTCTGTGAGTTGTGGCGTAGTGGTTTGGGATTTGTTTAGTAAGCTCAGCACTAAATCTTGATAGGTGACTAAAAAAGCAAAACAGCCCTGGCCTACTAAAGATGTGATGGACCAAATTTATGACCAACATCTTTGGGGTGGTCAAGAATTTGATTTTTATTCTGGTGACGGTTCGCATAACTCTGAAATTATCAACCCGTATTTAGAGGCTGTTTCTGCATTCTTAAAAACCAAAAATAATGCGCTCACGATTTGCGATTTAGGCTGTGGTGATTTTAATATTGGCAAGGAACTGCTACCCTTTTCAAAAAAATATTTCGCTATTGATATTGTTGAAAAACTCATTGACAGAAACAAAAGCCTTTATAAATCTGACAAGCTCGAATTTCACTGTTTAGATATTGCCAAGAACCCCTGGCCAAAAGCAGATTGTATTATTTTGCGCCAAGTTTTGCAACATTTATCAAATAAAGAAATACAACAAGTACTTGAAAAGCTAAAAGTTCACCAATACGTTATTCTAACGGAACACATCCCAGAAGGTGATTTCATTCCGAATAAAAATATCATTTCTGGACAAGGCATAAGGTTGAAACAAAATAGCGGGGTTAATCTGCTAGAAGCGCCTTTCTTTTTGAAAGTTAAATCTGAAATAGTATTAGCAAAACACTTTCCTGAGAATAACAAAGGACGTATTGAAACGAAATTATACCAATTATGATTTAAGACGAAGCAATTTGCTCTAAAATCCACAAATAATCGGCACGACTTCCAACAAAATCACGCTGTGATACATCTATAATTTTAACATTAAAATCGGTTTGTGTTTTTAAAAACTCCAAATATCCGGCATTGATTTTCTCTAAATAATCATCTTGAATGTTTTGCTCGTAGTCACGCCCTCGCTTTTTGATATTTTCTTGAAGACGCTTCGTGTTTTGATACAAATACACATATAAATCAGGTTTTCGAAGCTCTTTATACATTAAGTAGAATAACTTGCGGTATAAGTTAAACTCATCTTCGGCCAAGGTGATTTTTGAAAAAATAAGCGATTTAAAGACATCGTAATCACTAACTATAAAATCTTTAAACAAATCTAATTGCGACAAGTCATCTGAAATCTGCTGGTAGCGATCGGCCAAAAACGACATCTCTAATGTAAATGCATAGCGCTGGGCATCTTCATAGAATTTAGGCAGAAACGGATTATCAGCAAAACGTTCTAAAATGAGCTTAGCATTAAAATCTTCAGAAATTTTAGTAGCCAAACTGGTTTTTCCCGAACCAATATTCCCTTCAATAGCCAAATAATTGTATTTTGAAAGTTCAACACCAGGACTTGGCTTCTCTAAGCGAACCTCCAAAGCTTCCAGAGCAGAATTATCGGGGCAAGTTTCCAACAATTCAGCAATTTTCTTCTTCAAAACAGGGTGTTCCTCTTGAGAGGCTATATCATTTAATGGCATGAGCACAAACTTTCGCTTGGCCATTTCAGGATGCGGCAACTGCAAACTTTGGGTATTTATAATTTCAGCTTCAGCTAAAACAATGTCTAAGTCAATCACACGAGCTTCATAACCACTTTTTTGAGTTCTTACACGCCCTAAATCAATTTCAATTTTCAGCAGTAATTCTAAAACTTCTTGGGGCTCTAAAACACTTTTTAAAGCCAAACAGCAGTTTAAAAAATCGTCACTCTCAAAACCAAAAGCAGGCGATTGATACACCTTTGAAATACACAAAACTCGACCAATTTGCTCATGCATGGCTTGAACCGCACGTTGCAAATTTTTAAACTTTTCGCCTTTATTGCTTCCTAAAGCGATATAATATGTCCTCGTTTTTTGCATAAGAGCGGCAAAATAACTAAAACAATTTTTAATCCTTTATATTTACAACACGTATTTATCCACAATCACTATGACTTTAAGAGATAAACTTGCTGCACAACGTATTTATTTGCTTTTGGGTGCCCTGTTTATAACCTCATTGGTGGTTTCAAACCTCATCTTTCAGAAGTTTTTTTACTGGTACCCCTTAGAAATCGAAATATTTAGCACCAAACTTTTTGAGATTTCAGTGGGTGTTTTACCTTACCCCATCACCTTTTTAATCACCGATTTAATTAGTGAAATCTACGGTAAAAAACGCGCCAATGATGTGGTCGTGGTGGGTATTTTTGCTTCACTTTTTTCACTTTTAATCATTCATGTTTCAAGCTTAGTTCCTGCCACGCCATGGTCTTACGTTGATGACCACATGTTTAACACCGTTTTTGGCAATACTTCTGTAGCCGTTTTTGCCAGTATGGTAACGTATTTGTTTGCTCAGTTTATCGATATTCAAATTTATCATTTCTGGAAACGCCTAACTTTTGGTAAATACCTCTGGCTGCGTAACAACTTTTCCACTTGGTTTTCTCAATTTATAGACACCTTTACCATTGTATTTTTATTGTGCTCATTTGACATTATTGCTTGGGAAAACTTTAAAGGACTCGTACTTAGCGGTTTTCTTTTTAAAGTCATTATTGCAGCCTGCGATACGCCATTTCTATACCTTGGCGTATTTCTATTCAGAAAACGCTTCCGCTTAAAAGTGAACCAAGAAATTGACTTACTTTAAACCGTATTTCAATATGATATGAGTTAATATTTAAACTATATTAGCTTAACTCCCTTTCCTAAAACGCTTAACTTTGCGCTACCTAACCCTAGATGAAATCTTTCTTTATGAAGAAATTTTTAAAAATTGCAGGCATTATTCTAATCATAATCATTGGCGCTCTTATTGCCATTCCGTTTATTTTTGAAGGCCGAATTAAAGAACTTGTAAAAGCAACAATCAATAAAAATCTAAACGCACATGTGGAGTTTAGCGATCTGAACCTTAGTTTTATAAAAAACTTCCCTCAAGCAGGCATAAGCGTTAGTGATTTTGTGATTACAAACCACGCCCCTTTTAAAGATGAAACCTTAGCCGTTGCTAAAACCATTTCCTTTACCATGTCGGTTAAAGAGGTTTTCAAAAGTGCTAATGAAGCCATGGAAATCAACTCTATTTATGTTGACGAAGCATTGATTACCCTGTAAACCGATAAGTTTGGCAACAACAATTATGATATTGCTAAAACTTCAGAAGACGATAACGCTTCCGCGGAAGAAACCCCTAGTAATTTCGCCTTCAGTATTAAAGATTATCAAATCAAGAACAGTGCTTTCACCTATATAGACGAGCTATCAAAAACTACAGCTCATATTTCAGAATTTAATCATGAAGGCCACGGCACATTCACTTCTGAAGTTTCAGAATTAGATACCGAAACCGCCTTAAATCTTAGTGTAAACATTGAAGACATCAATTATCTAAACAATAACCCCATTAGCTTAGATGCCTTAATTGCAGTAGATTTAATTAACAATAAATACAGTTTCAAGGAAAATAAAGCCCAAATTAATCAGCTACCCATTCATTTTGATGGTTTCGTTCAGCTAATTGATGAAGGCCAAAATATTGACATCACCTTTGAAAATCCGGAATCTGATTTTAAAAATTTCTTAGCGCTTATTCCTGAAACCTATTCTAAAAGTATTGAAAACGTAGAAACTACAGGTGATTTTATAGTAAAAGGCATGGTTAAAGGGCAACTTACCGAAACTACTATTCCTACTTTTAATGTAAGCATCACTTCTAATGACGCGTCATTTAAATACCCAGATTTACCAAAGGCGGTGGAGCATATTAGCATTAACACCATTATTAAAAACACCACTGGAAATGCAGATGATACTTATGTTGACATCAACACCCTTGATTTTCAAATTGACCAAGATGTTTTTAAAGCTTCAGCACACTTAAAAAATCTTACCGGAAATATGCTCGTGGATACTGATATCGATGGGGTTTTAAACTTAGCCAAAATCAGCCAAGTGTACCCTGTGGAGTTAGACCAGAAGCTGAGTGGTATTTTAAAAGCTAAGGTTAATACAGCTTTCGATATGGAAGCCATAGAATCTAATGCTTACGAACGTATAAAAAGTAGTGGTTCGGTAAATTTATCTGGTTTTGAAATGACATCAGAAGATTTTGTGAAACCAATACAGATTTCACAAGCAAATTTAACTTTTAATCCAGGAACCGTATCTCTAAATACGCTTAAAGCTAAAACAGGTGAAACCGATTTAAACGCTACCGGAACAATAAACAATCTATTAGGTTTTGTATTTAGCGATCAAACCTTAAAAGGTAATTTTGATTTGAATTCCTACCTTTTTAAGGTGAATGATTTTATGTCTGAATCTGAACAAGACACCGAAACATCTACTAAAACTACAACTCCAACTGAAGCTATAAAAATTCCGGCGTTTTTAGATTGCACCATAAACGCCAAAGCCAACATGGTGGTTTATGACAATTTAAATTTAGAAGATGTTACCGGTACTTTAATCATAAAAGATGAACAAGTTACCCTTCAAAATGTAAGTTCTAGTATCTTTAATGGCAAGCTTGGTCTTTCTGGTAATGTATCGACAAAATCAGAAACAACTAGTTTTAACATGGCCATTGACGCGAATAATTTTGATATTGCGCAATCATTTAAAGATTTAGAATTACTTCGAAGTTTAGCGCCTATTGCACAAATATTTAAAGGAAAACTGAATACGAATATTGCCATGGCTGGAGATTTAAATAATGATTTTACTCCTAAGTTAAATAGTCTTACCGGTGAAGCCTTGGCCGAATTATTAGCGACAAGCATAAATAATGACGAAAACGGAATTATAAGCAAGCTTGACAACTCGGTAGACTTTATGAATTTTGAAGACATCAACCTCAATGATCTAAAAACTAAATTAGAATTTACTAATGGCAAAGTGAGTGTTGCTCCTTTCGATTTAAAGTATAAAGACATTGATATTACGGTGACTGGCGCCCATGGTTTTGATAAAAGCATTGATTACAGCGCTGTGTTTAGCGTGCCTGCAAAATATTTAGGCAGCGACATTAACCGCTTAATCGGAAAAATTGACGACCCAAAAGTAGATAACATGTCGATTCCTGTTACAGCCAATATCACAGGAAGTTATACGAGCCCTAGTGTAAAAACCGATTTAACCAGTGCCGCAAAAGACCTGAGCAATCAGCTTTTAGAAATTCAGAAAGAGAAATTACTCAATCAAGGGAAAGACGAAATTAACAACCTTATTGGCGATGTTATTGGAGGAAACAAAACAAAATCAGACTCCTTAAAACAAGACCAGAGCAATCATGTTCAAGATGTCTTAAACGGCATTGTGGGTTCAAAAGAAAATACAGCCACAGATGATAGCACTTCAAACAAAGCAAACGACTCTAAAAAGGTGATTAAAAATGTGCTAGATGGTTTCTTAGGCGGAAAGAAAAAGGAGTAAGCTTATTTACAATGAAATTGCAGGCTATTTAAACAGCTTGAAATCACATAAAAAACCCTTCAAAATGAATAAAATAGACGTTTTTATTCATTTTGAAGGGTTTTTCAGTACGATAATCGGATTTATTAGGTTTTTCGCTACAAAAACGCTATATTAAAGGTTCGACATAATCTTAAAACATCTTCATGAGGCAGTTAAAAATCACAAAACAAGTTACCAATCGCGAGTCCAAATCTTTAGACAAATACCTTCAAGACATTAGTAAAATCCCCTTAATCACCGCTGAAGAAGAGGTTGAATTAGCACAAAGGATTAAAAATGGCGACCAAAAAGCTCTAGATACACTCACAACGGCTAATTTGCGTTTTGTAGTTTCAGTCTCAAAACAATATCAAAATCAAGGCTTAACTTTGCCTGATTTAATCAACGAAGGCAACGCTGGCCTAGTAAAAGCAGCGAAACGCTTTGACGAAACTAGAGGTTTTAAATTCATCTCTTATGCCGTTTGGTGGATTCGTCAAGCAATTCTTCAAGCTTTAGCACAACAATCTCGAATAGTTAGATTACCTTTGAACAAAATTGGTTCTATAAATAAAATTAATAAAGCTTATTCATTTTTAGAACAAACCCATGAAAGGGCGCCTAGCGCTCAAGAGATTGCTTCAACATTAGACCTTTCAATTAGTGATGTTAAGCAATCTATGAAAGTTTCTGGAAGACACGTATCTATGGATGCGCCGTTGAAGGAAGGCGAAACGTTTAGTTTATATGATGTCGTTAAATCTAATGAAGGCCAATCACCAGATTCAGATTTAATTAAAGAATCATTAAACGCTGAAGTTAACCGTGCTTTAGAAACCCTTTCAGACAAAGAAGCTCAAGTGATTAGACACTATTATGGTATTAGTGTAAAACAACCTAAGAGCCTCGAAGAAATTGGCGATGCTTTTGGAATTACAAGAGAGCGCGTAAGACAAATAAAAGAGCGCGGTATACGTAGATTACGTCACGCCTCAAAAAGTAGAGTACTAAGAACTTATTTAGGGTAAAACCTAAATATTATAATTATAATTTATTAAATACGAGTCATGTTAAAAATCATTGTAAAAGACGGCGAAAACATAGAGCGTGCCTTAAAACGCTACAAAAGAAAACACAGAAATATTAAAGTAATGCAAAACTTAAGAGACGGACAGTTTTTCACAAAACCATCTGTAAAAAGACGTCGTCAAGTTCAAAAAGCAGCTTATATTCAAGGTTTAAGAGATCAAGAAGAAATATAGACTTCACTCTAAAATTTATATTAAAACCCATTTATGCTATCATAAATGGGTTTTTTAATTATTAGTCTATCGCAATATTCACAACCAAACCTTCATTGGCTCGCACATTAAAAACGGTGTCGTCTTCAAAAATGAGATACTGGCCTTTAATGCCTACGAGTTTCCCCGTATACTCAAGATCTTTCTTAATATTTAAACTCTTAGGTTTTTCAGGGTATTGATTCACCGGAAAATCTAAATGTGTTTCTGTGTTATTCTGAATAAAATAATCTTTCGCTTCAGCAGGAATATAATCGGATAAACGCTCACGCCATTCTACCAAATTTTCATCGTCAATATCATTTTTAAGCATCTTACGCCAGTTGGTTTTATCGGCCACATGCGCTTTTAAAGCCACCTCGGTAATTCCAGCCAAATAACGATTAGGTACCTCAACGATTTCAATAGCTTCATGTGCCCCCTGGTCTATCCATCGTGTTGGCACCTGAGTTTTTCTAGTCACCCCTACCTTGACATTACTGGAATTCGCCAGGTAAACAATATGCGGCTTCAGTTGCACCGCTTTTTCGTATTCTAAATCGCGATCTTCCTGACCTAAATGTGCGGTGCTTAATTCCGGATGCATGATCCAATCAGCCGCCTGTGGTATCTCAAAAAAACAAGACTTGCAAAACCCTTGTCTGTAAATAGGTTTGTCCATCCCACAGTTTAAACATTGGTATTTAACAAATTGAATTATCAGGGTTTTATCCAGCAATTGATTCATATTTAAAAAGTCATTTTCAAACACCAAATAATATTGAATCGGACTTGAAAATTCCGTTTCCATTTTTGTCAAAACACCTTGGTAGGTCATAAAAAAAAGTCTTATTTTTAAAAAATTAAAGATAAAATAAATTATGTCAATACCCATAGTTAATTCCATTGCATCTTGGTTTTTAAAAAAGCGATTTCATCAAATTGAATTGTTTTTAAAATACCCCAATGAGGTACAAAACGAATTGCTATTAAGCTTGATTCAATTTGCAAAAGACACCGAATTTGGTAAAGAACACGATTTCGATAGTATAAAAAACTACAAAACTTTTACCGAACGCGTTCCTATAAAAAATTATGACGGCTGGCAGAATGTTATTGAACGCTCCAGACAAGGCGAAGGCAATATTTTTTGGCCAACACCAATTAAATGGTTTGCTAAATCTAGTGGCACCACACGGGCCAGAAGTAAATTTATACCAGTGAGTGAAGAATCTTTAGAAGATTGTCATTATGCGGCCAGTAAAGATTTGTTGTGCATGTATTTAAACAACAATGAAAACGCCCAATTATTTACAGGAAAGAGCTTGCGCTTAGGCGGAAGCAAACAATTATATAAGGAAAACGGTACTGCTTACGGCGATTTATCGGCCATTCTTATTGACAACATGCCTTTTTGGGCCGAATTTAGCAGTACACCTAGCAACAAGGTTTCGCTTATGAGCGACTGGGAGTATAAAATGCAAGCTATTGTTGATGAAACTAGAAACGAAAACGTGACCAGCCTAGCTGGAGTCCCTTCTTGGATGCTGGTGCTTTTAAATAATGTTTTAGAAACTACTGGAAAAAAAGATTTACATGAGGTCTGGCCGAATTTAGAAGTCTATTTTCATGGTGGCGTTAGTTTTACGCCTTATGCCGATCAATACAAAAATATCCTGCCTAAAAACAATTTTAAATACTACGAAATTTATAATGCATCGGAAGGTTTCTTTGCCATTCAAGATCAGAATGATTCCAATGACCTCCTACTCATGCTCGATTACGGTATATTCTATGAGTTTATCCCCATGAATATCTATGCCACTTCAGAAGAAAAAGCCATTCCCCTAAGCGAAGTTGAGTTGCATCAAAACTATGCAGTTATTATAACCACAAACGCCGGCTTATGGCGTTATAAAATAGGTGACACTGTTCGGTTTACATCTTTTAACCCGTACCGTATTAGAGTCTCTGGGCGTACCAAACATCATATCAATGTATTTGGTGAAGAACTCATTATTGAAAATGCAGAAAACGCTTTAAAATCGGTTTGCCAACAAACAAACTCAGAAATTGTTGAGTACACAGCAGCCCCAATTTTCATGCAAGGCAAAGAAAAGGGCGCTCATGAATGGCTAATCGAATTTAAAACGGCACCTAAGGACATGGAAAATTTTAACACGCTTTTTGACAACGCCCTAAAAGCGCTCAATACCGATTATGAAGCCAAGCGTTATAACAACATCACGCTGAACAAACCTACTATACATTGTGCAAGAAAAAACCTCTTTTACGACTGGCTAAAACAAAATAATAAGTTAGGTGGACAGCATAAAATCCCTAGACTTTCTAACACAAGAGAATATATAGATGAATTACTGACTATAAATACCTAAGAATGTAAGCAAATACATCTAAAAAACAACTTATAACGAATTATCTTACCTTTAATCTAAGCCGTATTATTTTCACGGCTTACTACATTATCTTTACAATAAACCAACGATTAACTTGACCCCTTTCAATATGAAAACGAAACTTTGTTTTCTGATTTTTCTTATGGCCAACTTAACTTTTAGTCAAGATGGCGCAACGAATAATTCTACTCAAACCCAAACACCTTCCAACGCTATTGGAAATAATGGCTTTAATTTTAAAATCGCTCCTACTTTTGAAAACACCGAATTTTCCGAAATTGGCTCGGGCTTCTTTAAGGAAAAATTCATTATGGTCTCTTCAAAAAAAGTAGGCGGTTTATCCAAAATTGACCCTAAAACTGGTGAGTCCTTTAAAGATTTGTACTGTTTAGATGTCAATCCAGAAGACGGATTCATCTCAAGACCGCTCTCGTATTCAAGAATCCTGAATACACATTTTAGTGAAGATCAAATCACTTTTTCAAAAAGCGAAACTACCGTTTACTATACCCGTAGTTCACATGAAAACTCATTAGAGTTTAAACTTTATAAATCAGATTTAGAAGCAGGTTCAAACGGAAACTGGATTAACGAAACACTTTTAAGTGTAAATCAAGACAACGTATCGGTTGAAACACCATTTGTAAATCATGCAGGTAACAAGCTTTATTTTTCAGCTAATTACCCAAACAGCCAAGGCGGATTTGACATCTATGTTTCTGACATCAATTCTGACGGTACTTTAGGCACTCCAAAAAACTTAGGAAGCATGGTGAACACCACTAAAGACGAAAAATACCCAGCACTTTCTTTAGATGATAAATATTTGTTTTTTGCATCTAAAGGTCATAACAATATAGGAGGTTACGACTTGTTTAGAAGCAAGCTTTCCAATAGCGGTACAAAACAAGCGAGAAACTTAGGAAACACAATAAACACAAAACAAGATGATATTGCCTTCTTTTTAGCGACAAAAAGAAGAGGATATGTCTCTTCTAATAAGCCAGGAGGCATAGGAAGCTATGATGTATATATTGTAACTAACCATCCTGTCTTACAATCATTACGAGGAACCGTTAGCGATGTAGATTCTAAAATCAAATTACCAAACGCTGAATTAATACTGTTTGATGATGATGGTCAAGAAATTTCTAGAACAACAACTAACGAATTAGGCGCTTTTAAATTCCCTGTAAACGTAGCTCCTTTTGAAGAATACAGCATAACAACAACTAAAGAAGGCTTTATAACGAACTCATTAGCTTTTACTGCTGATCATACGGAAGACAAGTTTAAATATATAATAGACATTGAACTGCAGCCAACCGTACCGGTTATTGTAGATCAAAAAATTGTACTAGAAAACATATACTTTGATTTCGACAAATGGAATATTAAAGAAGAATCATTTTTGACTTTAAACAAGGTGGTTACGATTTTAAACAACAACCCAGATATGAAGTTAGACATTCAGGGACACACCGATAATAGAGGTAGTGCTAGCTACAATTTAACCTTATCTAAACGACGTGCTGCATCTACGATGAAATATCTAGTGGAACATGGTATCACGGCAGAGCGCCTACAATCTGAAGGCTTTGGTGAAACAAAACCTTTAATTGACTGTAAATCGAATTGCTCTGAAGAAGAGCACCACACCAACAGACGAATTGAATTTTTAATTGTAGATTAACAATTATATTGGCGCAATTGAAAACCCATTTATAAAAACTAAAAAACCACACAAAACTGTGTGGTTTTTTTAGTTAATACTATATAGTATTACTCTATTTGAAGCAACTTAAGAAACCGCTTTAAGCTTCTTTAAAGTTGTTTTAGTTAATTTCTCTTCGGCGTAAGCCTTAGTCACATTTAACTTTTTTTCATCGCTACTAGGCAACTCGAACATGGCATCGGTTAAGATCTCTTCACAAAGTGAACGTAAACCACGAGCGCCTAATTTATATTCTATGGCTTTACCAACGATAAAGTCTAGAGCACCATCCGTGATTAAAAACTCAATCTCATCCATAGTAAACAATTTCTTGTATTGTTTAATAATGGCATTTTTTGGTTGTGTTAAAATCGCTCGTAATGTTTCGGCATCTAGAGGATCCATGTACGTTAAAACAGGTAAACGCCCAATAATCTCTGGAATTAAACCAAAGTCTTTTAAATCCTTTGGAATAATATACTGCAATAAGTGATCTTGATCAACAACATCATCAGACATTGAGGCACTATAACCTACAGCTTGCATATTTAAACGCTTAGAAATCACACGATCAATACCATCAAAGGCACCACCAGCGATAAATAAAATATTTTCAGTGTTGACTTCAATAAACTTTTGATCAGGATGCTTTCTTCCGCCTTTTGGTGGCACATTAACAACAGTACCTTCTAAAAGTTTTAAAAGCGCTTGTTGTACCCCTTCACCTGAAACATCACGTGTTATAGATGGGTTATCACTTTTTCTTGCAATTTTATCGATTTCATCAATGAATACGATACCCTTTTCAGCCTTTTCTAAATTGTAATCGGCAGCCTGTAATAAGCGGGTCAAGATACTTTCAACATCTTCACCAACATAACCAGCTTCAGTTAATACCGTGGCATCAACAATAGCCAATGGCACGTTTAACATTTTTGCAATGGTCTTCGCCATTAAGGTTTTACCCGTACCGGTTTGACCTACCATCATTATGTTACTTTTTTGGATTTCAATATCATCCTTAGTAACCGGCTGTAAAAGCCTTTTATAATGATTGTAAACAGCTACAGACATGACTTTTTTAGTCACATCCTGCCCAATAATATATTCATCTAAGAAAGCCTTGATTTGTTGTGGCTTTCTTAATTTTAATTCTTCAGATAAATCACTACTATCACTTTGTTTCGATTCTTCTAAAACAATACCATGAGCTTGCTCGATACATCGATCACAGATATGCGCATCAAGTCCTGCTATCAACAAATTTGTTTCAGGCTTCTTTCTACCACAAAATGAGCATTCTAATTCTTCTTTCGCCATTAATCTACTTTTTTAAGAGACAAATTATCATAAATCCCTCTATAACAATTCTTTAAAATTACAATAATTTTTATTAATTACGGGTCAAAATTTCGTCAATCATCCCGTATTCTTTGGCTTTATCAGCCTTCATCCAGTAATCACGATCACTGTCTTGGTATACTTTGTCGTAATCTTGCCCTGAATGCTTACTAATAATTTTATAAAGTTCTTCCTTTAAGGTTAAGATCTCTCTAGCCGTAATTTCAATATCACTAGCTTGACCTTGAGCACCACCTAAGGGTTGATGAATCATCACACGAGAGTGTGTTAAGCCACTACGCTTCCCTTCAGCACCAGCACATAATAAAACAGCCCCCATAGAAGCCGCCATACCTGTACAAATCGTCGCCACATCAGGCTTGATAAACTGCATGGTATCGTAAATACCCAATCCAGCATATACGCTTCCTCCTGGTGAGTTAATATATATTTGAATGTCTTTATTAGCATCTGTACTTTCTAAAAACAACAATTGCGCTTGTACAATATTAGCCACTTGATCGTTAATCCCGGTTCCTAAAAAGATAATTCTATCCATCATTAAACGCGAGAACACATCAAAAACAGCAATATTCATTTGGCGTTCCTCAATAATATTAGGAGTTAAGCCTTGAGGATACATACTACTCATGATTTTGTTATAGTATGTACTGCTAATCCCTTGATCTTTTATCGCGAATTTTTCAAATTCTTTTGCGTAATCCATAATTTTCCTTCTTATTATTTTATATCACATTGACTCACAGAATTATACATCGAGAGTCTTTAAAAAATGCTTCTGTATAAATACAAAATCGCTTAAACCTTCCGGTTTAAGCGATTAAAGATAAGCATTTATTTTTTTAATTATTTATCACCATATACTTCTTTAACAAACTTTTCATAGGTTAATTCTTTTACCTTAAGGTTTGCTTTTTCTTTATAAACTGATAATAATTTTTGACTTACTAATTGTTCTGAAATACGACGCGCTTCGTCTTGGTTTCCTAAAACACGAGCAGCGATATCATCTAACTCTTTATCTGAAGGATTCATTTGACCAAATTGAGCCATTTGCCCTTTGATCATTTCTTTAGCGTGATTCTTAATATCGTCCATAGTTACTTGAACGTCATTATCTGTAATCAACTTCCCTTCAATTAATTGGTAACGTAAACCTTTTTCAGATTTCTCGTATTCTTCTTTAGCTTGATCAGCATCAATTTCTTTTTCACCTGCAGTTTGCATCCACTTTGTTAAAAACTCAGCTGGTAAATCGAATTTTGTGTTTTCTACTAAATACTCAGTAACGTCGTTTAACAATTTTTGATCTGCTTGTTGCACAAATTGTTTTTCAGCGTCTTCTTTGATTTTAGCTTTTAATTCTGAAACTGATTTCACTTCACCTTCACCAAAAAGTTTATCAAATAACTCTTGATCTAAATCGGCTAACTCACGTTCGTTAATTTCTGTAATCGTAAAGTTTACTTCAATATCTAAACCGTGAATATCATCATGACTTAATTTTAAAGCATGCATTAATTCGTGATCATCATCATAAAGTCCCTTTGTCTTTAAAGTAATCACATCACCAACTTTAGCCCCTACAAATTGTTTTGCAGTAGATTTTCCTTTAAACTTATCTAAAGTTAAAGTTACGGTGTTATCTATTTCTTTCTCTTCGTTAGTAAATGCACCAGTGATTTCACTGTCTTTTTCAACAGCATCTTGAGGTACTAATTTCCCGTATTGCTTTTGAATACGCTCAATTTGCTCATCAATCATTTTATCATCAGCAACGATATTATATTGCGTGATGGCTTTTTTGCTTTTTAACTCTACATCAAATTCTGGCGCAAGACCTAATTCAAATTCGAATGAAAAACTATCTGCATCCCAATCAATACCGTCTTGAGCTTTAGGTAATGGTTGACCAAGAACATCTAACTTCTCTTCAGTTAAATATTTATTTAAAGCGTCTTGTAATAATTTGTTTACCTCATCAACTAAAACAGCTTTTCCGTATTGTTTTTTCACCATTCCCATTGGTACATGACCTTTTCTAAAACCAGGAATGTTAGCTGTTTTACGGTAATCTGTTAAGATTTTCTCTACTTTATCGCTATAATCTTCCTTAGCGATATCCACTTTAACAACAGCATTTAATGCATCAACGTTTTCTCTTGTAATATTCATTTTAAATGATATAAAGCCTTAAATCAGGCATTTAACAATAAGGTTTCTTTTCACAAACCTAAAAAATATAAATCCCTACTTGATTGGGAAATCCATTTTAACAGCTACTCCAAAAACTACCTTTTGAGCCACCAAAATTGGGATGCAAAAATAATACATTTTTACATCCTATGCAAAGTTTTTAATCGCTTGATTTTTAGGCCGATTTAATCGTCTTTAAGAAGTGAATGCAGGATGGATTCTAGAATAGACAATAGAATACTAAACAGAATGGCTGTCCATATACCATCTACCGAAAAACCACTAATAAGATTACCTGCAATTAAAATAATAAAAGCATTAATAACCAACAAGAATAAACCCAGAGTTAAAACGGTTATAGGGAGCGTAAATATCACTAATATCGGTTTGATAAAAATATTAAGCAGCCCTAAAATTACGGCTACAATAAGTGCCGTCATATAACCATCTACGTGGACACCTGATAATACATTAGCCAAAACAAATACGCCAAGCGCTGTAAGAAGTAAGTTTAATAGTAATTTCATAATTTTTAAATTTTTATGACTGTAATTTACACAAAAGCCATCACAGCAGCGTAAAAATCTTTTGGATTTTCGGCATGCAACCAGTGCCCTGCATTAGAAATGGTTTCTATACGAGCGGCTGGAAAATGTGTTTTAATAATGCTTTCATCGCCAACACCTATATATTCTGAACGGTCGCCTCGTAAAAATAAGGTGTCGCCATTAAAGGTAGCATAACTTGGCAATGCTTCTCCCACTTCGGCTACTTCATTTTGAAGCACCTCAATATTAATACGTAAACCAAGTTGTCCTTTTTCAACCCAATACAGGTTTTTAAGCAAAAACTGGCGCGTACCTAAATCTGATACATATTCACTTAAAATTTTATCCACTTGACCACGGCTTTTAACTTCATCGAAATCAATAGCGTTTAAACCATTTAATATCGCATCGTGATGCACTGGGTAAAATCTTGGTGAAATATCAGCAACTATCAGCTTAGAAACCAATTCTGGATAAAGGGTTGAAAATAACATAGCCGTTTTTCCACCCATAGAATGCCCAAGCAACACAATATCTTCCAAATTATGATGTGAGCAATAGGCCTTTAAATCTTCAGCGAGCACTTCGTAACTAAAAGCATCGTCGTGAAAACTGCGTCCGTGATTACGCTGATCTACTAAATGCACTTCATATCCGGCTTCGCTAAACTGCATCCCTAAGGTTTTCCAGTTGTCGCTCATGCCTAAAAATCCGTGTAAAATCACAAATGGCTTTCCTTCGCCTGAAATAGTTGAATGTAATATCATTTTTTATGTCTTTATTTCCGCGAAAGCGAAAAACAATTTCAATTTCGTTATATAATTTATTTGTATCCCGTCAAAACTAATGAGATGCAGAATCAAGTTTGGCATGACGAAACGCACACCTTACTTTAGCTTGTTCAAATACATTTGAATCACATTTTCAACACCTAAGTACAAACTTTCAGTAATTAAAGCGTGACCGATTGAAACTTCCAACAAGCCTGGAATTTCATCTTTAAAAAACTTAATATTTTCTAATGACAAATCGTGCCCAGCATTTAGACCTAAACCCAATTCACTGGCTAATTGTGCACTTTCTACATAAGATTGAATCGCCGCTTTGTTTCCTAATCCATATTGATGCGCAAAAGCTTCGGTGTATAATTCAATACGATCGGCACCTGTTAATTTCGCACCTTCAATTTGTGCTAACACAGGATCAACAAAAATAGAGGTTCGAATACCGTTATTTTTAAACTCCTTAACTACATCAACTAAAAAATCTTTATGCTTAATGGTATCCCAACCCGCGTTACTAGTAATCGCATCTTCAGCATCTGGCACTAATGTCACCTGAGTTGGTTTAACTTCCATCACCAGTTTTAGGAAAGACTCTACTGGATTCCCTTCAATATTATATTCGGTATACACTTCCGGTTTTAAATCACGAGCATCTTGATAACGAATATGTCTTTCATCGGGTCTTGGGTGTATCGTGATTCCTTCGGCACCAAAACGCTGCGCATCTTTAGCAAATTGAACCACATTAGGCACATCACCACCACGTGAATTTCTTAAGGTTGCGATCTTATTGATATTAACACTTAACTTTGTCATAAATACATTTTAAAAAACAAAAATACAAAGTAGAACAGCCTAACATACTTTTTTTTTGATTAATTTGCAGTCCAATTCAACAGGGATCATGAAACTTTTAGAATTCATCATAAACGATATAAAACCGCTAAACATTAGCAATGACGTGCGTGATTTGCAATTACTATTTAATCAGCTTACCTTTTCACACATTCCTGTTAAAGACGAGAACAACGTTTTTTTAGGCAGCTTTTCTGAAGCGGACGCCTACTGTTTTGAAAAAGACAAACCTCTAAGTAAGTACGCTTATTCTTTGGAAAACTTTTTTGTACGCGACACCACACTGTGGTTAGATGTTTTAGAGGTTTTCGCCACCAATTCAACGAATATTATGCCTGTATTAAATGAGCAAAATCAATATTTAGGCTATTATGAACTCAATGATATCATCAGTTTATTTGGTGATTCGCCGTTTTTTACTGAAGCCGGAGGTATTTTGGTTGTAGAAAAAGGCACGAACGACTATTCTTTTAGTGAAGTGAGTCAGATTGTAGAATCAAACGGCGGTAAGATACTTGGCGCTTTTATATCTAAACTGAATACCGATTTAGTACAAATCACCTTAAAAATTGGGCAAACCGGATTAACAGATATCATTCAAACATTTAGAAGATACAGTTACAATATCGTTTCTGGACATGAAGAGGATGGCTATATTGAAAGCCTAAAAGAACGTTCAGATTATTTAAAAAAATACTTAAATATTTAATATATGAAAGTTGCCGTTTTCGGACGATTTTACAATAAAAACACATCGGTTTCAGTAGAAAGATTGTTTAGCTATCTCTTGAAAAAAAACATTGATGCTTATATTGAAACTGAATTTTTCAAGATTATTAAAAAAGAATCTGCTAGAATTAATGACTTCAGTTCTTTTAAAACCTTTGAATCTTTAGATACTTCTTTTGATTTCTTGGTAAGTATTGGTGGCGACGGTACCATATTAAGAGCCATAACTTTTGTAAAAGATATAGACATTCCTATTATAGGTATTAATACTGGTCGTTTAGGTTTTTTAGCGACTATTCAGGTAGATGTTATTGAAAGCGCCATGCAAAATATCATTGATGGGAATTATAAAATCTCACAACGCAGTTTGCTTTCGGTTGAAACGTCTCCAAAAAACGAAGACATCGCTTCTTTAAGTTTTGCCTTAAATGAAGTGGCTGTGAGCAGAAAAAACACCACATCGATGATTACTGTTGAAACCCATTTAGATGGCGAATACTTAACCTCTTATTGGAGTGACGGCCTTATTCTTTCTACCCCAACAGGGTCAACAGGCTACTCCTTAAGTTGTGGCGGCCCCGTAATTACACCAAGTACAAACAGTTTTGTTTTAACCCCCATAGCACCACATAATTTAAGTGCACGCCCTTTAATTATACCAGACTCTACTGAAGTACATCTAAAAGTTAGTGGTCGTGAAGAAAACCACTTGGTTTCATTAGATTCAAGAATTGCGACACTTGATAACGGCACCTTAATCAAGATTAAAAAAGCCGATTTTAAGATAAAAATGATTGACCTTCTCGATGAAAGCTTCCTCATTACTTTAAGGAAAAAATTACTTTGGGGTGAAGACAAAAGAAACAACTAACCTAACTAATCTATTCCTTTAAAAGCAATAATTATAAAGAAATGCTGTTTTACATTAAGACATTTTCCCACAATGTACTACAAACTAATCTAATTTATTATATTTGCAAACTTTTGAATTTTTATGAGGCATTTAACCCTATTGATAATAAGTATTTTAAGCATCCAATTTAGTCAAGCTCAGATTCATGAAATTGGAGGCTTTGCAGGAGGCAGTAATTTAATTGGTGATGTTGGTTCTACAGAATACATCGCACCCAATGCGCCAGCACTCGGACTTTTATACCGTTGGAATAGAAGTAGCCGATATTCATGGAGAGCAACAATTATCTATTCTGATTTAAAAGCCTACGACTCAAAATCAGAAGACCCAAGACGTATTCAAAGAGATTATGACTTTGATTCTAATTTATTAGAAATCTCTGGGGGAATGGAATTTACATTCTTAGACTTTGATTTGCACTCAGGTAAAAAAATCTGGACACCGTTTTTATATACTGGTATTAGCGCTGTACATTATGACAACTATTACTTTTTAAATGGTAGACAAGCCTCTGAAGGCGAATCAAGCTGGGCTTTCGGTATCCCAATGACCATTGGTGTAAAAGCTAGAATTATTGGCAACTTCGTTGTAGGTGCTGAGGTAGGCGCACGCTACACCTTTACTGATGAAATTGACGGAAGCATGCCTAGTTCAGATTCCATAAAAGAACAATATCAATTTGGAAATATAAACAATAATGACTGGTATATGTTTACGGGACTCACACTCACCTATACCTTTGGGCAAAACCCATGTTATTGTGTAGAATAAAAAATGGATTTAAAAAACAATATACTACCCAATGCTTTGCCAAAACACATTGCCATCATCATGGATGGAAATGGGCGTTGGGCCAAACAACAAGGAATGCTACGTGCTTTTGGTCATGAGAATGGCACAAAATCGGTTAGAACAACCGTTGAAGCTTGTGCTGAACTTGGTGTTGAAAACTTAACCCTCTACGCTTTTTCTACCGAGAACTGGAAGCGACCTAAGTTAGAGGTAAAAGCACTTATGAAGTTATTAGTATCTTCTTTAGTTAAGGAATTAAAAACACTTCAAGACAACAGTATTAAACTTTGTGCTATTGGCAACCTACAAGACTTACCAAAACAAGTTTATAAAGAATTAACAGATGTTATAGAGTGTACTAAGGAAAACAAGCGAATGACCTTAACTCTCGCACTCAGCTACGGTTCTAGAGATGAAATCATCAACGCGGTTAAAGAAATTAGTATTAAAGTTAAAAATAATATAATTTCGCCCGAAAATATTGATGAATCAATTATTAATGAGCATCTTTACACGCAAAATTTACCAGACGTAGATTTACTTATAAGAACCAGTGGAGAACAACGTATAAGTAACTTCTTATTATGGCAAATTGCGTACGCCGAATTACATTTTACAAGTGTGCTATGGCCAGATTTTACCAGACAACATTTGTATGAAGCTATTATTGAATATCAAAAAAGAGAACGACGATTTGGGAAAACTAGTGACCAACTTAGTTAATAGACCTTCTATATTAACATTTTTGAAATATTGTACTTCTATAATTCTTTTTATAGGCTGCTTTAATATTGAGGCCCAAAACCCAAACACAAAGTACACTGTAGGAGAAATCACTGTAGCGGGTAATACCACCTTTAACGAGCAAACCATTATCACCTACTCTGGCCTTAGTAAAGGTAAAGAGATCTATATTCCTGGGGAACAAATTAGTAATGCCATTAAAAAACTTTGGGGCTCTAAATTATTTAATAACATCGAAATCTATGTTACTAACATAGAGGGCAATGTAGCAAATCTAGAAATTAGACTATCTGACCTACCCCAACTTAATGACCTAAAAATCAATGGAATTAAAAGGAGTAAACAAGAAGATATTATTAAAGAAAACAATCTAAACAAAGGTGTTAAAGTTACAGAAAACCTCATTACAACAACAAAAAATTTCCTGACAAAAAAGTACAAAAAAGAAGGTTTTTACAACACTAAAATACACATCAACACTGTAGAAGTTAAAGATTCTCTTAAAACCTCTAGAGTGAATATGGTATTAAATATAGACAAAGGTGCAAAAGTAAAAATCAAAGACATCACTTTTTTTGGCAATGAAGTTTTAGAAGACAAAAAACTTCGCGCAAGTATGAAAAGTACGAAGAAGAAAAACTTTCTTCGTGTTTGGAAACGTTCAAAATTTATTGACTCTGCTTACCAAGCCGATTTAGGTCATGTTATTGACACCTATAAAAAGAATGGTTACAGAGATGCCCGTATTTTATCAGACAGTTTAATTGTTAATGACGACAAAACCATTTCACTTGCTATTAATGTTACTGAAGGTGAGCAATATAAATTTGGAGAAATCAATTTTATTGGAAATTCGGTTTATTCTGATGAGTACTTAAAAAGATTACTTCGTATCAATAAAGGAGACACCTATAATAGTATTTTACTACAAGAACGTATTGCTGATAATAGTAAACCCGACGCCTTTGATATTACCAATCAATACCAAAATAACGGTTATTTATTCTCCAGTGTAAACTCGGTTGAGGTTAATGTTGAAAACCATGTTATTGATACCGAAATTAGAATTTCAGAAGGTAAACCCGCCTACTTTAATAGTGTTTCTGTAGTAGGAAACGAAAAAACAAACGATCACGTTATCTACAGAGAAATACGTACACGTCCGGGTGAACTTTACAGTAAAGCCAATGTGGTACGTACCGTAAGAGAGCTTGGTCAATTAGGCTTTTTTGATGCTCAAGAATTATCTCCAAATTTCCTGAACCCTAATCCTGTTGAAGGAACTATTGACATGGAATATTCGGTGAAAGAAACCGGGTCTAGCCAGATAGAATTACAAGGTGGTTACGGTGGTGGTGGCTTTATTGGAACGCTAGGACTATCATTTAACAACTTTTCAATTAAAGACATCTTTAAAAAAGACGCATACAAACCAATACCTATGGGTGATGGTCAAAAATTAGCACTGCGTTTACAAGCCAGTCAGTTTTACCAAACTTATAGTTTCTCGTTCTCTGAACCTTGGTTAGGTGGTAAAAAGCCAGTACAATTTTCGGCATCTTTATCGCATACCAAGCAATTCGGGCAAGATTTCACTGATTACACAGTTGATAAAAGTCGAAGTTTTAACATTACAGGGATAACCTTTGGTTTAGCAAAACGTTTAAGTGTACCAGATGATTTCTTCACCTTATCACAATCTATTGGTTACCAACGTTACGATTTAAACAATTACAACACCGGCTTATTTGAGTTTGGAGATGGTTATTCAAACAATTTAGCTTACACCATAGGGATTAGCAGAAACAACACTAGTGTAGACCCTATCTATCCAACAGGAGGTTCTAGTTATTCGGCTAGCGCTAAAGTAACATTGCCATATTCACTTCTTAATAATGTGGATTATGAAGCCCTTAAAAATGAGCGTGATGAAAATGATGTGATTCGTCATGATACTAACAGCAACCCTGATGAAGTTCTCGCTGCTAACGAACGTATTGCAGAAATAGATCAAGAACGCTACAAATGGCTTGAATTCTATAAAGTAAAGTTCAAAGCAGAATGGTATACACAAATCATGAAAGATTTAGTACTTAAACCAAGTACTGAATTCGGTTTCTTAGGTGCTTATAATAATGATAGAGGGGTGATTCCTTTTGAGCGTTTCTTCGTAGGAGGAGATGGTTTAGGAAACTATAGTTTAGACGGAAGAGAAAACGTACAATTACGTGGTTATCCAAACAACTCGTTATCTGGTGTTGATGGTGGTACCATTTACAACAAGTTCTCATTAGAATTACGTTACCCAATTACCTTAAAAGCATCAGCTAAGATATTTGTTTTAGGTTTTGCTGAAGCTGGTGCGTCTTATGATAATTTTAAAGATTACAACCCATTCGATCTTTATCGTTCGGCTGGTGCAGGTCTTAGAATATTTATGCCTGCCTTTGGATTATTAGGTATTGATTTCGGCTATGGTTTCGATGCTAGACCAGGAACCAATTCACCTAACGGTTGGGAAACTCACTTTATTATTGGTCAGCAATTTTAATGTACTTAATATTTGGCACGGTATTTTCTAATAACACTTTCAATGTTTTATATGGGATTTAAAATTTTTAAGATTATATTTCGTTAATTTTGAAGATTGCTTTCTAAAACCGATAAATTGACAGTCTTTTTTAGAGCTTAACAGACCACATACTAAACATTAACCAAATGACACGAGCCTTATTAAAAAAAGAAAACCTTAATAAAAAAAACATGAGCCCGTTGCCAGTTAACCAGAATAGAAACCTATTGAAACATATTAATAATAACGTTCTTTTTTTACTGATATTAACAATAAGCATATGCTTTACATCACATGCACAACGTGGTGTAAGAATTGGGTATATTGACACCGAGTACATTTTAGAGAATGTCCCTGAGTATCAAGAAGCCTCACATCAATTGGATCAAAAAGCTGAAAAGTGGAAAAATGAAATCCATGAAAAACTAAAAGCAGTTGAACAAAAGCGAAATGACCTTACCACTGAAAAAGTCCTTTTAACTGAAGAACTTATTAAAGAACGTGAAGAGGATATCGATTTTGAAGAAAGTGAAATTTTAGATTATCAGCAAAAACGATTTGGCCCTAACGGCGATTTGTTCATACAAAGAAGACAGCTTATGCAACCTATTCAAGATCAAATTTTTGCTGCGGTTCAAGACATTGCTGAAGGTAAAAAGTATGATTTTATATTTGACAAATCATCGGATGCCACCATGCTATTTTCAGCAAAGCGCTATAATTTAAGTGAGCAAATATTAAGAAGTATTACGAGATCGGCAAAAAGAACTCAAGCTCAAAACAGAGCACAACGTAAAGCGGCAGAGGAAGAAGAATTGATTCCTGAAGTCAATGAAGAGCTTGATGCTCGAGAAGCCGCGTTAGAAGCTAAAAAATCTGAGCGTGATAGTATTGTTGAAGCAAGACGGAAAGCAGCTTTAACAGCACGAGAATTAAAGAAACAAGAGGCTGCTGAAAGACGCCAGAAAATTATAGAAGAAAGAGAACGTGCTCAGCAGGCAAAAATAGATGCTAGAAATGGTGTGACTCCAGGAGAAGAAGCTCCGAATACCGAAACTTTAAAAAGTGAAGAAGAAAAAGAAGCCGCTCCAGAAACAAAAACAAGAGAGCAACTTATAGAAGAAAACAGGCAAAAAAAATTAGCCGATCGCGAAGCTAGAAAACGCGAATTAGAAGAACGAAAACGAAAAATATTAGAAGAGCGCCAACGCGCTAACGACAGTATAAACCAAAACAAATAATCAATTTATAACACACTTAATACTATTAAAAATGAAACAATTAAAAAATTTATTATTAGCAACTGCATTATGTATTGTATCAGTTAGTTTTACACAAGCACAAAGCAAGATTGCACATATAAATGTTCAAGAATTAATCGCTGCCATGCCAGAAGCTAAAACTGCACAATCAGAGATTGAAACACTTGGTAAAACATACCAAACTGATATTCAAGCTTCAATTACTGAATACCAAAACACAGTAAAGCAATACGAAGCTGAAGCGGCAACTAAAACAGATGAAGAAAACCAAAAAAGAGGTTTAGAGTTACAAGAAAAACAACAACGTATCCAACAATTCAGATCTGATGCTCAACAAGACATCGCCAAAAAAGAGGCTGAATTATTTAAGCCTATTCAAGAAAAAGCTATGAAAGCTATTGCGGAAGTAGCAAAAGCACAAGGTTACGACTATGTACTTCCTGCAGCTACTTTAATCGTTGCTGATGGAAAAGACATCTTAGCAGACGTAAAGAAAAAATTAGGCATCTAATTAGATCTTAAAGTTTAAAAATAAATTATATTTAAAGCTGTCTATGTTATAGGCAGCTTTTTTATTTTTGAAATACAATGAACAAACAACCTATTGGCATTTTTGATTCTGGTGTAGGAGGCACTTCCATTTGGAAAGAGGTACAGCAATTACTTCCTAATGAAGACATGATCTATCTTGCTGATAGTAAAAATGCGCCTTATGGTCCAAAAGGTAAAGCAGCCATTTTAGACCTTAGCATTAAGAATACCGACTATTTAATCAATCAAGGGTGTAAGCTTATTGTTGTGGCCTGTAATACGGCGACAACCAATGCTATTGATTACCTCAGATTAAATTATAACTTACCCTTTATAGGTATAGAGCCTGCCATAAAACCAGCCGCATTACATAGCAAAACCCATACAATAGGTATTCTTGCTACCAAAGGCACCTTAAGTAGTAAGCTATTTCATAAAACCTCACTTCTGTTTGCCAGTACCACAAACATTATTGAACAGCATGGTAATGGCATTGTGGAACTTATAGAAAGTGGCAAGTTATACAGCGATGAGATGAAAGCGCTATTAAGCATTTACTTAAAACCTATGGTGGAGGCTGATATAGACTATCTAGTACTAGGATGTACGCACTACCCTTACCTCATCCCAATTTTAATAGAATTACTCCCAGCACAAATAAAAATAATTGATTCTGGTGAAGCCGTTGCCAAACAAACAAAACATGTTTTAGTAGAAAATAATTTACTTAATACGCAACACCGGTTTGGTCAAACGGAATTTTTCACAAATACCAACCCTGAAGTTATGAAAGCATTACTGGGTCACTCTCAAAGGGTATCGCATCTCGATTTTTAGTAAATCGCATCATATCAAGTTTCAATCTGCGTTAGCGGTTGCAGCGGCATCCTTTTTGTGCTAAACCTTAAATATCACCTAAATAAAGTATAGATACAGTAACAGGATATTTACAGGGATTCATTAAACAGAAAGGCACAAAAAGATATAGCGGAAGACGCGACCCTTGTGGTAACGCCAAAAACAAATAATTGTATAGATTTTACTACTTAAACCAACTGGAGTATTTGATATAATTATCGGCAATACGATTTATTTCACCAGAAATAAGTTCTTTACTAATATCTTTTACTTTCTTAGCTGGCACACCGGCATAAATACTACCAGCCTCTACTCTTGTGTTTTTAGTCACTACAGCTCCTGCGGCAATTATACTATTGCTTTCAACCACGCAGCCATCCATAACAATACTTCCCATCCCGATGAGGACATTATCATGTATAGTACAACCGTGAACCAAGGCATTGTGACCAATAGAAACATTGTTTCCAATATTAGTAGGAGCCGTCAAGTAAGTAGCGTGAATAACGGCACCATCTTGAACATTTACCTTGTTGCCCATTTTAATATAGTTCACATCACCACGTATTACGGCACTAAACCAAATACTACCTTGATTACCCATAGTTACATCACCAACAATGGTGGCGTTTTCTGCGATAAAACAATCTTCTGGTATTTGTGGAGATTTTCCGTTTACGGGCATTATTACAGGCATAAGAATAGGATTTTTTAAGCCTTAAAGTTAACCATTAATTTACAGCGGGACAAAGACATTGGTAACGTTTAGGCGCACAATTAAAATTATACCCTAAAGATAATTGATGAAAACCACCATTAGTAAACACCACATCATTAGTTTGGTAGGTATAAGTATAAGCAAACATAAACTTATTGTAGTTAACACCAACTATAGGTGTAATTTGATTGAGTTTCTGACTTCTGATAGATCCTGAATCTGTAAGGTATTCAGCACCATCTAAGCTTTGTCTATAAGATAACCCAGCCCATAATTGTCCGAATTCCATAGTTTTATAGGCCTTAGCATTTAAATCAATAATACTTTCTTTAGTTCCAGATTTATATTGGTATAACACAGAAGGTTCAAAAGCCCAGGAGCTCCCCATTTTGTTATAAACATATCCTGTAGAAAATAAGAAACGTCTTAAGTTACTTGTAATTTGAAGATCGTTATTAACCCCAGAATTATTAAGTAAGTTTTTAACCGTAGCATGGGCATAAAAATCTAAATAATGATATGAAAAACCAAAATCTAGATTAAAATTAGTCTCACTTTGTACAACACCATCAATTATTGGATCACGAACAGGTACATCATTTAAAAAATCTCTTTCATCCAATTGATACTGTAAAAACCCAGCACTTAAACCAAAAGATAGCATGTTTAAATCTGTAGTACTTCGGGAAAACATAAGATGATGTGCGTAGGTGGCATAGGCGCCTTTTTGAGAATGATAGCCATTGTTATCGGCATATACAATACCTCCAATAGCAGAATTGCTTTCTCCAATTTTACTATTCACACTCATAGTTAACAATTTTGGAGCATCTTCTTGCCCAAACCATTGCTGTCTAGCAGTAACCCTTATTTTAGCACAATTGGCTGCTCCAGCCATAGAAGGATGTATGAGATAGTAGTTATCACTCAAATAATCTGCATAAATAGGCATGCCTTCCTGTGAATAAAAGACCTGACAATTTATTACCACAAAGAGGGTAATCATAAAGGTTTTAAATTTCATAGTAAAAAGGTAGGTTGTTAGTTATCACAATTTCCAAATATAAGCATTTGAGTAATATAGGTTTAGTTCGGTTAGTAATTTAACAACTTTTGTATACATCAAGCCTACCTCCAATCACCCGTATCGGAATAATAACAAGCAATTTAAAAATATTAGCATTTAGAAAAAAAACTTGTACTAAGCAATTTCATGAAATTTGAAACCTTGATTTAATATTCATAGCTAGGAAAACAATAGAACATGCATATGCCACACAAATAATATTAAACCAACCAAAATGCGATACCTGTTTGTAAATCAGTAGTGTCCGATAAAAGATTTTAAAAGCGGATTTCCAAGATAGGAATTCCCGCTTATTTTATATCTTAAAGTTACCACAGATTCGAGATATGAATAAAAGTAAAAACTTTAGCGGACACCCTATAATAAAACAGGTGGCAGATCGAGACGATGTTCAAGCTGATTAAACAGAACTTTCCCTTAAAGTATTTTCTAGGCGACAATCAAAATGCCATCAAAATACAAGTCTAGGTCAGTTTGATAGTCCAGCTCATTATGCTTGTGATTCAAAGAAAAGCCCAAAGAAATTGGACGTATTCCAATATGATGTCCGTTATCCGATATCATTTAATGACCTATATAGACCTTTTCAAAATCCTGAAAAACCCAGAAGCTAAATGGGAAGAAATCACAACTAAAAATACTGGACAATTAAGCCTTTTTGATCCATAGTGAGATTCTATTTTCAAAAAGCATGGCAATATCAATAAAATAAAGCAGAACAAAGCGATTTCAGCTAATTCCGATTTTTATCGGACAACAATGGAAAATAATAAAAAGAAAGTATTATATCATAGATAATTTAAAACTGCAACCATACTTTTTAGAAAAACCCTCAAACAATTTTATGTTTTTTACGCTGCATGTTTAACGTAAAAATCTTATCTTTACGTAAGAATTCACCTATCAATTATTGCGTTACGAATTCATTAAAAAACAAAGTGTAGTTAATCGGAAACCTTGGAAATACACCTGAAATAGTGGCGTTAGATTCAGGTAAAAAACTAGCTAAATTCTCATTAGCTGTTAATGAGAATTTTAATAATTAATATAAATAAAAGCGTAAAAAGAATAATCATATGAAAATTTTCAAATATCAAATTTTAGTAATTTTAGTAATTATCTTAGCATCTTGTCAAAAGGAAGATGTGGATTTATATGACTATAAAAACAGTAATTCATCTTCATCAAAAATTGATGCAAATGTTAAAAATGGGAGGTTTGTTTTCTCGTCTAGAGAAGATTTTGAATCTACTATGGAACAATTAAAACAGGAAAATGTTGAAGTAATTGGAAACAATTTAGAGGGTTATTACGAAAAAGGGTTTCGTTCTCATAAACCTATTGTTAGTCCTAAAAATGAATTATTGAAAGAACAACTTTGAAAGGAGATTATTCAAAAGGTTGAAATGGGAGAAACTACATCATTGTACAAGAAAGGTAAAGGAAAAAACAATGGTATAGTAGAAGAAGAAGATTTTATATCAGACCCTTTAGTGGGGGCTTTTTTAAATCAAAAAGATGAAATTATAGTAAATGACACGCTTTATAAGTTTTCGAAAAGAAAAGGAATATTTTTTTCTCATGTAAAGGATTCTGCTTCATTATTTCAAGCCTATGATAAAATAATGAAAAAGGATAATAAAATTCTTCCCTTTCAAAAGCAGCTCCAGTTACATTGGAATATCAAGGGTATTGCGATGAAAGAACTATAAATAGTGGTACTAGAATGATTGCAGATGATGCATTTTTATATGTTGCCCCTGCTCAACTTAATGCATGTCAGTTAAGTAACAGTTTTTCGCCAATTATCCCAACATCAACTCCTACAACACAAATTTCTGAAGATGAGAAACTTTATAATTTAATTAATAATTTGACTGCGTGTAAACATTATCAGCCTTGGACACAAAACATCTTAGGAACAACATACGTATGTGTAGATTATTTTGATAGTAGACGTAGAATTAAAACGGAATTTTGGAGTCAAGATTATTTCTTTTATGAGTCTGTTGGTGTACAAGCTAAAACTCAAACAAAAACATTAGGTATATGGTGGGCTTCTGAATCAGATGAATTAGTGTTAGGCATCAATCGAATTTTATTGCGATATAATATGCCTCAACCTGAAATAACTTCTTATTCTCACCCACAATTGTTCCCTCCTAATTCATATCAAAGCCCTATTTATATGTGGGATGGTAGTTTTAAAATAAAAAATAGTATTAATGGGTCTCATTATGTTGATGCACAATTAAATTATAAAGATGTGGGGTTGCCGTTTATTAAATTCGAACAAAAGGAAATTTTAAATATTTATATTCCTCGATTGAATAATATAGATGGTTTAAAAAATGGAATTTCGGTAACTACAGGTGATATTGTTAATAATAGTACTATAAAGTCTTTGTATAAAATGGGAATAGATTTTTTAGAATCCTCAAGTGTTACAAATAGTGGGGCGCAGGAAAAGGAATTTTCTGTAATCTATCAACATGACTATAATCGAATAGAGGTTGTTTATTTCGGTAAAATTAGCCGTAAGAGGAACTCTAATTACATTAAAAATACACTTTACAATAGTGGTCCGAATTTTGAGATAGGTTTTGTGTGGGGCGATAAAAGCGGATGGAAATTCAACTATGCAGGTCCAGTAAGTCAACATTTTAGGGAATATACTTATTTTGATTTAGATTTTTACGCTCTTGCTAGACGAGGAAGTACTTGGAGAGGAAGCAGGGTAATTGCAAAAGATTAATAAATAAATTCATCATTATGAAAAAGCTAATTTTAATTACAATAGTTTCCTTGCTTTATATAAATAGTTATTCGCAGGAAAAATGGTTTTCAAGTGCTTCGGTTGACTTTACTGTACCAAATAACATAGACTATCTTTATCGATTTGAGGGTTTAAGTACCACTATTTCTTTAGACTCTAAACCATCTATAGGTGGACAATATTCTATAAACTACTTAGTCTTTAAAAAATTAAGTGTGGGGGCTTTAGCAGGAATACAAAACCAATTTGGTGGAGGGTTCGTTATTTTTCGTGTTGGGGGTAATTTGAAATATTATTTTGTAGATGATGATAATGTTTTTGCTTATGTCCGTTATGCTGGAAACTTATCTTTTAATAAGGATAAGTTTAAAAATGGCGATAATGCAAGACTTGGGATAGGTTTTCCAGTTTTGAAAACAGACAAATTTAATTTAAATCTTAATGTTTATGGAGATATAAATTCTTTAAACCTTGAAGATGCAGAGCCTTTAATCTTTGGGAATGAAACGCCTGTTAGTGTTTTGTTTAAAGGATTTGGAATAAGTCTAGGTATAAAGTTTTAGAATACATTAAGTAGTGTCCGATAAAAGATTTTAAAAGCGGATTTCCAAGATAGGAATTCCCGCTTATTTTATATCTTAAAGTTACCACAGATTCGAGATATGAATAAAAGTAAAACTTTAGCGGACACCCTATAATAAAACAGGTGGCAGATCGAGACGATGTTCAAGCGGATTAAACAGAACTTTCCCTTAAAGTATTTTCTAGGCGACAATCAAAATGCTATCGAAATACAAATCTAAGTCAGTTTGATAGTCCATCTCATTATGCTTGTGATTCAAAGAAAAGCCCGAAGAAATTGGGCCTGTTCCAATATGATGTCCGTTATCCGATATCATTTAATGACCTATATAGACCTTTTAAAAAACCTGAAAAACCCAGAAGCTAAATGGGAAGAAATCACAACTAAAAATACTGGACAATTAAGCCTTTTTGATCCATAGTGAGATTCTATTTTCAAAAAGCAGGGCAATATCAATAAAATAAAGCAGCAATAAAGCGATTTCAGCTAATTCCGATTTTTATCGGACAACAATGTTTGTAAATCTTGAAACACATCAATTATATAAAGGTTCCAAATTTAGATTTAGTATTTTTGCAGAAAACAAACAAAATGAACACTTTCAAGGTTTCCGTGCAAGAAACAACAAATAATGCCATTGTAAAATTTGAAGTTAATCACTTTATTACACAGCATCAAAGTTTTGAATTTAATAATATCGATGAAGCTAAAGCCTCATCACCACTAGCACAGCAATTATTTTACTTGCCTTTTGTAAAGAAGGTCTATATTTCTGGGAATTTTATTGCTGTTGAACGTTATAATATTGTAGAATGGCATGACGTACAGGATGAAGTTGCTCAACAAATAGAAGCCTACCTTAATGACGGCGGTATTGTTGTTGAAGACACTGCAGCTCCAAAAAAGGTACCGGTTACTGTTTACGCTGAAAGCACACCAAATCCTTCGGTGATGAAGTTTGTGGCTAACAAAAAATTAGTTAATGCTCTTTTTGAATTCACCTCTATTGACGAAGCAAAATTATCACCTTTAGCCACCGAATTATTTCATTTTCCGTTTGTGAAAAGTGTATTTTTAGATGAAAATTATGTGTCGATAACAAAATACGACATGGCCGAATGGCAAGACATCACTATAGAAGTTCGTGAGTTTATTAAAAACTACATTGAAAACGGAAAGGAAATCGTTACGGCAAATGCCGCTGAAAGCTTAGAGAAATCTACTAAGCAATTAGATAGTCACTTTGATAAATTAGATGACACTTCAAAAGAGATTATAAATATACTTGAAGAATATGTAAAACCAGCCGTAGCTAGCGATGGTGGAAACATTCAATTTATTTCTTATGATGCCGATACAAAAAATGTTAGCGTATTACTTCAAGGGGCTTGTAGTGGTTGTCCATCGTCAACCTATACCTTAAAAAGCGGAATTGAAAACATGTTAAAAGAAATGCTTCCAGGAAAAGTAGCTATGGTTGAAGCAATTAACGGATAAACCAATTATTTTGTTTAACTTTAAGATTAAAATTAAACAAAATCATGGCAGTATTAAAAGTAATTGAAGTCTTAGCTAATTCTGACAAGAGTTAGGAAGATGCAACAAAACAAGCAGTAAAACACGCCTCTAAAACGGTGAAAAACATTCGTTCAGTCTATGTTCAAGATCATAGTGCTAACGTAAAAGATGGTGAAATTTCAGATTTTAGAGTAAATGTGAAAATCACGTTTGAAGTGAGTTAATGCTTTAAACTATAAAAAAAAGCGTTCCTTTACGGGAGCGCTTTTTTTATACACTTTTTTTAAATCAAACACAACATGCCAATCACAACCGCCATTCCAATCGCTTTAATTGCCTTACTGCATTTTTATTTTCTAATACTAGAAATGTTCTTTTGGACAAAACCAAAGGGCATTAAAGCTTTTAAGCTAGAATCAGTAGACTTTGCGGAAAAAACTAAGGTTTTGGCTGCTAACCAAGGCTTATACAATGGCTTCTTAGGAGCAGGCTTATTATTTTCCATTTATGAAGCCAATCTAAGACTCGCGTCATTTTTTCTTTTATGTGTATTAATAGCTGGGCTCTACGGGTTTTATTCAACGAAAAATAAGGTCATACTTTTTGTACAAGCTGTACCGGCTATACTTGTTTTTGTGTTTTTTATCCTTTTTTGATGAAACTTAACTATTTTTTCAACCTTTAATAGATGAATTCTACATAATTGTTAATATTTTTGAAGGAAACTTAATCAAAAACAACAATATGGATTTCGAAAACATTGACATTGAAAAATGGCTTGATCTATCACTAGAATACGGCCTTAAACTTCTTGGTGCTATAGCAATATGGGTTATAGGTTCTTGGGTGATTTCAAAATTATTAAAAGGTATTAAAACCGTAATGTCTAAAGGCAATTACGAAGAAAGTCTTCAAGGCTTTTTATCTAACTTAGCTGGTTGGGCACTTAAAATCATATTAATTATTGTTGTGCTTGGCACACTAGGTGTAGAAACCACTTCTTTTGCGGCAATTCTAGCAGCAGCCGGTTTAGCTATTGGTATGGCTTTACAGGGGTCTTTATCAAATTTTGCTGGGGGTGTTTTAATTATGATTTTTAAGCCTTTTAAGGTTGGTGATTTAATTGAAGCTCAAGGTGAAATTGGTGGTGTAAAAGAAATTGCAATTTTCACAACTAAGCTTACAGGTTTATCTAATAAGGAAATTATCATTCCTAATGGATCACTATCTAACGGAAATATTATTAACTATACCGTAGCTGGAACACGACGTGTGGATTTAGTTTTTGGTGTAGATTATGGCGCAGACATCAAACAAACTAAAGAGGTTTTAACCAAGATATTAACCGATCATCCTTTAATCTTAAAAGACCCTGAACCAACGGTAAGAGTTTTAGAATTAGCCGATAGCTCGATTAATTTTGCAGTAAGACCATGGTGTAATTCTGCTGATTACTGGACCGTATATTTTGACATTATGGAAAATGCAAAAGAAGCCCTTGATGCGGCTGGAATTGAAATTCCTTACCCACACCAAGTTGAAATACATAAAGAAGCTTAAGACTTTGGTTTTGGCTTTAGAGCCACAAAATCTTTTAAGTAATAAGGTTCAAAATAAGCGACATCTTCGGTGTCGCTTTTTTTGTACTTGTTCTTTGCGATAACCCCCATCTCTTTAGCTGAAGGCAACTTTTCATCAATAAACCTCGCATTAGGATGGCTAATAAGCGTTTTAGTCTTTGCTACGCCATTACCCACAAAATAAACCAGGCCTTCTTCCAAATAATTTGCAAAAGATGATTCGTCTAAAATTTCCGCTTGGGTTTCACGTATTTCATTATAATCGATATCATAAATAGCTGAATATACTTCCATACGCCTAGCGTCTAACATAGCCACAATCACACCTGATTCTGCGGTAACTTGATGCGCTAAACTTTCTAAGGTAGGCACAGCAATTAATGGCTTATTTAAGGCAAAACACAAGCCTTTGGCGGCCGAAACACCAATTCGCAAGCCTGTATATGAACCAGGACCTTTGCTCACTGCGACTGCCGATAAATCACTAGAAGTAATTTGGCCTTCCTTTAAAACGGCATCAATATAAAGGTGTAAGCGCTCGGCATGCGAGTAATTTTTATCATTATCCTCTTTTAAAACAATGGTTTCTCCATTTTTTGAAAGCGACACCGAACAGTTTGTTGTTGCGGTTTCTATGTTAAGTATATAAGTGCTCAAATTAATCTGTTATTGGTTTTCCCATGTAAAAGTCTAAAACTTTTGTCTTAAAAACAAAATCATACTTGGCATTTATTAAAGACGACTGCGCATTTACGTATCGAACACGTACTTGCTCTAAGTCAAAAGAGGTGACGATACCCGCATTAAAACGCTCTTTAGCATTCTCAAGAGCAATTTCTTGAGCTTCTGAAGCCTTTTGTGAAGCGAGGTAAGACTTAAAAGCACCTTGAGCATCGGTAAAGGCACGTTGTATATTGGATTCTAAATCTAATTTGGCCTGATCTAAAGTTAACAAACTGTTTTCTTCAGCTATTTTAGACTTAGCTAGATTGGTTTTGTTTTCAAATCTAGAAAATATTGGAATGTTCACACTCACTCTAAATCCGTTTGATTTTTGAGTATCTAACTGATCGAAAAAAGGATCTTCCGTATCGGTTAAATTAGAAAAGAAGGCGCTAGAACTAAAGTTATAACCTCCAGTTACACTTGGATAATAACCACTTTTAGAGATCTCTGAATTCAATTGTGCAATTTCAATATTTTTTTCAGCTACTCTTATTTCATTTCTGTTTTCTAAGGCATAATCTAAAACCGGCTGCACATCATTATAAAGCAAGGCACTTGATGGCATATTTACATTCATGACAGCGACTTCAAAACCATTATACGACACCTGTAGGAGCTGTGACAAACTTAATAAGGCTAAGTTATAATTATTCTCGGCTACAGTTACTTCTTGCTCATCTGAGCTCAAAGTTGCTTGAGCATCATAAATATTGGCTCTAGGTTGCACACCGGCATCTACCAAATCTTTTACTTGCGCGACTTGCTTAGCACTAAAACTTTGCTGTGCTTTGGCGATTTCTAAGCGTTCCTTATTAAAAAGTACATTTAAATAGGCGTTAACCACATTTAATGAAATATCATCCTTAATACGATCTAACTCCAATTGATTACTTTCTAAATTCAACTTAGATTGTCTGTACAAATTGGTTAATCTAAACCCGTTAAAAATGGTTTGACTTAAACCAACCCCAACATTGGTACTGTTTGACGTTCGATTCACAAATTCTCCAGAGAAAATTTCTTCATTACCAAAGGTTGTACTATGTCCCAAGCTTCCGCTTAAGCTTGGTAGAAACTGGCCCTTAGCTGCAATGACATCTTGCTCGTTTTGCAATAAGCTATTTTCGCCTTGTCTTACCGTGATATTGTGTTCAAGAGCATAATCAACACATTCCTCTAGGGTCCACAGTTTTTCTTGGGCGAAAGTCACAGAAGTCGCCAAAAGAAAACCAAGTATTAATTTATTTTTAAGTGTTTTCATAATTAGTGTCTTCCTCCTTTCTTACCTTTGGCTTCGTCTTCATTGTCTTCTGAAGCCTTATTCCAAACTTTAATTTGATCGTCTTCTTTTAAGCCTTTTTTGATTTCAACGTTGATACCGTCTGATAAGCCCAATTCTACATCTACTTTTTTATAGTTATTATCACCATCCAAAACTTCAACAAATGGCTCTTCAGTAATCCTATTATACTGCAATAGAGCTTCACGAATGGCTAGCACTTCATCTTTATTTTCTAAATCAATTTCAGCATTTGCACTATAACCCGCACGAATATTTGCATTCAAATCAATTTCCACATCGGCCTTAATAGTAAACTGTACGGCTCCATTTTCTTCAATTCCCTTAGGCGCAACAAAGGTTAAAACTGCTGGATATTCCTTCCCTTGAATGGCACCTAACACAACGTTAATCTTTTTACCCTCCTGTATTTTTCCAACTTCAGCTTCATCAACTTTGCCTTCAAAAATCATTTTACTCATATCGGCAATGGTCGCAATAGTGGTTCCGTCATTAAAATTATTACTTTCAATAACTTGGTTCCCCTCACGTACTGGAATTTCTAAAATAGTCCCCGCGATTTGAGCAACAATACTGGTATTTGCCGAATTTCCACCAGAAACAGATCCTTCCTTTATGATCTGGTAATCATTTTGTGCTTGATGGTAAGTTTCTTTTGCTTGCATGAAAGACAACTCACTATTTTCAAAATCTTGTGTTGAAATCACACCTTTATCAAATAAGCTTTTATTTCGGTCATAAAGAATTTTTGAATTTTCGTAAGATAGTTTTGCCGTAGTAATTCTACTTTTTGCACTCACCAAGTTTTGCTCATTAGGCACTACGCGAATGGTAGCTATTAAATCGCCTTTCTTCACCTTATCACCTTCTTCCACCATAATTTCATCAACAATTCCAGAAATTTGAGGTTTTAATTCAATTTCTTCTTCAGGATTTAACTTTCCTGTAGCCACTGCTTTGGTGTTTATAGAAGTATAAAATGGTGTTTCCACCTTGTACTCTGAAATATCTTTTGAGTTGGCATCTTTAAAATACTTTAATACAAAAGCTAACAGTACAATGACTACTATCGCTAAAATAATTTTTACAGTTTTATTCATGGTGTTACTTATTTATTCTTCTCTTAATGCTTCTATGGGTTTTATGCTTGTGGCCTTAGTTGCTGGAATAAGGCCTATTAATGTTCCTAAAATAACGAGGATTAGCAGTGCTGCAAAAACAACGGCTATAGATACTGAAGCATTAACGATTGCAGCATCTTCGCCCTGACCAACAAAATGATCTAAGGCAATTAATATCCACCCCCCAGAAATGATTCCGAATAATCCGGCTACTAAAGTGATAAAAACAGCCTCTACGACTATTTGTCTTTTTATTTCAAAAGGCGTGGCACCTAAGGCACGTCTTAGTCCGATTTCTTTAGTACGTTCTTTTACAGTAATCAAAAGAATGTTTCCGATGGCGAAAACACCCGCTATTAGGGTTGCGATACCTACGAACCAGGTTAAAAACTGCATACCTGTTAAAAAGCCTGTCAACTTTGAAAATTCTTTCCCTAGATTAAAACTCCCAAAGGCTCTGGTATCGTCTGGATGAATGTGATTTAGATTTTTCAATAGGAGTTTAGAATCTTCTTCTATTTGTTTAATGTTATATTCGGGTTTTCCGGTAATCATCATCCAACCTATTTCATCACCACGATTGTATATTTGCTGAAAGGTCGTGAAAGGAATATGTACATCGGTAGAAGGCCCCATATTCACATTACCAACTTCAAACATACCTACCACCTTAAAAACAATACCATTAACATCAATATATTTTCCAATAGGATCTTCATCGATTTCAAAGAGTTGTTTATAGGCTTCTTCTGAAATGACTGCAATTTTCTTTCTGTCTTTAATATCATTTTGGTTAATAAAGCGCCCGTGAATGAGGTTTTTCTTCTGTAAATTATCCAATAACGGATAATCACCTGCCATTTGAAAACTACCTGATAAAAAGTTTCTTGTGATTACGGTAGACTGCTGACTTCTAGGCAATACAAACTCAATACCATCAACATTTTCTTCAATTTTTTTGGCATCGCTAAGTGATAATTTCACACGTCGGCCCTCTTGAAAGCCCTTAAAAGGTATTCCTGTACTTTGGCCCCAAACAAAAACACTATTGGTGGCAAAACTTCCGAATAATCGATTAAAAGAATTTTCTAAACCTCTAGCTGAGCCCAGTAATCCTATAAGCAACAAAATACCCCACCAAACACCAACCATAGTCAGGATAGACCTAAGTTTATTTTTACTTAAGCTATCAAACACTTCTTGCCAGGTATCTTGATCAAATAAAAATCTAAGCATAATTAATCGTTTCGTAAGGCTACAATGGGTTTAATCTCTGAGGCTTTTTTTGCTGGCACATAACCCGCAATACCACCGGCTATTATTAAAGTTAAGGTTGCTCCAAAAACCAAGCTATTACTAACGCCGGGATTTTTGATAAAATACACCTCTAGACTCGGACCGATAAGTTCTAATACCCCCACACCAATTAAAAGGCCTATGTAGCCAGATATGGTGGTGATAATAATAGATTCAATTAAAATAATGGATATAATAGAACGTGGCGTAGCTCCTAAAGCTTTTCGTATACCTATTTCTTTAGTACGTTCCTTTACTACAAAAATCATGATGTTACTAATACCAACAACACCCGCTATTAGCGTTCCAAAACCAATAACCAAAATAATCACGGTCAAACTGGTCGTCATTAAATCTACTTTTTTAGCACCTTCGGCCATATTAAAAATTCTGATAGCGCGTTGGTCATTACGTGCCACATCAAACTTTTCTTTTAAACTTCTAGTGATGGCATTTCCAAAAGTAAGAGCTTGATCGGCATTTAACTCTGGATCGTAGGTTAAATGCATCATATCAACAAAATCGTTATTTCCATATATGAATTGGGTGGTACTAATTGGCATATAAATAACACTCTCTTCACTATCGCCTTCATCATCGGTAAAAACACCAACTATTTTATATGGTATTCCTCCAAGGTTAATGTATTTACCTATTGGATTTACTTTATAAAACAACTCTTCTTCTACCACACGGCCAATAACCACTACTTTTGTGCGGTTTTCAATATCTAATTGATTGATATAACGCCCGTCTTTTATTTCGTTATTTTCAATAAATTGATATTCGGGATAAACCCCAACCACGCTATAACTATTTTTCTCCCCTCTAAAGGAAGCGTTGACATTCTTATTTACTTTAGAAGTAAAATACTGTACCTTATCACCGTACTTGTCTAAAATAAAATCGCGGTCTTCATTTTTAAACTGAATTCTTTTTCCAACCTGGTTTCCTTTATAGGCCTTAGTGGTTTTTCCAGAACGAATTACAATAGAGTTATTAGCATCGGTACCAAAGGCTTCTTTAAAGGTGTTTTTTAGGCCATTGGCAATACCAAAAAGAATGGCAAAAAGCAATATTGCAAAGGCTACCGTAAAACCAGACATTAAACTTCGTGTTCGGTTTTTATTGATACTTTGAAAAATTTCGCGCCAAAGATCGATATCAAACATACTGCTCGGCTCTTACTTGATTAACTTTAGCATCTTCTATAATCACACCATCACGAAGGCGTACGATACGCTTACACATATTTGCAATATCTTCTTCATGGGTAACCATTAAAATGGTTTTACCTTCATCATTTAAATGCTGAATAAAAGCCATAATTTCATGGGAAGTTTTAGTGTCTAACGCCCCGGTAGGCTCATCGGCTAAAAGTAATTTCGGGTTTGCTGCTAAAGCTCTAGCTATGGCTACACGTTGTTTTTGTCCGCCAGAAAGCTCTTTAGGTAAATGATGCCCCCAAGCGGAAAGCCCCACTTTCTCTAGATGAAAGGACGCCTTTTCTAAACGCTCCTTACGCTTTAAACCTTGATAATATAAAGGTAGTGCTACATTTTCAAGGGCGTTTTTATAATTTATCAAGTTGAAGGATTGAAAAATAAAGCCAAGAAACTTATTTCTATAAACGGCAGCTTTTTTTTCGGTGAGATCTTTAATAGCTAGGCCGTCTAAGATATACTCGCCTTCATCAGCCTCATCGAGCATACCAATTATATTAAGCAATGTTGATTTTCCAGACCCAGAAGACCCCATAATAGCGACCATTTCACCTTCTTCAACAGAAAGATCAATACCCTTTAGAACATGCAAACTGGAATCTCCTATTTTATAGGATTTGTGAATTTGATTGATTTTCAACATTTCTTAGTTGGTTTTTTAGCTAAAGCCTTTATCATAAGACTTAAAACGCAAAGAAATGTTACAATAACTAATAAAAAAATTAATTGTTAGTTCTTTAACGTCTTGTATTTTCGGTATACAAAATATATCATTCCAGCCACTAGAATGTAAGGAAAAGCCATGAGGTACATAATACCATCATTAATGCCTTCAGCTGTGGTTTGCCCTTCTTCACTCTCTAAAACAGCGCGACACATGGCGCACTGCGCTTGTGATTGAAAAAAGCTAAAAAGCGTAACAAATATTAAAACAATACGAGTTTTCATAGGTTATCTTTTATACATAATACGGCGAAATCATGATGTACACAACAACACCAGTAACCGCCACATACAACCATAATGGAAAGGTAATTTTGGCTATCCTTTTATGTCGTTCTACTTGATTGGTAAGCCCCCTTACAAATGTAATGAGAACAAAAGGAATCACGACAATAGACAGTACAATATGTGTAATTAAAATAAAATAATAGAAGTACATCACTAAACCTTCTCCACCATACTTAGTAGAATCACTGGTCATGTGGTAAGCCACATACATCAGTAAAAAGAGTGCTGACAACACCAATGCAAAAGTCACTAATTGTTTATGCAGTTTTATATTGCCTTTCTTAACGGCGATGAAAGCTAAGATTAAAACTAATGCTGTAAGCGCATTTGTAGAAGCATAAATAGGAGGCAAAAATGATAGTGGTTCTACATTAGGAATTTTTACACCAAATAAAATGGCCACTGCAATAGGAATTACAACCGATAAGACTATTATTAATTTATTATACTTTTTTTCGTTTAGCAATTTAGGGGCTTGGCTCATAATGTAGGTACGGTTAACAGGATTTACTCGTTTAGTAATTTTTTAATATCAGCTTTTAGAGCACTTATCTCTTCTTTAACACCATCTTCATCTACTTGTTCTGCTTCTGAAACAATACCGCGGTAATAAATGATTGGATTTCCGAAATCATCTTTTCTAGAACGGAAAAAGCCATTTTTATCAATTAGCGCAAAATTCCCTGAGTGTTCAAAACCACCTTCAACGTTTTCATCTTCACCGGTGTATAAGTTAAAGCCTTCATTTGATAATCTATAAATAGTGTCTTTATCACCAGTCATTAAATGCCAATTGGGGTTTGTAACACCATAAGTTTTGGCGTAAGCTTTAAGGACTTCAGGCGTGTCGTAATCAGGATTGATGGTAAATGAAGCAACACCAAAATCATCAAAACCTTCAAAAGTATTTTGAATTTGAATGAGATTAGCATTCATACGTGGACAAATGGTTGGACAGGTGGTGAAAAAGAATTCGATCACATAAACTTTCCCAGAATAATCTTCATTTGTGATGGTTTCACCATCTTGATTTGTAAATGAAAAAGGCGGTACTTTTTTAGCTTCACCATCAATTTCAATAAAGGCTAAATCTGAAAGCTGACCAGGTTTATCTGAAGCGAAATCACTTCGACTTTCATTTCGTATCACATCATCATTAGTAATGCGATCTACAATTTTCGGAACAAACAGAATTCCGAAAACAAGAATAATGAAGCCTATGCCTATGTAGGAATAATTATTTTTCATCTTGAGTATTTAAATCATTAGCACGACGGGTATCAGAGTTAAACTCCCCTTTACGTTTTTGTCGGTATTCAGTAAAAACAATACGTAAATCGTCGCTCATTTTATTTTTAATTTCGGCTACTTCAATGCAATCGTAAGCATTTAAGCCGTAAACCTCGGATTGCTTTTCAAGCTCTCCGTCGGTTCTATCGTCTAACCTTCCACGTTGATTAAGATCTTTATCTACAATAAAAACGTAATCAGTAGATAAATCGGTTTTTAAATCTTCTTGACTTTTTAGACTAAAGAACACACGTTTAATATCACTTGGTTTTCCAAACACAAAATGCCAAAAGCGTATATCTTCATAAGAGCTAATTTCAGTCTTCAAATTTTTTACGGCTTGCTCTGTGCCTTCTGGAATAACAATCACGATTTGAAAGCCTTTAAAGCCTTTAAACTTATCATAGACCAGCTCCTTTAGGTTAGATGCGGCAATACTTTGTTTCATCGGATTTTCACCTAAGAAGCCAAGCACCGTGATGTGATCTTTAAGCCGTATCGTGTCTTCACTATCTGCATGCATGTTAGTTAAATCAACAACAGAATCATTAACAATATCAAGTGGTTGATAGTTATGTGTTGCTGGATATAAAAACAACAAGAATGTTACAGGAAGGAAGAATAACACTCCTAAAACGACGTATCTACTTACCTTTTTATAATCCATTGAATGATAGTAATTTTATGCGCTTTTACCGCGGCGCAAAAATAGAAAAAGGTGGTTAAAAAACCACCTTCACTTCTATATTTAACACTTACTCTGTACCCTTTATTGGCACAAATAATAATCTTTAAAAATCTCTTTTGATGTATCCGTTATCATAAACGTCAAATACATAACCACCTTCTTCTAATAAGATAAACGTCAGGTAAGCAATTAGAAAAATACCTGTCCACACTACAGCACGTCTTAAGCCAGGTGTTTCATCACGCATGTGCATGAAATCCCATGTAATATAATACGCTTTAACTATAGTTAAGATGATGAAAATCCAGTTAAGTGCTTTCATACCTAAAACTTGCCCCATTAAAACCTCTGGTTTAATAATACCTAAGACTACCTCTATGATGGTAACAATTGCTAAAAAGATTAAAACTCCCCAAATTTTTTGTGTATTGGATTTGAATTTTAATGCGCCTCTAAAAATTTCTAATTTATGTTCGTGTGCCATTTTTATGTGTTTTAGATTCCTTTACTTAAAAGGAATGAAAAATAAATTATTATTAGATTTCCTTATTCAAGGAAATAAATAGATCCCTATTAAACTAAGTAGAAGAACGTGAATACGAATACCCAAACTAAATCTACAAAGTGCCAGTATAAACCAACTTTTTCAACCATTTCGTAGCTTCTACGTCTTTCGTAAGTTCCAACCACTACGTTAAAGAAAACAATGATATTTAAAATCACCCCTGAAAGTACGTGAAAACCGTGAAATCCAGTAATGAAGAAAAAGAAATCAGCGAATAATGGTGAACCATATTCATTCTCTTGAAGGTTAGCACCTTCAACAACCTTCACACCATAAGTTTTGATAAGATTGATAGACTCGTCTCTAGATAGTACTGTTTTAGCACCTTCTTCTGTTAATAGCTGCGTTCTTACTAAGATATTATCATTAGCTTGTAAGCCGCTTAAAACTTCTTCAACAGAAAAACTTGGTAGTGACCCTTCAGAAACGAACCATAAACCATCTTTACGCTCGTGTTGAATACGGTCAGCATGTCCATCTGCAATAGCAAAATCACCAATGGCAACACGATGCCCTTCGGTATCTACAAATTGTAGAATATTTCCACCTTTTGTTTTTACAGCACCATATTCTCCTTTAATAAAAGTATTCCATTCCCAAGCTTGAGATCCTACAAAGACTAAACCACCAATAATGGTTAAGAACATATAAATAGTCACTTTGCTCTTATTTAAATGGTGCCCCGCATCTACGGCTAATACCATAGTTACAGACGACATAATAAGTACAAATGTCATAAAAGCCACATAGTACATTGGTGCATCTACACCGTGTAAAAATGGGAAGTGAGTAAAAACTTCATCGGCAATAGGCCAAGAATCAATAAATTTAAATCTAGAAAATCCATAGGCTGCTAAAAACCCAGAAAAAGTTAATGCATCTGAAACGATGAAAAACCACATCATCATTTTTCCATAACTTGCTTTTAAAGGCTCGTTACCCCCTGTCCAAGTTTGGTTATCTGGCCCAGCGTTTACAACTGTAGTACTCATATAGAATGGTTGTTATTTAAAAGTTGCACAAAAATAATCATTTTATTCATCTGACGAAATATACTTCTTGAAATTTTAAACTATGACAAACATCAGTTTTTCTGATGTTTAGCTGTTAAAATTTTTAAAAAAAGGTATTATCTCACAAAATAGAGGAATAAAAAGAGGTAAACCCAAAGAATATCAATGAAATGCCAAAAAATAGCGGCAAGTTCAAACCCTAGCATATTAGAGTCACTATACTTCTGTTTAAATTGATTAAAAATTACAACGAGAAGGCAAATTAAGCCCACAAGAACATGTACAATATGCACTAGAGCAATCAAATAAATATAGGACATAGTCACATTACTGGTAGGTCCAGTAAAATTATAGCCCAAATCTATAATTTGCTGAAAGCCCGCAAATTGATTATAAATAAAAACAACACCTAAAACTAGTGTAACTAACAACCACAGCATGGTTGCTTTTGAAGACCCCGACTTAAGTGCTTTTTTAGCTAAAATGAAGGTGATACTACTTATTACAATAACAACGGTACTTATCAAAAAAGCATTAGGCAACTGAAAATCCTTTAACCAATCTGGTCGGCTACTACTCACAACAAAAGCACTGGTCCAACCTGCAAAAGACATCACTAATGAAATGATACCAAACCACAGCATCATCTTTTTTGCTCTGCCTATTTTTTCTTCTTTCGTCCCTTGAGTTAAATCCATGGTTATCTAATAAATTTATCTAAAACATAAACAATTTGAATCAATGTAATGTAAGACACACTAGCCAACATTAATTGTCTTGCGGCCTTTACTGTCATTTCTCTAAACAATCGCACCGCATAATGCAGCATGAATAAGCCTAATAAAAACACGATGATTGCAGCTACAACAGACAATTTTAACTGTCCTGTAAAACCAAATACCGGAACAATAGAAATTAGAATGGTCCAAATAGTGTACATAATCACCTGTACTGCAGTACCTTTATCCTGTTTCCCTGTTGGCAACATAAAAAAACCACCTTTTTTATAGTCTTCAAACAAGAACCAACCTATGGCCCAAAAGTGTGGGAACTGCCAAAAAAACTGTAAAGCAAACAAGGTTCCTGGTTCAATACCAAAACTATCAGTAGCGGCAACCCAGCCTAACATAAAAGGAATAGCTCCTGGAATAGCACCAACAAAAACTGATATAGGTGTTTTCGTTTTTAAAGGCGTATAAACACAGGTATAAAGAAATATTGAAATCGCACCAAACATCGCAGTTTGCTTGTTAATGGTGTATAAGATGATAATCCCTAATAACGTGAAAATAGAAGCAATAACGAAAGCCGTATTCACAGACATACGTCCCGCAGGAATGGGTCTGTTTTTGGTACGATCCATTAAGGCATCTAAATCCTTTTCAATAATTTGATTAAAGGCATTGGAAGCGCCAACCATAAAATAGCCGCCAAAAGCAAGTAAAGTCAGTACTTTTAAATCAATAACATCTACACCCAATAAATATCCGGCCAGTGAAGAGAACACCACGCTAAGCGACAGACGCATTTTTGTGATTTCTTTAAAATCTGAAATCACTGTAGGTTGTTTTAAGGCTGATTTTGAGCTACTCAAGGTTAATTTTATTGACGGTTCTGATAATGCGAGTGCAAAGATACTCTATAAAAGCATTTTAGCAAGCCGAATAAAGTTAAAATAGCTATACCCTTAAACTGAAGCTTTCTTAAAAATCGAAATACCAATTAAACAAATCGGAGCGCATACCAAAGGTAAACCAAACCGTGTTGTTTTGGTAAGTTGTAGAGGTTGTAGCGTTGGGATCGAAATCTCTAAATGTGACGTCTGCAAAAATCTTCATATTCGAAGCTACATTTAATAAATACCCCGCCTGTAAGTTTCCATTAAAAATATTGGTTTTTATACCTTGACCTACTTCTACCCCGGTATCATATGGACGATCATTATAATCTCTATAAATATCACCGCCATAACTATAGTTATCACCGCCCTCATTAAAGTCAAAACCTCTTACTCCAAAAATAAGCTTGGCATTAGCAAACCATCTATCATAGTGGTAACGACCAATTACAATAGCTTCACTGAAATTTGAGTTCCATAAATGCGCCATCGACTGATTACTATGCGCATAGTTAAGTACAATAGTATTATGAGAATACGTATACGGACGCACACGATTATACTCAAACTGAAGCAATAGGTTATCTACCTTAAAAGCATCGTAATATTTAATTCCTAATTGATAACCGTACTTGTTTTTCCAGCTTTTCTCACCGCCTGTTATATCTCCAAGAGAAAATTCATCTAAAATAAACTGACCGTATATGTTGATGTTGTCATTCCATTTATACTTAGCAGTCATCCCCATAAGTGCATTTCCTGCCCCTTGACCCGTTTCAAACTCCACAGCTCTATAAAAAATCACAGGGTTTAGGTAATTCACATCAAAACCTCTGTCGTTGGCATTATCCCAAACCACAGATTCAAAAAACCCTAAGTTTAAACGCTTTGAAACGTTCCAACTTAAAAAATGATTTGCAATATACTTTCTTTTGAAGGCCTTGTCTTCCTCGACTTCAGGACGTATATCGGTTAACCACATCCAAGTATTGGTGTATTTCATTTTCCAAAACGTTGTATTTATTTTGAAAAAGGGGTGCGGACTAGCAACATCACTAAGTACTAAAGAACGGTAACCATCACCTATGAAGTTTTTACCATGACCAAATTGAAAATTAAAATATTTTGATGGTGTATAAGACAAGTAAGCTTCAGCCACAGGGTAATCATAGGCATCTGTTTTGTAACGCTTAGCAATTCCTCTACCAGGAATAACAGCAGGGTCAGGACCAAAACCTTTTAAGCTTTCTGCGTAACGATTAAAATAATCAGCAAAGCGTCCTTGACTTTCTAAGAATGACGTATAAAAATTAAATTTTTCACCAAAACCACCTTGAACCACAAGGCCCCGAGTATTATTATAGGTATAATTGAAATCAGCATCAGTGTCTTTACCAACTTGAAGGTCAAAAACAGGATCTACAGTAAACCAATAATTATCGGTTTGTAATTCTACAAAATGTTCATTCCATAATTTACGCCCTACCCAAGTTTTTCTATCTTGAAGTAATTTTTGGTTTTCAGCATCAAAATCATAATATTTTGACACTTCAGAATAGATGAATGGTTTTGCTCCTGTATGACTATTGGTGCCAACAAGGTTCATCTCTCGATCAAACTTAGCATATTCAGCATGCACAAACGGAATGTTTAACTGACTCTTATAATTGGGCTTATCAAAACGGCGTGTTTGTGCAGTTACACTATCAAATTCGCGCTTAGCTTGTTCTTCTAAAGCCGCTAACTGATTCACTTTTGATAAATCTTGTGATGCTGCTGCCTGATCTACTAATGGTATTTTTATAGGAAAAGAATATTGTTTAAAAGTATTTCTTGAGTTATAGGTCGCAGGTTTAACAGTTGGAAACTCTGAAAACACACGTTTAGTTTCGGCTTTCAACTCCTCATAATAAGCATCAATATAAATCACGCGGAAAGCCCCTAGGGTATCTACTTCAAAAAGGACCACAACTTCACCTTTATAATTTTCATTATAAACACGTTCTGGAACCTTAAAATGATCATAAATGCGATTAAAGACCCCTTGATCAAAACACTGTTGGAGTTCGTCAGCAGAAACCGCTTCACATTCTGGGAAAACTGGTGGACGCTCTTTAGAATACGTTTGCTGAGCAAAGCCATTAAGTTGAACTAAAAGTAGGAGTAGTACAATGAATTGCTTCATGTTTATTTGTATCAAGTTGTTTTAGTGGCGAAAGATACTATATTTTTTATATTCCGAATTTAAAGTTAAAACATTATACCTACTAACAACATAAAAAAACCGTCATCTTAAAACAATAACGGTTTTTGAAATTTACTATTGTACTTGAAAAACAATGGGCAGATTATAAATAACATCTACATTTTTATCATGTTGCCTACCTGGGGTCATTTCTGGAATGATTTTTATAACCCGTTCAGCTTCCTTTTGAAGTTCTGGATGTGGTGCTCGGGTTTGAATATGAGTAACATGTCCTGATTTATCAATCGTAAATTGCACATGTATTCTCTGTAGACCTGATAAGTTGTAATTTGAAGCAATACCACCACCGTCAAATTTTTTCTGAATGAGCTTGGTGATTTTTTCAGACATACATTTCTTTCGAGCTTCATTGCCCTTGGTTTTTTCACAACCCGGATAAATAGGCGCTTCTTGAATAGCCACAAAATTAACCGGTTCTTCATCAGTTGGCTTATCAACTAATGGTTTCAAAGCATCAGGGTTTAAAACAACAGGAGCTTCCTTTTTTTTGAGTTCTTCCGTAACGGGCTTTACGGGATCATCATCATCAATCACTTCAAAAGTTACGGGTTCTTTCTTAGGTTTACTTGCTACTGGCTCAATGAGCTCTGGAACCTCTGTTCTAATTAGTGGCACATCTACCCAAGCGACATCCTTAATTGGCGGCAAACCGGTTTCAGGCTTAGGAATTGTTGTTTCAAAATTCATTTCTAACAAGGCAAACACAGCAATTAAACACATGATTAACCCCACTTGAAAATAAACCATGGTGTTTTTTTGTAAATTTGCATCATGCTTTTGTGATTTTTTCACGACTTGCTCATTTTGGCGATTGAGCTCGTGAGTTTTCTTTTGATTACTCATAATATGTATTGATTTTATGTTAATATTATGATAAAATCACAATAAGCGTACCAAAAAAAAATCCCGTTACAGAAATGTAACGGGATTTTATATTTAATTCTAAGTATACTTTAAGTAAACTTAGTTAAGATGTCATGCTTAATCTTGAACTTGGAAAATAATTGGTAAAGAATATGGAACGTTTACCGGCTTACCACGTTGCTTTCCAGGTTTCATTTTAGGTAATAAGTTAATTACACGAGCAGCTTCTTTTTCTAATCCTGGGTGTGGCGCTCTAGCTCTTACACCTGTAATAGAACCCGTTTTATCAATTTTGAAAATAACGTTAATACGTTGTCTTCCTGTTAAACCTAACTCACTAGCTAACTCAGTGTTAAACTTTTTATTTACAAATTGAGAAATCTTTTTAGACATACAAGCTCTCTTTTCATTGTTGCTACCTTTTTCACAACCAGGGAAAACTGGTACATTTTCAATAACTGAAAACGGTACATCAATATCTTCTTCTACTTCTTCAACCTCTACTTCTTCAACCTCTACAATTTCAGTTTCTTGATCAACTTCTGTAGATTCGATTACTGTTTCTTCAACCTCAACCTCATCTTCAACGATTTCAATAACCTCTGGAGCCGCTGGTGGTGGCGGAGGTGGCGGTGGCGTTTGTATCTGCTCTGTTAATGGAATATCTTCTTCTAATTCCTCATCCATATTTACCATTCCAATATCTATATCTTCCTTATCATAGGTTTTATAGTTTATTGCGTAATTTGTAAGAAATAGCATTAACGCTAGACCTACCAATAAATATAGTGAACTGTTACGTCCAACATCTGCTTTAGGATTTTTTTTAAGTTCCATAATTTAATTTCGTTTATCAAGATTGCTAAAATAACTATTTATTTACCAAAATAACAAGCGTTTCAAAAGTTTTTAACGCAAGATTTTATTTTTAATCATTAGAGTTAAAGCTGCTAATAGGGCACCAATTGTGTTTGCCACCATATCAAAAATATCTAAAGCTCTAGAAACCGTCAAAGTATCTTGTAACACCTCAATAAGTATACCAAAAACCACCGAAAAAATAAGCGCATATAAAATGGCCTGTTTTTCCTTTAAGTTAAAATTCAGCAAAAAGGTGGCATACCATAAAATGGTTAATAATCCGTAAGCTAAAAAATGAAAGATCTTATCAGCAAATGACACCCCAACATTAGGAAGATCATTTATGGTGATAAGACATACTGTTGCTAGAAATACGGTATATCCTATTGCAGCAATAGGAGCGATGATTTTAAGCACCAATAAGGGCTTTATATTCATCAGCCGACATCAAACCTTCAGCCTGAGACACCTCTGAACATTTTACCTTAATCATCCATCCTGCACCGTAAGGATCAGAATTTACATTTTCAGGCTCATCTTCTAAAGATTCATTAAACTCAATGATTTCACCAGATAATGGTAAAAATAAATCAGACACCGTTTTTACCGCTTCTACGGTTCCAAAAATCTCATCGGCCTCTAAAGTTTCATCTAGAGTTTCTACCTCCACATATACAATATCTCCTAATTCACTCTGTGCAAAATCTGTAACGCCTATTGTTGCAATGTCGCCATCTAATTTAACCCATTCGTGATCTTTAGTGTACTTTAATTCTGAAGGAATGTTCATCTCTAAATATTTTTAGTTAATAATAAGCAGCAAATGTATTTATTCAAATGTTAAATTCAAATAGCATATATGTTAATTCCCGAAATTATATCGAATTGTAACCCCTGATCGCACGGTTGTTTGTGGAAAGGCTGTTGAAATAGCATAATCGGAAAAAGTATAATCAAAATAAAAGATACCAGTAAGATTTTTACTAAACGCATAATCGGCCGTATATTTCACACCCCAAATGGTTTGTCCTGAGGTAATTTGATTATTATCTAAATCCAAATACCTCACAATAGTTTTATTCTCCCTTACCGAAACATCTGCTTTCATGTTTAAATCACTAATGATTCGTTTTTGTGGCCCAGCCAATTTAGAGCGTATACGTAAGTCTTTAATACGGTAACCTAAACCTAAAATATATTCGTTACCGTGAACTTCGGTCATTAAATTATTGTCAAAGCTTAAGGACAACAATCTATCCTTTTTAATTTCAGCTAAAATTTTGACTGAATTCTTCATCTCCAAATCCATACGCATAAGGGGACTAAACATTTCAGCTAAGTTGATATTGCTGTATAAGGTTTCATTTTTATAGTTTCCAGATTGATCTAAAGCATCCTGAGGCTGATTTGCGTAAGGCACACCTGGAATTGGGCGCTCATTAGCAGCTGGATCTAAATTTAGATTTAAATTGGTTGAAAATTGGTTAATCGTATAAGTTGATCGATAACCGTGTGTCAATGAAAAGCGCTTAAAATTTTTCTTAAACCACGCAAACTTCATAAAACCAGTATACTTTAAATCCCAGTTTGGAATTGGTACACTTCTAAAAGTTTCTGTGGTAATGCTTTCTGCATCTTTACCTTGGTAGGCCGCTAAAAACGATGGCAGTAAAACCTGTTGATTATTTTTACCAAACCCTAAAGGATACCCTTCAGCGTCTCTAGCATAGTTATTCGTTCCGTAAAATTCTTCGGCTAACCTATCGGCTATGGTTAAACGATTTGACCTAAAATCGCTAAAGGCCTGAGAAACATTTTCGCTACTTTCCTGAAAAGCTGTTTTAATCAATAAGGTTGAAATATTAAAATTACCAAAGGTATTTGGTGTTAATGAATAATATTCATCGTTCTCAATTTTATAGTTTTCAGCATAATTTTCATAATAAGCACGAGAACCAATGATGTCAATTTTTAAATCTCGTACCGGTTGTACACTAGCCGATATATCTAACTGCTTAGTCTCTGTAGTCGTATACTGCTGATTAAATTCTGGAAAAACAGTTAACCAGCCCTTTCTTGCTGCCATATCTCTCACATCGCTTTGACCCCCAAAAATAAATCCTAAAGAAGGCTTTGTCGTTCCTATAAAACCAGGTGTTTGTAAGTAACCAGGTAAAAATGTACCATTATTTTCAGAATAATTAACTTGAATACGTTTCACACTGGTTAATAAATCAATACCAGCATTCAATAATTTTGTTCCCGTTTGTTTACTCGATTTAGGTTTTGCTTGGTTTTGAGTTTGACCAGGAACTTGTGCCTCGGCTGGCCCTGGCACACCACGTCTTCTAGCTGTACTTACAGGTTTTTTAGTTAAACCGATGTACTTATACAAACGGTTCATATCCATAGATGAGTTAATATTATGAACATTAGAGTTTTGAATGGTATTACCTAAATCGTAGACAGAACCATTAAGCTCCACTTCTTGATATAAATCGGAACTCTTTTGCCATTGAAAACTTCCCGTATATTGGTAAGTTACATCTAAGAAACTAAAGGTTGGTATTTTATTAAAAGGCAATTGGTAGGTAATTCCTAAATTGTTGGTTTGCCTATTAGGATCACCAAAATCTAAAATACCATCCCATACGCCTAATGAATTATCTTGTTCGAAGTTATTAGTACCGTCATCAACAAAATAGTTACGTACAATATTATTATTAGTTGCCGTAAAGTTAAGCTGCAACGATTTAGTTAAATTATAATTAACCACATACTGAAAATCGAACATGTAGTTTCTTCTATACAATTCTTCAATAGCGATATCGCTAGCTGAGAGATCTACTTCTCTAAACTTTTGCCTATTGTATTGACGATTTAAATCTGTATTTACCGTGAAACTTGCCGGAAGCAGGTTGAAGTTAAAATCTTTTAAAATTTTCCAATACTGCCCTGTAAATAAGGAGTCGTTCTTTTGGAAAGGTTCAATAACTAAAGGCTCAAAATTATGCGCATAATTAGCGCCCATTCGAAGTGTTTTATTTACTGAATTTTCTATTTCAAAATCACGATGTTCCACTTTATTATACGAGTAGTTCAGTGTGAAATTCTCCACATCATAAAAACGTGGTTTCTTGTCTGTAGTTCTTATTTTGCGCACCCCAATAAAGTTGATGCTTTGTCGGCTAGTATAATCTTCAGATTGTTGTTTGATTTGTTCTTTTTCGGCGTCTGTACTAGCGGCCTCTAATCGAGATTCTAATGTTAAATCTTTATAGAATTGATCGTATTTAGGTGTGATAAGCGCTTCACTTTGACCATAATTAAAAGGCAACTGAACCCCCCACTTTTTAGGTAATAACTGCCCAACATTCACATTAGTAACTACATCATACTGTTGCACATCTTCCAAACTACGTTGACTAGGTCCTTGTTCTAATGATCCAAAACCAGAGGTGCTTTTTCTACCTGTAGCACTTACATTGGCAAAATCTGCAATATTGGAGTCCATACTAACAATAGCAGCCCAACCACCTTCATTATCCAAATCAGACAATCTCAACTCATTAAACCATATTTCACCACACACATCATTACCACTAGCATTTTTAACTCCTACCATAAGTGTTCTTATGTCTCCAAAGTTAGGATTTCCTTTTATAGCTACACGGTGCTGCCCTAAGACATAACCCGAATAAGGGTCATTTGCTAGTACCACATCATCACCAATAACATCATAAAAAGTTAAATCGGAATTCCCATTAGATATACTTTCCGCTTTAATTTGTCCGAGCATGTCAATGGCAAGATTAATTTCATTGGCATCCGGCCATAGCTCTGATCCAGAAACTTGTAGCGGAATTTCAATTTGATAGTAATTTTCAGTAAGGTCATTTCCCATTCTAATATACCCTACTAAATCGGTATCTTTTAAGGTTCCAACGGCGGTCTCTTGATCTTCAGCATGAATAAACATACGCATACGCTTATACTGACGCATATCCAAATCGATATTTTTATATACCCCTCTAGAGTCTTCAACTTCTAAACCACAAACTTCAACAACCAACGATTGTTCATTTTGACGCACTACCGTATTGTTATTATACAATTGTTCTGGTTCGATCCCTGGCGGACTCTCATAACGACCTTCATTCTCTAGAGTACCGATAACACCTACAGAAAAATCAGTATTTGGATCTGTAGGATCAGGGTCATTTTCATCTAATGGCAAAGTATATCGTCTCCAATCACTACGCACTAATTCTAAGGTTCCAAAACGAAAAACTGTAGGCTCAGTAAACTCCTTTAAATAAATCCTAGAAAAACGTACCGACCTTAAATCTGATATATTCCCAACAGGTGTGGCATGTGCTCCTTCAACAGGGACTCTAAACTGATACCACCTTACATTAGTTGTTTGTCCGTTTGGTAATTGACGCGGACGCTCCTTATAATCACGTAAAAATTGTTTTAGCGGATTGCTATCTGGTAAATTTTCAAAATCAGCTTCTGTTGTGGGTAAGTTTTGGCGGTTAAGATCTAATTCATATTCGTAATAGCTATCAATCGTATTCATGGTATTATCACGATTAATATCTTCAACATCAGGTTGCGTATTAGCACCACGATCGGTATTAGAAAAACTATCTGGTGTATTACCTTCAACACCATTATACTTTTTGTAACGATCAAAAATATCTCCGTCGGCATTTAAAAAATACGTGTAATTATCATTTGATGGATCATCACCAAACTGCGCTCCAAATGCACTAGCTTCTTCAGCATCATTATACCCATCATAACCCACATCTTGATTCGTACGTTCGTCTCCTGTGCTATCAAAGGCATAGACTAACGATTGATTTTGCGGCGTAACTGTTCCCCAAGTTGTAGGCTGTAAGAAGGTAACATCGCCATCTTTTGGTAATCCGTTTTCATAAAGCTTTTTACCATCTTTAATGATATCTTCTGAAATATTTCCTAAGTTAAAAACTAATTTACCACCTGGGTTATTAGGATTTTCTTGGAACGGATCTTGAACCCAAAAATCGATATACTCCACATTTTGTTGTTCAAAATCTGTTGATGTTATCTGCCTAGTAATCCCAGCCCAACTGTCTTGCGGATTACTAATGACACCATTTGCTGTATTAGGATCAAAGTTAAACGGTCCACGCTCAGTCGGGTAATAAGCTAAATCCAAAGTAAATAACACCGTGTTTTGCCCTTGCACCAAATCACGATCTGGAAAAAGTTCGTTTATAAACACCCTACTGGTATATAAGCCCGAAATATCGTCATCGGTAATACCGTCTGGACGTTGGCTACTATAAAAAACAGGGTCAATAGAGTACCAGTTTAAAAGGGCTCTTTGATAACCATTTTGAATACCATTGTCATCTTCATTCGGGTTACTAGGCACATTTAAATCTAAAGGTCTACTAGATAAAAACCATGACAATTGCGACTTTAAATCGATGCCATTTTGCGAACCCTCAAAATCATCAATATAAGACGTGGCCTCTCCGTTTAAGTCGGTGCCTTTTGGCGCTCCAGGTGATAAGTATGCAAATTCACCTCTAAGCGAGACATTAGACTCCACATCGGTATCAATATTTGGTAATTTATTCACTAAACGTGTTAGAAACGGCACTTTTGTGGCATAATTTCCGTTTAAACCAAAAATGGAGTTGTTAATAGATTCTGTACCATAATTTGCTTTTTGTGTTACTGGTCGCTCATTAAGATTTAAAAAGGTACCACCCAACACAAAATTATCATTGAATTTATGTTCCACATTAAATCCAGTAAAACGTCTGGTTTGTTGTCCGAAAACCGCATTGTTTTCAGTCGAAACTTCAATAGGCGTATTTGAGGCTTTTAGAGCTTCATCTAAAATTTGAACACGCCCCAACTGATAATTCACAGTATAATCAATACCTTCAACTAACACACGGCCACCTGCAGTAACACGCACCGAACCTCTAGGCACATTAAAGGAACCGATAGGAATACCGTCGCCTCCAGAAGATTTATAGCGTCCTTTTAATTTGAATTTGTTTTTCTCTACAGATTCAAGCGCTCGCGTTTTTGTATCTTTATAAAGCACATCATAAACGTATTTTTTTTGATCATCGTTATAGGTGAGTTCATCACTATAATCTCCACCCCCTAGAATATTAAATAAATATTCACCAAAAGGCTCAGCACTGGTAAACACAATTTTTCCGTTTGTTGGAATAACGGTAACCCCAGGAACAAAATCAAAAAAGCCATCACCCCTTGCTTGAGGATCATTGTTAAAATTCAGCTTATCTAAATTGAAAACCCTTAATAAAGGTGCGTTCTGAATTAAATCTTTTTCGTTAGTATTTGGCCCTACTGGGTTTCCATTAATATCATTAGCGAAATCGCTACCTGTAGGACTAATAAAGTTTAAGGGGGAAGCTTCATTGTAGAAAATATTAAGCTTAAAGTCTTCTTCTGTTAAATTATAAGCTCCAGTGTCATAGATGTTTTTCATCATCAAATCCCAAACCGGTTGATTAACATCGGTCACACTACTCTTTAACATTTTAAGGATTAAACTTGAATTGACCACATTTGTCACATTCCCATTGGTATCGGTATCTACTTCGGTAGCATCAACACCATCGTTTGCAAATTCACCTACCTGATAGACTTTCCCAGAAATGGTATACTGAAAGGCAACGGCCAATACTTCATCGTTACTCAATCGTTGATTTAAAGAAATGTAACCTAGCTCACTGTTTAAGGTATATTCTTGGCCTTCTGTTAATTTTCTAGCATTTTCTAATTTGGCATAATCTGCACCTTCACTCACGTTAGGCACTAATATGCCTTGTTGTACTGTAGCAATATCTCTAACCGCATCGGTAAGTTGCGAGCCAGCACCACCAATATTTGTTGGATCAAAATCATTATTCTCATTATCTGGAAATGCACCTGGTGATGCATTAACAAAACCTGCTGGTGGGGTTTGTAAACCAATATGTTCCGACTCTCCTAAATCTTGAAAAGCCACTACGTTTCTTACATTGTCTGTTCGGTTGCTTCGGTTCGTTACCCAAAGTTCCAAGCGCGTAATTTGCAAACCCTTATTATTTATAAACGGGTAATTTGCCAAAGCAGCATCATAAGAATCTCTAAAATATTGTGCTAAATAAAAGTGTCGGTTTTCATCATAATCGCGAATAAAAACATCAAACTCCTCTAGAGTACCACCACCTTGCGCAACTACGGTATTGGATTGTGATTTTTGCTCAGAAAACACCCCTGTAATGGTCGTTTTTCCAAACTGAAGCTGTGCTTTGACACCAAATAAACTTTGCGCCCCTGTGATTAAAGAACTACTCAAAGGCATGCTTACGTTACCTACTTCTATTTTTTGAATGATATCATCTTCAGTAGGTGTATATTCTAATTTAATTAAATTCTGAAAATCAAAGGTAGATTGTGTATCGTAATTGGCATTAATTTGAAGGCGTTCTCCAACTTTACCCACCAAACTTAAACTGATACGTTGATCGAAATCAAAGGTGAAATTACTTCTATTTCTAGGTGAAAATGACGGGTTATCTTGTCTTGAATATAAAATCCCTAAATCCATTTCTACAGAACCTTGAGGAATAATTTCAATGGTATTTCCTCCAAAAATCGATTCAAAAAGACCTGAATTTATATAAAACTCAGGTAATAAATTACGTCTTCCTTCTTCTGAACCATCTTTTTTCCCGTCGAAGGCATCAATTTTTTCTTTGTAATAGGCTCTTAAATTCTCTCGAGCTACTAAAGCATAATATTCTTCTGGAGATAAAATTACAGGAAAACGCAGATTATACTCGCCTATGGTTTCGGTGTATATGTAACGGTTTGAAATGGGATCGTAAGTATATTTTTGCTCAACACTTGATGGTGTTGGTTCTTTTAACTTACCTACATGATACCCAGGCTGTACTGTATCTCGTGGCGTCTCTTGAGACCATGCTCCTGTTGTGAAACAAAGCACAAAAAAGAATAAAAGACACGGTTTAATTGATTTATAAAATTGAAGGTTAGTTATTTTCAAAATGAATTATAAATTTTTTAAAGCCTGCTTAATGATGGTTTCGACATTAGCATCTGGTTGGGCAATCATAATTTTATCAACGACACGTTCGGCTTGTTTTTTAACAAAACCGAGCACTTCTAAAGCAGATAACGCTTCATCTTTGTTGGTATTGCCTTGTGAAACAGAAACTTCATCAATATCATAAATCTTAATGATTTTATCTTTTAATTCGATGATAACGCGTTGCGCTGTTTTTGCACCAATACCCTTAATGGATTGGATCAATGCAACATCACCTGTAGCAATACCCTCTCTCACCTGTTTAGGTGTTAGAGAAGACAGCATAGTACGTGCAATACTAGAACCTATACCACTTACTGAAATTAAAAGTCTGAATATTTCACGCTCTGCAAGGCTAGAAAAACCATAAAGCGTATGGGAATCTTCCTTAACTTGAAGGTGCGTATATAACTTTAAAAGTTCACCTTCTGGAATTTGAGAATAAGTATGTAAAGATATATTAAGTAAATAGCCCACGCCGTTACAATCTATAACAACGTGGGTTGGATTTTTCTCTGTGAGTTTTCCTTGAATATGGGTAATCATCTATGTCAGTTGGTTATCGACCAAATGTAATAAAATTATTTTCAATAGGAAGCCTATGAATCACCCTTTTCAGCATCGCGTCTTTCTTTTTGCTGCGCATCAATTACTGCCATTGCAGTCATATTTACAATTTCATCTACACTAGCACCCAATTGAAGAATATGAACCGGTTTACGCATGCCCATCATGATAGGTCCGATTGATTCGGCTTCATTCAATTCTTTAAGTAATTTATAGGTGATATTTGCAGAATCTAAATTTGGAAAAATCAAGGTATTCACTTTTTTTCCAACCAATTTAGAAAATGGAAATTTCTCTTTTAGCATCTCGTCGTTCAGGGCAAAGTCTGTTTGTAATTCCCCGTCCACAATTAAGTCTGGATTAAAACGATGTAAATTAGCTACGGCGTCTCTTACTTTTGAAGCCTTAGGACTAGGAGAAGACCCAAAATTAGAGTATGAAGTCATTGCAATAACCGGTGTCATTCCAAACATTTTGACTACTTTAGAGGTCATTTGCGCAATTTTAGTAAGCTCTTTAGCATCAGGATCGATATTGATGGAAGTGTCACTTAAAAATAAAGGCCCGCGTTTAGTCATCATCACATTGGTGGTCGCTACACGATTCACCCCTTTATCCATACCAATTAGCTCTAACATCGGTTTCACCACGGTTGGGTAATTACGAGAATAACCCGAAATTAAGGCATCGGCATCACCTTCATTCACCATCATGGCAGCAAAATAGTTTCGCTCACGCATTAAGCGTTGTGCTGCGTAGTAAGTTACCCCTCTACGCTTACGTTGCTCCCAATAGACTTTAGCATATTTATCTTTACGTTCGTTTTCTTCTTCAGACTTCGGATCAATGATAAGCACATCTTCAGCATCAAAGTCAATTTCAACCATTAAGTTTTGAATGGTTTCTTTTCTTCCTAACAAAATAGGAATTGCAACACCTTCTTCATAAACAATTTGTGCGGCTTTTATAACCCCCAATTGATCAGCTTCTGCAAAAACTACGCGTTTAGGGTTTAATTTAGCACGGGTTAATAATAACCTCACTAATTTATTATCTGAACCTAAACGCTCTCTTAATTCATCTTGATAGTCTTCCCAATTGATGATTGGTTCTTTAGCTACACCACTTTCCATCGCTGCTTTTGCTACAGCCGGTGGCACTTCAGCAATTAAACGTGGATCAAAAGGCTTTGGAATGATATAATCCTTTCCGAAAGTTAAACGGGTTTCACCATAAGCAATATTTACTTGTTCAGGCACGGGCTCTTTAGCTAATCGCGCCAAAGCTTCAACGGCTGCCATTTTCATCGCTTCGTTGATTTTTGTAGCACGCACATCTAACGCCCCTCTAAATATAAATGGAAAACCAAGTACGTTATTCACCTGATTAGGATGATCACTTCTTCCGGTAGCCATGATAATATCCTTACGCGTAGCAATAGCAATATCATATTTTACCTCAGGATCTGGATTGGCCATAGCAAAAACAATAGGTTTATCTGCCATGCTCAACAACATCTCTGGAGACACAATATTCGCCATTGATAGACCAATAAACACATCGGCATCAACCATAGCTTCATCGAGCGTATCTATTTTTCTGTGCGTAGCAAATTCTGCTTTTTCAGAAGTTAAGCTGTCTCGATCATCACGAATCACCCCTTTACTATCCAGCATGACCATATTTTCACGCCTAGCACCAAAGGCTTGATATAAACGTGAACATGAAATCGCTGCTGCCCCGGCACCAGAAATTACAATTTTTACTTCTTCTATTTTTTTCTCTGCGATTTCTAAAGCATTGATTAACGCTGCCGCAGAAATAATTGCCGTTCCATGTTGATCATCATGCATCACCGGAATATCCAATTCTTCTTTAAGACGTCTTTCAATCTCAAACGCTCCAGGCGCTTTAATATCTTCTAAATTAATACCACCAAAAGTTGGGGCTATATTTTTTACGGTAGCGATAAATTCTTCAACGTTTTCAGTATCTACTTCAATATCGAAAACATCAATATCTGCAAATATTTTAAACAGTAAACCTTTACCTTCCATAACAGGTTTGGAAGCTTCTGGTCCAATATTTCCTAAACCTAAAACGGCGGTACCATTTGAAATCACCGCAACCAAGTTCCCTTTAGCTGTATATTTGTATGCGTTTTCCTTATCTTTTTCTATTTCTAAACAAGGTTCTGCAACACCCGGTGAATAAGCTAACGACAAATCTCTTTGGGTCGCATATTTTTTGGTTGGAACAACTTTTATCTTACCAGGAGTTGGTTTGGCGTGATAAATAAGGGCTTCTCTGCGTTTACTTTCTTCCTTCATTAGAATTGTGTTTTGTGATTAACAAATATAACAATCCTAAAAAAGAATCTCTCATTCTTTGAGGAAATTGATATTTCTTTTTAAGCCTAAAAACTTGGTACGTTTTACTGGAGATTTTTTAAAAACTTTTCTAAAGGTCTCTTCGGTAATTTCTTCCCAATCCTTTTTAGTCATCGCTAGTAATTCTGGGTGCGGATTAAACAAGGGTTCGTTATGTGGTTTTGAAAAGCGGTTCCACGGACAAACATCTTGGCAAACATCACAACCAAACATCCAGTCGTCAAAACGACCTTTAAATTCTGTTGGAATATTCTCTTTGAGCTCAATGGTGAAATAGGAAATACACTTACTACCATCAACTACATAAGGTTCAGTAATCGCCTGGGTAGGGCAAGCATCAATGCAGGCGGTGCAGGTACCGCAGTGATCGGTGACTCTAACGTCGTATTCTAAATCCAAATCGATAATTAATTCGGCTATAAAATAGAAAGAGCCCACTTGTTGCGATAAGAGATTACTATGCTTACCTATCCAGCCTAAACCCGATTTGGCAGCCCAAGCTTTATCTAAAACAGGTGCCGAATCAACAAAAGCACGGCCTTCAACGTCACCAATTTCATCTTGAATAAAATGTAATAATGATTTGAGCTTATCTTTAATTACGAAATGGTAATCAGTGCCATAAGCGTATTTGGAAAGCTTAAAACTATCATCGTTTTGTTTTTCTTCTGGATAATAATTCAACAAAAGAGACACGACACTTTTAGAGCCTTCAACCAGTTTTGTAGGGTCCAAACGCTTATCGAAATGGTTTTCCATATAACGCATTTCACCGTTCATGTTATTGTTCAGCCATTTTTCTAAACGAGGCGCTTCTTCTTCTAAGAACTGGGCTTTACTAATCCCACAAGACAAAAAACCGAGGCGTTTGGCTTCAATTTTAATGAGTTGTGTGTATTTCGATTTGTTATCTAACATAAAGATCTTAATTCAACAAAGCGTAATTATCTAAGGTAACGAAAAATAACAAATGATTTAAACACTATAGCCCCAATATTTTAGCATCCACAAAAAACTCAGAACGCACTTTAATTTTATGATCTGAAGTAATAATTTGATCAGTTACTGTAGCAAGTCTTAAGCTAAATTCATCCTTTTTAAGGTAATTTTGTAAATCATCATTAGCGGTATCCAATTCAATAGTTTTGCTTCCGTCTTCTTCAATAACTTCTTTCCAAGCGATCAGGACTTCTTCTTCATTTTCGGCAGAAATATATATTTCAATAGCGTTTAGAAAGTCAAAATCACCCTGATCTGGAGCATCAATTTCTAAGGTCATTCTCGTAAGCTCTATATATTCTATAAGGTTTTTACCGGTGTTGTTGTTTTCAAATTTAGACTCAGAGTCTGAACTAATTTCAGGTGTAAAGGCATTAAATGGTAAATCTACTACCGATGAAGATTCAATAATAACTTCTTCTTCATAAACAATAGTAAACTGAGTTAATTCTTCAATTTTATCACAACCAAATAAGGTGATTACTAGTAGTATTGCGGTTACTAATTTTTGGCATTTCATTTTATAAGTAGGTTGTTTGGTTTTCTTTTAGTTCAAATACTTTGAGATGTTAAAATAAACCGCCTTGCGTTGGTCCTTTAACACGCCCTAAGTGTTTATAAGCTTCTTCGGTGACTTCTCGACCACGTGGGGTACGCATGATAAAGCCTTGTTGAATTAAAAACGGTTCATAAACTTCTTCAATAGTTTCAGGACTCTCACTTACGGCCGTAGCGATGGTGGTAATCCCAACAGGGCCGCCTTTAAACTTATCAATAATTGTAGCAAGAATTTTATTGTCCATATCATCTAAGCCATGTGCATCTACATTTAAGGCTTCTAAGGCATACTTCGCAATTTTGATATCGATACTACCATTTCCCTTTATTTGTGCAAAATCACGAACGCGACGTAGTAAGGCGTTGGCGATACGTGGTGTCCCTCTACTTCTTCCAGCAATTTCAATAGCGGCCTCCATAGAAATAGGCACGCCTAAGATATTCGCACTTCTTTGAATGATGGTAGTTAGCAAATCCGTATTATAGTACTGTAAACGACTTTGGATACCAAAACGCGCACGCATTGGTGAGGTTAACAACCCTGAACGGGTCGTCGCACCAACTAATGTAAACGCATTCAAATGGATTTGAACCGTTCTAGCATTAGGTCCGGACTCAATCATGATATCGATTTTAAAATCCTCCATAGCCGAATACAGGTATTCCTCTACAATAGGGCTCAATCGGTGAATTTCGTCAATAAACAAGACATCACGCTCTTCTAAATTGGTTAACAGTCCCGCCAAATCACCAGGCTTATCTAAAACAGGACCTGAAGTGATTTTAATCCCAACACCAAGCTCATTAGCTAAAATATTAGCTAAAGTGGTTTTACCTAAACCTGGAGGGCCATGGAATAAAGTATGATCTAAAGCTTCAGTGCGTAAGTTTGCCGCCTGTACAAAGATTTGTAGATTCTCCAACACCTGATCCTGACCTGTAAAATCATCAAAGGATAGCGGTCTTAGTTTTTTTTCAACGTCAAATTCATCAGGAGAAAAATTATCGTTTGTGGGATCTAGGTTTTCGTTCATCATACGTACTTCCTACACAGGCAGGAATCTTTTAAATTAAACCCTATACTTTGATAATTACAGCTAGTAGTCATTGATTATAGCAAAAATACAATTTCAAATATAAACAAAAAGCCTCTCCGTAATGGAAAGGCTTTTTGTTTATATTCTCTCTATGAGATTCCTGCCTTCGCAGGAATTAATTTTAGTGATGTAATTCAACCTCACCTTCTTTGAAAGGAACGTTTTGAGCTACAAAATCAACATCATGACCTGGTTTACTGTAATCGTAAGCCCAACGGTAAACATGAGGAATTTCTCCTGGCCAGTTTCCGTGGATATGCTCTACAGGCGTAGTCCACTCTAAAGTAGTTGCTTTCCATGGGTTTTGAGTTGATTTCTTTCCGAAGAAAATACTCATGAAGAAGTTGTATAAATACACGATCTGTACAACACCTCCAATTAAAGCAAATACTGTAATGATAACATTCACATTTGCTAAATCATCAAATAATGGGAAGTTACTATTTGTATAATAACGACGTGGTAAACCCGCCATTCCAATAAAGTGCATTGGGAAGAATACACCATAAGCACAAACAGCTGTTAACCAGAAGTGGATATAACCTAAGTTTTTGTTCATCATGCGACCGTACATCTTAGGGAACCAGTGGTAAATACCAGCAAACATTCCGTAAAGTGCAGAGATACCCATTACTAAGTGGAAGTGAGCTACTACAAAGTAAGTATCGTGAACATTAATATCTAATGCAGAATCACCAAGAATAATACCTGTTAAACCACCAGTAATGAAGGTAGATACAAAACCAATTGAGAATAACATGGCTGGGTTCATCTGAAGATTACCCTTCCATAAGGTTGTAATCCAGTTGAAGGCTTTCACTGCAGATGGAATCGCAATTAATAAGGTTGTGAATGTAAACACAGAACCTAAGAATGGATTCATCCCTGAGATGAACATGTGGTGTCCCCAAACAATAGTTGAAAGGAAAGCAATGGCTAATATTGAAACGATCATCGCTCTATAACCAAAGATAGGTTTACGAGAGTTAGATGCCATAATTTCAGAAACCAGACCCATTGCAGGTAAGATAACAATATATACCTCTGGGTGACCTAGGAACCAAAATAAGTGTTCGAATAAAACAGGTGATCCACCTTGATAGTGTAAAACTTCACCTTGGATGAAAATATCTGATAAGAAGAATGATGTTCCAAAACTTCTATCCATAATTAATAGTAAAGCTGCCGATAATAGTACTGGGAAAGAAACGACACCAATAATAGCAGTTACAAAAAATGCCCAGATTGTTAACGGTAATCTTGTCATAGACATCCCTTTAGTACGTAAGTTTAAAACAGTAACCACGTAGTTAAGAGACCCTAATAATGACGAAGCAATAAAGATAGCCATAGATACCAACCAAAGGGTCATACCCATACCTGAACCCCCTTGTGCCATAGGTAATGCACTTAACGGTGGATAAATTGTCCATCCAGCTGCTGCAGGACCAGCTTCAACAAACAATGAGATAACCATGATTATACTCGATAAAAAGAATAACCAGTAAGATACCATGTTTAAGAAACCAGAAGCCATATCACGTGCTCCAATTTGCAACGGAATTAACAGGTTACTAAAAGTACCACTCAATCCAGCAGTCAGTACAAAGAATACCATAATGGTACCATGGATAGTTACTAATGCTAAATAAATATCTGCATCCATAACGCCGTCTGGAGCCCATTTACCTAATAAAGCTTCAAATAATACATTAGGCTCTTCTGGCCATGCAATTTGAATACGGAACATTATAGACATTAATATCCCTATAATACCCATGATGGTACCCGTTACTAAATATTGTTTAGCGATCATTTTATGATCCATACTAAAAATATATTTAGTTACGAAAGTTTCTTTATGATGATGTCCGTGGTCGTCGTCGTGTGCGTGAGTATCTGCGTGTGCTGACATAATCTATATTCGGTTAGGTGTTTTTTGTTTAATTAGTTAATTAGAGAATTCTTGAATTCCTTTTGCTCTGCAATCCAAGCGTCGTATTCTTCTTGAGATTCAACTATAATTTTCATTTGCATGTTGTAGTGTGACTTCCCACAAATTTTGTTACAAATCAATAGGTAATCAAACTCATAGCGTTCTAAAGCCTCTTCACCTTTAGCAACTAATGGTTTACTATTTTCAACTCTAATTTCATTGATATTAGCCACTTTCTCTTGCATTTCAGGTGTCTGACGCATTTCAGCAGTAGTCACAGTAGGTGTAAAACCAAACTGCGTTATCATACCAGGAACACAGTTCATTTGTGCTCTAAAGTGAGGCATGTAAGCCGAGTGTAATACATCTTGAGAACGCATTTTGAATAATACAGGTTTCCCAACAGGTAAGTGTAATTCGGTGGTAATGATATCATCTTGAGCATTAGGATCAGCTTCATCTAAACCTAAGATGTTAGCACGATCGATATCAATTAAACGAACATTCGCTTTTCCTAAAGTGTTATCAGATCCGGCGTATCTCGCTTTCCAGTTAAACTGTTGAGCATATAATTCAACAATTAATGGATCTTCACTTTCATCAACACTAGTAATGTTAATCCATGTATTTAATCCGTAGATAATTAAACCAGCTAATACAATTACAGGAATGATCGTCCAAATCATTTCCAATTTATTGTTATCAGCAAAGAAGAACGCTTGTTTACCTTTTTCTCCTTTATATTTAAAAGCGAAATAGTGTAATAAAAATTGCGTAATGGTTTGTACGAAGAAAATTAAAACCAATGAAATAATCATCAAGTTATCGATGGTGCCTCCGTGCTCTGATGCTGCATTTGACAAAAGAGGCAGATCACCCCATTTAACAACACAAATAATGGTTATGATGTAGATGAAAGCTAAAAAGCCCATCATTAAGTAACCATTTAAGGTATTATCTTTATCTGTGGCTATTTGAGCATTATCGGTTTTAGCCTGAGCCAAATCGAAAATCTTAACCATCTGCCAAATGGCAATTAAAATAAATACTAAAACTATAATTGTTAATAAAGTAGTCATGTGATTCTTCTTTCTTCTTTATTTAAATCTAATTAATAATGGAAATCTTCACTTTCTTTCATAAGTGGGTATCCTTTTGCAAGTAATGACGCCTTAGATAAAGACATGAATACAACAAATATGAATAATCCACCAAACAATAATACAGATCCAATTTCAGGAATTCCTATAAACCATCTATCCCCTACAGTAGCAGGCATGATCATATTGAAAATATCAATATAGTGACCAACAAGAATCACAACGCCAGTCATCACTACAAACCAGTTCATACGCTTGTAGTTGGCATTCATTAACATTAATAATGGGAATACAAAGTTTAATACAACCATTCCAAAGAACGGTAATTTATAGTCATTAATTCTCGTGATGAAGTAAGTCACCTCTTCAGGAATATTAGAATACCAGATTAACATAAATTGCGAGAACCATAGGTAAGTCCAGAAAATACTAATACCGAACATAAATTTAGCGATATCATGTAAATGGTTTTCATTAACAAAAGCTAAATACCCTTTAGATTTTAAGAAGATACTCATTAAGGCTATAACCGTAATACCACTTACAAACATAGAAGCGAATACATACCATCCAAATAAGGTAGAGAACCAGTGTGGATCAACACTCATAATCCAATCCCAAGACATCATAGACTCCGTATAAATAAAGAATACTAAAAATCCAGCTGCAATACGGAAAGACTTTTTAAAGTAACTAATATCTCCAGGTTCAGCATTATCTTGAGCGATTGAGAACTTACGAGCGAAGTGACGATAAATCGCCCAACCAGCGATAAAAATTAAACCTCTAATAGCAAAACCTCCAATGTTCAACCAACCCGCTTTACCTTGAATTAAGGCATCATGAGCAACAACATCTGGATCCATCCATATAAATATGTTGTAATGTCCAATAGTACCAGAAGCAACAGCGATAATTAAAACTATTATAGCACCAGGTAACATATAAGCAGTAATGGCTTCCATAACTCTAAACAATACAGGAGACCAACCGGCTTGTGATGCAATTTGAATCGCATAAAAGGCTAAAACGCCAAGTGCAATCATAAAAAAGAAAAATGCCGCAACATATAAAGCAGACCAAGGTCTGTTTGCTATTTGATGTTGTACGTGAGTCACGTGTTTTGCATGTGCATCTTCCGCGTGAACTGTTTCACCATGGGCAGCTTCTCCATGAGCCTCATGACTTGGAGCTGCATGATGGGCAACGGCTTCACCATGTCCACCACCGTGATGTGATTCTTCTGCAAGTAAGTGTTCAACTTCCTCAAAAGATTTATGAGATGTCATAAAACCATATCCAACACCTAATGCTCCTAAAATCATTAGAATGAAAGAAAATGTCTTTAATTTATTTGAAAATGTATACATATCTATAATAATCTTATCAATCTTAATTTTCTAAATCTGCCTTTAATTGTAACACATACGACACTACTTGCCAACGTTCTTCCTCTTGCAATTGGTTTGCATAAGAGCCCATAGCATTCTTTCCATAGTAAATCGTGTGATAAATACTTCCCGCAGTAATGGCTCTTCCCGCATCATCATAACTAGGAATACCTAAAATCTTTTCACGTTTAACAAGATTCCCTTGTCCGTCTCCTTTTCCACCATGACAAATTCCACAGTAAATATCGTATAATTCCTTACCTCGGTTTAAATCAACTTGTGTAGAATCTAAAGGACTCATTACAGTTTCTTTAGCCAAAGCATAACCTTCAGTTGAATTTTCAATATCAAAAGGGATATGACCGCGAGCTACAGAACCTTCAGCAGGTAATTGTGCTTCCAAGCCATCTTTAAACGCTGCTTCACCATAAGTTTCATATCCTACAGATTCATACATGTTAGGCATGAATTGATAGTTTGGCGCTGTACTCTTGTTACAAGAAACAGCAACAAAAACAACTGCTACTACTAATATTTTAATTAAGCTTTTCATTTGTAAACTTATATTGTTTTTTTGTTCAAATGTAATTCGCAAAACACTTTATTTTAAAAAATTTTAAAATTAAATTAGTTTTTGCTCATTTCATATGTCTTATTAATGGGCTTTATCAACTAAATTAACTTCTACTGCTCCCGTTCCTGCAAGCAATGTTTCAAGGGCTTCTTGGTTACCATCAACGGCAATTTCCATTAAGAAATGATCGTCGGTAGTTCTAGGATCTGGATTTTCAGCTTCTTTAAAAGGCCATATTTTACTACGTAAGTAAAAAGTAAGTACCATTAAGTGGGCCGAGAAAAATACCGTAAGCTCAAACATAATAGGAACAAAGGCCGGTAAATTTTCTAAGTAGCTAAAACTTGGTTTACCTCCAATATCTTGAGGCCAATCTTCAATCATAATGTAATTCATCATGACTGTAGCTACTGCTAAACCAATTAAACCATAAATAAATGCTGTTATGGCAATACGTGTTGGTGCCAATCCCATAGCACGATCTAATCCGTGAACTGGGAAAGGTGTATAAATCTCTTCTATATGATAACGTTCTGCCTTTACTTTTTTAACAGCAGACATTAAAACATCATCGTCCGTATAAATAGCGTGAATTACTTTTGAAGCTTCCATATGCTACTTTAAGTTTTTTGGTTCTTGATTAATCGGTCCTGAAGTTCTTGGATCTGCACCAGTTCCAGATAAACTTTGTCCGCTTTCTCTTAATTTCTTGTACTTGTCACCAGAAGATTTTAAGATGGTCTTAACCTCTGCTTGTGCAATTACTGGGAACGTTCTTGAATACAATAAGAAAAGTACAAAGAAGAATCCTATCGTTCCAATGAAAATTCCAATATCAACAAATGTAGGTGAGAACATCGTCCATGATGATGGCAAGTAATCTCTATGTAACGAGGTTACAATAATTACAAAACGCTCAAACCACATCCCTACGTTTACAACAATAGATATAAAGAAAGAGAACATGATACTCGTTCTTAATTTCTTGAACCACATAAATTGCGGAGAGAATACGTTACAAGACATCATCATCCAGTATGCCCAAGCATAAGGACCTGTTGCTCTATTTAAGAAAGCGTATTGTTCATACTCTACTCCAGAGTACCATGCAACAAACAACTCTGTAATATAAGCCACACCAACTATAGAACCTGTAATCATAATTACAATGTTCATTAATTCGATATGTTGTACTGTAATATAATCTTCAAGGTTACATACTTTTCTCATGATAATAAGTAAAGTATTTACCATTGCAAATCCTGAGAATACCGCACCAGCTACGAAGTATGGTGGGAATATCGTTGTATGCCAACCTGGTATTACCGATGTGGCGAAATCAAAAGATACAATCGTGTGTACAGAAAGTACTAAAGGTGTTGCTAAACCAGCAAGCACTAATGATACTTCTTCAAAACGTTGCCAATCTTTAGCACGACCAGACCAACCAAAACTTAATAAAGCATAAATTTTCTTTTGGAAAGGTTTAATGGCGCGATCTCTCAACATAGCAAAATCAGGTAATAATCCTGTCCACCAGAATACTAATGATACCGATAAATAAGTTGAAATCGCAAATACATCCCAAAGTAATGGTGAGTTAAAGTTAACCCATAATGATCCGAATTGATTTGGAATTGGTAATACCCAATATCCTAACCATGGACGACCCATGTGAATTAAAGGGAACAAACCTGCTTGCATAACTGCGAAAATCGTCATGGCTTCTGCCGAACGGTTAATTGCCATTCTCCATTTCTGACGGAATAATAAGAGTACCGCCGAAATCAGGGTTCCTGCGTGACCAATACCTACCCACCAAACGAAGTTGGTAATATCCCAGGCCCATCCAACAGTCTTGTTAAGACCCCAGACACCAATACCTGTAGTAATGGTATAAATAATACATCCAACTCCCCAAAGGAACGCTACAAGTGAGATACCAAAAACTATCCACCATTGTTTATTTGCTGTTCCTTCTACAGGTCTAGCCACATCCACAGTAACGTCGTGGTATGATTTTTCGCCTGTAACTAAAGGTCTTCTAATAGGTGCTTCGTAATGAGACGCCATAATTATATAATTGTTCTTTAATTAGATTTATGCTTCCGTTGTATTTCTCACTTTTGTTTGATACTGTACGTTAGGTTTTGTTCCTACGTGCTCTAACAAGTGATACATACGATTATCTTCTAAAGTTTTTGCAACTTTACTTTCTTTATCATTGATATCTCCAAATACCATGGCGCCACTGCTACAAGCTGCAGAACATGCTGTTTGGAATTCACCATCCTTAATAACTCGTCCGTCACGCTTAGCGTCAAGAATCGTTTTCTGTGTCATTTGAATACACATAGAACATTTCTCCATTACCCCACGAGAACGCACTACAACATCTGGGTTTAAAACCATACGTCCTAGATCATCATTCATGTGATAATCAAACTCATCATTCTCATTGTATAAGAACCAGTTGAAACGACGTACTTTATACGGACAGTTGTTTGCACAGTATCTTGTACCTACACAACGGTTATAAGCCATGTGATTCTGACCTTGACGACTGTGTGATGTTGCTGCCACAGGACAAACCGTTTCACAAGGTGCATGGTTACAGTGTTGACACATTACCGCTTGGAAAGCTACTTGAGGATTATCAGAAGGGTGTTCCATTTCACCGAAACCACCTAAAGAACCTTTATCTCCAAATAACCCTGAGAACTCATCCTTTTTAATGTTATCGCCTTCAAAGGTTTCATCAGAAGAATAGTATCTATCAATACGCAACCAGTGCATATCTCTACTCTTTCTTACTTCTTCTTTACCAACTACAGGAACATTGTTTTCAGCATGACATGCAATCACACAAGCTCCACATCCTGTACAAGCATTTAAGTCAATAGATAAGTTGAAGTGATGTCCAACTGAACGATCAAATTCATCCCATAAATCAACCTCTGGAGACGTTACTGGAGTTTCTTCGTGATTTAAAGATACTACAGGAACCGCATTCCAATGTGCTTTATCTTTCGTGTTGAATATCTCTAAAGTCGTTTCTTTAATGATATCTCCACGTCCCATTAATGTATTATGAAGCTGAACACAAGCAAATTCATGCTCACTTGAAGCAGCTTCAACAGTTACATTTTGAGTTGTATTAAAATTGTGATATAATGCAAAAGCATTAACACCTGTTTGCATTTCTTCTTTTAAACCAGCTGTTCTACCATATCCAAATGATAAACCAACAGACCCTTGAGCCTGACCTGGTTGAATTAATACCGGTGCTTTTATAGTCACCCCATTTACAGTAACATTAGCATAACTACCGTTTAAACCACCATCTGCAACGTGTCTATTCTTTAAACCTAATGCTTCAGCATCAGCTTTTGAAACCGTTAAATAGTTATCCCAAGAGACTCTTGAAATAGGATCAGGGAATTCTTGTAACCATGGGTTGTTAGCTTGTTGACCATCACCCATTCCGGTTTTTGTATATAAACTTAATTCTAGTCCTTTTGATTTGGCAGAAGCTACTAAAGCTTGAGCTGCACCAGAAAAAGCGGTTTGTGTAGTTTCAGTTGCTTCATCAACCGGAGCTTCTTCAGCTACTTCTTCTACAACAGAAGAATTCACAAAGAACCCATCGTGTAAAGCTTTGTTATAAGAAGCACCACCTAGAATACTTTCATTCCAAGTTGATTTGATATAATCGCTATAAGACGCCGAACTTCCTGTCCACGCTAATAGAGCATCTTGGAATTGTTTCGTATCAAATAACGGACGAATCGCAGGTTGCGTTAAACTATATTGTCCCGTCTTAATTTCAACATCACCCCAAGACTCTAAGTAATGTGGTGCTGCTGCTAAGTATTGTACTTGTGACGAGGTTTCATCTTCCTTCATTGAGAAGGCAACAGTCAATTGTGTTTTCTTTAAACCTTCAGCAAAATCAGCTGCATTGGCTAAAGTATATAATGGGTTCACACCACTCATGATGATTGCACCAACTTGACCTGCCTTCATATCAGCAATCAATTTAGCAACATCATTAGCATTACCTTGTTTTGTTTTAATAACCACTTCTGGCTTAAAAGCCTTACTCGCTAAATAAGCGTTAAGTTCTAAAACCGTCGTTTGAGCATTCACATCTTGAATACCTGTAACTACAACGCCATTACTTCCAGCCTTTTTAAGTTGAACAGCAGCAGCTTTAACCGCAGCTTCAACGTGCTCAGGTAAACCTTTAATAGAAACATTGTTTCCAGTTACTAAACTATATAATTTTGCAAGAGCTAATTTTTGTTGATTTGGTGTTACAGGAACACGTTTATCAGCATTAGCACCAGAAAGTGACATGTTCGATTCAAATTGAATATGACGTGACATTTTTCCGTTAGCAGGAATTCTATTTTTAGCATAAGCCGCATCAAATCCGCCACCTTGCCAATCCCCTAAGAAATCAGCACCAACAGAAACGATAGTCATCGCTTGACTAAAATCATAATCAGCTAAACCACGTTTGTTGTATTTCTTTTGGAAAGCTTGAACTGCAGCAAATTCAGAAACCGCATCATAAACCACATGATTTACATTGCCATAAGCTTCTTTAAATTCTGCAACCAATTTATCAGTTGAAGGACTGGCATAAGTTTGTGTTAATAATACAATAGACTTACCAGACGTTTTTACGCTATCTAAAGCTTTCGTTGTTTCTGCATTAAAATTACTCCAAGAAATAGAAGCACCATCTTTTTTAGGTCTTTGTACTCTTAGACTGTCATACAAACCTAAAACTGATGCATTAACTCTTGCATTCGCACTACCATGACTAGGTGCCATAGTATTGTTTTCAATTTTTATTGGACGACCTTCACGTGTTTTCACTAAAACACTAGCAAAATCAAAACCATCTGCAATTGTAGTTGCATAGTAGTTTGCCACACCAGGAATAATCTCTGTTGGTTGTACAACATAAGGAATCGCTTTTTTAACAGGACCCTCACAAGCCGCTAAAGAAGCAGCTGCCGTACTAAAACCTACATATTTTAAGAAATCACGACGTGTTGTAGAACTAGCCTCTAACGCATCTTTATCTCCTAAAAACTCATCAGTAGGAATTTCTGCTACAAACTCGTTTTGTTTAAGCGTCTCAACAATAGAGCTATTTTCGTTTAGCTCTTCAACACTTTTCCAGTATTTCTTGTTTGATGACATATTATATAATTGAATTACTTCTTATTATTATTAATTTGTGTTTTCCGCTTTCCCGGAAAGAAAAAGGCGCTAGCCTAGTAGTGACATTTACCACATTCTAAACCACCCATTTCAGCAGCCGTTAAAGTCTCTACACCGTACTTCTTAGACAACTCAGCGTGGATTTTCTCGTAATACGCATTATCCTTCACATCTACATCAGTATCTCTGTGACAGTTCACACACCACCCCATAGTTAAAGGAGCATGTTGATAAACAACTTCCATTTCCTGAACAGGACCGTGACATGTTTGACATTCAACTCCCGCAACAGTGACGTGTTGTGAGTGGTTAAAGTATGCAAAGTCAGGTAAGTTATGAATACGCACCCATTTTACTGGACTCGACTCACCTGTATATTTCTGATCGGCATCACTCCATCCCGCAGCCTTGTATAATTTTTGGATTTCTCCGTCGTAGAATTCTTTTGAATGCTCAGCAGTAGTTTCTCCGTTGTATTCGTAAACTGATTTGTGACAGTTCATACAAACGTTTAACGATGGAATTCCCGATGTTTTACTCACTCTAGCAGAAGAGTGACAGTACTTACAATCAATACCGTTGTCACCCGCGTGAATTTTGTGTGAGAAATGAATTGGCTGAACTGGCTGGTATCCTTGATCAACACCTACCTGCATCATATAACCAAAAGCGAAATACGCACTAGTAAGCAAGAAGAAGATCGTCACAACAATCATTAAAAATTGATTTTGTAAAAATGCCTTCCACAATGGTGTTCCACCAGTTTCAGTATCTAACTCGATATTTTGAGCATCAGCAAAACGACGTAAAGTTTTATTAACTAAATACAGACCAATTGCAAGCAACATGAACAATATTGCAAGAGCGCCTAAAATAAGCTCATTTGAAATACCATCTGAAGCACCTGCAGCAGCGGCAGGACCAACACCCGCAGCCGGAACTGGAGCAGCTTTCTTCTCTTCAGCCGTATACGCTAAGATATTGTTTATATCCTCATCAGATAACTGAGGAAAGGCGGTCATTGCTGCACCACCATATTCGTTGTAAACTTTGTTTGCGTATGAATCACCAGACTTAATCATACCTGAACTGTTACGAATCCAAGAATGAAGCCAGTCACGATCTAAACCTTCAGCATCAGCTAAACGTGTTTCAACATGACGTAAGGCTGGCCCTGTCATTTTTTTATCCAATTGATGACAAGCAGCACAATTGGCATTAAATAAAGATTTCCCTTTTGCTGCATCGCCTTCTTGAGCTGAAAGCGAGCTTGTAAACGCTAATAATACAATTAAGCTTAAACGAAGAAAGTTTCTACTTAATTTACGGTGAATCACCTTTCTCATATTGTTGGTTAAATTAACTTCTTAACTTTTGGTATGACTTTTGTCATTTTATAAACAAAAACCATAGCTATAAAATCTCTCGCAAAAGTAATATTTAAACTCGATTACCAAAATACTAAAGAACCGTTAACAGTTAATTTAGAGGGATTCTAAATAATAAATTTAGCTACTTTTAAGTTTAATAAATTTACATTTGTACAAACACTTTAGAAATATGATTTCAACACGCATGAAAACTACCGCAACCCTTACGCTATGCCTTTTATTTACAACCTTTTACAGTAGCGCACAAGAAGGACAGGTTACCATAAATCAAGATAAAAATATTGCATCTTTACTTGAATTGAAAAAAAACATGAACAACGAAGACGTTGATCGTTACAAAATTCAGATCTATAATGGCAACCGAAAAGGGGCATATGAAGCTAAAAGTGAATTCAGCTCAGTGTTTTCTGACTGGAGCCCAAGCATACATTTTGAGCAACCTAATTTTAAAATATGGGTGGGTAATTTTAGAACACGATTGGAAGCAGATCGCGCTTTAAAAAGAATCAAGAAAGAATTTTCTAGTGCGTTTATTTTCAAACCTAAGCGATAGAAATTCAGCCAATAATAAGCAAAAAAGAGGTTTAGAATTCTATTCTAAACCTCTTTTTTTTTGACTAATCTTATGGCGCTATGTGGAGCTCAAACCAGCTTTCATCTTATCTTAAGTTATACCATAAAAAAAGCTGCCCCAATTATGAGACAGCTTTTATATTTTAAGATAAGTAATTAATAAATTACTTCAACTTTTTCTTAACTTCTACTTCATGGAAGGCTTCAATAACATCACCTTCTTGAATATCATTGTAGTTCTTAACTTGCATACCACAATCGTATCCTTTAGACACTTCTCTAACATCATCTTTAAATCGTTTTAACGAAGCCAATTCACCTGTGTAAACGACCACACCATCACGTATTAAACGAATGCCTGCATTTCTAAGGATTTTACCGTTTGTAACCATACAACCAGCAATTGATCCGATTTTAGATACTTTAAAGATTTCTCTAATTTCAGCGGTACCAAGAATCTCTTCTTTAAGCTCTGGAGATAACATCCCTTCCATAGCATCTTTAAGATCATTGATCGCATCGTAGATAATAGAGTATGTTCTGATGTCGATTTCTTCTTTATCAGCAATCATTCTAGCATTTCCAACAGGACGTACGTTAAATCCAACGATAATCGCATCAGAAGCCGATGCTAATAATACATCACTTTCAGTAATGGCACCTACACCTTTATGTAAGATATTCACTTGAATTTCTTCAGTAGATAATTTCTGGAAAGAATCAGTTAATGCTTCCACAGAACCATCCACATCACCTTTAAGGATGATATTTAATTCTTGGAAATCACCAAGGGCGATACGACGACCAATTTCATCAAGTGTAATATGACGTTGTGTTCTAACAGACTGCTCACGTTGTAATTGTGCACGTTTAGATGCAATTTGTTTGGCTTCACGCTCATCTTCAAAGACATTAAACTTATCACCCGCTTGTGGTGCACCGTCTAAACCTAAAATAGATACTGGCGTTGAAGGTCCAGCAGCAATCACATCATTTCCACGCTCATCATGCATGGCTTTAACTTTACCACTGTGTTGACCCGCTAATACGTAATCACCAACTTTAAGCGTACCTGCTTGAACTAAAATCGTTGACACATATCCACGACCTTTATCTAAGTAAGCTTCAACAACTGTTCCTTGTGCTATTTTATTCGGATTCGCTTTAAGCTCTAATAATTCCGCTTCAAGCAATACTTTTTCTAGTAATTCTTTAACCCCTGTTCCTACTTTAGCCGAAATATCATGAGATTGAATTTTACCACCCCAATCTTCAACTAAAAGGTTCATTTGCGCTAAACCATCTTTAATCTTTTCTGGATTAGCATCTGGTTTATCAATTTTATTGATTGCAAAAACAATAGGCACTCCTGCAGCTTGCGCATGGGAAATTGCTTCTTTTGTTTGTGGCATAATCGCATCATCAGCCGCAGCAACAATAATAGCGATATCGGTAACTTGAGCACCACGAGCACGCATCGCTGTAAAGGCCTCGTGACCTGGTGTATCTAAAAACGCAATTTTTTGTCCGTTTTCTAACTTTACACCATAAGCACCAATATGCTGTGTAATACCACCAGACTCACCTGCAATTACATTCTCCTTACGGATGTAATCTAAAAGCGATGTTTTACCGTGATCAACGTGTCCCATTACTGTTACAATAGGTGCACGTGTTTCTAAATCTTCTGGTTTATCTTCTACTTCTTCAATTGATTCTTCAATATCTGCAGTAACGAATTCAACTTGATAACCGAATTCATCAGCAACAATAGATAAAGTTTCTGCATCTAGACGTTGGTTCATGGTAACCATCATACCAAGCGACATACATGCTGAGATAATTTGAGTCACACTCACATCCATCATAGTAGCCATTTCACTAGCCGTAACAAATTCTGTTACTTTAATGATTTTGCTTTCCGCTGCTTCGATCTGTTGATCGATTTCAGACTGCTCTCTATGTTTATCTCTCTTATCTCTTCTATTTTTGGCACCACGACCTTTGTTAGATTTCCCTTGAAGTTTTTCAAGTGTTTCTCTAACTTGTTTTTTAACATCTTCTTCAGAAGGCTCTTCTTTTACAATGTTGCGTCTGCCTTGTCCTGGACCTCCTGGTTTTCCTTTGAAACGATCGTTTCCTCCAGATCTTCCTCCAGGGCGGTTTTGACCTCCAGTATTTGGAGCTCCAGCCTTACTAATACGACGACGCTTTTTTCTAGCATCACCAGGCTTAGAATCTGTTTTCTTCTCTACCTTCTTCTTAGGCTTATTAAACTGCGATAAATCAATTTTATCACCAGCAATTTTAGGCCCAGTAAGTTTTTGGTATTGTGTTTTAACACGTTCCTCAACAACAGGATTTCCTTCGTCATCTACTTTACCAGATGCTTCTGGTTTAGAGGCGCTTTCAGCTTTCGTTTCTTGTGGCTTTGCAGGCGCAGGCGTTTCCTTTTTAGGAGCTTCTGGCTTAGCTGGCGCTTCCTTCTTAGACTCTACCTCTACCTTTTTATCAGCAACTGGTTTTAAACCAATTTTAGGTGCTTGCGCTTTAATCACCTCAGGAGCTTTTTCAGCTTCAGGTTTCTTTTCAGCTACAGGCTCAGGTTTAGCAGGAGTCTCTTTTTTCTCAGCAACAGGCTTCTCTTCAACCTTCTTTTTAGGATCTAAGTCGATTTTTCCAACCTGCTTTGGTCCTGAAAGAGCATTTGAAGCTTTTATAACCTCTTCTTGTTTAGCTTTCTCTATGGCTTCTTGAGCTTTCTGCTTCGCTTCCAATTCTTTTTCACGCTTAATACGTAAATCTTCCTTTTCCTTTAGCTTAGCTTCACTAACTTCTTGCGATCTCACCTTTTTATTTGCATCTGTCTCAAAACCATCTGAAAGAATCTTATAAGTTTCCTCAGAAATTTTGGTAGTTGGACGCTTCTCTATTTCCACGCCTTTAGAATCTAAAAATTCTACAGCACGGTCTAGAGAGATGTTAAGCTCGCGTAATACTTTATTTAATCTAATTGTTTCAGCCATAAATCGCCTTTAATAATACTCAAATATATGCATTATACCTGTTAAGGCATAACAAACGTGCAAATCTGCACATTAATTTTTACTAGTCCTCAAATTCTTCTCTTAGAATTCGAATCACATCGTTTATCGTTTCCTCCTCTAAATCGGTTCTTTTTACAAGATCATTAAGATCTTGTTCAAGAATACTCTTAGCGGTATCCAATCCTGCTTTACTAAATTCATCAATGATCCATCCTTCGATTTCATCACTAAATTCACTTAACTCCACATCTTCTTCTGCGCCTTCTCTAAACACATCAATTTCGAAACCAGTTAATTGACCAGCCAAACGGATGTTATGACCGCCACGACCAATTGCTTTACTTACTTCTTCTGGTTTTAAAATAACCTCAGCACGTTTTGTTTCTTCATCAATTTTTACTGAAGTTACTCTTGCTGGGCTTAATGCTCTAGTGATAAATAATGATAAATTACTAGTGTAATTGATCACATCAATATTTTCATTTCCTAGTTCACGAACAATACCGTGAATTCTAGAACCTTTCATACCAACACAAGCTCCTACCGGGTCAATTCTATCATCATAAGAATCAACAGCTACTTTTGCTTTTTCACCAGGAATTCTCACAACGTTTTTAATGGTGATTAAACCATCAAAAACCTCAGGAATTTCTTGTTCGAATAATTTCTCTAAGAACACTGGAGAACTTCTTGACATAATAATGGTAGGTTTAGCACCTTTAAGCTCAACACTATCAATAACCCCTCTTACATTATCTCCTTTTCTGAAGAAATCTGAAGGTATTTGTTTGTCTTTAGGCAATACGATTTCGTTTCCTTCATCATCTAATAAGATGACTGCTCTATGACGAATGTGGTGTACTTCCGCTGTATAGATATCGCCTACTAAATCTTTAAATTGCTTATAAATTATAGTATTATCGTGTTCATGAATTTTCGAAATTAAGTTCTGACGTAATGCTAAAATAGCACGTCTTCCCAAATCGATAAGCTTCACTTCTTCAGAAACATCTTCTCCAACCTCAAAATCAGGTTCAATTTTACGAGCTTCGGTTAATGAAATCTCTTGATTAGGCTCTTCAACCTCACCATCGGCTACGACAACTCTATTTCTCCAAATTTCTAAATCACCTTTATCTGGATTTACAATAATATCAAAATTATCATCATCACCAAATTTCTTTTTCAAGGCGCTTCTAAACACATCCTCTAAAATGGCCATCAACGTAACTCTGTCAATTAGCTTATCGTCCTTGAATTCTGAAAAAGATTCAATTAACGCGATATTTTCCATAACTCTTTTAAATTAAAATTTAATCATAACTTTTGCTTCTACAATTTCTTTATAAGGAATATGCGCTTCCTTTTGCACAGTCACCTTGCCTTTTCCTACTGGTTTTGGCTCTCTGGCTTTCCATGTTAAGGTAATCGCATCTTCAGCAGCTTCAGTAAGCGTACCTTCCACTTCTCCTTTACTGGTTTTCACCTTAAGGTTTCTGTTGAGATTTTTTTTATACTGACGGTTATGCGTCAACGGTGACGCTGCACCGGCCGACATCACTTCCAACGAAAAATCTTCTTCCTCACGGTCTAAGTCCGCTTCAATAGCACGACTAATAAAAATGCAGTCTTCTACTAAAACACCTTCATCACCATCAATAATCACTTTAATGTGATTATCACTATTAATTGAAAAATCAATAAGAAACAAGTCTGGTCTTTCAACCAAAGCTGCATCTAATAATTCTGTAACTTTCTTTTTAAACATTTTTAGTATAAAAAGAGGGGACTTTACGTCCCCTCATATCCTTAATTTCGCTTTTCAACGGTGCAAATATACAATATTATATTGATTTTTAAAGGAATATTTCATATTTTAGAGCTAACATTTTTATGGAATCTTAAAAAATTCACACAAAACCAACCGATCCATTTACTTTGATTTAAAATTGAATCTAAAGTCGAATTAAAAAACACTCAGATTATGAACAAAATTTTAGTACCTACGGATTTTTCAACACAGGCTGAAAACGCTTTAAAAGTAGCTGTTCAGCTCGCAAAGAAACATGGCTGCAAAATACATTTACTGCATATTTTAGATCTCCCTATGCATCATGTTGACCCTGTAAATGCCACAAGTTTTTCATCAGGACCAGAAGCGCTTTTCTTTATGAAATTAGCCAAGAAACGATTTGACGACCTCTTAAAGAAAGATTTCCTTAAAGATTTAGAAGTTTTCAGTGCGGTAAACTTCCAAGAGATTTACTCAGGTATTGCTGATGAATGTGAAAAACACAATATCGACCTTATCATCATGGGCTCTAATGGCTCGAGTGGCTTGGAAGAAATTCTAGTTGGCAGCAATACCGAAAAAGTAGTCAGACATTCTAAAGTCCCTGTGCTTACTATCAAAAAAGAACACACTAATTTTGAAATAAACAACATGGTTTTTGCTTCAGATTTCACCGAAGAAAACCTACAAGCTTTTGAAAAAGCTTCAAAATTTGCGCAATTATGGGATGCAAAAATGCACCTGCTTTACGTGAACACCCCAAACCGGTTTGTTACTAGTAAAAAAGCCGAAGCTCAAATTGAAAAATTCACAAACGCTGCTAACTTTAGTAATTATAGCAAGAACATCTATAATGATGAGACTATTGAAAAAGGCATTATAAATTTTAGCTATAATATTGATGCTGATTTAATCGCAATGAGTACACACGGCAGAAAAGGTATTTCAAACTTCTTTAACGGTAGTATTAGTGAAGATTTAGTCAATCACGCATTACGACCAGTCCTAACTTTTAAGTTATAACAAGAAAGCCTTATAAATAAAAAAAGTCTTCCAAAATTGGAAGACTTTTTTGTTGGCCTACTAGGGCTCGAACCTAGACTCTTTGGTACCAAAAACCAACGTGTTGCCAGTTACACCATAGGCCATTCGTGTAATGAGGGTGCAAATTTAGAATAAAGTTTGAGTTCTGCAAACATTTTTTTGAAATTTTTTTTCAAAAAACTTAAGCTTCCCATAAAATCATTTGCCATACCATATTTATTCTTAAATTCGCAATGCAAAAAATATACGATATACATGGCACATTTTGACTATAAAAAATGGAATACCATTTTAGGTTGGTTTTCTTTTTTAATAGCACTTATAACCTACAGTTTAACAGTAGAACCAACAGTAAGTTTCTGGGATGCGGGCGAATACATATTAACATCAGCAAAACTAGAAGTCGGCCACCCACCTGGAGCCCCTTTATTTCAAATGCTTGGTGCTTTTTTCTCCATGTTTGCTTTAGAGCCTTCTCAAATAGGTTTTATGATGAATATGATGAGTGCCGTAGCCAGTGCTTTCACGATTCTATTTATGTTTTGGACCATCACTCTACTTCTAAAGAAAATGGTTTATAACGACGAAACACCCTCTAAAAATAAAGCCCTAGCTATTTTAGGTAGTGGTTTAGTAGGAAGTTTAGCCTTTACCTTTACCGATTCTTTCTGGTTTAATGCCGTTGAAACGGAAGTTTACGCCATGGCCACCTTAATCATGTCAGTTTTATTTTGGCTAGGATTACGCTGGGAACAAGATATGGACAAACCACGTGGTAACCGCTGGTTAGTTTTAATCGCCTTTATTATAGGACTCTCTTTTGGAGTGCACTTTATGGGATTACTAACCATTCCAGCCATAGGCTTAATCTATTACTTCAAGAATTATAAAACCATTACGGTTAAAAACTTTATTATAGCCAATGCCGTGGCGGTTGGCATCTTATTATTTGTATTCAAATTACTGGCACCTAATATTCTTAAAATTTTCAGTGCCTTTGAAATTTTCTTTATTAACACCGTCGGACTTCCGTTTAACTCAGGATCTATCATTGCTGGAATTTCTTTAGTTGCTCTTATTTATTATGCTTTAAGATATACTAGAAACAAAAATTACGTGCATTTAAACACAGGCATCCTTTGTGTGACTTTTGTGATTATAGGTTTTGCCACTTGGATCATGCTCCCTATTCGTGCCAATGCTAATGTGGTGGTTAACGAAAACAACCCAAACAGTGCTAGAGAATTACTAGCTTACTACAACTTAGAGCAGTACCCTGAAACACACTTATTTTATGGTCCGCAGTTTACAGACCAGTACGCGTATTTAGATGAAAATAATCCATATATAGACGATAAGCCTAACTACGAAAAGGATGAGGAAGCTGGCAAATACGTGATTGTAAACGATTATAAAAACTCAAGGCAAAACTACAACTCCAAACACGCCTCTATCCTACCACGTATGTGGAGTACTGAGCATGCCACAAACTACATGATGTTCTCTGGATATTTAAATTTCAAACTGAAACCAGAATATCAAATGGAAAATGAGTTGCGTAGTGCTGTCGCAAATTTCAGAAACGATGTAGCACAGGGCAATGTAGATTACGAAGATTATCATAGCTTTTTAAAGCAATTCAAAGATTATATCGATATTGAAAAGCCATCGCTGATGAGCAATATCCGTTATTTATTTGAATACCAACTTGGTTATATGTATTGGAGGTATTTCATGTGGAACTTCACAGGACGACAAGATGATATTCAAGGCCGCTATGACAATCATGGTAATTGGCTTTCTGGAATCAATTTCATTGATGAAATGCATTTAGGACTGCCTCAAGAAAACCTTCCTAGTGATGTTAAAAACAATAAAGCGAGAAACACCTATTATTTCCTACCTCTTATATTAGGACTATTAGGATTCTTCCTTTTATTTAATAAAGACAAAAAAATATTTTGGGTAATGTTAGTCTTCTTCCTGTTTACAGGAGTTGCCATTCAGGTGTATACCAATGTACGTCCGTTTGAACCTCGAGAACGCGATTATTCGGTAGTCGGTTCATTCTATGTATTTGCGATTTGGATTGGCTTTGGCGTTTATAGCATCTATGAATTTGCTAAAAACTACATCCCTAAACAAATGGCGGCACCTATAGTGACTGCTTTATGCCTTATTATAGCCCCTATAAATTTAGCAGCCAACAACTGGGATGACCATGACCGTTCAGGAAAATACACGGCTAATGCCATGGCCAAAATGTATTTGGATTCCTGTGCCGAAAACGCCATTTTATTCACCATTGGCGATAACGATACTTTCGCCCTTTGGTACGCCCAAGAAATTGAAGGCTACCGAACTGATGTACGTGTGGTAAATACCAGTTTATTTCAAACCGATTGGTACATTGACCAAATGAAACGTAAAGCTTATGAGAGTGACCCGATTCCATCACAGCTTACCCACGACTTATACCGTTACGGAACTAATGACTACATTATCATTCAACCTGTTATTAGAGACACTATACCTGTAAAGACATTTTTAAATTTTGTTGCCGACAAGAGCTCTAGAACAAAATACAAAGAGGTTTTAAAAAACCAAGGTGTTGATCTTTCTAAAGTGAGAAGGCAAGATGCCGAGGCCTCATATATGCCAACACCACATTTACGTATTCCTGTTAATAAAGAAAACGTATTAAAATCGGGTGTGGTAAAAGCTAAAGATGCCGATAAAATTGTATCACACATTGACATCACTGTTAGTGGAGGTGCTCTTTACAAAAATAGACTCCTCATGCTAGATGTTGTAGCTAACAACCAATGGAAACGCCCAATTTATTTCACTGGCGGAAGCTTTGGTGATGACGACTACCTTTGGATGAAGGACTACCTACAATTGGATGGTGTATGTTATAAATTAACACCAATAAAAACACCAATTGACAGGTCAAATCCTTTTGACATGGGCCGTGTCGATAGCGACTTAATGTATGACTTAGTTAAAAATTGGGATTGGGGTAATAGCGGAAGCCCAGATATTTACCACGATGTTGAAACTAGAAAAAACTCCATTACCTATCGCGGTAATTTAGCCCGCTTAGGTGAACAACTCATTAATGAAGGTAAACTAGATAAAGCTGAAGAAATTGCCGATATCGCCATGGAAAACATGCCGGTAGCTTACTTTGGCTATTACACGCTATTAGAACCTTATATTAGCTTGTACTACGAAGTAGAAAATAAAGAAAAAGCGCGTCAGCTATTCAAAGATGTAGCTGTAAAATATCAAGAAAACCTTAGTTATTACAGTGGTTTATCGATAGATAATCAAGAACGTTTATTTGAAGATATTTATACTGATATTCAGCGTTATAAAGGACTTATTGATGTGTTAATCGAATACGATGTTGAATTTGCTGAATCTGAAGGCGAAGTGTTCAACAACCACTTGAAAAAATTCAAGCACTTTTATGGTGAAGAAGAACCAGAAGATATCGATAACACACCGCTTCCTGTAGAAACACAAGAAGGTGCTTTACAAGTGATTGATAGCATCAAATAATTATAAATTAAAGGTATGTCTATAGTACCTGTTAAAACACCGCTAATTGTCAAGAAGATGTTCCCAAATTATATTTGGGACATCGCAACTAGTGATAAAACCATCTACCTTACTTTTGATGACGGCCCAACGCCAGAAATCACCAATTGGACTTTAGACTTATTAAAAAAACACCAGGCCCAAGCCACTTTTTTCTGTATTGGAAATAACATCCAAAAGTATCCTGAGATTTTTCAAGATATCTTAGAAGCGGGTCATACAATTGGCAATCACACCTTCAATCACGTAAAAGGCTGGCAGACAAAAACGGAAGACTACATCACGGAAGTTTTAAAAACGCAAGCCATCATAGATTCTGAAACTCAAAACAACACAATGACCAAGTTATTTCGTCCGCCGCACGGCAGAATAAAAAACAGTCAAGCCAAAAGATTGTTAGCTGATCAATACAAAATTATCATGTGGGATGTTTTATCCTTTGATTGGGATAAATCAATAAGTGAAGAAACCTGTTTAAATAAGGTGCTTAGCAAAGCAAGCAACGGAAGTATTATTGTGTTTCACGATAGCCTAAAAGCAGCTAAAAACATGCAGTATGCGCTCCCAAAAGTTTTGGAATATTATAGCCAAAAAGGCTACACATTCAAAGCCTTAAACCTTTAAATATAATCTTGGATAATACCAATAAGGGTATTAGCATCTTGCTCACCACTGTAGCGCCATTTCATTTCACCATCTTTATAAATGATTAATGTAGGCAGAGCTTTTACACGCAAGGCATCGGCAAGTTCTTTGTTTTTTTCAATATCAATTTTAATCACTTTAGCTTTATCGCCTAAAGCTGCAGCCACATCTCTTAAAGTGAGATGCATGGCCTCCGATTGTTTATTCCACTCTGTGTAAAAGTCTAAAAGCACAGGAATGTTCACATCTATAAGTTCACCAAATTTTGACATACTTTCTAGTTTATTAATCAGATACATTAACTAAAAACACCGCCATTTAGTCTTCATAAGACCAACCGCTTTGCTCAAATGGTGTTAATGAATTATTATAAAAATAAGCAATTTCTATTCAAAAGCAACATTTATAGGCAATTATGCCGGTGCGATGCCCTTTTTTAGTTCAATAACCGTTATTTCAGGCCAAATACCCACACGACCCGGAAAAGCCAGGTATCCAAATCCGCGATTTACGTTAATAAACTGTCCCTTATTTTCGTAGATACCAGCCCAATGCTTGTAACGCCACTTGGAAGGGCTCCAACGAAACCAACCCGGAATTTCAATACCAAACTGCATCCCATGAGTGTGTCCGCTTAGCGTTAAATGATAATGATAATCATCTTGAACCACTTGTTTTTCCCAGTGGGTTGGGTCATGACTCATAAGTATTTTAAAGTCGTTAGCCTGAACATTTCGAGCGGCCTTTTTTAAATCACCAGCTTGTTTAAAACCACCAACGCCCCAGTTTTCAACACCTACTAAAGCAATGCGTTCGCCATTCTTCTCTAAAAACTTAGTGTCATTCAACAGCATATTGAAGCCAATTTCTTTTTGAATGGTTTTTAAATTCTCTAAATTCTGTTTTTTGGCAGCCCCAGAAGGCCAATTCACATAATCGCCATAATCATGGTTACCAAGTATGGAGTACAAACCGTCTTTCGCTTTAAGTTTTCCAAAAACCGATTTGTATGGCAGTAATTCTTCAGCCTTATTATTCACCATATCACCAGTAAAAAGAATCACATCACTGGCCTGCTCGTTAATTAAATCGACTGCATATTCTACCTTATCGATATCATCAAAACTCCCCGAGTGAATATCACTAATTTGTGTGAGTTTATAACCATCAAAAGCTTCTGGTAAATCTTCATAATACATGGTATATTTTAATACCTTATAATTGTAACGTCCTTTAATAATACCATAAACAATAGATGCAAATGGAATTGCTGCGATTCCAAGTGCCAACTTACTTATAAACTGACGTCGTGAGGCGAAATAATCACCTTTAGCAGCTTCACCAACGGTAAAATAACGGTAAATGGCCTGCGGTACTCTAAAAACATCTTCCAAAAACATCATGCCTACTAAAAAGATAAAAGGGACCATGACGGCAATTAGCGCGCCTACGGCATAACCATGTGTATGAGAAAAGCCATCGCTTCGGCTAAAACCATAAAACTGATACACAAAATTACCCAAAACGCTAAGGGTAATAAGCCAATATAATATGTGAAGTATGTTATTTTTTGTGACCGTTCTAAAGGCTTGAAAAGCATAAAAATCGGCTACAAGAAAAATCACTATAAACAGAATCCAACGAAACATCTACTTTTTTTTTGATAAAGATAGTCGGAATATAAGGAATAGCTTACGGCAAGATTTCTATTTAACGAATCGTTAAGAATTGTAGTCTTTTAATTAAAAATGAAAAGTGAATAATGAAAAATTCAAATCCACGTGTGAATCATTAATCAATAATCAATTGTTAGTCACAGCCTAAGTAATTCAATGACACGATTCAACAATAAAGTAGAGATTCTTCAGTCGTGCCTCCTTCAGAATGACATCGCCATATGTTTAGCTTTTCAACCATTGTAGATGCACAAAAAATTATTTGTCCGCAATAAAGCTCCATAATATAAACCATCATTTTAAGCCTAAGTTTTCGTAGTTTTGGTTTTCTATCAAAACAAATAAAATGTCAGATCAAAAACGTCTTTTTTTAGTCGATGCTTACGCATTAATTTTCCGTGGTTATTACGCTTTTATAAAAAACCCTAGAATCAATTCGAAAGGGGAAGACACCTCAGCCATTATGGGTTTTATGAACTCGTTGTTGGATGTAATAAAAAGAGAACGCCCAAACTACCTGGCCGTTTGTTTTGATAAAGGTGGAAGCCAAGACCGCGTAGAGATGTTTGAGGCCTACAAGGCGAATCGTGACGAAACCCCCGAAGGCATTAAAACCGCCGTACCCTATATCTACGAAATTTTGAAAGCCATGCATATTCCTATCATGGTAAAAGAAGGTTTTGAGGCCGATGATGTGATAGGCACCTTATCAAAACAAGCCGAAAAAGAAGGCTATCAAACGTTTATGGTAACCCCCGATAAAGATTTTGCCCAACTGGTTTCTGAAAATATTTTCATGTACCGCCCTGTTTTTGGTGGTGGTTACGAAACTTGGGGCATTCCTGAAGTGCTGAAAAAATTTGAAGTGACCGATCCTTTACAAGTTATTGATTATTTAGGGATGATGGGTGATGCCAGTGATAACATTCCGGGACTGCCTGGTGTTGGTGATAAAACCGCTAAAAAGTTCATCGCACAGTTTGGTAGCATGGAAGGCTTGTTAGCCAATACCGATCAGCTTAAAGGTAAAATGAAGGAGAAAGTAGAAGCCAATGGCGAATTGGGTATACTCTCTAAAAAATTAGCCACCATCATGCTGGATGTTCCGGTAGAATTTAATGCTGAAGACTTTGAAATGTCGGAACCAGATATTCCTAAGGTGACTGAGATTTTTCAAGAATTGGAATTCCGTCGTTTGATAGACAATTTCGTGAAAACGTTTTCGACTACGGTATCTACAGCGGCAACTTCTGAAAGTACAAAAGCTTCCGAAGCTACGCCAACAAAAGAAACACCTAAAGAGACCAAAGCAGCTGGTGCAGGCCAGTTCTCATTATTTGGAGCCGATCCTTCTTCCGCGGAAGCGCAAACAACAAACACTTTTGAGCGCAAAAACATAGAAAATACACCACATTTTTACCAAAGTGTCGCCTCTGGCATGGCGACCAAGTTGTTTATAAAAAACCTCATGCAACAAAAAAGTGTGTGTTTTGACACCGAAACCACAGGATTAAACCCGTTGACTGCCGAGTTGGTAGGCATCGCTTTTTCCTGGGAAGTTGGCAAAGGTTTTTACTTGCCGTTTCCGGAAGATCAAGCAGAAGCTCAAGAATTAATCGAACAACTGCGTCCGTTTTTTGAAGACGAAAACATTGAAAAAGTGGGGCAGAATTTAAAATACGACATTAAAGTTTTAGCTAAATATAACATGGCTGTAAAAGGCAAATTATTTGACACCATGTTAGCGCATTACTTAATAAATGCCGACATGCGTCATAACATGGATGTATTGGCCGAAACTTATTTGAATTACACGCCGCTGCCTATTGAAACTTTAATTGGCAAAAAAGGTAAGAATCAATTAACGATGCGCGATGTGGCTTTAGAGCAACAAACCGAATATGCGGTTGAAGATGCCGATATCACCCTACAACTTAAAGAGCATTTTGAAAATGAACTGGGAGAAGCTAATACCCAAACCTTATTTGATGACATTGAAATTCCGCTATTACGCGTTTTAGCGGCTATGGAATTGGAAGGTATTAATTTAGATATTAACTTTTTAAATTCCTTATCAGAACAGCTTAACAACGATATCACTAGCCTAGAAAAGCGTATTTACGAAACCGCTGGCGAGGAATTCAACATTGCCTCACCAAAACAACTAGGTATTGTATTGTTTGAAAACATGAAACTGGTAGACAAACCTAAAAAGACCAAAACCGGACAATATAAAACGGGTGAGGACATTTTAAGCATTTTGGCAAACGACCACAGCATTGTACAAGATATTTTAGATTTTAGAGGTTTATCAAAACTGAAAAGCACCTATATTGATGCTTTACCAAATCAGGTGAATCCAGACACCGGACGTGTGCACACTGATTATATGCAAACCGTAGCTGCAACGGGGCGTTTAAGCAGTAACAATCCGAATTTACAGAACATCCCAATTCGTACCGAGCGCGGCAGACAGGTGCGCAAGGCTTTTGTGCCTCGCAACGACGATTACACCCTACTCGCTGCCGATTACAGCCAGATTGAATTGCGCATTATTGCGGCCTTAAGTAAGGAGGAAACCATGATTGAAGCTTTTAAAAATGGTGAAGATATTCACGCCTCAACAGCATCGAAAGTGTTTAATGTACCTTTAGAAGAAGTGACTCGCGAGCAGCGTAGTAATGCGAAAACGGTGAATTTCGGAATTGTTTACGGGGTTTCAGCCTTCGGACTAAGCAATCAAACCGAACTCTCTCGTGGTGAAGCCAAAGAGCTTATCGACACCTATTATGAAACCTACCCGAAACTTAAAAAATACATGAGCGAACAGGTGGATTTTGCGCGCGACAACGGATATGTGCAAACCCTATTGGGGCGACGTCGATATTTAAAAGACATCAATTCTAGAAATGCCATTGTTCGCGGTGCCGCAGAACGTAATGCCGTTAACGCCCCGATTCAAGGAAGCGCTGCCGATATTATTAAAATGGCCATGATTAACATCTACAACAAACTGGAAACTGGCAATTTTAAAACCAAAATGCTCCTTCAAGTACATGATGAATTGGTTTTTGACGTTTACAAACCAGAACTTGATACCATTAAAGATTTGGTTAAAACCGAAATGGAAAATGCTTACAAACTTGAAGTACCGCTGGATGTTGATTTAGGGACTGGTAATAATTGGTTGGAGGCGCATTAATTGAACTATTAAAAAGATCACCAGAAAAAAGAACTAATAACAATTTATATGTCTAACGCTTTTGAAATTATAAACGAGTTTCTTAATCAATCGAAAACCGCTAATTTAAAAACAAAACATTATTTAAACTCTTATAAAAACACGAAAGTTAAAGTCAGCTTTGGTCAAGGTTATCCTGCAAAAATACCATGGATTTCATTTTTAAAAGAGCCATTTACAACTAGTGACGGAATTTACCCTGTTTACTTATATTACAAAAAAATCGACAAGCTAATACTTGCTTATGGCATAAGTGAAACAAATAAACCTATTGTTCAGTGGGACTTAAATGAGGCAAAAAGCATTTCAACCTATTTTAAAGAAAACGGTTTCGGTAAACCTCACAGATATGGAGATTCTTTTATATATAAAGCTTATGATGTAAATGATATGCCAAATGAAGAAATCCTAAATAAAGACTTAGACTCTATAATTAATAAATATTCACAATTAGGCACAACTACATCAGAAGCGCTCCTTATTAAAACTCCTCTAAAACTCAATATAAAACTATTTCATAAAAGCTGTAAATCTTCAGGCTTAAACTATAAACCAGAACTAATAACTAGATTCATTGCTTCATTAGCAACAAAACCATTCGTACTATTAAGTGGATTATCTGGTTCAGGGAAAACAAAACTAGCCCAAGCATTTGCTCAATGGATTTCGGAAGATAACACTCAATATTGCATTGTTCCTGTTGGAGCAGATTGGACTAACAGAGAACCACTTCTAGGTTATGTAAATGCACTGAATAACGAAGAGTATATATTCCCCGAAAATGGTGCTTTACAATTACTTATTGAAGCTAATAAAGAAGAAAACATAAACAAACCATATTTTCTAATTTTAGATGAAATGAACTTAAGTCATGTAGAACGCTATTTTGCTGACTTTTTAAGTATTATGGAATCTAAAGACAAACTTAGGTTACACAGTACCGAAACTTATAAAAACAATGTTCCTTCACAACTAGATTGGCCAAAAAACTTATTTATTATTGGTACTGTTAATATAGATGAAACCACTTATATGTTTAGCCCTAAAGTATTAGACAGGGCTAATGTTATAGAGTTTAGGGTCGACAAAGATGATATTGAAGATTTTTTAAAGACACCTAAAGAAATAGATTTTTCAAATCTGAATTTTAGTGGTGCTTCAATGGGAAAAGACTTTATTAAAATTTCGTCTAACAAAGAATTTGAGACTATAGCCACCAATAAATTAAACGAAAAATTAATTTTGTTTTTTGAAGAACTAAAGAAAACGGGAGCTGAGTTTGGCTATCGAACGGCAACAGAAATACACAAACTTTACAACCAATTAACTGTTTTAGATAGCGTTATTACAGAAGACACAAAAATAGACATTGCCATTATGCAAAAGTTATTACCAAAATTACATGGTTCTAGACGTAAGCTATGCCCTATTTTAGAAGTGTTGGCGTCCTTTTGCGTTAAACAAAAAACAGATGTTTCAAAAAACTTTTTAAATAATAAAGAAACCTTAGTTTTTAAAGGGAATGAAGACGTTTTATATCCTTTATCATTAGAAAAAATAACAAGAATGTATAAAGGTGCCTTGGATAATGGTTTTGCGAGCTACGCAGAAGCTTAATAGATGGAAAAAAAACAATCCATAGAAATAGATTTATCTTATATAAAAGATGGTTTATACTTATGTGTCGATGCTCAAAAAAAAGGCGACATAGAAGTTGATACCACAAATTTTTATGAACACGAACCTGTTTATCAATTAAAAGAAGGTTGTTTTTATGATTTTGAATTCTCACATAAAAAAGAAAACATTGCAAAACACTATCGCCTATTTTGTAGTGACCAAAGCAATATTGTAAAAAACAGAAAAAGAAAAGAATATATTGGAGTTATAGCACCAAACATTTTTGTTGGTACATTAACATTACAAATTTTAAGTACGGAACAACCTGACAAAAGATGGGATTTACAATTAGAGGTACAATCTAAAAAAACAAGCTATAGGAAAGATTATCAGTACATGTTAAACGATATTACATCAAAATGTACAGATTTAATCATTCAAGCCAACTCACCGGTAACTCATTCTTTTGAAACCGACTTTAACGCAGATAACAAAACCTTATACCAACGCTTTGCTTTTATTAGCTCTATAATAAACTCTGAAGAGTTTGATGATGCTGTACAGCGTATAGTTACAAGTCCTACAACAAATTGGACAGAAGAAGCAGAACTTACAGATGCACGAAAAATAAAACGTTTTAAAAATTCAGAATTAAGGTCACTAATAAATTCTGATAACCGTTTAAAACTCACAGGCACGCATCCTTTATATCAAAAAGGTATTAAATCGGTAGCAACCAAAATACAATCTTACAGAAAATTTGAAAGTGTAGATACTTCTGAGAATCGCTTTATAAAACATGCATTAGAAACGTTTTTGAAATTTTGTATGAATATTGGAAATCATCCAAATGCAGGTACGAGGCTTCAAGGAGAGGCAGATATTGTTTCAGAAAAATTAGAAACACATTTGCAACATGATTTATTTAAAGAAGTATCCAGACCAACTACCTTAAAGTTAAATAGCCCTACGCTTCAAAAAAAAGAAGGTTATCGTGAAATTTTAAAAGTGTGGTTAAAATTTGATTTGGCTGCTAAGCTAATATGGAACGGTGGAGATGATGTTTATAGTGGTGGTAAAAAGGACATTGCCACTCTATACGAATATTGGTTGTTTTTTAAACTGTTAGATGTTTTAAAGAATATTTTTGAAATTGAACCTAAAGAACTAGAACGGTTAATTGTTCCATCCAATGATAAGTTAAGCTTGCAACTAAAGCAGGGAAAAGTAACAGCTTTGAGTGGTGCGTATTACAAGGCAAATAGACATCTAAATATCAGGTTTAATTATAATAGAAGCTTTATTGGTGGTACTTATGATATTTCAAAAACAGGAAGCTGGACAACAACGTTAAGACCAGATTACACCTTATCCATTTGGCCAACGAACCTAGAAGAAAAAGAAGCTGAAGCTACAGACCACATTGTGCATATTCATTTTGATGCTAAATACAAAGTAGCAAATATTAATCAAATTTTAGGAGAAGATAAATCCGAAGACACATTAAATAAAGAGAAAAAAGAAAATTTAAAAGGTATTTATAAAAACGCAGATTTATTGAAAATGCATGCTTATAAAGATGCTATTAGACGAACAAGTGGCGCGTATGTTTTATATCCCGGAGAAACCAACAAACCCATACGTGGTTTTCATGAAGTATTACCAGGATTAGGTGCATTCCCAATCAAACCCACTGAAAACGCTAACGAAACTATACACCTAGAAAATTTTATCAAAGAAGTTTTAAAACACTTTTTAAACACGGCTTCGCAGCGTGAAAATATTGCACATAAAAGTTATAAAATCTATAAAAACAATACGCCTAACGAGCTTTTAGAGCCAATTCCTGAGTACCTCGACAAAGCTGAAATGATAAAATTAATTCCTGATGACACCCATGTTTTAGTCGGTTTTTATAATAGCGAAATGCAATACGATTGGATAGCAAAAAAAGGAAAATATAATTTTAGAATGGGGCCTAGTAACGGCTCATTAGTTTTAGACAAAGATACGGTTTCTTCAAAGTTCTTATTATTACATACTCATGGAGATAAATCATCTAGTGATTTATGGCGGATTATAAGCAAAGGTCCGCAAGTTTATTCTAGATTAAACTTAGAAAAAAAAGGATATCCTAAAGCTACGAAACCCTCTGAGTATGATAAACATTATCTAGTCATTCAAATAGAAAAGATTGACCCTTCAGAATTCGGAAATAGAAAATGGGATTTTAGAAAACTCATAAATTACAAGTCCGGAAATGCTTCAGCAAAACCTTTCACAACAACTATAACTGAGCTTGTTAAGCAAAAAACTGATTAGTCATTATATATTCAGTCATTTTCAAAAAAACCCAAAAGCTCTCTCAATCTTCTGGGTTCAGGGTTGCAATTAATAGCTTAGTTGGCTAGTGGAACTGCTTCTCTAATTTTATAGCCTGAGGGAATAAAATATTATTCTCCAGGTGAATGTGCTTATGTAAATCCTGTTCAAACTCCTCTAACATGGCGTAAGTCACTCTAAAGGTGTTACAAGCATCTGCTGGCGGATTGTAGTTATTGGTTAACTCGGCAATTTTTCTAAAACGCACGCCTTCATTATCGTGCTCTTCCATCATCATGGCAATTGGGTTTTCAACGGTTCCAAAATGTGGAGCCTCAACAGCACCTTGACTTATAGTCGCACCTACCATTTTCTTTACAAACGGAAAAAGAATAAGCTCTTCTTTCTTTAAATGTGCAGCCAATTCCCCTGCTGATGCGGTGAATAAATCATTAATTTCTAACAATTCTGGATGTCTTTCACCGTGTACACGACATAATTTGGCTAAAAACTGACGTAAAACCGGAATTTTTTCCTCGACATAACGGTGGTGTTTTTTCTCTATATAATCAGCCAATAAATCTAAAGGCCATGATTTATAATCTATAGTTTCGCCATTATTAACACTAATCACGGCTTCTAATTTATCTAATAGCTCATTAGTGTCAATATTGTTTTTCTCGCACACCTCTTCTACCGAACGGTTTCCTCTACAACAAAAATCGATACCGTAATTACTAAATACAGCGGCTGTTCTAAAATCTTCTGCTACGAATTGCCCAACTTCTTTTTGAGCATTGTTATTTAATACTTCCATAATATTGCTTATTTCGGACAAATTTATCCTATTTATATTCAAATTTTTTTAGACTCTTAAAAAGGCGGCTCCAGATTTTACACCAAGCGCCAACTCTTCTAAGCTTGTCTGTTCTAACATATTTTTTAAATCATTTCTAATCACTTCAAACTTGTTGTGTACTGGACACGGCTGATTAGCATCACAAGTATGTAATCCTAAGCCACAACCTTTGTAAATATGATCGCCGTCTATGGCATTCACCACGGCAGCTAATTTAATCTGACTTAAAAGTCCGCGGTCAATTTCAAAACCACCGTAAGCCCCTTTTACCGAAGTAACCACTCCTTCTTTTACTAAAGCCTGTAATATTTTGGCTGTAAAAGCCTGCGGCGAATCAATTTCTTTTGCAATAGCTTTTGGCCCCACGCGCTTACCTTCGTAAGACTGGGTAGCGATAAAAATCGCTGCTTTGATACCATATTCACAAGCTTTTGAAAACATATTCTAATTGATTACTCGACAAAGGTAAGTATTATTTTTTAATTCGGATAAAATTATCCTTATTAAGATTTAAAAGTAACCAAAAAAACAGTTTATGTACCTTCTCGACTCCGCTCGAAGACCGTCACGAAACACCAATAAAACCGGTGTTCAAGCGGAGTCGAGAACCTTTCTAAAAAGCAAAAAATATCTCGTTATGGCGTAAAGACATCCACTAAATAGTTTAAAAACCTGTAAAAACCAGAGTAATCTGAGTCAAAAAATACGCTCTAAGTTTCGGTAGTAAATCCGTGAATCCCTGTATAATTGTATTATTCCAATTTTATTCTACTTAACTTCTCGACTCCGCTCGAAGACCGTCACGAAACACCAGTAAAACCGGTGTTCGAGCGGAGTCGAGAACCTTTCTAAAAAGCAAAAAATATCTCATTATGACGTAAAGACGTCAACTAAATAGTTTAAAAACCAGAGTAATCTGAGTCAAAAAATACGCCCTAAGTATTGGTAGTAAATCCGTGAATCCCTGTATAATTGTATTATTCCGATTCTATTCTACTTAACTTCTCGACTCCGCTCGAAGACCGTTTTCAGTAGAAAATTTCAACGTCACACTAGTCTTCCGTCATCGGTCATCGGTCAATGGTCAATGGTCAATGGTCAATAAAAAACAATCAATAATGATTCTTATACCACACCTTTTGCCATTCACGTTTCAAAATTAAAAACGCCACGTCTTCTGCAAGCTGAACGGTATCTTCGCCATCAAGCGCTTTGACTTGGCTTTCAGAAACATCAACAATATAAAGTAAGTTCAAATATTCGGCGAATTTCTCCTGTATGAGCTTATAAACGGTTTCGTGAAGCATCAGTTTTAAACTGCTCGGTAGAATATCTTCATGAAAATCTAAATCGATATTTGCAAGAAGAAAATCCTTATTCAATTGCTGTATGAGCTTTTGATACAGCTCCAAAGTATTAGCTTCAGCAATTAAATCATCAAAATTAGTAGGCAACTGCATTATACCGTTCTGTTCATTAAATTAGAACCAAATTCTTTAAGCAAGTCTTTTTTGTCTTCCGTGATATTTAAACCCTCTAAAACTTCAAAAGCCTTGTTGGTATATTCCAATATGGCACTTTTTGTCGCTTCCGCGGAACCTGAAGCTCGGAATATGCCTTTAGCACGTTCAATTTTAGACGTCGCATCGTCGGGTGTTGACGTAAATAAGGTTTCTAATGCTGTTTTTTCTGAAGCTTCCGAAAATTCTAAAGCCTTCAGATATAAATAGGTCTTTTTATTTTCAATAATATCACCTCCAACCTGTTTTCCGAAAGTTTTAGGATCACCAAAAGCATCTAAATAATCATCTTGAAGCTGAAATGCAATACCTAAATACCTTCCGAAGTCATAAATACCCTGCTGGTCCTTTTCTGAAGCACCAGCAACAATAGCACCCATGTTCATCGCTGCGCCAACCAATACCGCTGTTTTGTATTCAATCATTTTTAAATACTCGGCAATGGTCACATCGTTTCTAGTTTCAAAATCGATATCATACTGCTGACCTTCACAAACTTCTAAAGCCGTTTTACTAAACAACTTAGCTAAAGCTTGAAATACATCAGCTTCATAACTTTCAAAAAGCTGGTAAGCCATAATTAACATGGCATCTCCAGAAAGAATACCCGTATTGATATCCCATTTTTCATGAACCGTTTCTTGACCTCTACGCAGTGGCGCATCATCCATAATATCATCATGAACCAAAGAAAAGTTATGAAACACTTCAATACTTAAGGCCGCATTTAAAGCCTTTTTATAATCCGAACTAAAAATATGAGCCGTCATTAAAGTCAGTACAGGCCTCAAGCGTTTTCCGCCTAGGTTTAAAATATAATCTATAGGCTCGTAAAGTCCTTTTGGTTCTTTAACAATGGTATATTCTTCTAGGAATTGTACAAATTCCTCTTGGTATTTTTCTATGGAAAGCATCAAGCAAAAATAAACCAATTCATCACATGAAAAAACATCACATTAAATTTAGTGTTAAATAATCATTAAAACTTTGGAAACTTTTTTTGTTTTTAAAGTTTCCGTAGCTATATTTGCAGCGATTTTAATACCTATGAAAGATAAAATTATAGAAACCTCGTCTGAGTTGTTTTCAAACCTAGGGTTTAAGAGCGTAACCATGGACGATATTGCCAATGAAATGGGTATTTCAAAAAAAACAATTTATACCTATTTTGATACCAAGACCAAGCTCATAGAAGCTACGGCCATTTATAAGTTTGATTGTATATCAGAATCTATTGATTGTATTTTTAAAATGAAAGCCAACCCGGTTGAAGAACTTATTAAAATTAAAGAGTTTATTACAACCTATATGAGCAACCAAAAGGAATCGCCTGAATTTCAATTGAAAAAATACTATCCACAAATTCATGACTTGCTTAGACAAAAGCAATTTGAAGTGATGCAAGAATGCGTGAGTGATAATTTAAACCGAGGCATTACCGCGGGCTTATACCGTCAAGATATAGATGTAGATTTTATTTCTAGAATCTATTTCAGTTCGATGGGAGCCCTTAAAGACGACGATATTTTTCCTTCAGCACAATTTACCTTAAAACAATTATTAGACAATTACCTAGAATACCACTTAAGAGGTATATGCACCCCACTAGGCGTCGATTTCATCAATAAAAAACACCATAATTAATAGTAGATAATGAAAATCAAACTGATTACACTATTTAGTTTATGCCTGAGTTTTATGGCCTTTGCCCAAGAAACTCCAATAGCATTTAGCTTGCAAGAAGCCATAGACTTCGCTTTAGAACACAATAGGGCGGTAAAAAACGCAGCTAGAGACATTGAAATGGCTGAAAAAGAAAAATGGGAAGCCACAGCCACAGGTTTACCACAAATTAATGCGGCCGTAGATTACCAAAACTGGTTAAAACAACAGGTGTCCTTATTACCTGCAGAAATTACTGGCGGCACGCCTGGTGAATTTGTACCAGTAGAATTTAGTCCAAAACAAAATATTGGAGCCACAGCTACTTTAAGTCAATTGATCTTTGATGGTTCATACCTTGTAGGTTTACAAGCTTCTAAAGTTTATTTAGAGATTTCTGAAAACGCAAAAATCAAAACAGACTTAGAAGTTAGAAAAGCGGTAATTAACGCCTACGGCAATGTGCTTTTAACTGAAGAAAGTTTAAAAATCTTAAAAAGTAATCGCAAAATTTTAGAATCTAACTTACACGAAATTCAAAAAACCTTTGATAATGGTTTAGAAGAAGAAGAAAGTTTAGAACAGATAAAAATCTCATTATCAAGTTTAATTAGTGACCTCAACAACGTGAAACGTTTAAACCTGCTCTCATACCAAATGTTGAACATCACCTTGGGTATTGACTTAAACACCCCTACCAGGCTTACAGATAATCTTGAAATGCTGAGTTTACAATACACCTCTTTGGAGGCCTTAGCTGCCGATGATAGTGTAGAGAACACCATTGACTACCTCATTGCTGAAAATGAAGTAGAAAGCAAAGACCTTATGGTCAAATTAGCCATGAGTCAAGGCATGCCAACACTAAGCGCCTTTGTTAACGGTGGTTACAGTGCTTTTGGTGAAGATTTCGATTTCCTGAAAAGTGATCAAAAATGGTATGCCTCATCACTATTTGGTGTGAGCTTAAACATTCCTATTTTTAGTTCCTTAGGCCGTTCGGCAGCCACACAACAAGCCCGTATTGATTTAGAAAAAGCGAATGAAACTTTAGTGGACACCGAACAACAACTAAAACTTCAAATTGCAACAGCTAAAAGTGAATATCAGTTTGCTATTGAAGACTACTCTAATAAAAAACAAAACTTAGATTTAGCCCAACGTATAGAACGTAAAAACGAAACCAAATTCTTTGAGGGTATTGCTTCTAGTTTCGACTTACGTCAAGCGCAATCACAACTCTATGTGGCTCAACAAGAATATTTACAAGCCATGATTGATATTATCAATAAAAAAGCAGAATTAGACGCCATTTTAAACACTCAAAATTACTAAACATCACGACATGAAATATATTTACACAATCGCCGCCTTTTCTTTCCTTTTAATTTCCTGCGGAGGTAAAGAACAATCTGTTGAACAGATTTTAGCCGAAGGAAACTTAGAAAGCATTCGTACTAAACGAACTGAATTAGAAAACCAAAAAATTCAATTAAGTGATCAAATCAAGTTAATTGATGAGAAAATTGAAGAATTAGACGATACAAAAAAATTACCTTTAGTAACAACTGTTAAAGCTAAAACCGAAAATTTTGTACACTATTTAGAATTACAGGGTAGTGTTCAAACCAAGCAAAACATTGTCATCTACCCTGAATCTTCTGGTATTCTTGAAAGAGTGTACGTTAAAGAAGGTCAAAAAGTATCTAAAGGTCAGACTTTGGCCAAAATTGATGATGGCGGTTTAGAGCAACAAGTTTCTCAAATGAAAATTCAACTGGCTTTGGCTAAAACGACTTACGAGCGCCAAAAGCGCCTTTGGGATCAAAAAATAGGTAGTGAAATTCAATTCCTTCAAGCCAAATCAAACTATGAAGCTCAAGAACAATCGGTAAATCAATTAAAATCACAATTGTCTAAAACAAACATTACAGCACCATTTTCTGGGGTGATTGATGATATCATTACCGACCAAGGAAGTGTAGTCATGCCTGGACAATCTCAGTTAATTCGTATTGTTAACCTTAACAATATGTTTATTGAAACCGAAGTTCCAGAAAACTACATTACCGATATTTACAAAGGCAAAAAAGTAATTGTTGAATTTCCAATTTTAGGCACTTCTTTAAACACAGAGGTCCGTCAAGCAAGTAATTTTATTAATCCTGCGAACCGTACTTTTAAAGTTGAAATTCCGGTACCTAATGAAGACAAAAACATTAAACCAAACTTAACCGCAAAACTTAAAATAAACGATTATTCTAGTGAGAACGCTGTATTAATTCCTTTAAGCATCATTTCTGAAAATGCGAAAGGCGAACAATACATTTACGTCGTTAAAAATAAAAACAACGACTCTGAAGCTGTTGCTGAACGTGTTATCATTACCACAGGTAAAACCCAAGGTGATATTATTGAAGTATTAAGCGGTATTGATGATAGTGTTGAAATCATTAACGAAGGTGCCCGTAGTGTAAGAGACGGACAAAAGGTAAAAGTTATTAAATATTAAGCCATAATCATGACAAAAAAGAAAAAGTACATCGACAAAGAATTTGGAATGTCGTCGTGGGCTATTAATAACAAAACCACGATTTACGTGATCATGGCCGTGATTTTCTATTTGGGAATCTCTGCTTTTTACGACATGCCTCGTGAAAATTTCCCTGAGGTTAAAGAAACTAAAATCTATGTAAGCTCACTTTACCCAGGAAATACTGCCGAGGATATTGAAAAGCTCATCACCGATCCGCTTGAAGACAAGTTGAAAACCATAAGTAATGTGATTGAAATCACATCGACCTCTCAAGAAGATTATTCTATGATTATTGTAGAATTTGATGAAAATATTACGGTTGAAGCCGCCAAACAAAAGGTAAAAGATGAAATAGATTCTGAAACCGCTAGTGAAGACTGGCCGACCTTTAACGACGCCAAAGTAGAGCCCAATGCTTTCGACTTAAACCTGTCGGAAGAAATGCCTATTCTTAATATTAATATTTCAGGGGATTATCCTGTTGAAAAATTAAAAGATTTTGGCGAATACCTTCAAGATGAAATTGAAGACCTTCAAGAAATCAAACAGGTAGATATTCGTGGTGCTCAAGAAAAAGAAGTTGAAGTGGCTGTAGACATCTACCAAATGATGGCTGCCCAAGTAAGTTTTAATGATGTAATTGGCGCCATTCAAGGTGGGAATGTTACTATGTCGGCTGGTAATTTAATTTCAAGTGGACAACGTCGTACTATAAGAATCCTTGGAGAAGTTGAAGACCCTGCAGAACTTAATAATTTCGTTATTAAATCTGAAAACAGCAACCCCATCTATTTAAAAGATATTGCTAAAGTATCTTTTAAAGAAAAAGACAGAACCACTTACGCTCGTGAGTTTGGTCACCGCGTGGTGATGCTAGACGTTAAAAAACGTGCGGGTAAAAACATGGTTGATGCTGCTGAGCAAATTCGAGACATTGTAACAGACACCAAAGAAAATGTGTTTCCTCCAGATTTAGAAGTGACCATTGCCAACGATCAATCGTCGGTAACTATTGGGCAGGTAGATGACCTGGTAAACAATATCATTTTCGGTATCATATTAGTGGTTACCGTATTGATGTTCTTCTTAGGATTTAAAAATGCCCTTTTCGTAGGTTTCGCGATCCCGATGTCGATGTTTATGTCCTTAATGATCTTAAACCTATTGGGCTACACCCTAAATACGATGATTTTATTCGGACTCATCATGGGTCTAGGAATGCTTGTAGATAACGGTATTGTGGTTGTTGAAAATGTATATCGTTTAATGGACGAAGAAGGCATGACCCGAAAAGAAGCCGCTAAAGTCGGTATTGGTGAAATCGCTTACCCTATTATTATTTCTACAGCGACTACCGTAGCAGCCTTTATTCCACTTGGGCTTTGGCCAGGTGTTATGGGGCAATTTATGATGCTGCTTCCTATCACCTTATCTACGGTACTGGGATCCTCGTTAATTGTTGCTATTTTCTTCAATTCGGTATTGGTTTCAAAATTTATGACCACCGAAGACAAAGACATGCCTTTAAAGAATATCGTTATCATAACCAGTATTGTTTCAGTTATTGGTCTCCTGATTCTACTCTTTGGCGGTGCCTATAGAGGTTTAGGCGGACTTATGATTTTTACGGCTATCATGCTTTGGGTTTACAGATTGCTTTTAAGAAATATGGCAAACAGATTCCAAACCAAAACTTTAGTAGTACTAGAGAACTTATACGAACGTGAGCTTCGTCGTGCTTTAAGTAAAAAATGGCCTGCTTTTATTACCATCACAACCTTTGTGTTATTAATCATCGCATTCGTCGCTTTTGGTGCTTCTTTAGCTTCTCAACGAACGAAAGTGGAATTTTTCCCAGACAATAAACCCAATCAAATTATTGTCTATATCGAATATCCAGAAGGCACTGATATTGAAAAAACCAATGCCATTACCAAAGAAATTGAAGATCGTGTTTATGACGTTTTAGACGACGAAGAATACAAAGATGGTGATTACAACTTTCTAGTTGAAAGTGCCGTTTCTCAAGTTGGTGAAGGTGCCGGAAATCCACAAACCGATGGGGGTTCAGCTGCCGAAATGCCTCATAAAGCAAAAATCACGGCTTCTATGCGTGAATTCAAATACCGTAGAGGTGCCGATAGTGAATTGCTACGTCAGAAAGTACAAAAAGCCCTAGTGGGTATCTACCCTGGGGTTCTCATTTCAGTTGAAAAAGACCAAAACGGTCCGCCAGCTGGTTCACCAATCAACATTGAAATTGAAGGTGACGACTATGCGCAGCTTATTCATGTTGCCGAAAACATGCGTGACTTCATCAACGAGAAAAATATCGCTGGTATTGATGAATTAAAAATTGACGTTAACAAAGATAAACCAGTTATGATGGTTGAAGTTGACCGTGCCAAATCTGGTGAATTGGGCGTAAGCGCCAGCCAAGTTGGAAACCAACTACGTAACTCTATCTTTGGTAGTAAAGCTGGAGTATATAAAGAAGATGGCGACGATTTTGATATCTACGTGCGTTTTAACGAAGAGAATAGATATAATACTAGTGCTATTTTTAATCAGAAAATTACCTTTAGAGATAACACCGGTAAGATTAAAGAAATTCCGGTTTCGGCAGTAGCCAAACAAAACAATACCTCTGGATATAACGCTATTAAACACAAAGATACCCGACGTGTGGTAACCGTGTATTCAGCTTTATCTCCAGGTTATACAGATGCGGCTGCCATTGTAGGACAAATTCAAAGAGAAATGAAAACCTTTGAAGATTTACCTTCAGAAGTTAAAATTGATTACACCGGACAAATTGAAGAGCAAAATAAGCAAATGGCCTTTTTAATGGGTGCCTTTTTCACAGGTTTAGGTCTTATCTTTTTCATTCTGATTTTCCAATTTAATTCGGTTTCACGACCAGGAATCATCATGTTAGCGATTTTCTTAAGTTTTATTGGTGTATTTGGTGGATTGGTCATCACAGGTGATGCCTTCGTGATTATGATGACCATGATGGGTATTATTTCACTCGCCGGTATTGTTGTAAATAACGGGGTGGTACTGCTCGATTACGCCCAATTGCTTATCGATAGAAGAAAAAACGCCTTAGATTTAGATGATGACGCCTATTTACCTCTTAATGATTTATACGAATGTATTGTTCGTGCAGGTAAAGCACGTTTACGTCCGGTATTACTAACCGCGATTACAACCATTTTAGGTCTTATCCCACTAGCTATAGGTTTAAACATTAACTTCTTTACTTTGGTTAGTGATTTTGATGCCAACATCTATATGGGTGGTGATAACGTGGTATTCTGGGGGCCATTAGCATGGACCGTAATCTACGGATTACTCATTGCTACTTTCTTAACGCTTATCGTGGTTCCTGTATTTTTCTACTTAACCACACGTTTTAAAATGTGGCTATTTAAAGAACGTGTTGGAGCTACCGAAAAATTAGAGGCTTAAAAAAGTATTGACATAATCATTTTTAATTGTGTGACTAACTCGATTAATAGCAGGAGAGCTTCAGTTTAATTACTGAGGCTTTCTTTTTTGTATGATGTTAATTGTTACACAGAGTTCCGCAGAGCATTATACTGAGACTCATAGATATCTTTTAATACCAATTTGATAGATCACGTATGGCGTCATGCTGAACTTGTTTCAGCATCCCATCCTAAATAATACATGATAAATATAACTTTACGATGTAGCCCTGAAGCAAGTTCAGGGTGACGGTAGATACCCTTAATTCTAAATCCCTGGGCCTTTGAAACCTCTCACCTCTGAAACTCTGAAAATTCCCCGTTTTTAAAATTATAATTGATAGAACTTCACTAAATTTGCACCTCAATTTTTCATTATGTACAGAAGTCATAACTGCGGCGAATTAAGAGCCGCACATATAAATACAGAAGTTACTTTAGCTGGATGGGTTCAAAAATCTAGAGATAAAGGTTTTATTGTTTGGGTCGATTTAAGAGACCGCTACGGTATTACGCAATTGGTTTTTGATGAAGAAAGAACCTCTAAAGAACTTATAGAACAAGCTCAAAACCTAGGTCGTGAGTTTGTTATTCAAGTGAAAGGAACCGTTATTGAACGTGCTTCAAAAAACGCTAATATTCCAACTGGAGATATCGAGCTTTTAGTTTCAAAATTAAACATTCTTAACGAAGCGAAGCTTCCACCGTTTACTATCGAAGACAAAACCGATGGTGGTGAAGATATTAGAATGAAATACCGTTACTTAGACATTCGTAGAAATCCTGTAAAAAACAGTTTAATCTTCCGTCATAAAGTAACTCAAGAGGTTAGAAATTACTTATCTAACGCTGGGTTTATAGAGGTTGAAACCCCTTACTTAATCAAATCGACTCCAGAAGGGGCTCGTGATTTTGTAGTACCATCTAGAATGAACGAAGGGCAATTTTATGCACTTCCGCAATCACCACAAACCTTTAAGCAATTGCTTATGGTTGGTGGTATGGATAGATATTTCCAGATTGTAAAATGTTTTAGAGATGAAGATTTACGTGCAGATAGACAACCAGAATTCACACAAATTGACTGTGAAATGGCTTTTATCGACCAAGAAGATATTTTAAATGCTTTTGAAGGGCTAACACGTCACCTCCTTAAAGAAGTGAATGGTGTTGAGGTTGAAAAATTCCCAAGAATACTTTACGACGATGCCATGCGTTTATACGGAAACGATAAACCAGACATTCGTTTTGGTATGGAGTTTGGCGAATTAAACGCCGTAGCACAACATAAAGATTTTGGTGTTTTCAACAATGCTGAATTGGTTGTTGGTATTGCTGTTCCTGGCGGAAATAGTTTCACAAGAAAAGAAATTGACAAATTAATATCATGGGTTAAGCGTCCGCAAGTAGGCGCTTTAGGAATGGTTTACTCGCGTTGTAATGATGATGGTTCGTTTAAATCTTCAGTAGATAAATTCTACGATCAAGAGGATTTATCAAAATGGGCAGAAGCGACAAATGCGAAGCCTGGTGACTTAGTATGTATTCTTTCAGGTGATAAAAACAAAGTACGTGCTCAATTAAGTGCCTTACGTATGGAATTAGCAGAACAATTAGGCTTGCGTAAACCAGATGAGTTCGCTCCATTATGGGTTATGGATTTCCCGCTATTAGAATGGGATGAAGATACCGAGCGTTACCACGCCATGCACCACCCATTCACCTCACCAAAACCAGGACAGTTAGAATTACTAAAAACAGATCCAGGTGCGGTAAAAGCCAATGCTTACGATTTAGTATTAAATGGTAATGAAATTGGAGGTGGTTCAATAAGAATTCACGATAAAGAAACCCAATCCTTAATGTTTGATTATTTAGGATTCACGCCTGAAGAAGCTAAAGAACAATTTGGTTTCCTAATGGATGCTTTTCAATACGGTGCACCGCCACATGGTGGTTTAGCCTTTGGATTGGATCGATTGGTGGCTATTTTGGGGGGACAAGAAACCATTCGGGATTTCATTGCTTTCCCAAAAAACAATTCTGGCCGTGATGTCATGATAGATGCGCCTGCTCCTATTGATGATGAGCAACTCACCGAATTAAGTTTAAAACTAAGTTTAAAATCATAATTATATAAAATCCTGCAACTTGCAGGATTTTTTGTAGATTTAATCATGCCAAAAAGAACCCTGTTTAAACGTTTCCTTATTTGGAGGGCGAAACATATCTCCCATAAACAGTTTGTTTATATTTTAAGCGTAGTCATTGGATTTGCGGCAGGTATGGGTGCAGTAGTTTTAAAAAACCTTACGCACTATATTCAAAGTTTATTAGAAGGCAAACTGATTGAGCAATATCATCACGCGTTCTATTTTCTATTTCCAATTTTAGGGCTTACTTTGGTATACTTAATCATGAAGTATGTGATTCGTCATCAGGTAAGTCATGGTATTCCATCCACCTTACTCGCTATTTCAAAGCGAAAAGGCATCATGAAACGCTTCCAAATGTTTGGGTCTATTTTAACGGCTCCCATCACTGTTGGTTTTGGAGGTTCTGTTGGACTAGAGGGCCCTACCGTAGCAACAGGGGCTGCACTGGGCTCAAACATCTCTAGGATGTTTCACATGAATCAAACCACAAGAACGCTGCTTATTGGCTGTGCTGCTGCTGGTGCCATGAGTTCTATTTTTAAAGCGCCTATTGCAGCCATTATTTTTGCCATTGAAGTGTTTAGTTTAGACCTAACTATTGCTTCTATGTTACCGCTATTACTAGCATCGCTTTCAGCCATTCTAACCTCTTATTTTTTCTTCGGAAACGATGTCATTCTACCTTTTAGAATTGAAGATAAGTTTTATATTTCTGATGCACCTATCTATATGCTCCTAGGTGTTATTGCTGCCTTTGTTTCTATTTATTTCACCGAAGTTTACGACCGCATTCATAAGCTTTTTGATAAGCTTGGCTCACCAATCAAAAAACTGCTGGTTGGCGGTGTGGGTATTGGGATTCTAGTGTTTTTAATTCCGCCATTATACGGTGAAGGTTTTGATGTAATTAATAACCTCATTCTTGGCACGCCCGGAAAGGCTTTACAAGGTAATTTATTCAACCTAGACTTAGACAACATTTGGTATGTTATACTATTATTGATAGGTCTTTTAGTTTTTAAAATTGTAGCCAGTGCCCTAACTTTTGGTGCCGGTGGTGTGGGTGGTATTTTTGCACCTGTACTGTTTATGGGTAGTATCATGGGCTTTTGCATGTCGAAAATCGTAAACCATTGTGGTTTATTTAGTCGTGCTATTTCCGAAAGTAACTTCACTTTAGTCGGTATGGCTGGTTTACTCGCCGGTGTTTTACATGCACCGTTAACCGCAATATTCTTAATTGCTGAACTTACCGGTGGATACGAACTGTTTATTCCGCTTATGCTCACTTCAACCATTTCCTTTGGTATTACAAAATACTTCAAACCGCATTCGGTGTACACCATGGAATTAGGAAGAAAAGGTGAACTGATTACTCATGATAAAGATCATGCCGTTTTAACGCTTATGGACATCAATAAAGTGATTGAAACTAATTTTGTGCCTATCAACCCAGAAATGGATTTAGAACAAATGATAAACAAAGCGGTGATTAAATCAAAACGAAATATTTTCCCCGTAGTCGATAAAGAAACTAAAGGGCTCAAAGGTATTATTTTATTAGATGATTTGCGCCCCATTATGTTCGACCGTACATTATACCACGAAGTGATGGCCACGCACGTGATGCAAAAACCACCCGCAGTTATTGTATTAGACCAAGATAGAATGACAGACATCATGCAGAAGTTTCAAGACAGTAGCGCTTGGAATTTACCGGTTACGAAAAATGGTGTTTACTATGGTTTTATCTCAAAATCTAAGTTATTAACAGCTTACCGTCGCCAGTTAATTGCCTTACAAGTTGATTCTTAAATTAAACCCACATCACGAAGTCAATTCTATGAAATACCTCTTACTCTTATTTACTATAGCTGCTTTTACTAGTATTATTTTAGGTTTTGCCTTAGATGTCGACTACTCCGAAAAACTCATTGGTTTTGGGGTAGCAGGTTTATTTTTTATAGTATTTCCCATATTTTCATACATCCATTGGAAAGACAAAAAAGTAGAAGACTATATGCTGACCAAAGAGAATTTAGATAAAATGCGTGAGACTCAGAAGCGAGAAAAATAGGTTTTTCTGGCTATGACACTGAGATACACAGAGGTTTCACAGAGATTCACAGAGTAGCAAAAAGTATCTCGCAAAGGCATGGTGTCACAAAGGTGTATTCCGAAAAAATCTGTGGAAATCCGTGAAATCTGTGTCTAAAAAATCTAGCCCATGTGTAAACCCACAAAATCCATCAACCAAAAACTAATTTAACCGACGACGCTCAATAAAAAAGCGTTTCATCAAGTTGCTGGCTTCTTCCGCCAACACACCACCTTCAATAATGGTTTTAGGATGCAATTTGGTATTTAAATTAATACAGCCACGCTCTAAATCACGTGCCCCATAGACAATCTTAGAAATCTGACTCCAATACAAAGCACCAGCACACATTTGGCAAGGCTCTAAAGTCACATAAAGCGTACAATTTTGAAGATATTTGCCGCCTAAAAAATTAGCTGCTGCTGTTATCGCTTGCATTTCGGCATGAGCCGTCACATCGTTGAGCATTTCGGTTAAATTATGTCCACGAGCAATCACTTTGTTATCAATAACAATGACAGCTCCCACTGGAATTTCACCCTTTTCATAAGCAGTTTCTGCTTCCTGAAGGGCTTTTTTCATAAAATAAGTATCATCAAAAGGTTCTATCATATTTGCAAAAATACAATTTCATTCTTGTACTTTTGCTTTGTGAAAAAAAGTCTATTAGAAAATATACATACACCCAAAGACCTTCATCTTTTATCCCAAAAAGACCTACCTCAACTTGCCAAAGAGTTACGTGAATTTATTATAAACATTGTCGCTACAAAAGAAGGCCATTTAGGCGCCAGTTTAGGCGTTGTAGAACTCACCATTGCCCTACATTACGTTTTTAACACTCTAGTAGACCAATTGATCTGGGATGTTGGGCATCAAGCTTACGGACACAAAATATTAACTGGGAGGAAAGCTGTTTTTCACACCAATCGCCAATTAGGCGGTATTAGCGGATTTCCAAATAGAGCAGAAAGCGCTTATGACACCTTTGGAGTGGGTCACGCCTCAACCTCAATTTCGGCAGCTTTAGGCATGGCAATTGCCTCACGACTTCAGGGTGATTTAAAAAAACAGCACATTGCAGTTATTGGTGATGCCAGTATTGCTGGAGGCATGGCTTTTGAAGGTTTAAATCATGCAGGAGTTTCTAAAGCTAATTTGTTGGTCATTTTAAATGATAATGCTATTGGTATTGACCCCAGTGTTGGGGCCTTAAAAATGTACTTAACCAACGTTAAAAAAGGCACACAAAAACAGGATAACATCTTTGAAGCCTTAAATTTTGATTATTCAGGCCCTATAGATGGGCATGATATTGATGCGGTGATTTCAGAATTGGAACGACTAAAAACCGTTGAAGGCCCTAAATTTTTACACATCATAACCACCAAAGGCAAAGGATTAAGACAAGCTGAAAAAGACCAGGTAAAATACCATGCACCAGGTAAATTTGATGCCAAAACAGGTGATTTAGCCGTAAAATCAACCGAAATACAAGCACCGAAATATCAAGATGTATTTGGACATACCATTGTTGAGTTAGCTCAAAACAACCCAAAAATTGTAGGTATAACACCTGCCATGCCCACAGGTAGTTCCTTAAAATATATGATGGAAGCCCTTCCCGATCGTGCTTTCGATGTGGGTATTGCCGAGCAGCACGCCGTAACTTTAGCCGCAGGAATGGCCACACAAGGGTTAATCCCTTTTTGTAACATTTACTCCACATTTTTACAACGGGCATACGATCAAATTATTCATGATGTGGCCTTGCAAAATTTACCGGTAATTTTCTGTTTAGACCGTGCTGGTTTGGTGGGCGAAGATGGTGCAACCCACCATGGTGTTTACGACTTGAGCTATTTACGATGTATCCCCAACCTCATCATATTTGCACCGAGAAACGAAATGGAATTACGTAATATCATGTACACAGCGCAATTAGGGCTAGACCATCCTATTGCGATTCGTTATCCTCGCGGACGCGGAAAAATCATAGACTGGAAACAGCCTTTTTCAAAAATTGAAATCGGTGAAGCTTTACAACTCAAGCAAGGTGAAAACATAGCGATATTAAGTATTGGAAATATGGCTTATAATGTTTCTGAAGCCATTGAAAATCTAAATGTTTCACATTACGATATGCGTTTCGTGAAACCCCTAGATGAAAAAATATTGCATGACATCTGTAAAGGTTACACAACAATCATCACCATTGAAGACAACGGTATAAATGGAGGTTTCGGATCTGCTATTTTAGAATTTATGGCGCTTCACAATTATAAAAACACCATTAAAGTTTTAGGTATTCCTGATGTTTTTATAGAACATGGCAAAGTGACTGAACTACAAAAAGCGATTCATTTAGATCCTGATAGTTTGAGAATACTAATTGAAGGTATAGTCTGCTAAAAACACCCCTATAATCCCCTCAAGGGGCGATTTCCATAGCATAAAAAACCCAAATTTGAACGGCGTCAAACTTGGGTTTTATACCAATTTAATTTTATAATGTCGCATTCTTAATTTGAATTATTTTTTGTTCAGATGAAATAGAAAATACATTATCATTATCGGTTTAAGCTTTGCAGACCCTTCAGGTTTTTAAAACCTGAAGGGTCTCTTATCGTGAAATCATAACACGGTCGAAATTTTGTATAAAATAACAAGATCTCATTCACGCTTCGACAAGCTCAGCCTGACAAAACTATTATCAACCTTATCGATTAATCCTGTTTTCTCAAAGCTCTCGCCGCTTCATTACGTTCAATTTTATGTTCTGGACGCGTCCATCTTGGTTTTTCACCTAAAGCTTCAATTTGTGAATCTTGTGCTTCAACCGTTTGTGGTTGCACTTTTTTAGTGAATGGTTTTTGAGGTTTCATCCCTAAAAGTTCAAACATTTTCATGTCTTCGTTCACATCTGGATTTGGTGTGGTTAATAATTTATCACCAGCAAAAATAGAATTCGCTCCAGCAAAGAAACACATGGCCTGCCCTTCTCTCGTCATTTGTGTACGCCCCGCACTTAAACGTACTTGCGTTTCTGGCATCACAATTCTAGTAGTAGCTACCATACGAACCATATCCCAAATAGAAACAGGTTCTTGATCTTCAAGAGGCGTGCCTTCAACAGCTACTAAAGCGTTAATTGGTGTCGATTCTGGTTGCGGATTTAATGTTGAAAGTGCTACAAGCATCCCTGCACGGTCTTCAATGTTTTCTCCCATACCAATAATACCACCACTACAAACAGTAACATTGGTTTTTCTCACATTATCAATCGTATCCAAACGGTCTTGATAACCACGTGTAGAAATCACTTCTTTATAATATTCTTCCGAAGAATCTAAATTATGGTTGTAAGCATATAAACCAGCTTCAGCTAAACGTTTGGCTTGGTTTTCAGTCACCATACCAAGGGTACAGCACACTTCCATGTCCAATTTATTAATGGTTCTTACCATTTCTAAAACCTGATCGAACTCCTCACCATCTTTAACATTACGCCAAGCAGCACCCATACAAACACGAGAACTTCCGCCCTCTTTTGCTCGTAATGCCTGTGCTTTAACTTGTGGTACAGACATTAAATCGTTGCCTTCAACATCAGTGTGGTATCTAGCTGCTTGCGGACAATAGCCACAATCTTCTGAACATCCGCCAGTTTTTATAGATAATAAAGTAGAAACCTGTACGGTATTAGGGTCATGATGCAGACGGTGAACCGTTGCTGCTTCATAAAGCAATTCCATAAAAGGTTTATTATAAATCTCTAAAATTTCTTCTTTGGTCCAATTGTGTCTCATCTCACTCATAATAGCCAACGCTTAATTTTGGGTCAAAAATACTAATAATATGGGAATGGTTTTACGATTTGCTTATTAAAATAGAAACCGCGTTACCACCAAAGCCTACTGCATTTACAAGAATATGCTGTATTTTTTCTGGCGGATTTTGTGTTTTCGCAAACGGAACAGCGATAAACTCCTGTTTTTGAAGCATCAAAACGGCCAATTCTATACTTAAGGCACCAGATGCCCCAAAAGTATGACCGATTTTCCATTTGTTGGTCGTTAGCGCCGGTTGCTTGCTAGGGAACACTTTTTCAATAGCTTTCACTTCTGAAAGATCCCCTTTTATGGTTCCTGGTGCATGCATCACAATGACATCAACAGCGTCAGGGTTTAAATCACCCAAAGCCATTTTCATCGATTTCTGAAAACACTTGGCATCACTAGAAATAGAAATGTTATGTTTTAAAATTTCGGTGGCATAGCCATAACCGCTGATTATCGCCAAGGCATGATCTTGGATACCGGCTTCCAAACAGGCTACCGAAGCCCCTTCACCCAACACCATGGTGTTTTTGGTTTTATCCAAATCGAAAGCACGGCAAGGAAAATCTACTTGAGCTGGTTCTTGTTGTGCATATATTTTTAGGGCTTGCATTTGCGCAATAGTAAAAGGCGTTAACGGCGCTTCACTACCACCTACTAAAAATTTACTGCACATACCCGAATTTATCCAAGCTACACCATTTAGCATAGCATGTAAAGCTGTAGAACAGGTAATAGAATGACTAATTTCTGGTCCTTCGGTTTGCAAATCGTGTGCCACCCAAGAGGCAATATTTCCTAAAGTGGTGGTTGGTGAACTTAAAGTTTCTGCTTTATTCGTTTTTAAAAAGGAATCGTAATAGGTTTCAAACAGTTCGGTAGCCCCTCTAGAGGACCCTAAATTAATTCCGAAGTTATCGGAAGCCTTCCAGTTAGCCTGTTTTACAGCTTCGCGAGACGCGTAAATCGCATACAAAACCGAATTATCTAGTGATTTATACTTTTGATCGGAGGCCTTTAAAAATTCAATAGCTTGCTTGTCCGCTTCTGGAATGGCAGCCACAGCCGAAGTTTGATCTAAAACGCTTTTAGGGGTAAAACAATGCGTATTGTTCAAGTAACTTTGCCAAATAGCATCGGGTGTTTTTCCTAAGGAAGAGATAGACGAAATGGCTGTAATTGAAATGGGTTGTTGCATACTATTTATTTATACTAGAGAGCTTTAAAATACTATTGCCCGCAAAAGTACTATTTATGCCTTAGCGATAGAAGCGGCCGCCTGTTTAATTTCCTTAAAAAATTAAACGGTTTCTAACGCTTTTTCAATAACGGCATATACTTTTTCCAATTCGGTATTCGTAATCACATAAGGCGCTTGAATGTAAATGGTGTTACCAAGCGGACGTAAAAACACTCCGTTATCCATAAAAAACTTAAAAAGCTTGTCACGAAGGTTGCCGTAACGTGTCATTTCGATATCTAAATCGAAGGCAAAAATAACCCCCATTTGCCTGATGTTTTTTACTTTAGGATGATTTTTAATGCGGCTTCCGAAGACTTCATGCGAAGCCATAACTCGTTTTATGTCCTTTTGAATAGCCTCCGATTGTAGTAATTCTATACCAGAAAGAGCAGCAGTACACGCTAAAGGGTTTGCCGAATAGGTATGCCCATGAAACAAACCTTTACTAATATCATCGCTATAAAAAGCATCATAAACTTCTTGCGTACACGTGGTTAAGGCCATTGGCAGTAAACCACCGGTTAATGCTTTACTCAGGCACATCACATCTGGTTTGGTATCCATGTGCAGGGACGCAAAATGTTTTCCTGTTTTACCAAAACCAGTCATCACTTCATCGGCAACGGTGATAACTCCATGACTTTTACAGTATTTTAAAATAGCATCTAACCCTTGTGAATCGTGCATTTTCATGGCTGCCGCACCTTGAACCAAAGGTTCGTAAACAAAACCAGCCACCTTATTTTCTTTGATTATAGTTTCTAACTGGGCTAAAACCGATTCTAAATTCTCTCCATTTGGAACTGGAATACGCTTCACATCAAGAAAAAACTCTTCAAAAGGGCCGTTATAAACAGAAAGTCCAGACACACTCATAGCACCAAAGGTATCGCCGTGAAAGCCATCTTCAAAAGCAATTAAAGTGTTGCGTTTTTCACCGCGATTAAAATGGTATTGCAAGGCCATTTTTATACCAATTTCAACACTAGTAGATCCGTTATCACTAAAGAAAATCTTTTGTTGATTCTCTGGTAGAATAGCCATTAAAGCTTCTGATAATTTTATGGCAGGCTCATGTGTGAAACCACTAAAAACAACCTGGTCAACCCGTTTCATTTGCTCTGAAACTTTCGAGGTAATATAATCGTTGCAATGACCGTACATACAGGTGTACCACGAGGCGATGGCATCAATATATTCATTGCCATTTTCATCGGTTAACACCGCATTTTTAGCTTTTGAAATTGCTAAAGATTCCGGATGAATTTTATGCTGGGTTAAAGGATGCCAAAGGTGTTTTTTATCACGTTCTTGTAAACTCATAAATATTTCTATTTCCGCGAAAGCGAAATACTTTTTTTAATTTAAATTTTATAAACCGTTTATAAATTTGCTTTAAACTTATCGGCGTATTCTTTAATCACATTCTTATCGAAATACGGTTCTTCATCTATACGCCCTATTACTGGTACATCAGTCATTTTTTTTATGATGGTTTCAGTAGTTAGGTGTTCATGACCACTGAAAATAATAGCCACCTCAAAACCCTTTTCTTTCAATAAATTCACCGTTAATAGCGTGTGATTGATACTTCCTAAGTAATGTCTAGAAACCACAATAACTATGTAGCTTGGTTTAATGAGGTCTAAAATCGTGTGGGTATCATTAAGTGGCACCAATAAACCTCCTGCACCTTCAATAACTAAATGGTTATTAGTTTTTGGAGCTTTTACTTGCTTTATATCGATGTGAATTCCATCAATATCGGCAGCCGCATGCGGACTCATAGGTGTTTGGAGTCCGTAGGCATTGGGATGAAACTTAGACTTCTTATTTGAGATAAGACGCTCCACCTTTTGGGTATCACCATAATCTAATTCTCCCGCCTGGATGGGTTTCCAATAATCGGCTTCCAAAGCTTCCGTAACAATGGCTGAAGCTACGGTTTTACCAACTTCGGTGGATATGCCTGTAATAAAGTATGTGTTCATTTTATATTAAATTCTTCTGCACAAGTCTCACATCTGTATTTATGTTTCATATAAAAGGGAAGTGCGCTAAATAAAACCCCAAAAATAAACCAGAATAATGATTTAGCATCCTTAATTGTAGAAAAGAGTTCCACCTTCTGACTCTTGCATTTCGGACAAACAACGGTACGGCCTTCATCATCAACTGAATATTTACTAATAGACTCTAAAATATGCTGCGCTTCTAAGGCTTGAACCGATAACACTTTTAACTTAACGCCACCAATGGCATTACTCACTAAGGGATCGGTATCTATAGTTAAAGCATCAGATAAAAAAACCTGAATGCCTTCAGCTTCCAAGCGCCCTTTTATAATTTGGGCTTCGGTAGAATACTGAAAACGCGCTATGGTTTTAAACTTATCGCTCATCCTTTAAGGCTTGACTCAGCCATTTTAAAACTTCGGAAATCTCATCTACCGAATTATGCGCATGCAAACAAAACCGCAGACGCTCCTCTCCTTTTGAAACAGTAGGCGATAGAATTGGCTTCACATCAAACCCCTTATGCTGCATGTACTTTGCGATATTTTTAACTTTATCATTTCCAGAAATAATACAACACTGAATAGCCGATGCGCTTTCAATAAATATATTCTGAAGCTCATTTTCAATCATTTCAGTCTTAAAAAACTGAATGTTTTCTTGTAATTGTTGTCCGCTTTCAGTTTCCTGCAATGCTTTATAAGCAGCATGAATAGTTGCCAAACTGTGTGGCGATAAAGCGGTGGTATAAATGAAGCTTCGCGAGAAATTCACTAAATATTGCTTTAGCTCGTTACAGCCTAAAACGGCAGCACCGTGGCATCCCATAGCTTTCCCAAAGGTGATAATACGAGCAAAAACAGCGTTTTCTAGATGCAGTTCTTGAATTAATCCTTCATAATGATTTCCAAAAACACCAATAGCATGGGCTTCGTCAACGATTAAAAAAGCCTGGTATTTTTTACAAATTGCTGCTATTGTTTTTAAATCTGGAGAATCGCCATCCATTGAAAAAACAGATTCGGTTACCACATAAATAGATTTGCGCTCTTGTTCTAAGTCTGAAACAGCATCTAAAATACGTGCCATTTGCTTTTCCAAATCGGCTAAGTCATTATGCTTAAACTTGTACGATTTAGCATGGCTCATGGTCATACCATCTCGAATGGAAGCATGTATGTATTCATCAAACAAAATCACATCGCCACGTTGCGGTACGCTAGCAAAAAAGCCAATATTAGCATCGTAGCCTGAATTAAAAACTAAAGCCGATTCACTTTTATGAAATGCCGCTAACTGCGCTTCAATAATCGGGTATAATTTATGATTTCCTGAAAGCAGGCGAGAACCTGTAGCGCCATTTTGAAACATATCATGAGCTTTTAAAAAGTCGTGACTGGCTTTAAAAATTTCTTCGTTTTTAGAGAACCCTAAATAATCATTTGATGAAAAATCTATCAATTGATTTCCCGTACCCAATTGCCTCAAAGCATTTTCAGCTTTGCGGTTTTCTAATTTTCGATGTAATTTTTCAGGAAACATGCCGTAAATATACTTTTAAATTTAGGCATTCTCATAAATTACACGGCATGATTTCCTTTGAGTTAATTTCTGTATTTTTGAATTCATTTACAACATCTTATGAAAAATCACTTACTTATACTTTTACTTTCCATATCATTTATGGGTTATGCTCAAGATAACCATATTGTAAAAACAGATGATGGCCGTCGTCTTTTATTGAAAGCAGATTTTACTTGGGAATACATTGATACCGCGGCACCTGAACAAAACGCTATTGAGGCAGCTGTTGCGGAAAACAAAAATAAAGAAGGCTGCCAAATAGCCCCAGACTTTGAAGAACCAAAACTTAATAGCAAGATCCAGGCACAGCTTAAAAAGGGGCGTGCTACAATCGATCATGTTAAGGAAAAAGTGGCTAGTGATTATGAGTGCCAAACCAGTGAGGTCATCCTGTTATGGGTTAAAGAACAAAAAGCTAAAGCCGAGTATATGTTTTGTGCCAAAGGTAAAAAGGTAAAATATAAGCGCGTAGGCAACTCAATTATTGAGGCTGGTAAGTTTTTTTAGTAAAATAAGCACTAGAATTTATAAGCTCTTTAAGCACGCTTTTTATTGCTAAAACAACCTTAGAAACGGGTGCAGTAGTAACTAAAAAAGGCGCTTTATAATATTCTAATGCCTTTTCCTTAGACTTGGCATAATGGGACAAGGGCTTTTATAAGTCACACAGAACCTTCTTTCTGGCTTAGCCCGATTTAGATTTAAATCAAATCCATGATGGTAAAAAACTGCAACAGCATGAATTAAAATTATGCGTTGCAGATGATAACAACAAAGCATAGCGAAAGCTATGCTTTGCTTTTTTTATGTGAACAGGAAAAAATAATAACCAATTTTTATGGCACATTTTAGGTTACAACAGTTCGTGTTTATTAAAATTCAGAACCTAAAAACCACTTTATACAATTTTTTTGTAAAACTGAAAGCACCATCTTTCTTTATAATAAATCCCCATTCAAACAGAAGAAAATAGCATAAAATTTTCGCTAAAACCCTAAAAAAGTCGACTAGTAACACTTTTATTGTAAACAAGTTGTTTTGAAGTGTCTACCTTTGGTGTGACGGTTTTATATAGAGT